>NZ_LGDG01000226.1 GCF_001279775.1 Streptomyces sp. MMG1533 | reverse complement strand
GCGGAATGGGTTTCTTACGGGGGCGAACGTGTTGACGCGCCAACCGCTGCGGGCGGACACCCCCCGACACGTCCCCTTGCCGCCGTACGCGGGTGCGGGAGCGGGCATCGTGTGATGCCGGCGGCGGGCGGGCGAGGGCCACCTCTCGACCGACCGAGTCGGGTGGTGGGTGGGCATAGGTCCGGGGGTCTGGGGGCGGAGCCCCCAGGGGTGCCGGCACGGGTGCCGGGTGACTGGAAACGCCGGGTCCGGACCCTCTCCCGCAGTGTCAGCCGAGCCGCACGATCACTCGGCGGAGCGCATGTTGGCCTCGTCGGCCGGTGAAACGTCCCGCAGCAGACACGTCAGCCGGGCGGTGCACACCCGTCGCCCCGCCTCGTCGCTGATCACGATCTCGTACGTGGCCGTGGACCGCCCCCGATGGACAGGTGTCGCAACGCCGGTCACCAGCCCCGACCGCGCCCCGCGATGGTGCGTGCAGTTGAGGTCGACGCCGACCGCGATCTTCGAGCTGCCGCCGTGCAGCATCGATCCCACGGATCCGAGCGTCTCGGCGAGCACGGCGGACGCGCCTCCGTGCAGCAGCCCGTACGGCTGGGTGTTTCCCTCGACCGGCATCGTGCCGACGACCCGTTCCGCCGACGCCTCCACGATCTGTACGCCCATCCGCGTCCCGAGGTGCCCCGCGGAGAACAGCGCGAGCAGGTCCACACCGAGCGCGGCGTACTCGTCGATGACCTCCTGCGGGAACTTCACGTGCTGCTGCTCGCCCATGGCGCCCGGCTCCGTTCGTCGGTACCTGTTGCTGAGCAAACGCTCAGTCGGTCGCCGATTGTTCCAGACGCACGACGACGGACTTGCTGGCCGGGGTGTTGCTGGTGTCGGCGGTGGCGTCCAGCGGGACAAGGACGTTGGTCTCGGGGTAGTACGCGGCCGCGCATCCCCGTGCCGTGGGGTAGTGCACGACGCGGAACCCGGGCGCCCGCCGTTCGACGCCGTCCTTCCACTCGCTGACGAGGTCGACGTACGACCCGTCGGTGACGCCCAGTGCCTGCGTGTCCTCGGGGTTCACCAGTACGACCCGGCGGCCGTTCTTGATGCCCCGGTAGCGGTCGTCGAGGCCGTAGATCGTGGTGTTGTACTGGTCGTGCGAGCGCAGGGTCTGCAGGAGGAGACGGCCCTCGGGCAGCTCGGGGTACTCGACCGGCGCGGCGGTGAAGTTGGCCTTGCCGGTGGCCGTCGGGAAGCGCCGTTCGTCGCGCGGGGCGTGCGGGAGGGCGAAGCCGCCGGGGTGCGCGACGCGCGCGTTGAAGTCGTCGAAGCCGGGGATCACGCGGGCGATGCGGTCGCGGATGGTGGCGTAGTCCTTCTCGAACTCCTCCCACGGCACCTTGCTGTCCTCGCCGAGGACGCGGCGGGCGAGGCGGCACACGATGGCCGGTTCGGACAGCAGGTGCGTGCTCGCGGGCTCCAGGCGGCCGCGGGAGGCGTGCACCATGCCCATGGAGTCCTCGACGGTGACGAACTGCTCTGTGCTTTTCCCGTTCGGGCCGACCTGGAGGTCGCGCTCGGTGCGGCCGAGGGTCGGCAGGATGAGGGCACGCGCGCCCGTGACGGCGTGCGAGCGGTTGAGTTTCGTCGACACGTGCACGGTCAGTCGGGCGCGCCGCATGGCCGCCTCCGTGACGTCGGTGTCGGGGGAGGCGGAGACGAAGTTGCCGCCCATGGCGAAGAAGACCTTCGCCTCGCCGTCGCGCAGGGCGCGGATGGCGCGTACGACGTCGTAGCCGTGCTCGCGGGGCGGGGCGAAGCCGAACTCCTTCTCCAGGGCGTCCAGGAAGGCGGGTGCGGGGCGTTCGAAGATGCCCATGGTGCGGTCGCCCTGCACGTTCGAGTGGCCGCGCACCGGGCACACGCCCGCGCCGGGGCGGCCGATGTTGCCGCGCAGGAGGAGGAAGTTGACGACCTCGCGGATGGTCGGCACGGAGTGCTTGTGCTGGGTGAGGCCCATGGCCCAGCACACGATGGTGCGCTTCGAGGCGAGGACCATGCCGAGGGCTTCCTCGATCTCCTTCTGGGGCAGGCCGGTCGCGGTGAGCGTCTGGTCCCAGTCGGCGGCCCGGGCCTCGGCCGCGAACTCCTCGTACCCGTGGGTGTGTTCGCGGACGAACTCCTCGTCGACGGCGCCCTCCGTCTCGAGGATGAGCTTGTTGAGGAGGCGGAAGAGGGCCTGGTCGCCGCCGATGCGGATCTGCAGGAAAAGGTCGGTGAGCGCGGCGCCCTTGAGCATGCCCTGGGGGGTCTGCGGGTTCTTGAAGCGCTCCAGGCCGGCCTCGGGCAGCGGGTTGACGCTGATGATCTTCGCGCCGTTGGCCTTGGCCTTCTCCAGGGCGGAGAGCATGCGCGGGTGGTTGGTGCCGGGGTTCTGGCCGGCGACGACGATCAGGTCGGCCTTGTAGAGGTCTTCGAGCAGGACGCTGCCCTTGCCGACGCCGATCGTCTCCGACAGGGCCGAACCGGAGGACTCGTGGCACATGTTGGAGCAGTCCGGCAGGTTGTTGGTGCCGAGTTCGCGCGCGAAGAGCTGGTAGAGGAAAGCTGCCTCGTTGCTGGTGCGCCCGGAGGTGTAGAAGAGGGCCTCGTCGGGGGAGGCGAGGGCGGTGATCTCCTCGGCGACGATGTCGAAGGCGCGCTCCCAGGTCACCGGCTCGTAGTGCTCTCCCCCTTCGGGGAGATACATGGGGTGGGTGAGCCGGCCCTGCTGGCCCAGCCAGTAACCGCTCCTGGTCGCGAGGTCGGCGACGGGGTGCGTGGCGAAGAACTCCGGGGTGACCCGGCGCAGGGTGGCCTCCTCGGCGACCGCCTTCGCGCCGTTCTCGCAGAACTCCGCCGCGTGCCGGTGCTCCGGTTCCGGCCAGGCGCAGCCGGGGCAGTCGAAGCCGTCCTTCTGGTTGACGCGCAGGAGGGTCAGGGCGGTGCGCTTCACGCCCATCTGCTGCTGCGCCATGCGCAGGGTGTGCCCGATGGCCGGGATCCCCGCAGCGGCGTGCTTCGGCTCGGCGACCTGCGGCGCGTCCTGAACCGGATCTGCCTTGGGCGGCTTGCTGGCCATCGCGCGCTCTCCTTCACCGACACGTGTGAGCTACTTCTCCGATCCTCGCACGCACCGGTGACAACGATCGCGTCCGGGCGTGCGGAGGCCGTGAGCAATGCTTGCGGCGGGTGGCCCGTCGAGGGTGGCCGTGGGCGGCTGGCGGGTCTGACTGTCAGTGGCTCGTGGCAGGATCGGGGTCGTGGCAGAAACAGCATCGAAGACGACCGCAAACACCTCCGGCGGCGACCGGCCCCGCCTGATGCTCATGGACGGGCACTCGCTGGCCTACCGCGCGTTCTTCGCGCTGCCCGCGGAGAACTTCACGACGGCGACGGGCCAGCCGACGAACGCGATCTACGGCTTCGCGTCGATGCTGGCCAACACCCTGCGCGACGAGGCGCCCACGCACTTCGCGGTGGCCTTCGACGTGTCCCGCAAGACCTGGCGCTCCGAGGAGTTCACGGAGTACAAGGCGAACCGCTCCAAGACGCCGGACGAGTTCAAGGGCCAGGTCGAGCTGATCGGCGAGCTGCTCGACGCGATGCACGCGCAGCGCTTCGCGGTGGACGGCTTCGAGGCGGACGACGTCATCGCCACGCTCGCCACGCAGGCCGAGGCCGAGGGCTTCGAGGTGCTGATCGTCACCGGTGACCGGGACTCCTTCCAGCTGGTCAGCGAGCACACCACGGTGCTGTACCCCACGAAGGGCGTTTCCGAGCTCACCCGGTTCACGCCGGAGAAGGTCGTCGAGAAGTACGGTTTGACGCCCGCGCAGTACCCCGACTTCGCGGCTCTGCGCGGCGACCCGTCCGACAACCTGCCCGGCATCCCGGGCGTCGGCGAGAAGACGGCCGCGAAGTGGATCAACCAGTTCGGGTCGTTCGCGGACCTGGTCGAGCGGGTCGACGAGGTCAAGGGCAAGGCCGGGCAGAACCTCCGCGACCACCTGGAGGCCGTGAAGCTCAACCGTCGGCTGACGGAGATGGTGCGCACCGTCGAGCTGCCGAAGACGGTCGTCGACCTGGAGCGCGCGCCGTACGACCGCAAGGCGCTCGCGATGGTTCTCGACACCCTGGAGATCCGCAACCCGTCGCTGCGGGAGCGGCTGCTCGCCGTCGACCCGGGTGCCGAGGAGGCCGAGACGACGCCGGTCGTCGAGGGCGGCGTGGAGCTGGACGGGACCGTGCTGGGCACCGGTGAGCTGGCCCCGTGGCTCACCGAGCACGCCACCGAGGTCCTCGGCATGGCCACGGTCGGCACCTGGGCGCTCGGCACCGGTTCGGTCGCCGAGGTCGCGCTCGCCGCGGCCGGCGGAGCGGCCGCCTGGTTCGACCCGTCCCAGCTGGACGAGGCCGACGAGACGGCGTTCGCGGCCTGGCTCGCCGACGCGGACCGGCCGAAGATCCTCCACAACGCCAAGGGCGTCATGCGGGTCTTCGCCGAGCACGGCTGGACGGTCGAAGGCGTGCGCATGGACACCGCCCTCGCCGCCTACCTGGTCAAGCCGGGCCGCCGTTCCTTCGACCTGGACGCGCTGTCCCTGGAGTACCTGCACCGGGAGCTGGCGCCCGCCGCGGCCGCCGACGGGCAGCTGGCCTTCGGCACGGACGACGGCGCCGAGGCCGAGGCCCTGATGATCCAGGCCCGCGCGGTCCTCGACCTGGGTGAGGCTTTCGACGGCCGGCTCCAGGAGGTCGGCGCCGCGGACCTGCTGCGTGACGTGGAGCTGCCGACCTCGGCCCTGCTGGCCCGGATGGAGCGGCACGGCATCGCGGCCGACCGGGCCCACCTGGAGGCCATGGAGCAGATGTTCGCGGGCGCCGTCCAGCAGGCCGTGAAGGAGGCGCACGCGGCGGCCGGGCACGAGTTCAACCTGGGCTCGCCCAAGCAGCTCCAGGAGGTCCTCTTCGGCGAGCTCGCCCTGCCGAAGACGAAGAAGACCAAGACGGGCTACACCACCGACGCCGACGCCCTCGCATGGCTGGCGACCCAGACGGACAACGAACTGCCGGTGATCATGCTCCGGCACCGCGAGCAGGCCAAGCTGCGCGTCACCGTCGAGGGCCTCATCAAGACCGTCGCGACGGACGGCCGTATCCACACCACCTTCAACCAGACGGTGGCGGCGACCGGCCGGCTCTCCTCGACGGACCCGAACCTGCAGAACATCCCCGTCCGCACGGACGAGGGGCGGGCGATCCGCCGCGGCTTCGTCGTCGGCGAGGGTTTCGAATCGCTCATGACGGCCGACTACAGCCAGATCGAACTGCGTGTGATGGCCCACCTGTCCGAGGACGAGGGCCTGATCGAGGCGTTCACCTCCGGCGAGGACCTGCACACGACGGCCGCCGCGCAGGTGTTCGCCGTCGAGCCCGCCGCGGTGGACGCGGAGATGCGTCGCAAGATCAAGGCGATGTCGTACGGCCTGGCGTACGGCCTGTCGGCCTTCGGCCTCTCCCAGCAGCTGAACATCGAGGCGGCCGAGGCCCGCGCGCTGATGGACGCGTACTTCGAGCGCTTCGGCGGCGTACGGGACTATCTGCGCCGCGCCGTGGACGAGGCGAGGGCGACGGGCTACACGGCGACTCTCTTCGGACGTCGCCGCTACCTCCCCGACCTCAACAGCGACAACCGCCAGCGCCGCGAGGCGGCCGAGCGCATGGCCCTCAACGCGCCCATCCAGGGCACCGCCGCGGACATCGTCAAGATCGCCATGCTCCATGTGGGCCGGGCGCTGGAGAAGGCGGACCTCAAGTCCCGCATGCTCCTCCAGGTCCACGACGAAATCGTCCTGGAGATCGCCCCCGGCGAGCGGGCGGCCACAGAAGAACTCCTCCGCCACGAAATGGCCAACGCCGTCCACCTCCGGGCCCCCCTGGACGTCTCGGTGGGCGTCGGCCGGGACTGGGAATCGGCAGCGCACTAGTGACCTGAGTCGGAGATTCTTCGCGGGGTCCGCGCCGGCGGGACGGGCGCCCAGCGCCCCTCGGGCCCCGTCACTCGCGTGGCCCCCGCGAAGACGCCCCCCGACGCTCCCGCCCGTAAGGATGCGGGCATGGGTATACGCATGCTCCACCGCCGGGCCCACGCGCGGGCGCAGGCAAAGGCGGACGCCGACGCGGCCCCGCCTGCACCGCCCCCGCCGCCGGTCCCGGCCTTCGCGGCCGCCGCAAGCACCGCCCGCATCCCCACCGACCCGGCAGCGGCCTTGCGCCGGGCGGCCGCCATGGTCCCCACCGGCCTGGTGACCACCGTGCGCCGCGCCACCGCCGCCGGCACCTCCCGCATCCCCGCCGGCCTTGCGACAGCCCTGCACCACGCCGCCGCAGGCACCCGGCGTCGACTCGACCGCCGCGACCGGGGCGCCGTACAGCGAAAGCGCGAGGCTTCCGTCTGGCGTCTGTGGGCGGATCTCGGCCGCAGCTCCCTGGCCCTGGCCCTCACGTTGCTGCCCCGGTCCCGCCCGATGTCGGCGTTCCCGGTGTTCACCGTCGTCAGTGAGTGGCCGATCGACGCTCAGCCTCGCCCACGCCCGAACCGCCGGGGACGGGGGCCGGACGCCACACCCTGACCCCCGTGGCGTACAGCACGACCCCGAGGACCAGGCCCGCGCCTGCCCCGAAGCACAGAGTCGGAATCAGCTCCCAGGGCTTCGCGGTGGACCCCCAGTAGTCCCACCACCGCGTCGCCCGCTGCACCGCCCCGGCCATCGCGCAGCCGCCGATCACGACGCCGGCCCACCACCGGTCGCGTACCGACAGTGCCGGAACCCCCACCGGCTCGGTCGCGGGCGTTCGACGGAGCGCGTAGGCGACGAACACGGCGATCACGACAGCGGCCACCGCCGAACCGCCGTACTGCAGATACCAGTACAAAGGGGAGCCCGCCACCTTGTCGCCCAGGACGGGAAACATCCGCATACCCCACCGGTCGAGATGTGTGAACGCGTCCCACACGACGTGGGTCAGCGCACCGAGCGCGGCGGACACGTACCACCACGCCACCGAGGAGGGCCGTACGCGCGCGCGTGGCGCCCCGCAGCGCGAGAGCGCCGCCACCCGCCCCTGCCGGGTCGGCGGCAGCAGCGCCACCAGCGGCTCGCGCACCAGCAGCCACAGCCCGACCAGCGCCCAGGCGACCAGCACGTCGAGCGTGAAGACGCCCGGGAAAGAGTGCGTGAACTCGCCGAACTCCATCGCACCGGACAGGACACTCGCCGTGTAGTAGGTCATGTCGGGCGAGAAGGAACCCGCCACGAGCGCGGCCGGCACCAGTCGGCCCCGGCCGGTTCCGTCGGTGCGCACGGCGGGCAGTACGGCTGCCGCATGGCTGAGGGTGAACGGCAACGAGGCTCCTTGAATGTCAGCGACCGACCACGCCACGATCCCACATGGCCAACCGGTGAAAATCGGGCACGAACGGGTGCCCGAGGAAAGGAAGTTGTCGTAGGGTCGCCTGGGTCACCGTGCCGGGGAGCGTGGTCGAACAGGCGAACAGGACATGAACCTCGTCGCAGGGGGCAACCCTCATGGCGGGTCGATCGTCACAACAGGTCGAGCACAGACGCAGGTCGAGCGCAGCCGAGCACAGACGTCGACGACAGACAGAGACGGGCGCTCGGGCGTCCACGGGAGGGGTTCGGTTTATGGCGGCGCAATTCGGTAGGAGGCTGCGCAAGGGTGCGGCAACCACCGCCGTGGCCGCGCTCGCGGTCGCGGCTCTGTCCGCCTCGCAGGGGCCGGGGGCGACGGCCGACGACCAGGGCGGCAGACCGGCCACCACCGGCGCCGAGACCGCGCCCGGCGGGAGCGTCGACGAAGGCGGCGCGACCGGCAACTCGCCGTACTACACGGACCTGCCGCCGCTGAACAGCCCGATCCCCTCGCCGACCATCGGCACGCCCGCCTCCCAGGGCCCGACCGAGTCGGGCATCCCCGCGACGGTCCTGGACGCCTACAAGAAGGCCGCGTCCGCACTGCAGTCGGCCAAGCCCGGCTGCAACCTGCCGTGGGAACTCCTCGCCGCCATCGGCAAGGTCGAGTCGGGCCAGGCCCGCGGCGGCCGCGTCGGCGCGGACGGCACCACGACCTCCCCGATCCTCGGCCCGCAGCTCGACGGCAACGGCTTCGCGCTCATCAAGGACACCGACAACGGCGCGTACGACGGCAACAGCACGTACGACCAGGCCGTCGGCCCCATGCAGTTCATCCCCTCGACCTGGGAGTGGGCGGGCCGCGACGGCAACGGCGACGGCAAGAAGGACCCCAACAACGTCTACGACGCCGCGCTCGCGGCCGGTCACTACCTGTGCCGCTTCGGCTGGGACCTGTCCGCCCAGGCCGACCTCAACAGCGCGATCCTCAGCTACAACAACTCGCAGGACTACCTGAACACGGTCCTGACGTGGCTGGAGTACTACCGCAAGGGCACCCACGAGATCCCGGACGGCACCGGCACCCTGCCCGGCAACCGCAGCGACGACAACGACACGGCCAGCCCCACGCCGTCGCCGTCGACCCCGGGCACGGCCGGCACCAAGCCGCAGAAGCCCGGGACCTCCTCCCCGAGCCCGAAGCCGCCCGTCACGACGCCGCCCGTCACGACCCCGCCGAGCACGTCGCCGTCGACGCCCGCCACCCCCACCGACACGGTGGACCACCTGGAGGACGCCGGCACCGCCAAGCTCACCGCGCAGGCCGGCGACGCGTTCACGGAGAAGGTGAGCACCCGGGCCGAGACCAAGGCCGGCGCGGCCGTCGCCAAGGTCCGCATACGGTTCACGATCGTCGGCGACACCGACACCACCTTCACCGGCGGTGAGAGCGTCGCCACGGTCGTCACCAACAGCACCGGAGTGGCCGTCGCGCCCACGCTGCAGTCGGGCGAGAAGACGGGCACCTTCACCGTCCGGGTGACCGTCGTGGGCCGCTCGATCACCGGCCTCGACTACACGGCCACCGTCGCCCAGCGCGCCGCCGACACCCTCACCCGCACCAGCGACACCGCGCTGACCTGCGTGCCGGGCGGCGAGTTCGCCGAGCAGGTCGAGGTGAAGGCGACGTACGACGGAAAGGTCGCGGACAAGGTGGCGGCCACCGCCACCCTGATCAAGTCGGCGCTCGACCCGACCGAGAACGACAAGGGCCCCTACTTCAAGGACGCGGACGGAAAGACCGTACGCACCCTCACGGGCCTGGAGACGGACGCGAACGGCCTGCTGAAGCTGCCGAAGCTGTACGCCGACGACACCGCCGGCACGTACATGCTCCGCATCACCACGACGGGTGGCGCGGCGATCAACGTGCCGCTGACCGTCGCGGCGGCGGAGACGTCGTCGCCGAGCCCGACCCCGTCGGACAGCACCTCGGCCAGTCCCAGCGCGTAGTCCTTAGTACGACCACGGCGGCGCTCCTCTTCGCAGGGGCGCCGTCGTTGTGTGCGCAACGTGTTCTCATCTCACCCCGCCGTTGCTACCGTGCCGGAACCTGACGATGTATCAGTTCCAGCGCCCGGAGGCAGGCATGCGCGCCCTGATCGCCGCCGCGACCGGTCTCGCCGTCGCGCTCGCCCTGGTCCTCACCATCACCGCCATGGGTGCACCGACAGGCAACACGTCCCCGAAACCGCTGTTGACGACGGTGCCCGCACACCCGTAACGACTCGCGAGGGAGCCCGAGATGCGCCGAAAGACCAGTCTCGTCCTGCTCGCCCTCGCCGTGTTCTTCGCGGCACTGTCACCGCTGCTGCGCTGGTACGCCTTCCCGCGCCTGGCCAAGGTCCCGGCCGACCAGTACCAGGACATGGTTCTGGAGGCCAAGGACGCCACCCTCCTCGACTACGGCACGATGAAGGCGAAGCAGGTCCCCAAGGTCACCATCGTCCAGACCCTCAAGGGCAACGTGGAGGCCTCCGAGAAGATCGAGAAGACGGCGGGCAGGGACGTCGTGGTCTGGGACGGCCTGTCCTACGTCCAGGGCCCCGACGGCAAGATGGTCTCCAAGATCCCCGAGCGCTACATCTTCGACGCCCACACGCAGGAACCCGTCCACGCCACCGGCGAGATGGTCGACGGCGACCCGGTGAAACGGGAGGGCCTGGAGTTCAAGTGGCCGTTCCTGACGGAGAAGCGGGACTACGAGTACTTCGACGCCCAGGCGCGCATCACGGCCCCCATCCACTACAAGGGCACCCAGGACTTCCGGGGCGTCGAGGTCTACTACTTCGAGCAGACCATCCCCTGGACCAAGGTGCCCTTCCCCAAGGCCATGCCCGTCGCGGGCATCACGCCCGAGTCGGTCGCCGAGACCGGCACCACCCGCTGGTACACCACGGTCCGCAAGTTCTGGGTCGAGCCGCTGACCGGCGCCCCGGTCTACGGCGAGGAGATCCACAAGGAGGAACTGCGCGGCGGCACCCTGCTCGGCGGCCGCGAGAAGGTGACGGCGTTCGCCGGCCACGTGAAAATGCGCGAGGACTACATCGAGCACACCGTCGACCTGGTCAAGTCCAACCGCACGCTGGTCCTGCTGATGACCTCGTACCTGCCCTGGGGCTTCCTGCTCCTGGGCGCCCTGCTCCTGTCACTGTCGTGGTATCTGGAGGCCCGCAGCCGCCGCCCGGCCGACCCGACTCCGACGGACGCCACAGAACCGGAACCGGTCACCGCCTGAGCCGTGCGTTGGTGTACCGCGTCGGCTCCGCGCCGGCCGGGTCCTCGGGCCACGGATGCTTCGGATACCGGCCGCGCAGCTCCGCCCGTACGCCCTTGTAGCCGTCCTTCCAGAAGGAGGCGAGGTCGGCGGTGACGGCGGCGGGCCGGCCGGCGGGGGAGAGGAGATGGACGAGGAGGGGAACCCCGGCCACGGAGGGCGACTCCTGCAACCCGAACATCTCCTGCAACTTCACGGCGAGGACGGGCTGTTCGGGATTGCCGTAATCGACCCTGATCCTGGACCCGCTGGGTACGGCGATCCGCTCGGGCGCCAGCTCGTCGAGCCGCCCGGCGTCACCCGAGGCCCACGGCAGCAGCCGGGTCAGCCCCGCCCCGGCATCGATCCGCCCGAGGTCGGCCCGCCGCCGCGCCCGCCCGAGCTCGGGCTCCAGCCACTCGTCCACGCGCGCGTGCAGAGCGTCGTCCGAGACATCGGGCCACGGCTCCCCGAGGTGGAGTCGCAGAAACTCCAGCCGCTGCCGCAGTACGACGGCCTCGGGCGACCACCGCAGCAGCCCGAGCCCTTCTTGCCGCAGCCCCTCAAGGAGCGCTCCCCGTACGAGGGCGGCGTCGGCGTTCCTGAACGGGCGCACCGCCAGTTCGACGGCGCCCAGTCGCTCGACCCGCCGCGCGACGACATCCCCGTCGGCCCAGTGGACCTCGTCCCGCGTCCGTGCCAGCGTCCGCGCCGCCAGCCGGGCGACGCCCTCGTCCACGACCGCGGCGAGCCGCACGCGCGCGTGCCCCTTGCCGACGGGACGATCGGCCACCGCGACGGCGATCCAGGGGGCACCCCGAAGGCCGGTGCCCTCGCCGACCTCGGCACGGGTTCCGGAGACCATGAGATAGGAACCGCCGTCGGCCTTGGCGACCCGCTCGGGGAACGCGAGAGCGGCGACGAGCCCGGCGAGACCGTCCTCCCCGGCGCTTGCCGACGCGCCCTCGGCACGGGTGGGCGGCTGGGAGATCTCCGTGGCGACGGCCCGCAGCCGCCGAACCTCCGCACGCCACCGCCCGGCATAGGCGTCACCGCCACGACGCGCAGCCCGCAACGCGGCCGCCAGGTCGTCCCCGTACTCCCGGGGCGCCTCCTCACTCAACAACGCGACCACCTCGGCGGCCCGCTCCACCCCCACCACCGCGGCCGAGTCCAGCAGCGCCCGACCCAACCGGGGATGCAACCCCAGCCGGGCCAGCCGCAGCCCCCGCTCCGTGGCCCGCCCGGCGGAGTCGACCGCCCCCACGGCCGTCAACACCGACCGCGCCGCCGCCATCGCCCCGCCCGGCGGCGGATCCAGCAGCGCAAGCCCGGAGGCCTCGGGATCGCCCCAGCAGGCCGTCTGCAGGGCGAACGCCGTCAGGTCGGCCACTTTGATCTCGGGAGACGGGAAACGCGGCAGACGAGCGTCCTCGGCCTCCGCCCAGCACCGGTACACCGCACCCGGAGCCTCACGCCCGGCCCGCCCCGCCCGCTGCCGCCCCGCCGCCTGCGAGGCACGCACCGTCGTCAGCGCGCTCAGCCCGCGCGCGTGGTCCACCCGTGGCTCCCGCGAGAGCCCGGAGTCGACGACCGCCCGCACCCCGGGAACCGTCAGCGACGACTCGGCCACGGCGGTCGCCAGCACCACCCGCCGCCGCCCCGCGGGAGCCAGCACCGCGTCCTGGACGGCCGCCGCCGCCCGCCCGTGCACCTGGAGCACGTCCACACCACCGAGATCGCCCAGCTGACCGGCGACCCGCGCGATCTCGCCCACGCCCGGCAGGAAACACAGCACGTCCCCCGCCCGCTCGGAAAGCGCCCGCCGCACCACCGACGCCACGTGCGTCAGCAGCGCGGGATCGACGCGCATGCCGTGCGGCGGACGCACGGGACGCACCGGCGGCGTCCACACCACCTCCACCGGGTACGAGACCCCCGCCGCCTCGACGACCGGCGCCCCGCCCAGCAGCCGGGCCCACCCCTCGGCGTCGGTCGTCGCGGACGCGGCCAGCAGCCGCAACTCCGGCCGCAGCGTCTCGCGCACGTCCCACAGGAACGCCGCCACCGTGTCGGCGTCCAGATGCCGCTCATGGCACTCGTCGAGCACCACCACGTCGACCCCGGCCAGCTCCTGGTCCCGCTGCAACCGCTGCAACAGCACACCGGTCGTGACGACCTCCACGCGCGCGCGGCGCCCGACCACCCGCTCCCCGCGCACGGTGAAGCCGACGCTCTCGCCGACCTTCTCGCCCAGCAGCCACGCCATCCGCCGGGCCGCCGCCCGCGCGGCGATCCGCCGCGGCTCGGCCACGACCACCCGTCGCGCCGGCCCCTCGCCCAGCAGCCCGGCCAGGGCAAGCGGCACCAGGGTCGTCTTGCCGGTGCCGGGCGGCGCCACGAGCACGGCGGTGCCGTGGTCGTCCAGGGCCTCGTTCAGACCGGGCAGGGCACCGCGTACGGGAAGGTCGTCCAGAGCGTCGTAACGGATCACGCCCCTAGTGTCGTACGCCCGCGAAAACGGCCCCCACGCGCGCGTGCGCTGTCGTGCCGGTCCCGCGTTTGCGTCAGTCGCGCTCGCACACGAAGATCGCCGTACCCGGGATCAGATTCCCGCGCAGCGGGGACCAGCCGCCCCACTCGGCGGTGTTCCAGGCCGGCCATTCCGGCTCGACCAGATCCACCAGGCGAAAGCCCCCGGCCACCACGTCACGCACCCGGTCGCCGATCGTCCGGTGGTGCTCGACGTACACCGCGCGGCCGTCGTCGTCCTGCTCGACGTAGGGCGTGCGGTCGAAGTACGAGGCGGCGACGGACAGCCCCTCAGGGCCCGGCTCGTCCGGGAACGCCCAGCGGATGGGGTGCGTCACCGAGAACACGAAGCGGCCGCCCGGGCGCAGCACCCGGCGCACCTCCTTCAGGACGAGCACCGGGTCGGCGACGAAGGGCAGCGCGCCGTACGCCGAGCAGGCCAGGTCGAAGGAGCCGTCCGCGAAGGGGAGCGCGCCCGCGTCGGCGCACACCAGCGGGAACGATCCGCCGATGCGCAGCGCGTGCTGGAGCTGGCGGTGGGAGAGGTCCAGGGCGACCGGGCGGGCGCCCTGCGCGGTCAGCCAGCGCGCGCACTGGGCCGCGCCGGCGCCGATCTCCAGGACGTCCTTGCCCTTCAGCTCCTCCGGCGGGCCGAGCAGCTCGGCCTCCACCTCGTCCAGGCCCTCGGGGCACCACACGAAGCGGTCGTCGCCGAGGAAGGTGCCGTGCTCGATCTGGTACTCGTCCGCGTTGCGGTCCCACCAGCCCCGGTTGGCCCGGGAACTCTCGGTGACTCCGGCCGTGCGCCGGGTGGCTTCCGGCTCGGACGTTTCGGGCTCTTGGATGATCGGCTCCCTCGTACTAGTCTTCGGCCACTTCCGCCCAACCTGTCGCGATGGCGGTCACGAACGGGGCGCCATCAGGCGCGCGTGGCCTCGTGAGACAGGTTTTGTGCCGGGTATGCGGCGATCCGCCCCGGGTGTGCGCCTTCGCGCATTGACCCTGCCTGGCTGCCCCCGTATGCTACAAGTTGCGCTGCGGGCCTGCGCACCTCAGACGTAGCAGGCTGCGCTCGCATCTGTTGTATGTCCCCTCGGTTCTCGAGGCGCCATCACCAGTTATCTGGTGGGGCGCTTCCTTGGCTGTCCGGCTTCTTCAGAGCGAAACGGGCTCCCGGCGTAAGCAGTACCTACGACTTCAATGTCCGTACCGGAGCCCTTTCCCACATGACGAGCAGCACCGAGACCACCGCCACCACCCCGCAGGTTGCGGTCAACGACATCGGTAACGAGGAAGCTTTCCTCGCCGCGATCGACGAGACGATCAAGTACTTCAACGACGGCGACATCGTCGACGGCGTCATCGTGAAGGTCGACCGGGACGAGGTCCTGCTCGACATCGGTTACAAGACCGAAGGCGTTATCCCGAGCCGCGAGCTCTCCATCAAGCACGACGTCGACCCCAATGAGGTCGTCGCCGTGGGCGATGAGATCGAGGCCCTCGTTCTCCAGAAGGAGGACAAGGAAGGCCGTCTGATCCTGTCCAAGAAGCGCGCTCAGTACGAGCGTGCCTGGGGCACGATCGAAAAGATCAAGGAAGAAGACGGCATCGTCACCGGTACCGTCATCGAGGTCGTCAAGGGTGGTCTCATCCTCGACATCGGCCTCCGTGGCTTCCTGCCGGCCTCGCTCGTCGAGATGCGCCGCGTCCGCGACCTCCAGCCGTACGTGGGCAAGGAGCTCGAGGCGAAGATCATCGAGCTGGACAAGAACCGCAACAACGTGGTCCTGTCCCGCCGTGCCTGGCTCGAGCAGACCCAGTCCGAGGTTCGCCAGACGTTCCTCACGACCCTCCAGAAGGGTCAGGTCCGCTCCGGTGTGGTCTCCTCGATCGTCAACTTCGGTGCCTTCGTGGACCTGGGTGGCGTCGACGGTCTGGTCCACGTCTCCGAGCTGTCCTGGAAGCACATCGACCACCCCTCCGAGGTTGTCGAGGTCGGCCAGGAAGTCACCGTCGAGGTCCTCGACGTCGACATGGACCGTGAGCGCGTCTCCCTGTCGCTGAAGGCGACCCAGGAAGACCCGTGGCAGCAGTTCGCCCGCACCCACCAGATCGGCCAGGTCGTGCCCGGCAAGGTCACGAAGCTGGTTCCGTTCGGTGCGTTCGTCCGCGTGGACGAGGGCATCGAGGGTCTGGTCCACATCTCCGAGCTGGCCGAGCGCCACGTGGAGATCCCGGAGCAGGTCGTCCAGGTCAACGACGAGATCTTCGTCAAGGTCATCGACATCGACCTCGAGCGTCGTCGCATCAGCCTCTCGCTGAAGCAGGCCAACGAGTCCTTCGGTGCCGACCCGGCCTCGGTCGAGTTCGACCCGACGCTGTACGGCATGGCCGCGTCGTACGACGACCAGGGCAACTACATCTACCCCGAGGGCTTCGACCCCGAGACCAACGACTGGCTCGAGGGCTTCGAGTCCCAGCGTGAGGTGTGGGAGAACCAGTACGCCGAGGCGCAGCAGCGCTTCGAGCAGCACCAGGCGCAGGTCATCAAGTCCCGCGAGGCCGACGCCGCTGCCGAGGCCGAGGGTGGCGAGACCGCTGCTCCCTCCGCGTCCGGTGGCAGTGGCGGTGGCGGTGGCGGCGGTTCTTACTCCTCCGAGGGCCCGGACAACTCCGGCGCGCTGGCCTCGGACGAGGCGCTTGCCGCCCTGCGTGAGAAGCTGGCCGGCGGCCAGAGCTGATCACCTGAGCAGTAGCTCCTGAACTGAGGGCCCGTACCCCCGTGGGGTACGGGCCCTCAGCCGCGTCCGGCGCCGTCACCCTTGCAGAAACGTGCGGGATACACGAGTAACTGCCGGGCCGTAACCGGCCATTGGGAGGCTTCCCCGGTCATTCATGATCGGAAAAGGGGAGCCGAACACATGGCACAGACTCACAACGGGCCCGGCACCAGTCGGCGTTCGTTCCTGCGGAACGTCGGTCTCACCAGTGGCGCCGGCGCCATGTTCGCCACCATGGGAGCCCTCGGTCTCGCTCCCACGGCACAGGCCGCCCAGCGCGAGCAGCCCTTCCGCGCCCTGAACGCGAGCGACTTCACCCTCACCGGGCGCGGCGCCGCCAAGGTGGTCGTCATCGGCGGCGGCATCGCCGGGCTGACGACCGCGTACGAACTCGGCAAGGCGGGCTACGACTGTACGGTCCTGGAGGCCAGGGACCGCACCGGCGGCCGCAACTTCACCGTGCGCGGCGGCGACACCACGACGGACCTCTACGGCAACAGGCAGACCTCCCGCTTCACCGACGGCCACTACATGAACGCGGGCCCCGCCCGCATCCCGCAATGGATGGTCACCCTCGACTACTGCCGTGAACTCGGCGTCCCCATCGAGGTGTTCACCAACGTCAACGCGGACGCGTACCTCTACAACGAGTCGGCCGGGATGACGAAGCCCGAGCGGTACCGCACCGCCAAGGCCGATGTCTACGGCCATGTCTCGGAGTTGCTGGCCAAGGCCACCGACAAGGGCGCGCTGGACGGATACCTGACGGCCGAGGACAAGGAGCGCCTCGTCGACTTCCTGGAGGACTGGGGGGAGCTCGGCGACAAACTGACCTACGAGGGCGGCGAACGCCGCGGCTACACGACCGTGCCGGCCGCCGCAGGGACCCCGGGGGTGCTGCTCGGGGACGTTCCCACCGCCTCCGAGGTCTTCGCCAGCGGCGTCGGACGCTACTTCTCCTTCGAGTTCGGTTTCGACCAGGCCATGCTGATGTTCCAGCCCGTCGGCGGCATGGACCGGATACCCACGGCGCTCACGCGTGCGGTCGGCGCCCACCGGGTACGTACAGGGGCGGCGGTCTCGAAAATCACCGACACCGGAAGCGGTGTCTCCGTCACCTACACCCAGGGCGGCCGTACGAAGGTCGTCGACGCCGACTACTGCGTCGCCGCCCTCCCGCCCAACATCCTCGCGAAGGTGCCGCACAACCTCGGCTCCAAAGTGCAGTCCGCGCTGGAGGCGATCACTCCGTCGTCCGCGGCCAAGATCGGCCTCGAATACAAGTCCCGCTGGTGGGAGCTGGACCACCGCATCTACGGCGGCATCACCGAGACGGACCAGGACGTCACCCACATCTGGCACCCGTCGTACGGCTTCCACGGCGAGCGCGGCATCCTCATCGGCTACTACAACTACGGCGACGACGCGGACACGTACGCCAAGCTCAGCCCCAAGGGGCGCGAGGCGCGGGCGGTCGCCGCGGGCGTGAAGATCTACGGCGAGAAGTACCGCACCGAACTCGCGTCCTCCTTCTCCCACCACTGGCGACAGACACCGCATCTCGAAGCCGCCTGGCACGACACGCCCGGCGGTCCCGACGACGTCCGCTACAAGCCGCTCAACGAACCGACGGGGCGCGTCTACTTCGCGGGCGACTGGCTGAGCTACACCGACGCCTGGCAGCACGGGGCGTTCACCTCCGCGCAGAAGGCGGTGACGGCCCTCCACGCGCGCGTGCTGTCGTCGTGAATCCGGTGACACAGCGCAGCGGTGCATGAAAAGGCCGTAAGAGGTGCCTGATCAGGGGCGTGGGCGGGAATGCCCACGCTCTGCCCCGCGTTGTGCAGTACGAACACGAGGAGGAGCGGTCACAGTGCTTGATCCGCAGGGTTTGTACGCATGGGAGCCGAAGGGCCTCGCCGTGGTCGACATGGCGCTCGCCCAGGAGTCGGCCGGCCTTGTCATGCTCTACCACTTCGACGGATACATCGACGCGGGTGAGACCGGCGACCAGATCGCCGATCGGATCCTCGACTCGCTGCCCCACCAGGTCGTCGCCCGCTTCGACCACGACCGGCTGGTCGACTACCGGGCCCGCCGCCCGTTGCTGACGTTCAAGCGCGACCGCTGGGTCGAGTACGAGGAGCCCACCATCGAGGTGCGCCTCGTCCAGGACGCCACCGGAGCGCCCTTCCTGCTGCTGTCCGGCCCCGAGCCGGACGTGGAGTGGGAGCGCTTCGCCGCGGCCGTCCAGCAGATCGTGGAGCGCCTCGGCGTGCGCCTGTCGGTGAACTTCCACGGCATCCCCATGGGCGTCCCGCACACCCGCCCCGTGGGCCTCACCCCGCACGGCAACCGCAACGACCTCGTCCCGGGCCACCGCAGCCCCTTCGACGAGGCCCAGGTGCCCGGCAGCGCCGAGGCCCTCGTCGAGTACCGCCTCATGGAGGCCGGACACGACGTCCTGGGCGTCGCCGCGCACGTGCCGCACTACATCGCCCGCTCGGCGTACCCGGACGCGGCGCTGACCGTCCTCGAGGCCATCACGGCGGCGACCGGGCTGGTCCTGCCCGGGATCGCGCACGCGCTGCGCACGGACGCCCACCGCACGCAGACCGAGATCGACCGCCAGATCCAGGAGGGTGACGAGGACCTCGTGGCCCTCGTCCAGGGCCTGGAGCACCAGTACGACGCCGCCGCGGGAGCCGAGACCCGCGGCAACATGCTCGCCGAGCCGGTCGACATCCCCTCGGCGGACGAGATCGGCCTCGAGTTCGAACGGTTCCTGGCGGAGCGGGAGGGCGAGGGCTGAAGGCCGCCCCGGCTCTCCCGCCGGGTGCGCTGTCGGTGGCAGGCCCTAAGCTTCGGCTCATGCTGAAGGTGGGCCTGACCGGCGGTATCGGTGCCGGCAAGAGTGAGGTGTCGCGGCTGCTCGTCGCGTGCGGTGCGGTGCTGATCGACGCGGACCGGATCGCGCGCGAGGTGGTCGCGCCCGGGACGCCGGGGCTCGCCGCGGTCGTCGAGGCCTTCGGCGCGGAGGTGCTCACCGCCGACGAAACGCTGGACCGGCCCAAGCTGGGCTCCATCGTCTTCGCGGACCCGGAGAAGCTCGCCGTCCTGAACTCGATCGTGCACCCCCTGGTGGGCGCACGCTCCCACGAACTCGAGTCCGCCGCCGCCGAGGACGCCGTCGTCGTCCATGACGTCCCGCTCCTCGCGGAGAACGGCCTCGCCCCGCTGTACGACGTCGTGGTCGTCGTCGACGCCGGCCCCGAGACCCAGCTCGACCGCCTGATCAGGCTGCGCGGGATGACCGAGGCGGACGCACGCGCGCGCATGGCCGCCCAGGCGACCCGCGAGCAGCGCCTGGAGATCGCGGACGTCGTGATCGACAACGACGTGCCGCTGCCGGAGCTGGAGCGGCGCGTGAACGACGTATGGGCCGATCTCGTGCGCAGAGCCCACGCGCGCGGGACTTCGCCTCAGCCGCCTCAGGAATAGCGGCCCCTGTCCGGGCGTTGAACCCTCCCAGTGAGGGAAGGACTTTGCCGTGCCCGAGACCAGCGGTTCGACCGGACGTACCCCGGAGACGCATGTCATCGACTTCCGTGCCGCCGAGCATCTGCTCGCCGCACGGGACCCGCGGGGCGCGGTGAAGCTGCTCGACGCGGTGATCGCCGCGCACCCGGAGAACACCGCCGCCCGCCTGCTGCGCGCCCGCGCCTTTTTCGCGGCCGCGCAACTGCGGCCCGCCGAGCTGGAGTTCACCATCGTCCTGGAGCGTGAGCCGGACAACGCGTTCGCGCACTTCGCGCTCGCCCGGACCTACGAGCGACAGGCGAGGCCCGAACAGGCCAGGCGCCACTTCCGGCTGGCGGCCGCGCTGGACCCGAACCCGCAGTACCTGCAGGCGGCGCGCTTCGACTCGTGAAGGCCGGCCGGTTGCGGCAGGTCCGGTTGCGGCAGGTCCGGTTTGTGGCAGGTCCTAAGGGCGGTGGTCTTCCGGGGGCCGGTAGGGCGGGATGTCGCGGCCCGGCTGGTAGTGCGGGCCCTGTCGGATGTGCCTGAGGATCATCGCCATGTCGACGGTGATCACCAGCCACAGCAGCCCGCAGGCGATCGCCCACCCGGGCCGTCCGACGAGCGCGAAGGCGACGGTGCCGAAGACCGCCCAGACCAGTCCCCACACGCTCAGCCAGAAGCGCACCCGCAGAGCACTGCGCGCTGTCGTCGGTTCACTGCCCGTACGCATCGGGATCACTACTCCTCTTTGGAACGTACCCTTCGTGGCGGACGTTCACCAAAGGGTCCGAACAGAGGGGGCGGGCGTGCTTCCGGATGCCGATGAGCTGGCCGAGGTACTGCTGGACCTCGCCGTACCGCACGACGACATCAACGAACTCGTACGCATGGGCCGACGGGTCACGGACGACCCGGAGCTGCTGAGACTGCTGGAGGCATCGGTCGAGGAGCTGGTCCGGGGAATGGGGGAGGTGGGCGGCGCGGTCGACCTGCTCGAACTCGACTGGGCGTCGGGCGCTCTCCAGCGGTGTTTCCCCGTGTACGTGTTCTTGGCGGCACTGCCGCACACCCGGGCGTACCACCGCGAGCGCGGTGTCCCGGCCGACGTCTCCAGGCGCACCCTCGCCGACCTGGGGCGGAACATGGCTGTGTACCGAAGGCGCCACGGCAGAACAGGGGTGCAGGCCCCGCTATGGCTCACCCACCACTTCCGGGGCGAGCTGTATCAGCTGGGCCGGCTGCAATTCGAGCGGGCACGGCACGGGGAGCGGACGGGTCGGGCACTCGCGGCGGCAGGGCTGGACGTGGCCCCCGGTACGCCCTGTCTGAACCTCCACATTCCCGACTTCCTCGGTCCGCTGTCGCCGGCCGCCTGCGACCGTTCGCTGGCGCTGGCCGGCGAGTTCTTCGCGCGCCACTTCCCCGAGGAGAAGTACCGGGCCGCGCTCTGTCACTCCTGGCTGCTGGACCCGCAGTTGAAGCGGTATCTGGCGGCCGACTCGAACATCGTCCGCTTCCAGGAACGCTTCCGGGTCGCCCGTGAGGACACGGAACCGGCCGACACCGAGCCGGTCCAGTTCGTGTTCGGGAACCCGGAGCTGGAAGTCGAGGCTCTCCCGCGGCGCACCTCCGTGGAACGGGCGGTGGGGGACCATCTGCGGGCCGGAGGCCACTGGTACGTCGGCCATGGCTGGTTCCCGCTGTAACTCGAACGGGTGAACGCATGTCGGGCGGGAACGGGCGTGCGGATGCGGGCCGTTGGACGGGCATGGAGCTGAAAATGCGAGCGGGACATCAGGGAACAGGACCGGGGGCGATCACCCCCGACGGCTGTGCGGTCGAGCTCTACTCGCGGCTGCCTGTGGGGGACGCGCCGGACGTCATCAGCGCTGCCGTGCCGGCGGGCGCGCGCATCCTGGAACTCGGCAGCGGCGTGGGGCGCATGACCCACCCGCTGCTGGAGCGGGGGTTCACGGTCACGGCGGTCGACGAGTCCGCGGAGATGCTGGAGCACGTCCGCGGAGCGCGCACGATACGCAGCACGATCGAGGACCTCGACCTGGGCGAGAGATTCGACGTGGTGCTGCTCGCCTCGTTCCTCGTGCACACCGGCGATGTCGAGGAGCGGCAGGCATTGCTGCGCACCTGCGCTCGGCACGTCGCGAAGGACGGCTGCGTGCTCATCCAGCGCGAGGGCGAGGACTACCACACCAACGTGCCGCGCGAGCGGGTCGACCCCAGCGGCTTCACCCTGCGCATCGCATCCTCGGAACCGATCGGGGACGGCGTGAACTCGGTGCATGCGGAGTACGAGTTCCCGGACGCGACATGGACCCAGACGTTCCTGGCCCGGCCGCTGACGAAGGAGCAGTTCGAGGAGGCACTGGCGGAGGCCGGCCTGGAGGTGGACAGCTATCTGACTCAGGACGGGATCTGGGTACGGGCCGTTCCGGCGACCTAGGCGGCGACTTGGGCGGAGGAAGGCAAGTCGCCGTGTGGCGATGAGTTTTGGGGCGGAGGCCGGTCTACCTCTGTGAAATCACCACGGACCGCTTCACACAGGAGACCCCGATGTCCGAGACCAGCGTCCCCGTCACCGCTGCCCCCTCCGCCTCTGCCGCAGCGTCCCAACCCGTCGTCGCCGAGTCCGCGACCGCCCGTGGTCGCCGCGCCCGGATCGCCCTGCGTGGACTGCAGGTGTTCCTCGCCCTCTTCTTCGTGATCGCGAGCGCGGTCCCCAAGCTGATCGCGCACTCCTCGGCCGCCGAGGCCTTCGACACGATGGGGTGGGGCAGCGCCGGGATGTACACCATTGGCGTCCTCGAACTGGCCGGCGGCATCGCGCTGTTGATCCCGGTGCTGCAGTCGGTCGCGGCCATGGCGCTGAGCGCGCTGATGGTGGGCGCGTTCGTCGTCACGCTCACGTACTTCAACGGGGAGAACGCGGCGACACCGCTGATCCTGATCGTGCCGCTCGCCCTGATCGCCTGGGCCCGGCGCAGCCACAACGAGCAGCTGCTGCGGCTGGTGCGGCGACGGGCGTGAGGGTGTGCGCTGCGCCGCGCCGGTGACGGCGGTGGTGCCCGGGTCGGCTCTTCGCCCCGGGCGCCACTGCCGTCACCGGTCTGTCCGCGGTCAGTGTCCGTGTCCCTCCGGAGGGCCGCCCAGCATCCCGCGCAGGCGTTCCAGCTCGCGCCGGTCGCGCTTGGTCGGGCGGCCGGTGCCGCGGTCGCGGATGCCGGCGGGGGCGACGGCCTCGCGGGGCGGGGGCGGGGGGCTGTTGTCGACGTAGCACTGGGCGGCCACGGGGGCACCGACGCGCTTGCGGATCAGGCGCTTGACGATGACGACCCGCTCCCAGCCCTCCTGGCGTACCCGCACCTCGTCGCCGACCCGCACGGAGTGCGCGGGCTTCACGCGCTCGCCGTTCACCCGGACATGCCCGCCCCGGCAGGCGGTGGCACCCATGGAACGCGTCTTGACCAGGCGGACCGACCAGATCCAGCTGTCGATGCGCACGCTCTCGCCGGGCTGCGGACCGGCCGCCTCGGCGGCGGCCACGGCGGCTGCGATCTTGGGGTCCGTGTCCTTGGGGTCCGTGTCCGGGCCCGGGCCCGTGCCGGTGTCCCTGGCGTCCACGTCCTTCGGGCCGGCCGTTCGGCCTGCCGCCCCTTTGCCGCCGGTGACGCCCGCGCCGGTGACGCCCGCGCCGGTGACGCCCGCGCCGGAACGGCCGGAGCCGGTGGCACCGTCGGCCCTGTCCGCGCCGCCCGTCCCGCCCGTCCTGTTCTCGTCCGTGTGCTCAGCAGCCATGCTCCGACCTTAGCCTCCTGTGCCGGGCGGGCCGGGTGGCTTTTCCGACGGGCGGGCGCCGAGGTGCAGCGCCCGGGGCGGGTGCCGGGCGCACCGCTTCCGTACCGTGGAGGGATGGACACCAGCGGTCTCGCCGGTCTCGCCGGCCTCGATGAGCGGATCACGGGCTGTCGGGCCTGTCCGCGGCTGGTCGACTGGCGCGAGGAGGTGGCCCGCACCAAGCGCGCCGCCTTCGCCGACCGGACGTACTGGGGCCGGCCGGTGCCCGGCTTCGGCCCGCCGGACGCACGGCTGCTGATCGTCGGTCTCGCCCCGGCCGCGCACGGCGGCAACCGGACCGGCCGGATGTTCACCGGCGACCGCTCCGGAGACGTCCTGTACGAGGCGCTGTACGACGTGGGGCTCGCCTCGCAACCCACCTCGGTCTCGGCCGACGACGGCCTGGAACTGCACGGCGTGCGCGTCACCTCGCCCGTGCACTGCGCCCCGCCCGCCAACAAGCCCACCCCCGAGGAACGGGACACCTGCCGACCCTGGCTCGTCCAGGAGCTGAACCTGCTGCGGCCGACACTGCGGGCCGTGGTCGTACTCGGCGCCTTCGGCTGGCAGGCCGCGCTGCCCGCGTTCACGGAGGCGGGCTGGAGCGTGCCCCGGCCGCGCCCGCCCTTCGCCCACGGCACCCACGTGTCGCTCGACGGTCTGGAACTCTTCGGCTGCTTCCACGTCAGCCAGCGCAACACCTTCACCGGCCGGCTCACGCCCCTGATGCTGCGGGACGTGCTGCGCACCGCGGCGGAGGCGGCGGGGCTGCCGCAGGTGCCGCCACGGAAATGAGGCGACGAGGGCGCCGTATCGCCGTTACGGTGCCCGGATGGCCCGATACCCGGAGATCGAACCCTACGACCATGGTCTGCTCGACGTCGGTGACGGCAATCGCGTGTACTGGGAGACCTGCGGGAACCCGCACGGCAAGCCCGCACTGGTGCTGCACGGGGGGCCGGGATCCGGCTGCACGCCGTACTTCCGGCGGCTGTTCGATCCGGCCGAGTACCGGATCGTGCTGCTCGACCAGCGCGGCTGCGGGCGCTCGACGCCGCATGCGAGTGCGTACGACACCGACATGAGCGTCAACACGACCGCTCACCTCCTGGCCGACCTGGAACTGCTGCGGCGGCACCTGGGGATCGAACGGTGGCTGGTGTGGGGTGTGTCGTGGGGGTCGGTGCTGGGACTGCGGTACGCGCAGACGCATCCGGGGGTCGTGTCGGAGCTGGTGCTGACGGGGGTCGCGACGGGGTCGAATGCCGAAGTCGGCCTGCTGACCAGAGGACTTGGGCAGGTCTTCCCGGAGGCGTTCGAGAGGTTCCTGGACGGACTGCCGGAGGGCGAGCGGTCGGGCAACCTCGCCGCCGCCTACAACCGGCTGATCGAGTCGCCCGACCCCGAGGTGCGGGAGCGGGCCGCGCGCGCCTGGACGGACTGGGAGACGGCGACGATTCCCGCGCCGCCGCGGTCGGTCCCGCGCTTCGAGGACCCGGCGTTCCGTATGGCCTTCGCGCGGACCGTGACGCACTACTTCGGCAACGACCACTTCCTGGGCGGGGGAAACGACGAGGGTGTGGTCCTGCGTGACGCGTCCCTCCTGAAGGACGTCCCCGGCACCCTGGTCCAGGGCAGCCTCGACTTCGGCAACCTCCTGGGCATCGTGTGGCGGCTCCATCACGCCTGGCAGGGCAGCGAGTTGGTCGTCGTGGACGATGTGGGACACAACGCGGGTGCGCCGGACATCGCCCAGGCGCTGGTGGCGGCTACGGACAAGTACGCGTCCCGCTAGCGGAGCTCGGATGTACTGGCCAAGTGCCGAAACGCCCTAACGGAGTTCGGCGGTCTCCGTGTCTCCGAACAGCTGCCGTACCGTCGAGCGGTAGTTGGTCCGCACGTGGGCGAGCGCGTGCGCACGCGCTCGCTCCGGGTCGCCGGAGGCGATCGCCTCGTACAACTCGCGGTGCTCGACGAGGAGTTGGGGCCACTCCTCGTTCCGTCGGGTCATCCAGCGCAGGCGGCCGGCGACCGGTTCCAGGGCTTCGATCAGCAGGCTGTTGCCCGCCATCGCCACGATGCGGTCGTGGAGGCGGCTGTTGATGTCGGTGATGGCCTCGGCGTCGCCCGCCTCGGTCGCGTCGGCCGCGAGGCCGAGGAGCGCCTCGACCTCGGCGAGGTCCTCGGGAGTGGCGTGGGCCGCGGCGAGTCCGGCCGCGTAGACCTCCAGGGCCTCGCGCAGTTCGAAGAGTTCCTTGACGTCGTTCGGGGTCAGACGGCGTACGACCGTGCGGCGCGGGGTCTCGAAGTGGACGAACCCCTCGGCGACCAGGGCCCGGATCGCCTCGCGGACCGGCACCCGGGAGACCCCGAAGCGTTCGGCCAGCTCACGCTCGACGAGGCGGTCGCCGGGGCGGAGACCGCCCGCGATGATCTCCTGTCGCAGGGTGGCCAGGACACGCTCGCGCACCGCGCCGATGGGTTCGATCTTCGTCGTGGAGCTCATGGGCCCATCTTCGCCGACTCCGGGGGTGTTTTACGGAGCGTTAACGGGAGCGACATCGGTCGGAACGGTTGACGGGAGGACTATGTCGGCAGTTTGGTATACCAAACACGTCGCCAGGCGACCGGAAGCAAGCGACCGGAACAAAGTCACCGGAAACAAGCCGCCGGAAACAAGCCACCGGAAGCCTGTCACCGGAAAGCGCACTTCCTCCGTCCCCCGGCTCCTCATGGAGGCCCCGTGTCCCTCGCCGACCGTGCCGAAGCCACCGGCACAGCAGCGTTCGTCCCCGACCCCCGGCTCACCAACGAAGACCTCGCGCCCGCCGGCAAGCGCAACTGGAAGGTCTTCGACCTCTTCGCCATGTGGATGTCCGACGTCCACAACCTCGGCAACTACACGTTCGCCGCCGGCCTGCTCTTCCTCGGCATGAACGTCTGGCAGATCTTCACGTCCCTGCTCGTCGGCTTCGTGATCATCTACATCGGGATGAACATGATGGGCCGCATCGGGCAGCGCACCGGCGTGCCCTTCCCGGTCGTCAGCCGTATCGCCTTCGGTGTCTGGGGTGCCAACATCCCCGCTCTGATCAGGGCGATCATCGCCATCATGTGGTACGGCATCCAGACCTACCTCGCCTCCGTCGCCGTCAACGTGATGCTGCTGGCGGCCTGGCCCGGCCTGGAGTCCTGGACGCACAACTCGTTCCTCGGACTCGACGCGCTCGGCTGGGTGTCGTTCGTGGCGCTGTGGCTGGTCCAGGCGGCGATCATGAGCCAGGGCATGGAATCCATACGGAAGTTCCAGGACTTCTGCGGCCCGGCCATCTGGGTCGTGATGATCGCGCTGGCGGTCTGGATCCTGGCCAAGGCGGGCTGGACCATCTCGCTCACCAGCACACCGCACCCGGTCTCCGTCGGCGAGCAGTGGCGCCAGTGGTTCGGCGCGGTCGGCCTGATCCTCGCCACCTACGGCACACTGATGCTCAACTTCTGCGACTTCTCCCGCTTCGCACCCGGCTACAAGACGGTCCGGCGCGGCAACTTCTGGGGCCTGCCCGTCAACTCGACGGCCTTCGTGATCGTGTCGGTCATCGTCACGGCGGGCGCGTACGAGGTGTTCGGCAAGGAGATCACCGACCCCGCCTATCTCGTCGCCGAGATCGGCAACACCTGGGTGCTGGTGCTGGGCGCGCTGACGTTCGCCATCGCCACGATGGGCGTCAACATCGTCGCCAACTTCGTCTCACCGGCCTACGACCTGGCCAACGTCTGGCCGCAGAAGATCACCTTCAAGGTCGGCGGCATGATCAGCACGGTGGTGGCGCTGCTGGTGACCCCGTGGAACCTCTTCTCCAACCCCACGGTCGTCAACTACTTCCTCGGCGGACTCGGCGCCTTCCTCGGCCCGCTGTTCGGTGTGATCATGGTCGACTACTACTGGGTCAAGCGCGGCCGCATCGACGTGGACGAACTGTTCGACGCCCGACCCGGCTCCCGCTACCACTACCGCAAGGGCGTCAACCCCAAGGCACTGTGGGCGTTCCTGCCCGCGGCCGCGGTCGCGGCGGTGCTCGCGCTGGTGAAGACGTTCAGCGATGTCGCTCCGTACTCCTGGTTCATCGGCACGGCGCTGGCCGCCGGACTGTACGTGGTGCTGTGCCGCGCCGAGCGCGCCGCCGATGCCGGCGTCCTGTCCGAGAAGCCCGTGGAGGTCTGAGAAGCGTGCGAATCGTCGTCACCAACTGCAACACCACGCAGGAGATGACCGAGGAGATCGTACGAGGTGCCCGGGCCGCGGCAGGCCCGGGCACCACCGTGAGCGGACTGACCCCGGCCTGGGGACCCGAGTCCGCGGAGGGCTGGCTCGACAGCTACCTATCGGCCGCGGCGGTCATCGACCTGCTGCGCACGTACGAGGGTCCGCGGTACGACGCCGTGGTCATGGCCGGCTTCGGGGAGCACGGGCGTGAGGGCGTGCGGGAGCTGGTGGACGTGCCGGTCGTCGACATCACCGAGGCCGCGGCCCATCTGGCCTGCCTGCTGGGACGCAGGTACGGGGTCGTCACCACGTTGGAACGATCATGCGGTCAGATCAAGGACAGCCTGGAGCTGGCCGGCGTGGGCCGCAACTGCGCCGCCGTCGTCGGTACGGGGCTCAGCGTCCTCGACCTCGGGGACGAAGACGGGGACAGGCAGCGCACGGAAGCGGCGTTTCTCGTGGCCGCAGAGCAGGCGTGCCGGGCCGGGGCGGAGGTTCTGGTGCTGGGCTGTGCCGGGATGACAGGCCTGGAGCGGGTGGTGGGGGAGAAGCTGGGACTTCCGGTGGTCGACGGGGTCGCGGCCGCGGTGAGGCTGGCGGAGTCGCTGGTGGCGCTGGGGCTGACGACGAGCAGGGCGGGAAGCTATGCCAAGCCGGTGCCGAAGAGGCGGGTGTGGGGGAGGGGGACGGTGTGACATCGGCGCCGCCGCGGTGCCGCGCCCGGGGCGCCGCGCCCGGGGCGCCGCCCACCGCGGCGTTCACGGACGCCACTCGTAGCGCACATCCGGCTCCCGCTCCTCGTTCCCGCTGCCGTCCGTGTACTCGACGGCGACGAAGCCGTGCCGCTCGTAGAACCGGTGGGCGGGCTTGTTGACCTGGAAGGTCCACAGGCTCAGCCCCTCCGGGCTGCGCTCCTTGGCGAGGGCCACGAAGCGGTCGCCGATGCCGCGTCCGCGCCAGTCGGGGTCGAGGTAGAGCTGGGACAGCAGGCTGCCGTTGAGCACCATCACCCCCACCGTGCCACCCCCGTCCGCGGCCTCGGCTATCCACGTCTCGCGCAGCGGCACCACGACCTCCCGGAAGTGGGCGCGCACCTCGTCGCCGGAGCGGGGGCTGACGACCGTCGGCAGAGCGGCGGCGAAGGAACGCAGCCAGACGTCGGCTGCGGAGGCCGCGTCCGGGGCGGTGGCGCGGCGAAGGGTGACGACGGCTTCGGGGCGGCTCACGGCCGTACCATCTCCTGCTCGCGGCCTTCCGGGACGACGGCCGTCGCCGTGATCTCCACCAACTGCCCGGTGTATCCGAGACACGCCACCCCGACGAGGGTCGACGAATGCGGACCGACGCTCAGCCCCGATGCCTCGACGACCTCCCAGACGGCGGAGAGCACCGAGGGATCGCTGCTCACGACGTACACGTCGGTCGCCAGCACATCCCCGAGGTCGCTCCCGACGGCCCGCAGTTGCTCACCGAGATTCACGATCACCTGCTCGGCCTGCCGCACCGGGTCTCCCGCACCCACCAACTCCCCGTCGGCATCGAGAGGTACGGCCCCGGCGAGAAAGGCAAGTCTCGTGCCCGCCTCGACGACGGAGACGTGGGAGTAGGTCGGCGGTGGGAACAGGGCGGGGGAGGTGACGCGCTGGATCATGACACTCCTGGGCCGGTCGCGGGCAACCCGCCGATCATCCGGGCGTTCGCCCGCGCGCGCATCCGAATATCCCCGCCACGGGCGCTGGTGACCCTCCTCCCACGGCTGCAACTCCCCGATCCGCTCGGCCGCCTCGACCCGCTCCAGGCGGTACAGCCGGACCTGCGGCGCGCCCCTCACCCGCGGATCGAGACTGAGCCGGTCCGGCGGCCCGAGCAGACGGCGCACCAACCCGCCGGTCCACCCCCGCAGACGCAGACCGGCCAACGAGACGTACCGCCGCCCGTCCTCCTCGTGCATCCCGCAGCCCACCATCGCTACCTCCCCCGTGGCACGCACAGCCCTTCGACCGCGGCCCCTCATGACGCTCCGTGACGACACCTCCCATTGAAGCGCGCCCCACTGACAATCACCCGAGGCAGACGTGCGGGCGGAGGACGACCGGTCGACGCAAACCGCTCGACGCAAACCGCTCGACAGGCCTCGCCCCTTGAGTTCCCATGGGCTCGGAGGTCTGCCATGTCGCGCACGGTCCACCACGTCCCGGCCCGACACCGCACCGACCCCGCCCACAGCGCGCTCGGCTGCCCGGCCCGCCCGGCCCGCCTGGCCCCTGCGACCAGCCGCCGACCCGCCATCGGCACCGCGACCTCCGGGAGGCCTGATCCATGTCCGCCGACGTGAACGACGCCGCACGGCGCGTCGTCGCCCACCTCGCCGCGGCCTCGCCGGACGATCTCCTCACCGTCACGGAGTCCGACTGGCCCGAGGCCTACATCGCCGTCGACGAACCCTTCGTGGCCGCACTGCTCCCGGGCCACACCCCCCTGCCTCCCCTTCATCCCGTGACCCTCATCGAATCCCGGTACGGGGGCGCCTACGAGCCGGGTCCCTGGCTCGCGTTCCCGTGTCCGCCGGACGACCTGCCGAACGGCTGGGACGAACAGGACGTCCCCTGCATGCGCTTCTGGAAAGCCAACCCCGGGGCGGCAGGCGGCGGGAGGACGCCGGCGGAGGCGTACGCGGCGCTCATGGCCGACGTCCTCCCGGCGCATCCGGAGTGACGGGCCCTTCCGGCGCGCCGGGGAGGTGGCCTCAGGCCGTCAGAGCGATCCGTCGCCGGTCGAGGGTGTTGTTCTCAACTGCTTCTCAACTGCCGGAACCCTCAGGGCCTTCACCACGCGCAGGACCCGTCTGAGCTGCCGGGGGGTGCCTCACATCGGGAGGCCGGGGCGCCCGCGGTGCCGGCAGGTCGATCAGGTCGCTGACGCCTGCCACTTCCTGGAGGGTCCGGGCCAGGGAGACCAAGGTCTGCCGTACCGCAGCGATCTCGGTGCGGAGCGCTTCCGCGTGCTCCCACTGACGCTCGTGCGCGACGGGGTCCCGGCCGGGTGGGCGCTGGGACTCGTAGGCCGTCAGGCGTGGGTGCCAGGAGGCGAGGAGAGGGCGCAGGACGCGGTTGAGGACGGTGACGGCCAGGACACCGAAGCTCACGTGGCCGGGGGCCAGGGGCGGGGCGACCTCCGGGCCGTAGCGGCGGAGGATCTCGCGGGTCGTGGTGAAGAACGTGTAGAGGGAGGACAGCGCCTCACGCAGGAACCCCTCCTCCGGGGCGAGTTCCTCCACCGACACACGCGTGACCAGCTCCAGGTACAACTCCCAGGCCGCACTGCGTTCCGCATCGGCCGGTTCCCACGTACCGGAGATCTCGCCGACGAAGGGAATCGTCAGCTTGGCCGTGACCTGCGCCGGGCCCCCAGGGCTCCGCCGTCTGCGCTGCCTGTGTCTCATGATCGCCTCCCCGGTACCCACAGTAGGGTAAGTCGCCGTCCGGGACGTCTTCCACGGCTACAGCCGTGGAGATGCGGAGCAGGTCCGTCCGCTCGCGCGGGCGCTGTGCGTCGGCGGGCTCCAGGTGTTCACCGACGAGAAGTGTCTGCCCGCCCGCGGCACCTACCTGCTCGACGCGCTCGCCGACGAGGAAGTGACGGGGCTCCGTGGTTGACGACGTGGACACGGCGAACGCCGCCGACCAGGTGCCAGAGCCGTCGCCCGCCGGCGTGCCGAGAACGGCGTCGCCGAACTCCGCGTACGCAGCCTGCTCGCACCCGTCCCGACGGAGGCCGGCAGCTCCACCCGGTCACCCTGCACGCCTGGCATCACCACGACCCGGCCCCCGCCCGCACCGAAGTCCTGCGTCGTACCGCCCTGCGTACCCTGTGCGGCGGCCGCCGCGACCCGGTTACGCTGGACTTTCCCGGAAGCCGGAGGGAGGCACCCGTGGCAGCACCCAGCGAGTCGGAACGCATGGCCGCCTTCGACATCCAGGTCGAGCTTGTCACCCGGATCGGGGTGCAGGAACTGACCCCGGGCACGGGCAGCCTGCGCGAGGCCCTGTCGTCCCTGAAGTCACTGATCGACTTCACGCGCGCGACGCTGCACACGTACAGCATCGGTCTGGAGCAGGGGGCGGACGGCGGTGCGCCGACGGTCCAGAGCCTCGCGTACACGTTGATCAACGACGTCATCCGGCCCTTCACCACTTCCTGGCACCCCCGTCTCGCCGCGTACGAGGCCCGCCGCCCGGCGGACGTCGCTCCGCTCGACCACGAGACGGCCTGGCCGGAGGCGGAGGCGATGCGCGCCGAACTGACCGCGCTGCGGGATCCGTTGCGGCGGATCGCCGAGGGGCTCGGCGGCATCTCGGGGGCCGACTTCGGGGTGGCGGCGACGGGCTGAGGCCCGGCACGCAATTGCGTGGAGACGCGGCGCGCAGCTACGTACGCTGCGGCCATGCCCTCCCTCCCCACAGTCCGGGCCGTGGCCCTCGGCGGCTCCCGTGCCCAGGGCACCCACAAGCCCGACAGCGACTGGGACCTGGCCGTCTACTACCGCGGGGCCTTCGATCCCGACGACCTGCGCGCCCTTGGTTGGGAGGGCGAGGTCTCCGAGATCGGCGGCTGGGGTGGCGGGGTGTTCAACGGGGGTGCGTGGCTGACGATCGACGGGCGGCGCGTGGACGTGCACTACCGCGATCTCGACGTGGTGGAGCACGAGTTGGCGGAGGCGGAGGAGGGGCGCTTCCGGGTGGAGCCCCTGCTGTTCCATCTGGCGGGGATTCCGAGTTACTTGGTCGTCGCCGAACTGGCGATCAATCGCGTGCTGCGAGGCGAACTGCCTCGGCCGGCTGCCTACCCGGAGAAACTCCGCACCTCCGCCGCCGAGCGCTGGCACGGCACCGCCGTCGCCACCCTTGCGTACGCCAAGGCCAACCACGCCCCGGCGGGCCGGCTCGCGGAGGTCGCCGGCGCGATCGCCACGGCCGCCATGCAGGCCGGGCACGGTGTGCTCGCGGCGCGCGGGGAGTGGGTGACGAACGAGAAGCGGTTGCTGGAGCGGGCCGGGCTGCGAACCGTGGACGGCGTCATCGCGTCAATGTCCGCAGGGGCGGACCCGGACTCGCTGACCCAGGCGATCACTCAGGCCCAGGTGATTTTCGAGACGGCGAGCCGGGAACGGGCCACGAACTTCTAGGCGAGAAGGAAACACATGGTGCGGGTGCTCATATCCCCGTCGTACGGCAGTCCTGAGACGCGCCGCCACTGGGCGGACACGGTCGAGCGGCAGGTGGACTTCACACAGTCGCGCTGTGACAGTCTGCTCGCAGTCGATCAACGGGCGCAGCTCAGGATTCTTCATCCGGAAGGACAAGCCAGGTTCTGGGGCGCGGCGCCGGCACATGACAGGAAGTTCACCGACGTGATCACCGGTGACGTCGTTCTGTTCACGGGCCAGAACCAGGTGCGCGCCATAGGGGAAGTCGGAGCGATCTTCCGCAACCGAGCACTCGCCGATCTCCTCTGGCCGCCCAAGGCCGACGGGACGAGTTGGCACACCATCTACAGTCTCGTGGACTTGGTACCGGCGGACATTCCGTACGACGAACTCAACGCGGCCATCGGGTACAAGCCTGCACACAACTTCCCCGGGCAGATGGTCCTTCGGGGCGATAGAGCGCGATCGGTCCTCGAGGACTTCATGATCACCCCCAGTGGGGAAGAGCCACCAGCGATCGATCCCACTGGCCGGGACACTGATCCCGTGCGCATCGCGGCCCTTGAGGAGTTGCGCACCAACCGAACCGGTTATCGGCGGAGTCGGCGCCTGATCGTCGTTGACCGTCGGGAGGCCCGACTCGTCCGCGAGTACCGCGATTTCCTGGCCGTTCGCGGCCTGACGGCCAGACGGTTCTTCTGCCCGTCCGGCATCAGCGACATGTATGTCGAAGCAGCCGGTGAAGCAGAAGTGATCGAGGCGAAGAGTGCCGCAGGCCACAGTCACGTGCGACAGGCTCTGGCACAGCTCCTCGACTACGCTCCCCACAGCCCGTCTCCTGCGCGACTCCTCACCGCCCTTTTCCCCGAGCTCCCGGAACGGGAGGACGTCGAACTGCTGCACCGTTACGGCATCGACTGCGTCCACCGTGAGTCCTCAGGCGGGTTCCACCGGCTGCCCGCATCGAGCGAGCGCCGAGCACTCATGCGTGAGGTCTGGTCCGGGAAACCTCCGGTGCCCGCTGCCGGATGATCCCCGCACACGTCGGGCCATGTGAATGCGGCTGGTCACCGACGGCCATACAGGCCGCGATGCGTTCCACCGCGGCCAGGATGCGCGAGGGTTCCTCGTCGAGTTCCAGGGCGTGCTGGATGATTGCCGTGCCGGTGCCGCGGACCGTGTGGAGGGCCTGCGGCTCGTTGCCCTTGGCGTAGATCAGGTGCCCGGCGGGCAGACCGAGCGCCGTGCAATAAGCAAGCATCTGGTACAGATCCGCCTGCGGGAAGCCCTCCGGTCTCTCCGCCTTGTACTTGGCGTCGGCGACGGCTCTCGGAACACCCTCGTCCGAGGAGTGCACCAGGTCGGGCTTCATCAGGATCTCGGAGGCCTCGTCCAGGTGGTGCCGGGCCTGCGCTCGGCACCGGCCGCCGTAGGGGCGCAGCGCCTGAGTGAGGGCGGCGCAGACGAAGTCCTCGAAGACCTTGGCAAGGTCGAAGAGGAAACCGTCGACGCGTACGTCCCCGCGCTGGTGCTCGACGGACGTGCCGTTCAAAATCAACTCGGCGAACCTGCAAGGAGCTTGATACCGGGCATTGAGGCGACTCGGCCGCCAGCGCGGGAGGGGACGGCCAGGCACCAGTGGACCGACTTCGGTGAGTCTCGTGCACAGCCGCACCAGCCGATGGCGTACGACGCGGGGGATCTCCGGCAGTCGCAGCAGACGTTCGGCTGCCGCGAGGAGCAACTGGTTCTCCGGGATGTCAGTGGTGAACTCGTCGTACGTCACCTCAACGGGCAGGGGGACGCCGTACCGGCGTTGCATCTGGTCGGTCGTGCGGATCCGCCCTCGTACAACGGGAATCGCGTCCTCCACTGTGCGATATCCCTGGAGCAGGCCCTGCCGCAGGGCACGGTCCGCGAGCCGCTCGAAGGCGTGGGCGAGGGCGGGCACGATCCCTGTGTGCGATCCGATGTCCACGAGTTCCTCGTCGGTACGCCAGCCGCGTGTCGGGTCGGCCGTGTAGCCGACGAGGAAAAAGAGCCGTTCGATGGGGAGTTTCGGCGCGACGGACACCTCCACCCCGGCGATCCGCACCATCCCGACCTTGGTGAGCGCTCGCACCTCCCAGTGTGTCGGGTCGTAGGGATCGGTGCGCGCCTCGACGACGCCCGACTCGGCCAGAGATTGTCCCGTGGTCGGGGACAGCCGGGCCGGCGACCAGCCGCCGTGCTCGGTGAGGTCGAGGCGCCGGGTGAAGGTCACTCGGGAACTCCGGCGGCCTGAGTACGGTCGGCGGCGACCGTTCGGCGGATGGCCTGGAGGCCGTAGCGTCGCACGACATCCGTGCCATCGCCGTAGTGGTGCTCTTCGAGCAGCGGCAGGATCGCGGTGCGCCAGACCCGGTCGAGGCCGCCTTCGCGGTAGACCGAGTCCCGCATCAGATACGAGGGCCCGATCTTGAAGTCCTTGTCCTCGATACGGGAGTTGAGGGCCTGGTGCAGCGCCGTGACGTCCTCCTCCGCGTCCGGGTGCTCACGAGCGATCCAGGCCGCGAGCAGGCCGCGGGTGGGCTCGTCGTCCGGGTGGAGGGGGAGGAAGGCGAAACGGCGACGCATGGCGGCGTCGACGAGCGCGATGGACCGGTCCGCGGTGTTCATCGTGCCGATGACGAAGATGTTGGACGGCATCGTGAACTCGCCCGAGTATTGGAGGTCCACCGGCCGCTTGCGGTACTCCAGCACGAAGTACAGCTCCCCGAAGACCTTCGCCAGGTTGGCCCGGTTGATCTCGTCGATGATCAGGAAGTGGGGCGTGTCCGGGTTCGCCCTGGCCGTCTCGACCAGGTTGAGGAACGGGCCGTTGCGCAGTTCGAAGCCGAGCGCGCCCGGTGCCGATTCGCCGACGGCTCGCTGTACGGGACGGTAGCCCTGGATGAAGTCCTCGTAGGCGTACGAGGGATGGAACTGCACGAGTTTCACGGCACGTCGGTCGCCCGCGAGGTGCTCGGCGATGTGCAGGGCGAGGTGGGTCTTTCCGGTGCCGGGAGGACCGTAGAAGATCAACTGCTTGTGATCGGTGAGGAGTTCACGCACCTCGTCCAGCCACTCCTTGGTCACCAGGAGTTCCTCGGCGAGTGTGTCGGTGGGCCGGGGGAGGATGACGCCGGGGGCGGGCAGGGGTTTGGGAACCTCTTCCTCCGGACCGACGTCGGCGGCCTCGGCGAGCGCTCGGATCCTGTCGAGCAGGTGGGTCAGATCCACGACCTTGTGTTCGCTGGAGAGCTGGGCCTGCAGCTCTTCCGGCAGCGCCGTCTCGTCGATGGGGACGGTGAGCCACTGCACCGGGCGTCGTAGCCGACTGCGATCGGGCCCCTTTTCGAGTTCGGCGTCACCCGTGACCGTGCCCAGCCAGAGTTTGCCGCCGGTGGCGACCGCGACGTGGTCGTCCGGGTGCATGAGGTTGAGGAACCGGTCGAAGCTCTCGGCCAGGCGGGCCCGTTGCTGCTTCGAGCCGGTCCGCGCATATCGATTTTCGACGACGAGAGCCAACTCCTCGGGTGAGATGGCGCCGGGCAATTCGTCCAGGTCGGCGGGCAGGGAGCAAAAACCCTCGTCGAGCCACCGCTGGATCTGCCCCGCACCCCACAAGGTGTCGACGCTGATCAGCCAGGCGTTCTGACCGCTGCCTCGCCGCGCGTCCTCGGCTGCCAGGACGTGCTTCAGCTCCGCGACGCCGACCTCGGTGCCCCAACCCTGGGCGGTGTCGGCCTCCGCCCCTGTGCTCCGGAAGTGGCCCGCGTACTCCGCGATCTCCTGCTCGTCGGCGTGGATCTCCTCCGGCACCCGGCCGTCCTCGTCGAGCACCCGGAACCACCCCTTGGGCCTCGTTCCCCACAACCAGGGTGCGAGCCGGGACGGGGCCAGTCCGCTCTCCGCGGCGAGCGCTCCGAGGGCGACCCAGTGTCCGGGACGGACGGCGCCGCAGAGCCGGGCCGCATAGGCGTAGCCGACCTTGTGTGACTGCCAGTACGCGAAGGCCCGTTTCGGAACGTCGAAGAACTCCAGTGGATCCTGGCGGGCAGCCAGCTGATACCTGGCGAGATGGGTGGCCGACCAGATGCCGTTGCGCTTGACGAGCATCCCCGCCAGGACGCAGTCGGACGTCTGCCACACCCACGTGTTCTGGCCCTTGGTCTCGTTCGTCGCTTTGCGGAGCTCGGTCTCGTCCGGGTCGAGCGGGTATTCGGCGACGACGCGTTGCCACAGTTCGCTGAAGTGCAGACCGTCCTTCTCCTCCACGAGGATCTCCATCGCCCGCCGCAGACGGGGCTTGGCGCGGGACAGCAGGGTGGGCGGGGTGCTCAACGGCGGACTCCAGACAGGACACGCGACGGATACGAGAGGACGCAGCTCACTAGACTGCCCGATGAGGCGTGACGCGAGCGCAGAACTTGACAAGGGGGAGGCCGACGGCCCGTGGAACCACTGCAGGACGACGACCCGGCGGTCATCGGCGGGTACACGCTGCGGGGCCGTATCGGTGTCGGCGGGATGGGCCAGGTCTATCTCGGCGAATCGGCCGCAGGTCTCCAGGTCGCCGTGAAGGTGATCAGGGCCTCGGTGCTCGACGAGGACACCAGGGCGCGCTTCGTCCTGGAAGTGGACAGCCTCAAGACGGTCTACGGCCCGTTCGTCGCGGCCTTCGTCGCCGCCGACGCGTACGCCGAACAACCTTGGCTCGCGGTCGAGTACGTCGCCGGTCCCGATCTTCGTACGTTCATCACCGAGCACGGCCCGCTGCCCCTCGCCGAGACCGCCAGCCTCGGCGCGCTGCTCGCCGAAGGCCTGCACACCGTCCACGAGGCAGGTCTGCTGCACCGCGACCTCAAGCCGCAGAACATCCTCCTCGCCGAGTACGGGCCCAAGCTGATCGACTTCGGGCTGGCCGTGCTCGCGGAGCGCCGCTCCATGCTGACGGCCACCGGCTTCGTGGTCGGCTCCGTGCTGTGCATGCCGCCCGAGCAGGCGCGCGGCGAGCACCAGCTGTCCCCGGCCGCGGACGTCTACGCCCTCGGCGCCGCCCTGCTGTACGCGGCCACCGGCCACTACCCCTACACGGGGCCCACCTGGCAGGCCGTCGCCCTCCGGATCGAGGACGTGGCCACGTCGCCCGACCTCTCCGGCCTTCCGCCCGAGCTGGGCCCGGTGATCGAGGCGATGCTCGCGTACGATCCCGAGGCGCGCCCCGCGCTGGAAGACGTCACGGAGCGGCTGGTCCAGGTCATCCGCAGCTGCGGGCTGACCCCGGCCCAGGCAAAGCGCAGCCTCACCGACCGCACCCCGGCCGCGCCGCTCCCCGACCTGCCTGCACAGCTCGAGCACGAGCCCTACGACCCGGCCGTCGCCGACCCCGCCGCACAGGAGGACGAGGACGTCCCTGCCGACCGGGAACCAGAGCCCGAGGACGCCCGGCCCGAGGACGCCGAGCCCGAACCCGCCGCCTCGCACTCCCGCCCCCGCGACTCCCTCGCCCGCCTCTCCGCCCCCTTGCAGATCGCCGAGCGTCTCCGCGCCGCCTACGCCCGCGACGCCCGTTTCTGACACCGCGCTCCCCGTGGCCTCGACCCCGTGAAAGACTTTGCCGGCATATTTCATCCCTGATGACGGAGGAACGCCGGGTGCCAGAGCAGGGGGAGACCCGCTATCCGCCGGGCGCACAGATCTGGGTGCGCGACGAGGAGTGGCTGGTCAGGAACGCCACGCGGACCGACTACGACGGCGACAAGATCGAAGCCGTCGGGGTGTCGGAATTCGTACGTGACGAAGAGGCGGTGTTCTTCACCAAGATCGACGACGTCGAACTCCTGGAGCCGGAGAACACCCGCCTCGTCCCGGACACCTCCTCCTACTTCCGCAGCAGCCGCCTCTTCCTCGAAGCCGTCCTGCGCAAGACGCCACTCCCGCAGTCCGAGCGCGGCCTGGCCCTCGCGGACCGTTTCCTCCTGGATCCGCTCACGTACCAGCAGCGCCCTGCCGAGCTCGCGCTCTCCATGCGCAACCTGCGGCCCCGCATCCTCATCGCGGACGTCGTCGGCCTCGGCAAGACGCTGGAGATCGGCCTCACCCTCGCCGAACTGATCCGCCGCGGCCGAGGCGAGCGGATCCTCGTCGTCACGCCGCAGAGTGTCCTGGAGCAGTTCCAGCACGAGCTGTGGACCCGCTTCTCCATCCCGCTCGTCCGCCTGGACTCGCTCGGCATCCAGCGCATCCAGCGCGAGATCCCGGCCGGCCGCAACCCGTTCACGCACTACAAGCGCGTGATCATCTCGGTCGACACGCTCAAGAACATCGGCCAGTACCGCCACCACCTGGAGCGCATCCAGTGGGACGCCGTCGTCATCGACGAGTCCCACAACCTCATCAACCCCGGCAGCCAGCGCCGCGCCCTCGCCGAGATCCTCGCCCCACGCACCGACGCCCTGCTACTGGCCAGCGCCACCCCCCACAACGGCGACAAGCAGTCCTTCGCCGATCTCGTCTCGCTTCTCGACCCGGCGGCCATCGCCGACCCGAACCACTACGACCCCGAAGAGGACCTCGGTCACCTCTTCATCAGGCGTACGAAGATCAGCCCCGAGGTCCGCGACCAGATGGGAACCGAGTGGGCCGACCGCGGCCCCACCGTCTCTCTGCACTGTGCGGCAAACGAAGCCGAGGAACGGATCTTCGCCGAGCTGACCGAGCACTGGCTGCCGGCCAAGCCGACCGGCACGGAGTTCGGCTCGGCCGACCAGGACCGGCAGTCCGTCAGCACCGACCCGCTGTTCGCCTACAACCTCCTGAAGTCCTTTCTGTCCTCGCACCGGGCCCTGGCCGAAACACTCGCCGCCCGCGCCCAGAGCCTCTCCGACCGTGTGGGCAGGGCAGCGAAGGACGGCAGGAAGCACGACCGGGCCATCGACCGGGAACAGGAGGCCGTCGCCCGCCTGCGCGCGATCACCGACTCCATGGGGGACGGCAGCGCCCCCGGTGACTCGGCCAAACTCGACGTGCTCGTCGAGCAGTTGAAGCAGATCGGCGTGGGCCCGCGCAGCAGTACCCGGGCCGTCGTCTTCTCCGAGCGCGTGCCCACCCTCAAGTGGCTCGCGCAGGTCGTGCCGCCACGGCTCGGGTTCCCCACCGCCGCAGACGGCAGCTCGAAGGCCGTCCGTGTCATGCACGGCGGCCTCAGCGACGAGGAACAGCAGAAGGTCCTCGGCGATTTCGGCCTGGCCGAGAACCCGGTCCGACTCCTCTTCACCGGCGACGTCGCCTCCGAGGGTGTCAACCTGCACCGCCAGTGCCACCACCTGATCCACTACGACATCCCGTGGTCGCTGATCCGTATCGAGCAGCGCAACGGCCGCATCGACCGCTACGGACAGCGCCACCAGCCCCAGTTCCGCGCCCTGATCCTCAACTCCGCCACGCCCGGCGCCAAGGACGACCGCACGGTCGCCGAGAAGCTGCTCAGGCGCGAGGAGGAGGCCCACAAGCTGGACGGCACGGCCGAGGCAGTGACCGGCTACTACCGAGCGGAGGAGGAGGAGCGCCGGCTGATCCGCGAACTGGTCGAGGGCAAAACCGTCGAGGAGTTCCTCGACTCGGCCCCCGCCGCGGACGACGGCATGCTCGCCGACCTCTTCGGTCAGGTCGACAGCATCACCGAGCAGGAACTCCCGCCGCGCGCCGAGGTCCCGAGCCTCTTCGAGGGCGACACGGCCGCCTTCGTCGAGGCGGCCCTCGCCGACCTGTACGAGGAACGGGCCGAGGACCTGATCGGCCTGTCCCGGGGCGAGGACCCCAAGGGCGGCGGCTACCTCTCCCTGTCTCCCGCCAAGGCACCCGACCTCCTGCACCGGCTCAAGGCCCTCCCGCCCTCCTACCTCAAGGAGCAGGGCGTGGCCGAGCGGATGCTCGTGACCTTCGACCGCGCCCTCGCCGAGCGCAAGCTCGTCGACGCCCGCGAGGCCACGGACACGATGTGGCCGAACGTCTCCTTCCTCACCGACATCCACCCGGTGGCGGAGTGGCTGACCGACAAGGTGCTCGTGCAGTTCGGCCGCCAGGAGGCGCCGGTCATCACCTCCCCGCACGTCACCGACCCGACCTTCCTCATCCAGGGCATCTACTCCAACGCCCTCGGCCGCCCCACGGTCGTGAAGTGGATGGCCGTCTCGGGCCTGCCCGGCACCCCGGCCGTCGCCTCCATGTCCGAGGCCCTGGAAGCCGCCCGGGTCGGCCCGCGCCTGGCGGTCACCGGCGGCCCACGCGACATCGACCATCTCAAGTCCCTTGTCCCGGCCGCCGTTTCGGCAGCACGCGACCACCTTGAGCGTACGAAGGAAGAGTGGGCCGACCAGATCAGCGAGCCGCTCGCCAAGTACCGCAAGCAGCTCGCGCAGTGGCGTCAGGACTCCCTGCTGCCCGAGCGGACGAGCCGCCGTCGACGCCAGATCGAGGAGACGGCCGACGAACAGGCCCACCTCCTCGACCAGTTGCAGACGACCGGCCGCCCCCTGCTGCGTGTCCTGGCCGTCCTGGACAGGCCCGCGTCCACCGAGACCACCGATGACGACCCGGCGGAGAGCTGAGAGATGACGTACGACTCGCTGGTCAACCACGGCGACTACCTCTCCGCCCACTATCTGGCCGAGATCCTCCCCAAGGACCTCAAGGCCAAGGACGGCCTGCTGGCCCGCTGGGCGGCGGCCGAGGAGGAGGAACGCCGCCGGTACGCGGACGCGGTCGCCGAGGCCAAGCGGCAGGGCGCCGACCCGGACACCGTGCCGCCGCGCGCCCGCACCCCGCGCGAAGGGCTGCGCGCCCTGCACGGCCCGTACTTCGCCGGTCGCGCGGCCTTCGCGCAGGACGCGGAGGCCGCCGCGGACCCGGAGCGCCCCACTCCGGCGGACTGGGGGAAGCGCCTCACCGATCTCCACCTCACCACCCTGCGCGCGCTCGGCTTCGGCGAGGCGCACGAACAGACGGTGACCGTGCACCGGTCCGGCCACGAGTACGCCGTCGACGTCCTCCACCACGAGCCCGGCCTCGTCACGGCCGTCGCCTGCGGCTGGACGACTCAGCCGGACGCGGCCCTCGACCCGGACGGCCCCGGGGCCCTCCTCCACCCGGTCGCCCTGGAGGGCTCGGCCCGCCTGACGGACGGCAAGGCGATCACCGACTTCCTCTTCGAGTGCGACCAGCCCTCGCGGTACGTCCTGCTGCTCGTCGGCGGTGTCCTGGTCCTGGCGGACCGCATGGCCTGGCACGAGGGCCGCTACCTCGCCGTCAGCCTCGACACCGCCCTCAACCGCCGCGACGACCGGAGCGGCGGCGAACTCGACACCATCACCGCCCTGTTCAGCGCAGACGCGATGCGCGTCCCCGAGGAGGGCGGTACGGCACCGCTCGCCGACTTTGTCGACAAGTCGGGCAAGCACGCGGTCGGGGTCTCGACGGAGCTGCGGGAAGGCCTGCGGCTGTCGGTCGAGTGGATCGCCAACGAGGTGCTGGAGCGCCTGCGCGAGCAGGGCGTCACCCCGGACCAGTTGGACGACCCGGCGCGCCTCGCCAAGCAGTTGAGCCGGGAGTCACTGCGCTACCTGTATCGGATCCTGTTCCTGCTGTACGCGGAGGCACAGCCGACGCTGGGCATCCTGCCGTCGGACTATCCGGAGTACGCGCAGGGGTACGGCCTCCAGCGCCTCGGAGACCTCGTCGTACGCGACCTGATCGGCGAGAAGTCCCGGCGGGGCACCCACCTCTACGACTCCCTCGAACTGCTTTTCCGCATGGTCGAGAAGGGGCACCGCCGGTACGGCAGCGAGCCCGAGGACCTGGCCGCCGAGGCCGCCGACCGGGAGGCGAGCGCGGCGGAGGCAGAGGCGGCCGACCTGCTGGCCGCAGGTGACATCACGCAGGCCGAGCACGACGAGCGGGTCCGCGAGGCGGGGCGGGTTCGGCGTGCGGCCGCGCTGAGCGCGAGCGCCGGGCTGCGGTTCGAGCCGCTGCGGTCCGAGCTGTTCAAGGAAGAGGCGATCCGGCTGATCGGCCGACGGCTGGACAACCCGTTGTACGAGGGCGAGGGCGAGGACGGCGTCGGCTCGGAGAAACCCGAGTTCCTGGACACCAGCCTGCGCAACGCCACCCTGCACCGGGTACTGCGCCGCCTCATGCTCACCAAGGGCAAGGGGCGGGAGCGCGGCGGCTTCATCTCGTACGCGCAGCTCGGCATCAACCAACTCGGCGCGGTATACGAAGGGTTGATGTCCTACACCGGATTCATCGCCGAGGAGGACCTGTACGAGGTCGCCAAGGGCGGGGACCCGTCCGGCGGCAGCTGGATGATTCCGGCGTCGAAGGTGCAGGACTACCCGGACGACGTGTTCGTCCAGCGGGTGGACGAGGAGACGGGCCTGTCGCAGCGGGTGGTGCACCCGGAGGGCTCGTTCGTGTACCGCCTCGCGGGGCGCGACCGGCAGACGTCCGCGTCGTACTACACGCCGAAGAGCCTGACGGCGGTCACGGTCGAGCTGGCGCTGAGGCATCGGCTCGACCAGGGTGGTACGACCACGCCGGCGCGGGAGCTGCTGGAGTGGAAGATCTGCGAGCCCGCGCTGGGTTCGGGCGCGTTCCTGAACGAGGCCATCGACCAGGTGGCCGAGGAGTATCTGCGGCGCCGCGAGGTCGAGTTGGGCGGGCGGGTCGACACCGAGCTGCGGCAGATCGAGCTGCAGAAGGTGAAGGCGTACATCGCGCTGCACAACGCGTACGGCGTCGACCTGAACGCGACGGCGGTGGAGCTGGCGGAGGTCTCGCTGTGGCTCAACACCATGCATCCCGGGATGCAGGCTCCGTGGTTCGGGCTCCATCTGCGGCGCGGGAACTCGCTCATCGGGGCGGGGCGGAAGGTGTACGGCGCCGGTGACCTGCCGGGGGGTGGGTGGCTGGCGAAGTCCGCTCCGTTGCCGCCGCGTGAACTTCCCTTCCGGGAAGGGGAGTTGCCCGAGGGGGCTGTGCATCACTTCCTGTTGCCCGCGGTGGGGTGGGGCGCGGTCGCGGGTGAGGCGGAGGCCAAGAAGCTCGCCGAGGAAGAGGCGAAGGCGCTCGGGCGGTGGCGCAAGGGGGTTCTGCGCGCGCCGAAGGCATACAAGCCCTTCGAGGAGAAGGAGGGCGAGGGGAAGGAACAGCGGCAGAAGCGGTACGACCGGTGGGCCAAGGCTCGGGAGAAGACCGAGCTGTGGCGGCTCCAGCGGGTCGCGCGGCGGGCGGAGTTCCTGTGGAGCCTCGTCGCCAAGCGGCTTGAGCTGTCCGAGCGGAAGGTGTCCCGGCGGATCGATGTGTGGGGCGCGGACTGGTTGACGCCGTCGGCCGAGGTGGACATGGATGCCCGGCGGAAGGTGCTGGATGATCTGACCGCGCTCGGTACGCCCTACTGGCGGCTGAAGACCGTGATGGACGCGTGGTGTGCGCTGTGGTTCTGGCCGTTGGACAAGGTGGCCGAGCTGGACGGTACGAGCGCGGACTATGCGGCCGGCGGGGGTGTGGTCCGTGGGGAGGATCTGGCGGAGCTGCTGGCCGGGGGTGACGGTGGGGTCGACTCGTCCGTTCCGGCAGAGGCTTCGGGGCCCGCGCCGGGTGATCTCGTCTGGCGGGCCGCGGGGCTGTTCGACGATCCTGCCGGTGAGCAGGGGGAGTTGGGGGACGCCGGGCTTGTCGCCGACGGCGAGAAGGGGCTGCGGACCAAGGCCTCGCTGGCCGGGGGGCGGGGTGGTCGCGAGGCGCAGATCGGTGAGGATCCTTGGCGCGAGGTCATTCCCCTGAAGACGTTCGAGGACTGGCTGGACTTCCTTGAGCTGACCCTCGGCACGAAGGATGCGGACGGGTCCTTCCTGGACGGTCTCGATGACCTCCCTGTTGATGAGGCGTTGCCGATTCTGGAGGACTTCGAGCGGGACATGCATGTCGCGCTGGGCATGGACCACGCGTTCAACCTGCGATTGCGGTTCCCGTGGCTTCACACGGTGGAGGACATCGCCGGTACGACCGAGAAGGACATAAAGGCGGAGGACGGGCACGGGTTCTTCCACTGGGAGCTGCACTTTGCGCATGTGTTTCGGGGGGTAAGCGGGGGGTTTGATCTTCAGGTGGGGAATCCGCCTTGGGTTCGGCCGCGGTGGGCAGAGGATGTTGTCCTTGCCGAGCTGGAGCCGTGGTTCATGCTGGCGGAAAAGCCGGGAGTGACGGCATGGCGTGAGCGCAAGACCGGAGTACTGGCGCGTCCGGGGGCACTGGAGTTTTTCCTCCGTGAGTTGTCCTCAAATGTGGGGCTACAGCAAGTCCTTGGTTCGCCGGTTACCTATCCTCTACTCACCGGGACGCAGCCGGACCTGTATCGAGCGTTCATGTGCCGGGCGTGGAATAACCTTGGCGGGGCTGGCCTGGCAGGTCTGATCCACCCGGACTCGCACTTCGGAGGGGCGCGGGAGGGAAGGCTCCGAGAAGCAGCCTATGAGCGACTGCGGTTCCACGCCCATTTCTGGAACCAGCTGCATGTGTTTCCGGAGATCAAGGAAACCCGGCAATTCTCGGTTAATGTGTATGGCAGGCCCAAGCGGATTGATTTCCCGCACATCAGTTGGCTGTTCACGCCAGCTGTACTCGTGGCCTCCCTGGTACACAATGGGAACGGGGAGTTGCCGGGCATCAAGCAGGACGGAGAGTGGGACGTACGACCTCATAGCGCGCGCCTGGTGAGGGTCAATGAGGAGCTGTTGTTGCAGTGGCGTCGCCTGTCCGGCGATGAAGGCGGGCCGGTGCGTCAGGCAGCATTGCTTTACCCTGTGACCGCGGCCGAACAGGACGCAATAGCTGCCTTGGCCGCGGTGAATGATCGTGTGGGCATGCATGACCCGCGAATCAGCGCGGGGTACCACGAAAAAATGGGCAAGGAGAACGGCTTCATCCAGTGGCATGCCACGGCCCCGGGCAGACTGGAGGACGTCGTCTTGCAGGGGCCTCACTTCGGAATCGCGACGCCGTTTGAGAAGCAGCCCAACGTTCCGCTCAGGAATCGGAATGATTACACAGACTGGGACCTGACCTCGCTGTCCGCTGACGCTGTGCCGCGCACCAGCTACGTCCGGCCGGACTCGTGCACTGTCGAGAGCTACAGAGCCGAGCAGGACCGCTGGCTCGATCATTCCCGGTTGGGGACAGGATGGGAGCTGTCCGGTAAGGAGTGGGAGGAGCGCGGAACCGCGTTGGCGGAGGAAGAGCTGAAGCTCGCAACCGATGAGCAACGGGAACTGCTTCGGCAGCGGTTGTGGCTTTTTCGCCCGTACACGGAGTTCTACCGGTTGACCTGGCGACGAATGATCCCTTTCGACACAGAGCGAAGCCTGTTTGCAGCGCTGATTCCGCCGGGCCCGGCCCACGTCGACGCTGTCAACTCAATGGCTCTGGTTGACAATCGCACCACTGCACTCAACTCAGGCTTGTGGGCTGGCCTGCCGTTGGACTATCTCCTGCGGATCGCCAGCCGCTCGGACCTCCGCGTGGCCGAAGCTCACAAGATGCCGTACGCAGATCCTGCGCACCCGCTCGCTGGATCGCTCCTTCTGCGCACCCTGCGCCTCAACTGCCTTACCGAGGCTTACGCGCCTTTGTGGACTGAGCTCTACGACATGACCTGGCCCGGCTACGAGGACTGGGCCGTGGATTGGCCCGGACTCACGCCGCTCGCCGGGCACCTCAAGTCGGTCTGGGAGTACGGCACTCCACTGCGAACCGAGTATGAACGGCGGGCCGCGCTCGTCGAGCTGGACGCCGTGGTCGCCGTATGGCTGGGCATGAGCGCAGAGGAACTGATTGCCATCTATCGCTCTCGTTACTACATCTTGGCCCAGAGGGACGCGGGGATGTACTTCGATGCCAAGGGCCGCAAGCTGGCCGCGAGCCACCACACCTACGGCCACGGCCAGACCAAGGAACACTACGAGCAGTTCCAGGCCTGGCAGAACAAGGAGCGCCCCGAGCCCCCCGAGGGCTACACCGCCCCCTTCTACAAGGCCAACCGCGAAGAGGAGATGCGCACCGCGCACGCCCACTTCGAGAAGCGGCTCAAGGCCGCCCGAGCCAAGGGCAAGTGAACGCAAGGGCCCCGCACCGGAGTTGCCACTCCAGTGCGGGACGCTCTGCCGTACGGGTCAGACCTGCGCGGCGTACGAGACGAAGTCACCCCACGCGCCGGGGGAGAGGGCGAGCTGCGGGCCGCGCTGCTGCTTCGAGTCCCGGACACGTACCGCCTCGACGGTGGCCGGCTGCTGCCAGGAGATGGCCACCTCGACGCAACTGTCGCCCTCGGAGCCGCTGTAGCTGCTCTTGAACCAGGCCAGTTCGGACGTGCTCATAGCGCTCCTCGCATTCGCTTCAGCAGGCTCAGGGAGTCTGCTGGGGTCAGAGCCTGCGAGCGCAGTTTCGCATACCGCTGCTGGAGGACGCTGATCTCCTTCCGGTCAGTGATGAGACGCCCATTCTTCTGCCCCTCCGAGTAGCCGAACCATTCATTGTCCGGCGTCTCCAGCAGCTGGAGCGGTCCGTCCATGCCCGCATGCGTCGGCTGCCGTAGCGGCATGATCTGGAACTCCACGTTCCAGTGCCGCTCGGTCACTTCCAGCAGATGGTCGAACAACTCCCGCGTCACGTCCTCCCCACCTGTGTGCCGCTCAAGTACTGCCTCCTCCACGATGAAGGTGAACGCCGTCGGCGGCTTCCTCCGCACCGACAGCAGCTCCTGCCGCGCAAGCCGCGCGGCGATCCGCTCCTCCATCTCCTCCTCGGTCGGACGCGGTGGCACGTTCAACGACACCGCCCGCGCGTACGCCTCCGTCTGCAACAGCCCCGGAACCACCCGGCATTCGTACGTGTAGAGGCTGATCGCCTCCGCCTCCAGCCGCCACCATTGCCGGAACCAGCTCGCCAACCCCGGCTGCCGCGCTACGAACTGCGACGCCTCCCGAAGGATCCCGAACGCGTCCAGCGCCTCCTCCGCCCGCGTCACGAAGTCCGGCCGCGGAAACCGCCTGCCCTGCTCGATGGAGGCCACGGTCCCCGGCGAGTACCGCACCCGGTCCGCCAGTTCCTCCTGGGTCAGGCCCGCCCGCTTGCGGAACCCCTTGACCACCGCCCCGAACGTCTTCAGGCTGTCCGACGACTCGGGCTCACCCGCGCCCCCGCCCGACGGCCCGCCCGCCACCGCACTCACCCCGCCGCCTCCACCCGTACCGCCCGTGTCGTCCGCCATTCCAGGCCACCTCCCGCGCACTCGCCCCGCCGCACACTCCTAACGCCCCCATGGTCACGACCAGTCACGGGTACTGTCCACCCTTCGTGCTCGTACGCTGACTCAGCGTACGAGTCGCTGACCTGGTGAACGGCCCCCTTCGGGCGCCACATTGGGCCCATGACGCCACCCCCTACCCCCCAACACACGCTTACCGTACGTGTGTTCACTCAGCGGTTCAGCTCCACCCCGCTCGGCGCGCGGCTCGCCCGGCACCTGGCCCTCACCCAGCTCCACAGCTGGGACATTCCGCACGGCAGCTCACTCTCCGACACCGCCGGCGTGATCGTCGCCGAGCTCGCCGCGAACGCCGTGACCCACGGCCGCGTGCCGGGCCGCGACTTCGAACTGCGCCTCGCCCACACCCCGGACGTCCTCCTCCGCATCGAGGTCTCCGACACCCGTACGGACAGCAGGCCGTCCGGCCCCGAAGACCTGGCAGCCCCGCCGCCCCTCGACGAGTCCGGCCGTGGCCTGTTCCTTGTCGACGTCCTCGCCGACCGGTGGGAGGTGCTCGACCGGGTGTCGTCGGGGGCGGCGCTGCTCGGCAAGACCGTCCGCGCCGAGCTGGACCTTCCGCGCTGATTGCACCCTCCCGCCATAAGCTGGCGACGGACCGCACCCCCCACGCATCCCCGGATGCGTCCCAGGACGGCAAGAGCTAAGAGGAGACATGGCAGAGCTGGAGGACGGCGAGAACGACGCGCGAGGGTCGTTGTTCGAGAGTCCCGTCGAGATCGGCGCGAACGGGCGGCCGACCGGAGTCGAACTGGAGCTGCCCGCCGATGAGCCGGAGCGGGGCTCGGAGCCCTTCGACCCGGACAGTGTCAGCATCGACATCCTGCAGGTCACGGTCGAGGAGCTGCTGGACCGGCTTACCCGTGGGGCGCTCGACCTGGCGCCGGACTTCCAGCGGCGGGCCAGCATGTGGAGCGAGGTGCAGCAGAGCCGCCTCATCGAGTCGTCGCTCCTGGGCATCCCCTTGCCACCTTTCTTCCTGGCCCAGCAGGAGAACGACGACTGGTCCGTCGTCGACGGCACCCAACGGCTCACCGCCCTCGTCCGGTTCATGGCTCCAGGACTCATCAACGCGACCCCGCTGGCTCTTCGCGGCCTGGACTTCCTGGAGCAGTTCGAGGGAAAGGGCTACCAGGAACTGCCCGGGCGGCTGCGCATCCGACTGCGTGAGACGCGGCTCGTCGTGCACCTCGTCCGGTTGGGCACCCCGGAAGCCGTGAAGTTCAACGTGTTCTCCCGTATCAACGCGGCCGGGCTGCCCCTGACCCGCCAGGAGATCCGGCATGCGATGATCCCCGGCCCCGCTCGTGACTTCCTCGCCGACCTGACGGAAGAGCCCGCCTTCGGCGAGGCCACCGGGTGGGGCGTGTCGAACGAGCGGATGACCGACCGGGAGATGGTGCTGCGGTACCTGGCCTTCCGGCTGTCCCCTCCGGAGGAGTACCGGCAGCAGGACTTCGAGCAGTTCCTTAACGAAGCCATGCATCGCGTCAACGCACTGTCGGACGAGCAAAGAGAGTGGGAGGCACGGCAGTTCCGTGAGGCGATGAAGTGCGCGCATGACGTCTTCGGCAGGCACGCGTTCCGGAAGTCGGTCGGGCGCCGCCGCAAGTCCCCTGTCAACAAAGCCCTGTTCGAGGCCGTGGCCGTCAATCTCGCGGACCTGGAGGACCATCAGCGTGAGCTGCTGGTAACGTCCCGTGACAAGGTCCAGGCCGATCTTGCGTTCCAGCTCGACGTGGACTGGAACTTCGCGCGCGCGCTCTCCGTCGACACCAGCAACGCGGAGAACGTGCGGACGCGGTTCAGGGTGGTGAAGCAGGTTGTCCAGGGGGTACTGAGCGGTGATTGACCAGCTGACGCTGACCAACTTCAAGGCGTTCCAGCATGCGGAGATCCCCCTCGGCCCGCTCACACTGCTGACCGGACTGAACTCGTCGGGCAAGAGCACGGTGATCCAGGCGCTGGCGTTGCTGTACCAGTCGTACCAAGCCGGCTTCCTGAAAGCACCCTTCGTCACCGATGGGAGCGAGCGCAGGCCGTTGGGCGGAGGCGGATTCCTGCTCAACGGTGAGCTCGTCGGCCTCGGGACCGGACAGGACGTCCTGCACGAGGACTTCGTCGGAGTCGAGCTCATCGTGGTGGCGGTGGCCGAAGGTGCTCTCCACTACACCTACGGAGCCGAGTACGAGCGCGAGCAGAACCTGCTGCCGGTGACCCGGATCCAGGTACCCGCGACCGAGGAGGGCCCTGACCGGCCCGCGGGACAGGAAGGGCTGTACCCGGAATACTTCAGGGCCCGGTTCCAGTACCTGCACGCCGACCGCATCACTCCCGCCGAGCGCTACCCCCGCGACCACCAGGCGGCCATCGGCCGCGGTTTCCTCGGCGTCCGCGGCGAACACGCGGTCAACTTCCTCCTTTACCACGCCCGCGACGAGGTCCCCGAAGGCCCGCTCCGCCACCCCGGCGCGGACTCCGCCCTCCTCCTCGACCAAACCGCCGCCTGGATGGGCGAGTTGTGCCCCGGCGTGAACATCGAGGCCGCCCCCATCGAGGGCACGGACACCGTCCGCCTCTCCTACGGCTTCGGCGACGCCCTCACCGCCACGCGCCGCCGCCGACCCACCAACGTCGGCTTCGGTCTGACGTACGCCCTCCCCATCGTCGTCGCCTGCCTCACCGCACAACCCGGCGGGCTTGTCCTCCTGGAGAACCCGGAGGCACACCTCCACCCGCAGGGGCAGACCAAAATGGCTGAGCTCGGCGCCCGCGCCGCCGCCCAGGGTGCCCAGCTGATCGTCGAGACCCACAGCGACCACGTACTCAACGGCATGCGTCTCGCCGTCAAGCAGGGGCTTCTCACACCACAGCAGGCCGTCGTGCACTTCTTCCGCAGTACCAACGGCTCGGGCGTCGAGGTGATCACTCCCCATATCGACGTCGACGGCTCTCTCGATCAGTGGCCCAAGGGCTTCTTCGACGAGCTGGAGAACACGCTGGTGCAACTGCTCGACTGAGCCCGGCTGACCGCCCGTAAGACGTCGTGATCCAGGGGGACGCGTGCCGCAACTGTTCCTGAACGAGGAGTCGTGCCGCAGTGCCTGCGAGCCGTTACAGGCGGAGCGGGCCATGACAGAGCTCGCCCGCACCGCGGCGGCGATCCAGCGTGCGGACCCGGTGGGGACGACGTTGGTGACCGAAGCGAAGCTCAACGAGCTCCACATCGCGCAAGGGCATCCGATCGGCAAGTGGTTCGGGAATCCGAGGAACCAGGCCGCCTGGACTCTGCTGCTCAAGCTGCGGACCAAGTCGCCGTTCAACACCGGGTTCCCGGACGGGGTGGACGGCTACGACGTCGAATACCGTCACGACGGGGTTGTCGCCGAGGGCCTGGGCGCAGCCCACATGGCCGACGGACTGGGTGTCTCGCTGCCGGTCGACGCCCGCTGGGACGCCACCACGCTGATGCTGGAGCGCGAGCGGCTCGTCGAGGAGGACGAGAGCGAGGACGGCAGCGGCACGGAGGTCAGCCTCGTCAGAGTTCGGCACGCCTCGGCCCGACCGCACGTGGACGAGCATCTGCGGTGGATCAAGGCCTCCCGCGACACCGCCGCCACCACCGGGGCCCACCTTTGGGAGAAGCGCGACAGGATCTGCCCCAGCCTTCAGTTCCTGCCTGAGGTGGAGAGCCAGCTGCGCTCCCTCGACGCCCTGTCCGTCCCCGTCGTTCGCCGGCGCCTCCTCGACCTGGAGGAGGCCGTCTCCGCCTGGGACCCGGACACCCAGCCCCGACCGCCGTGGGGCGGCGACGTGCGTGGCGAGTTCGAGTCCCGCAAGCGCCTGTGCTGGTTCACCGACCTCGACGGCGAGCGGCAGCTCTTCTACCTGCACACCGACTACCCGCCCAAGCCCGGGCGGATCCACTTCAGGCTCGTGTCGGAGGACCGGACCGTCCGCATCGCCTACGTGGGCCGCAAGCTCGGGGTCTGAGGGGTCCCGTACATCCCGCCGTCCCTTACGGTGGGTGTGCGAACCATGATCCAGCGCTGAAGGGGGACCGCGCGTGCGTCCGACTCTCGCCGCCGACCAGGTACGGGCCAGCCTGAGCCAGTACCTGTCGACGACGTACGCCCTGGCGGACGAGTCGACGCGGCGGGCCCTGGAGCAGTTCCTCGGCGACGCCGACGACGGCATCTTCCGGGGGCCGTACCTGCGGATCCGAACCCCCTTCCGGGCCGCCGAGAACGACGACTGGCAGCGGCACCTCCAGTGGTGGCCGCGCGCCCCCTTCCACCCGCACCGGCACCAGGCGCGGGCCTGGGAGCGGCTCTCCACCCTGCACGGGCCGGCCCAGCCGACTCTCGTCACCACCGGCACCGGATCCGGCAAGACCGAGTCCTTCCTCGTCCCGCTGCTCGACCACTGCCGTCGCGAGCGCGAGGCCGGGCGAGGCGGGGTGAAAGCCGTCCTGCTGTATCCGATGAACGCGCTCGCGACCGACCAGGCGCAGCGCATCAACGACTACCTGGAGAAGGACACCCGGCTGGAGCGGGTCCGGGCCGCGCTGTACATCGGTGACAAGCCGTCCCGGGAGTTCAAGGACTCCGTCCGCAAGGTCGCGGTGGAACGCGAGGAGATCCGGCGCACCCGGCCGGACATCCTGATCACCAACTACAAGATGCTCGACCTGCTCCTCCAGCGGCCCGAGGACCAGAAGTTGTGGGAGAACTCGCCCCTCGCCTACGTCGTCCTGGACGAGTTCCACACCTACGACGGCGCCCAGGGCACGGACGTGGCGATGCTGCTGCGGCGGCTCGGGTCCGTGACCGGGCTGGCCCGCGACGGGCGGCCGCTCGGGTCCGTCTGCCCGGTCGCCACCTCGGCGACACTCGGCGAGTCCGGGTCGGGCGGGTCCGGGTCGGGCGGGTCCTCCATGCTGGAGGTCGCCGAGCAGGTCTTCGGTGTGCCCTTCCCGGCCGATTCGGTGATCGGTGAGTCCCGGCGCAGCGTGCAGGAGTTCGCCGGCGACAGCGACTTCAGCCTGCCGTTCCCGGCGCCGCAGGAGGTCGTACTCCTCGGGGACCCGACCCGGGACGAGGGCGCCCTGGACCGGCTCGCGACGGCCTTCACCGGTGAGGAAGGGCTCTCGCCCGAGGAACTCGGGGCCAGGCTGCGGCAGCACCGGCTGACCGCGGCCGTCCTGGAGATCCTCGACGGCAACCCTCGGACGCTCGCGGAACTCATGGAGGTCCTGCCGCGGTACGCCTACCACTGGGGCATGGCCGCGCAGCAGAAACCGACCGTCGCCGCCCAGGCGCTGGCCCGCTATGTCGCCCTGCTGTCGACGGCCCGCGATCCGGGCCATCCCGGACGGCCACTGCTGGCCGTCGAGATCCACCACTGGGTGCGGTCCGTCTCCCGAGTGCTGCGCGGGATCACGCCCGCGCGGGCCGAGTTCCGCTGGGACGACGAACGGGTGGCCTCCGGCGGGCGGCTCGTCCACAAGACACCGGGGGACAAGACCACGAGCCCCGGGGACGAGGAGGTGGCCGCCGTCCCCGCCGACGACAGCGCGCCCTCGCCCGCCGAGGTGTTCCTGCCCGCCGTGTTCTGCCGCGAGTGCGGGCGCTCAGGGTGGGCCGCGCTGTCCCCGGAGTCCGACGCGGCAGAGCTCGAACTGAACGCCACCAAGATCCGCCGGGCGTCGGTCGGGCGGGACAAGCGCCGGGTCCGGAACATGATCGCGGCGACCGTGTCCGAGGCCCACGACGCCGCCTTCGCGAAGGAACCCGTGCGCAGCGGGCCCACGGTGATGGTGCTCGACGGGGACAGCGGGCGCCTCAGGCCGCTCTCGCCCGAGAGGGACTTCGAGAAGCCGCGGGACGGAGCAGGGCCGAGCGTGACGAAGACGCCGCGCGGTTCCGCGTTCGTCGTCGTCGACCTCACCAACGACCGGGCGGCGGAGACCGACCAGTGCCCGGCCTGCCGCACCTTCAACGCCATCCGCTACCTCGGTACCGGTCTTGCCGCCCTCGCCGCCGCCTCCATCACCCAGCTGTTCACCGGGGGTGAGCTCGACGAGAAACTCAAGGAGAACAAGACCCTCCTCTTCAACGACTCCGTCCAGGACGCCGCTCACCGCGCCGGATACGTCGCCAGCCGCTCGTACACCTTCTCCTTCCGCTCCCTGCTCGCCAGCCGCGTCGACGAGGACACCCCGATCGCGCTGAGCGACCTGGCCGCCGACATCGTCGAGGAGGTCGTGGACAGCCGGAAGGTGCAGGTCGCGGTCATCCCGCCGGATCTGCATGTGCTCCGTGGGGTCGACATCCTGCTCAGCGGGCGCAGTCACGGCTCCAAGCGGACCTGGGAGCTGATCGCGCAACGGCTGGCCTTCGCGGCGGTCATGGAGTTCGGGCTCAGGTCCCGGCAGGGCCGCACCCTGGAGCTGACGCGGACGGTCGCCGCGGACGTACCCCTCGAAGACCCTGACGGTGTCGCCGAGTTGGTGCGCGAGCTGTTGCACACCACGCCCGGGGACATCGCCCTGCCGGACGGTTCCGTGCCGGGGCCGGACCGGTTCGTCGGCTATGTGCGCGGGCTGCTGGAACGGATGCGGACGCGGGGCGCGATCCGACACGCCTGGCTGGACCCCTGGCTCGATCAGGCGGGCGTGCGGCGCTGGCTGATCTGGGGCGGCCGGAAGGAGGGCATGCCCGCCTTCCCGCCCGGTGTCTCCGCCCCGGCCTTCCTCCTCGGCAGTCCCAAGAAGGGCAGCGACGACTTCGACGTACTGACCGGACGCCTCGGCTGGTACCAGGACTGGACGCGCCGCAGCCTCGGCCTGCGACAGCCCGACGCGGCGAACGCCTTCCTCGTCCGGCTGTTCCCGGCCCTCGCCGAGGCCGGTGTGGTCTCGGTCCGCACCGCCAAGGACGGGGCCACGCGCCTGTACGGGCTCCAGCCCGGCCATGTACAGGTGCGCAAGCTCGCGGACGAGGTCGTCGCGGACGCCGGTGTGCGCTGCCCGGACTGCTCCTGGCAGCAGACCGTCCACCCAGAGCTCGCCCACCAGTGGCACGGCCAGCCCTGTCCGCGCTACCGGTGCAAGGGCCATCTCCAGGCGGGCCGCGACGGCGAAGGCAGCCTGCGCCGACGGGACTTCACCGACGACTTCTACCGGCGGATGTACCGCGACGCCGGAGTCTTCACCATCAACACCGCCGAGCACACGGGCACCCTCGACCGGCGCAAGCGGGAAGCCGTCGAGAAGGCGTTCCGGGACGGCACCGACGTCCACTACGCCAACCCACAGGTCCTGTCCTGCACGCCGACTCTCGAACTCGGCATCGACATCGGCGACCTGTCGGCCGTGGTGCTCGCCTCGCTGCCCAAGGGTCCGGCCAACTACGTTCAGCGGGTGGGCCGGGCGGGGCGGACGACCGGCAACGCCTATCTGCTCACCATGGTCGACCGAGGCCCGCGCGACCGGTACTACCTGGAAGATCCGCTGCGGATGATCGCGGGTGACATCCAGCCGCCGGGCTGCTTCCTCTCCGCCGTCGAGATCCTCCAACGCCAGTACCTGGCCCACCTGTTGGACCTCGCCGGAGCCGGACGGCTGACGTCGCCGGACGGAACTCCCGTACTCGCCCTGCCGCGCCTGGCGACCGCTCTGTTCGGGCCGTCCGGCTGGCTGTCCGACTTCACGGCTGCCGCACTGGAGAACGGGGCCGAACTGGTCACGGACTTCCTCCGGCTCTTCCCGCCGTACGACGAGAAGCGTGGCACCGGCGTCAGCGCGGAAGCCGCCGACGCGCTGCGGAAGTTCGCCGTCGAGGGGATCGCCGCATCCCTCGCGGACGCGAGCAGGGAGTGGGAGAGCCGCCGGGGAGAGCTGCAGCGGCGCATCGTCGCCATCGACGACGCGATCGGACGGCTCGTCTCCGGTGACCCCGAGCACGAACGGCAGGGGCGCGAACTGCGGGCCGAGCGGCGGGCCGTCGCCCGCAGCGCCGGCGAGATCAGCCGTGGCACCGCGCACGCGGCACTCGTCGATCTCGGACTGCTGCCCAACTACAGCCTCGTCGACTCGACCACCGAGCTGGAAGCCACCCTCACCTGGCGGGAGGAGGCAGCCGACGGCGAGATCGGACACCACAGCAAAGTCCTCCGGTACGAGCGGTCCGCACGCCTCGCCCTGCAGGACCTCGCACCCGGAAACCACTTCTACATCCAGGGCTACAAGCACCGGATCAGTGGTCTCGACATCGGCAGCCCCGGCCGTCCGGCCTGGCTTTGGTGGCGGGTCTGCCCCGACTGCGGTCACGTCCGTACCCACCGTGCCCAGCAGGACTCCTCCGCCTGCCCGCGCTGCCACTCCGCCGCCATCGGCGACGTCGGCTGCCTGCACAAGGTGCTCGTGCCGCACCGCGTCCACTCCAGGGACCAGCGCGACGACGCCCGGGTACGGGACGACACCGACGAGCGCGAGCGGCGGCACTACACCGTCGTACCCGCCGTGGACATCCCCCACGACAGCGTGGTCGAGGCCTGGCGTCACACGCCGGGCCTGCCCGGAGGCCGGCGAGTCACCTTCGGCTGGGAGTTCACCCGGCAGGCCACCGTCCGGCACATCAACGTCGGTGCCTCGCGCGTGGACGCCGTCGCGGACGACGCCTTCGCGGGCCGTCGCGTACGACTCAACCCCTTCTGGGTCTGCGACTCCTGCGGACAGGCCGACGCGGACGGCGGGCCCGTCCTGCACCAGGACGCCCTGGTACAGGTGAAGGCCACCCAGTACCACCGGCCCTGGTGCCCCAAGGTGCGGACCGGCCTGACCGAGTCGAAGGCCCAGCAGACGGGCGTGAAGGTGCTGCTGGCCCATGTGCTGGAGACCGAGGCGCTGCGCATCCTCATCCCGGCCGTCACCGCCCACACCCAGGAACGGCTGGTCTCCTTCAAGGCCGCCCTGCTCGCGGGCATCGCCCAGAACTACGGCGGCGACCCCGACCACCTGGCCGTCGTCACCGACTCCATGCCCGACCCGGACAGCGGCGACCCGGACGTACGCCGGCACTTCCTCGTCCTCTACGACACGCTGCCCCGCGGCACCGGTTATCTGCAGCGGCTCGCCGGACCGGGCGGCCTGCGGGAGGTGCTGGCCGCGGCCCGTCGGATCATCGAGGAGTGCTCCTGCGTCGAGGAGGGACGGCCCGCCTGCCACCGCTGCCTGCTGCGGCACGTCACCGACAGCGAGTACGAACTGGTCTCGCGCGAGCACGCCCTGGACATGCTCGGGGAACTGTTCGGCACCGAGGGCGAGAACTGGGGCGCCGAGCCCGTCGGCACCACGCGGGACATCAACCTCGCGCCGCAGGTCGAGAGCGAGCTCGAAGCACTGTTCCGGCAGGGCCTGCTGGACTGGGCGAACCGCGACGACGTCGACGAGGCCAGCGTCCGCACGGCCCTCACCCCGGACGGTGAACGCAGTACAGAACTCCGCCTGACCGCGCCCGACGGCTCCGTCGCACGCTGGCAGATGGAGACACAGACCGACCTGGGCTTCACCCGCCCGGACGTGGTCTTCCGCAGGCTCGACGCGGAGGAGCTGAGGGTCGCCGTCTATCTCGACGGATACCGCTACCACGCGAGCCCCGAGTGCAACCGGGCGGCCGACGACGCGGCCAAGCGCACCCGGCTGCGCGCCTCCGGCTGGCAGGTCTTCCAGCTGACGTGGGACGACGTCGAGGCATGGACGGGACGCCGCAGGCCCGTCGCCGATCCGGTCTGGATGCCATACCAGAACACCGCGCAGAAGACCGCGCTCGACATCCACCGGCGACTGCACGCCGGGGACACCCGGGATCTGCCGCGCTTCGTCTGGGCCAACCCCGTCGACACGCTGATCGGCTATCTGACTCGCCCGGAGCCGGAGTTGTGGCGGCGCCGCACGCAGAGCGCGCTCGCCGGTTTCGCCACCGTGTCCGCGACCAGCCGGGCGCTCGCCGACGGTCCGGCGATCGCCGTACGCCTCACTGAAGCGCTGCGGGGCGAGCGGCTGTCCGGCGGGCAGGGAGCCGTACAGGTGATGACGACGAAGGACGCGAGCGGGTGCCCGCTGACCATCACTCTGGACCTGCGCAAGGGGCAGTCGGGTGCCGTCTGGTCGGCGCTCACCGTGCTGGAGGACAGCCCGGCCCTGATCAGTGCCGACGAGCCCGCGCACCGGCGGCGCTGGCAGGCCTGGCTGTTCTGGACGAATCTCCTGCAGTTCCTCAACGAGGGTGAGGGGGACGGTGTTCAGTTGACGGCGAGTCTGCTCTCCGGGTTCGACGCCGCGGAGCTGGCCGTCACCGGTGGAGTGGGCTGGCTGACCTCGCAGCGGCGGGTGGCAGCCCCTGACACGGGGGTCAAACCCGCTGCCGCGGTGCGCGATCCCGCCTGGGACGAGGTCATCGAGTACCTGGTGGAGGAACCCGGCCTGGCCGAACTCGCCGTGGCCCTGGCAGACCTGGGAGCGCCGGCACCCGGGGCTGGCTACGAACTGGGCGACGCGGCCTGGTCCGCCGAACTGGCCTGGCCGGACCGGCGCCTAGGCGTCGTACTGGCCCACGAGCAGCATGCCGACGGCACACCGGACAGTGACGCCGAGGCCCGTGACAAGGCCTACGCCGAGGCGGGCTGGCAGGTGCGCACGGCAAAGGAGTGGGACGCGGCGGAGCTGGCCGCGTTGCTCAGTGGTGACGAAAACGACGAGGAGCACGACGGATGACCAGTCCTGCCGCGCCGAGCACGGGGGCCACTCTGCGCCTGCTGGACAAGGCCGACAAGGAAATCGTCAAGCTGGACCGGGCGATCGTCGGGGCGGTCTACAAGTTCCAGCACGATTTCCGGAAGAACCCGAACGCCGGGGGATTCGACCTCAAGCAGCTCAAGGGCGACGGCCGTCTCTGGTCTGCCCGCGTCAACCGCGAGTACCGCGCGCTGCTCCTGCATCTCGGCGGCAACGACTGGCTGCTCGTTTCGGTCAAGCATCGGGGCCATGTCCACCAGAACCTGGACCGGCTCTCCTACGGCATCAACCAGATCACCGGGGCCATCGACTACGTCGACCTCCAGGTCGTCGAAGAGGACGTGCTGCGCCGGGCTCCCGAAGCGGCGGTTCCCGCTGTTCCCCAACAGCCGGTGGAACAGCCGCTGTTCGCGCAGTACAGCGCGGACCAGCTCGCCGAACTCGGCGTCGCCGAGCCGCTCATCCCGATCGTCCTCAAGCTCACCACGGACGACGAACTGCTCGGCCTCGCCGAGTACGCGCCCCGTCACACCGGTGAGGTGCTGCTGCGGCTGCGGGACGGATTCTCGTTCGCGCAGGTCAAGGAACAGGTCACCGAGCCTGTCGCCGTCGAGAAGCCGGAGGAACTCGACGCCGACGACTGGCAGTCGGCCGCGGACCGCTCCCAAGCCGTTGTCATCACCGACGACGAGACACTGCAGAGCATCATCGAGGAAGGCGACTTCGGCCGCTGGAAGGTCTTCCTGCACCCCACCCAGGAGAAACTCGTGCGCCGGGAGTACTCCGGCCCCGCCAGGGTGAGCGGCGGACCGGGAACCGGGAAGACCATCGTGGCGCTCCACCGGGTCAAGCACCTGGTGGACCGGCTCCCTCCCGGTCACACCAAGCCGGTGCTGCTGACCACGTTCAACAAGAACCTCGCCGCCGACCTGCGAGCGCGGCTGCTGTCGCTCGGCGGGCCGGAGACCCTGGCCCGCGTCGACATCGTGCACGTCGACCAGCTGGCGACCCGCGTCGTGCGGGAGTCGGACCCCGGCAACGCCAAGCGACGCATCGAGGACTCCCAAGCCCTGCGCGAATGGCGCCAGCTGCTGGTCGAGGCGGGCGAGAACCGCTGGGACGCGGAGTTCCTGAGCGACGAGTGGAACCAGGTCATCCTGGGGCAGGCCGTCCACTCCCGGTCCGACTACTTCAAGGTGCGCAGGGCCGGCCGTGGCCGCAGCGTCACCCGCGCCGAACGGGCGGAGATCTGGCAGCTCGCCGAACGCTTCACCCAGCGGCTGGAACTCAAGGGACTGGAGACGCACCGACAGGTGGCCGAGCGCGCCGCCCGTCTGGAGATCGACCGCAAGATCAAGATCGACAACAGGCAGCAGCAGAAGGACGACCGCGGCGGAATCGGAAACATTCACGTGGAGTCCGGATCAGGGGCCTTTCTGCGCTACCGCTACCGGCACATCGTGGTCGACGAGGCCCAGGACCTCAGCGCCGCGCACTGGAAGATGCTGCGCGCGATGGTCCCGGCGGGGCCCAACGACATCTTCCTGGTCGGCGACACCCACCAGAGGATCTACGACCATCAGGTCACCCTCGGCAGCCTCGGCGTCAACATCCGCGGCAGGTCGGCGCGCCTCACGCTCAGCTACCGAACCACCTGGGAGATCCTCCGCTCCGCGATGGGAGTCCTGGAGGGCGTCGACTACGACGACCTCGACGGCGACCAGGACACACTGGGCGGCTACCGCTCCGTGCTGCACGGGCTCCGCCCGACACTGCGAGAGGCCGAGAGCTGGGACGAAGAACTCGACCTCGTCGTCGAGCAGTTGAACACCTGGAGTGACGTACCCCGGGAATCCGTCGCGATCTGCGTACCGACCAACGAGATGGTCGGCGACGTCGTGCAGCGGCTCGGCCGCAGGGGCATTGTCGCGACCGAGATCACCCGGGACGGTCCGAGGAGCGACGAGGGTGTGCACATCGGCACGATGTACCGCTTCAAGGGACTCGAATACCGCTGCATGATCATCGCCGGGGTTTCAGAAGGCCGGGTGCCCCGATCGTCCGTCGACGCATGGGAGCGCACCGACCCGCCACGCCACCGGCGCGAACTGCAGCGCGCTCGCTCGCTGCTGTTCGTCGCGGCGACCCGGGCCCGGGACGCTCTCGCCATCTCCTGGCACGGGGAGCCGAGTCGCTTTCTGGAGCCGCTGCGAAGCGGTCATCGTTGAACGTAAACCGGTCGTGACCGAATAGGTGTTCTTTCGCGTATGCCCTCCTGTTGTCACCGTTTCGTCAGGAAACGGACACCGGGGGTGGGTATGGCGACACCTTTGTACGTGCCGGGGCTGCCCGCGAAGCGAGCTGCATACAACGCGCTTCAGCGGGCGGACATACGCGAGAAGCAGCGGGTTCAGCGTTGTGGACGATTCCGCCGCGCGTCGAACGGAAGGAGTCGACGGACGGCGGGGGAGATGCCGTACCGGACGACGCGGTGCTGTTGGCCCGGTACCTGGCGAAAACCGCGGGAGACATCCGCACCAAGCACGGACTCCACCCTGGTTGGGTCGACGCCCGGAATGCGGAGGACGCGCTGGAACTCGTCGTGGAGCATGTCTGGCGAGAGATCTGCTCAGGGCTCCTCGGGTGCGAGCTGCGGCCGGTCACCGGCCCTGAGCGCGACCCGATGCAGCAGGGTGCCGCGGCCGAGGCCGCCCGGGAGTGGGGCAACGGTCTAGGCGTTCGCGTTCCCGGAGGGGGAGACGATTTGCGTGACCAGTGCCGACGCATGCTTGTCCGGGTGGGCGGTGACCATGAGGAACTGGACCTTCTCCTGGACTTGTACGAGGTCGGCAGTGCCGATGAGGGAGTGGCACGCGCCCTCCGTGCCTGGCGAGAAATCGGCACGCTCGCCGCATGGCGCACCGTGGTGCTGCTCGGTGGTTCCTTCCCGTGGGGCGCCAAGCAGCTCAAGGATCACGACCTGACGGTGGTGCCGCGTGCGGAGTGGGAGGTGTGGCGAGAAGTGCGTCACCGTCTCGGAGGCGACAGCCGTGTCGTGTACGGGGACTACTCGACCATCCACCCGTTGAGTGGTGACGCGCCGCCTACGCGGTGGCCCAGAATCTACGAGAAGCCTCGCTACACGACGGCCGAGAACTTCCTGGTCGGCAAGGGAAGGCTATGGGGAAGCGGGGAAGAGAGCCGGATGCAGCAACTCGCGGCACGTATCGTCGGCGACCCCGAATTCCGCAGGGGGTCCAGTGCGGGTGAGCTCTGGCTCCAGGACCAGGCTGATCCGGACATGCCTGTCAGCCCGGGGAATCCCGAAGTGTGGGTAGAGAAGGGGCACGTCCAGCACATCACCTTCGTGGCGGGCCAGCTGCGTGAGCCGAGTGGCTGACCGAGCGTTCGGCTCCGCGGCATGTGGCGCCCAGCCTGACGGGAATTGAGTACATAAAGAAACCGCGTCTCCGGCCGATCGTCACATCCCCGAAATACGACGGTCCCATCTCCTCCAACAACGCGATTTACCGTGGACACCACAGTCCACAGCCCGGCCACCGTCGCCCGAAGGCACACCCCCGCCTCGCCCAGACGACAGGAGCCCCGTGTCCCGCCCCGCCGCACTGCCCCTTCCGCCCTGGCTCGCCCACGCCCTTCGTGCGCAGCGGGGACCCGTGCCCTGGAACGCGGTGGTGCGGGGTGCGCTGGCCTCCGGGCCGCTGCTGCTCGCGGCCGTTGTCGGCGGTCGGGCGTCTCTCGGGGTGGTCGCGGCCATCGCCGCCATGCTGGCCGGGATCAACGACCGGCCCGGCAGCCGGCGGACCTCGGTGAAGCGGCTCGGGATGCCCGCGCTCGCGGGGGCCGCGGGGCTGCTCGCGGGGACGTATGCCGGGGAGCAGGTCGGGGCTGTGGCGCTGACCGTGCTCCTCACGCTCGTCGGGCTGGTCGCCGGCAGCGTCAGTGCCATAGGGCCCGTCGCCTCCGCGGCCGGGACGCAGTTGCTCGTGGCCTCCGCCATCGGGGCCGGGATGCCGGTGCCCGAGGAGGGTTGGCTGCGGGCGCTCGCGTACCTCGCGGGGGCCGGGTGGCTGCTCGGGCTGCGGCTCGTTCTCCCCACGCCCGGCGCGCTCGCCGGGGACTTCCGGTTCGACGGGGAGCGGGAGGCCGTCGCCGCCGTGTACGACGCCGTGGCCGGGCTTCTCGACGCGGTGGGCACGGCGGATGCCGGGGCGCGGCGGGCCGGGCTGACCGCGGCGCTCGATCACGCGCAGGACGCCCTCGCCGGGCCCCGGCTGCGGCGGTACGCCAGCTCCGCGACCGAGCGGCGGCTGCACGCGCAGTACGCCGCCGCGCTGCCGCTCGCCGAGGCCGCGACCGCGCTGGCCTGGACCGGGGAGGCCGTGCCCGGGCGGGCCTCCGAAGGGCCCCGGCGCCTCGCCGCCGCCGTACGGGACAACACGCACACCGGGCCGCTGCCCGCGCCCTCCCGCTCGGCGCCGGGGCTGCGCGCGCTCGACGACGCCCTCCTGCACGCCGCCGAGGCCTTCGACCGGGGCAAGGGGAGTGACCTGCACACGCGTCGGCGTGGGGTCGGGGACGTGCTGCGCACCGCCTTCGGGGCCGGCGGCCGGGAGTACGGGCTGCGGGTCGCGCTCTGCTTCGGGACCAGCGTCGGCGTGGCGCAGGCGCTGCACCACGCCCGCTGGTACGGCGATCACCCGCACTGGTACTGGCTGCCCGCCACCACCGTCTTCCTCGTCAAGCCCGACCTCGGGCCGCTCGTCTCCCGTGTGCTGTGCCGTGCGGCCGGGACCGTGCTGGGGGCCCTCGTCTTCGCCGGGTTCGCCGCGGTGCTGCCCCGGCCGGAAGGACTCATCGCGCTGGTCGCCCTCAGCGGCGCCCTGATTCCCGTCGCCACACGGCACTTCGCCGCGCAGACCGCCGTCGTCACCGTGCTCGTGCTGTCGCTCGTGATGGTGGGCGGCGAGCCGCAGGCGTCCGCCGGGCGGATCGGCGAGACCCTGCTGGCCTGCGCGATCGTGCTGATCGTGGGTCACCTGCCGATGCCGGGCCAGCGGGCCGGCGGGGTACGTGCGCGGCTCGCGCGGGCGGGGGCCGCGGCGCACGCGTACCTGGCGCACGTCCTGTGCGAGTCCGACGCGCACCTTGCGGGCAACGCCCAGGCTCGCGCCCTCACCAAGGCCGCCCGCACCAACACGGCCCTGACCAAGTTCGCCCGGGCCGACACCGCCCGCACCACCGACGCCCGTGCCCGCCGCTGGACCCTCCGCCGCGAGGCCTACCGCACGCTCGCCGACGCCCGTACGGCCATCTCCCTCGCCGCCGCCGAACTCCCCGCGCTCGCCCGGCACGCCGAGGGCGCGGACGAGGCCGCGGACACCCTCGAACGGCTCGTCGACACGACCACCGCCTGCGCCGTGTACCTCGACGACACCGGGCGGCTCACGCCCGAGCACGCCGAGCGCCTGGTCGCCCTGCTCGACGAACTCGCCGGACACCGGGAGCGGTTGGGGCTGCGGTCGCCGGACATTCCGCTCGCCGTGTGACAGGCGGTCCGTCCGCTGCAGCGGCTGCTACTCCACCCGCGCCCCCATCCCCACCCGCACCCACACCGGCGCATGATCCGAACCCGGGGCGCCCCGCCGCTCCGCCGGATCCGGACCCACCGACGGCAGTCGCAGCGTGCCGTCACCGGGGAGGCCCGTCCCCGCGTCCGTCACGCGGTGGACCAGACGGTGGCTGACCAGGATGTGGTCGATGAGCTCGCGGCGCCCGGAGTTGATGCGGGAGTGGCGCTGCTCGGCGGGGATGAGGGGGGCCACGTTCCACAGGCGGGTCGCGTCGCCCTTGTCGGCCACCTCGTAGCCGGGCGTGCCGATCTCGGATCCGGGCGGGCCGAGCAGCATCTGGGTGGTGGCCGCCTGCACCTCGTCGTTCAGGTCGCCGAGGACGGCCACGTCCCGCTCGCGCCCTTCACCGGAGAGCAACTCGTCGGCCAGCGCGCGCAGCGTCGCCGCCTCGGCCGCCCGCCGGTACAGGGCGTACGCGCCGTACCGTGCCCGCTCGCCCTCGTCACGCGGCTGGAACCGCCCGCCGGGATACGACAGCAGCTTCGACTTGAGATGGGCGACCGCCACCCGCAGCGGCCCGTCCCCGGTCGCCGCCTCCACCGCCAGGAAGCCGCGGCCCGCCTCCGTCACCGACACGCCCTCGTCGTCCGCCTGCACGGGCCGCAGCTTCGCCGGGAACGCGCTCGTGTCGGACAGCACCTCGAACGGCGTACGGCCGATGAAGCCGACCCGGATGCCCCGGCTGTCCGGGCGCCGGGAGAGCGCGAGATGCCACTCGCCGTCCAGCATCCCGGCCAGGTCCCGCAGCGCCTCGGGCTCGCCGACCTCCTGCAGGCCCAGCAGCGCCGGGTCCAGCTCCATGATCACGGCGGCCAGCGCGGCGAGCTTCGTCTCGTACGCCGCCTTGTCCTTGGGACCGAACGGCCCGCCGGGACGGTAGAGGTTCTCCAGGTTCCAGGTGCCGAGGAGCATGCCGGGCCCCTTCCAGAAGCCGTCGGGCGGCGGGTGGTGGTGACGTCAGGGTGCCCGCCAGGGGCGCCCTGGGACAGTGCCCCGACGGGATGCGCGGTTCGGCTCACGCGGGGCGAGTACGCCGTCGTACGTTGGCGCAATGAGTGACTCTCCCGCCGAGCACACCGCCCTTGGCGAACCCGCCGATCTCGTCATCACCGGCTGCACCGTCCTCGTGCACGACGAGCAGGAGCGGATCGGTTTCGAGGAGGACGCCGCGATCGTCGTACGGGACGGCGTCGTCGAGGCCGTCACGACCGCCGCCGCCGTCCGGGACCGCGCCGCCGCCGAGCGCATCGACGCGCGTGGCCAGGTCGCCCTGCCCGGGCTGATCAACTGTCACACCCACGCGCCCATGGTCGCCCTGCGCGGCCTCGCCGAGGACCTTCCCACCGAGGAGTGGTTCAACGACGTGGTCTGGCCCGTGGAGTCCAATCTCACCGGCAGAGACGTGGAGTTGGGGGCCTGGCTCGCCTGCGCCGAGATGATCCGCGGCGGGGTCACCTGCTTCGCGGACCACTACTTCACCATGGACGCGGTCGCCTCGGTCGTCGCCGAGTGCGGGATGCGGGCCCATCTCGGCGAGGCGTACTTCTCCTCGCAGGGTCCCCAGGGGCGGGAGAAGTCCCTGGAGTTCGCCCTACGACACCGGGGTGCCGCCGACGGCCGCATCACCACCGCTCTCGCCCCGCACGCCCCCTACACCGTGGACGACGCCGACCTCGCCGCCACCGCCGAACTCGCCCGCGAGTACGGCCTCCCCGTGCACATCCACGCCGCCGAGAACCGCGACCAGACCGACACCAGCCTCGCCCGGCACGGCGTCACCCCGATCGAGGTCCTGGGGCGCACCGGGATCCTCGACACGGACGTCCTGCTCGCGCACGGCAGCGGCATCGTCGAGCGCGACCTGCCCGTCCTGGAAGGCGCCACGGGCCGTACGGCCGTCGCCACCGCACCCCGCGGATATCTCAAGTTCGCCTGGCCCACCACCACACCGGTGCGCGCCCTGCACGGCATCGGCATCCCCGTCGGACTCGCCACCGACGGCGCCGCCTCCAACAACTCCCTCGACGTGTGGGAGTCGATGGCGCTCACCGCCCTGATCCAGAAGTCCACGACGGGCGACCCGCGTTGGCTGACGTCCCGTCAGGCCCTGCACCACGCCACGCTGCAGAGCGCCCGGGCCGTCGGGCTCGGCGAGGCCGTCGGCACCGTCGCGCCCGGACGGCGGGCCGACCTCGTCCTCGTCGACCTCACCGGCCCGCACACCCAGCCCGTCCACGACCTCGCCGCGACCCTCGTGCACAGCGCCCGCTCCTCCGACGTCTGCACGACCATCGTCGACGGCCGGATCCTCATGCGCGACCGCGAGCTGCTGACGATCGACGTCCCCGCGGTGGTGTCGGAGCTGGGGGAGCGGCTGCCCGCACTGGTCGACCGGAGCCACGGCAAGCGGATCCAGGACTACGACACCTGAGCAGGACCGGAAGGAAAATCCCCGGGGCGGCGATGAGTTCCGACCCTCCCGTCGGTCACCACTCGGAACGGACCGTTGCCCAGGAGGAGCCATGTCGCTTCCGGAGATCGTCCCGCGTGCCGAGTGGCGCGCGGCGCGTGCGGAGTTACTGCTGAAGGAGAAGGTCCTCACGCGCGCGCGGGACGCGCTCAACGCCGAACGGCGCGGACTGCCGATGGTCGAGATCGACACGGAGTACGTCTTCGAGGGCGGCGACGGCAAGGCCACGCTGCTCGACCTCTTCGAGGGACGCGGCCAACTCGTCGTCCACCACTTCATGTTCGCGCCCGAGTGGGACGCCGGCTGCCGCAGCTGCTCGGGCTTCCTGGACCAGATCGGGCACCTCGCGCATCTGAACGCACGCGGCACGACGTTCGTCGCCGTGTCGAGAGCGCCGTACACGAAGATCCTGCCGTTCAAGGCGCGGATGGGGTGGACGGTGCCCTGGTACTCGTCGTACGCGAGCGATTTCAATTACGACTTCGAGGTGACCCTGAAACATGCGGGGGAGCTGGTCGAGCGGCCGGGCGTCAGCTGCTTCCTGCGGGACCGGGGGAGGGTCTTCCACACCTACTCGACGTACGAACGCGGTCTCGACGGGCTCGGCTCGACCACCAGCCTGCTGGACCTCACCGCGCTGGGACGACAGGAGGAGTGGGAGGAACCCAAGGGGCGCGCGTCGTCTCTCGGGGCGCCCGCGGGCAGCGAGCGCGTCCGATATCACGATGAGTACGAGGAATGACACGAACAGTAGTGAAAATGACCGTTCGGTAACCACTTCCTCACGCTGCGCGCTGAATGCGTGTCAACTACGTCTCAGTCCCGCAACTGAGCGAGGCGTCAGGCCCCCGGAAGGCGTTAACTCCTACAAGTACGACGCTTTCTGGAGGTGCAGGGTGGTGAACGGGCGAACCGTGCTCGAACGCTTTCCCGCAGGTGGGCCGCGAGGCTCGTGGCCGGCGGAGGAGTTCGCGCAGGCGCGACGACTTGAAGGCATGCCCGCGGAGGTCGTGATGGACCTCGCGACGGACACGTTCCTGGTGATCGTGCGTAGCGGGGAGGCGGCGGTCGACGCTGTCGCGTGAGGTCAGCCCGCCTTCGGGGCGGGCACCTTCGCCGTCTTGCGGGAAGCGGGCACCTTCGCCGTGAACTGCTCCGCCTGGAGCGAGTACAGCTCCGCATAGACCCCGCCCGTCGCCAGCAGCTCGTCGGGCGTGCCGGACTCCACAAGGCGCCCCTGGTCCAGGACGTGCACCAGGTCCGCGTGGCGTACGGACGCCAGCCGGTGGGTGATGAGGATGACCGTCTGCCCGGTGCCGGCCAGGGCACGGATCTTCTCGAACACCTCCAGCTCGGCCCGGGCGTCCAGGGCCGCCGTCGGCTCGTCCACGATCAGGATGCGGCCGCGCCGGTACGCGGCCCGGGCGATCCCCAGCCGCTGCCACTGACCGCCCGACAGCTCGTGCCCCCCGCTGAAGTTGCGGGCCAGCAGGGTGTCCAGGCCGCGCGGCAGGTCCGCCAGCACGTCCTCGGCCCCGGCCTCCCCGACCGCCCCGGCCACGCGTTCGTCGGTGAGCGGCGAAGAGGAGCGGCCGACCGCCACGTTGACGCGGGCCGTGAACGGCCATCGCTTGAAGTCCTGGGCCACCATCGCGACGCGCTCCGCGAGCAGATGCCGGTCCGCGCCCGCCGCGTCCACGTCGTCCCACAGGATCCGGCCCCGGTCGGGGGCGTACAGCCCGGCCAGCAGCTTCACCAGCGTGGTCTTGCCGGAGCCGTTCTCGCCGACCAGCGCGACGATCCTGCCGAGCGGGACGGTGAGCGTCACGTCGTCGAGGGCGGGGCGGGCCGCGTCCCCCGGATAGGTGAAGGTGACGTTCTCGAATCTGATCTCGCGCGGATCGTCCGGCAGGGCCGCTCCGCCCACCGGGATCGCCCGCTCGGCCGCCTCCACGTAGAGCCGCTGGAGGTCGCCGACGAACAGCGCCTCCTCGTGCAGGGCGTTCATCTCCACGACCAGTGTGGCGAGACTCTGCGAGCCGGTGCGGATGGCGATCACGGCCGTCCCCGCGACCGACAGTGCCATCGCGCCCGCCAGCAGCAGCCCGCCCAGCGTCGCGTACGTCGCCGCCGTCGCGAGGCCCGTCCAGGCGGCCGCGATCAGGCCCGTACGGGCCGCCAGCCGGGCCAGGCGGGCCTGCTCCGCCTCCGCCGTCTCGGACATCTCGCGGAAATGGCGGAGCAGGAACGGGCCCACACCGTGCACGCGGATCTCGGGAGCCGCCTCGGGTTCGATCAGCAGGGCGCCGAGCAGTCGTCCCGCGCGCGCGTGCTGCACCCAGGTGTGGAAGGACTCGTATCGGCGCCGCGCGTTGGTCAGCGCGCTCCAGGCGCTCGGCAGGGTCATGGTCACCAGCAGCGGCAGCAGCGCCGGGTGCAGCACGGTCAGTACGCTCGCCGCCGCGATCAGCGAGATCATCGCGTTCACCACGCGCGTGGCGTACGAGATCATCCGCCGGGCGGACGTGGCGCCGTACTGCGCGGTGTCCAGCAGCTTGTGGAAGGCGTGGTCCTCGATCGCGGACAGCTCCACGGTCGCCGCCCGCTCCAGATACCGCTCGGTCGCCACCCGCTCCACCTTGGGCTCCAGGCGCCCGGTGGCGTACGTCGACGCGGCCCGCAGCAGCGCCCCGACCAGCATCACGGCGGCCATCACGACCAGGGCGGGCACGGCGCCGCGCAGCCGGTCCTCCAGGGTGCCGCCGCCGATCAGCCGGCCCAGCACGCTGTTGACCGCGAGCAGACTCACCGCCTGCGCCAGGCCCCGGCCCACCTCGGCGGCCACCACGGTCCGGGCGGCCCGTCGGTCGGCCTGCCAGGCGAGCCGGAAGCTGGCCGTCAGCAGGGACGGGAGGCGGGTGAGCATGGCCCGGAAGTTCAGCTCCAGGAAGGCGTCCGCGTGCGAGTTCCAGCCCATGTCGTAGCGCAACGGGCCGCCGAAGAGCAGCTGCTCCGACTCGGAGACCTCGGGCTTGTCCGTGTCGCCCTCGTCGCGCCTCGTTCCCACCGTCGACCTCCCGCGAACCTGGACGAACGGCCACTATCGCGGGGCGGGCATCAGTGCGGGCAGGGCGCATGCCGAAGAGACGGGAGCGCGCGGGCGCACGACCGGTGTCTTACGCGCTGACCGGCCGGGACCAGGTGGGAGTCGTGCCGGTGAGCCGGCACAGAGCCAGGAAGAACGGTATCGGCGGGGTGTACGGAAGCGTGCCGTCCGGCTTGTGGATCAGGTCGGGGGCGGTCGGCGCCTCGGGGGCCATCGCCCCGGTGACGTACCGCGCGGGGGCGGGCCACTCCAGGGCGTAGTCCGAGTCGGACGGAACGATCCACCACCAGTGCGTCTCGTCGGCGTAGACGCACCCCACCTGCCGCAGCCGGGGCATCAGCAGCGGGCCGAACCGGGCGGGCACCGCCACCGCGTCACAGCCCAGCGGGGCCGTCATGCCCTCGGGCAGGGCCAGAGGCCGCGGGGTTCCCGTTGTCCGCAGCCCGCGCCGGAGGCGGACCAGAGTGTCCAGGCTCAGGACCTGGCCGCCACCGGAGCCGGCCCTCACGCCCTCCCCCGATCTCGGTTCCGCTCGATCGGGGGGACCCTCAGGGTCCCCGTCTCGTGATGACGTGCGTCCGCGTCGGGCGCTGCTCGGTGATGTGTCGTTTCTGCTGGCGCCGGGTGGTTGTGTGCTGTTTCTGCGGGTGCCAGGCGGTGGTGTGCCGTTTCTGCGGGTGCCGCGTGGTGGTGTGCTGTCCCTGCGGGTGCCGCGTGCTGGTGTGCCGTTTCTGCGTGTGCCGGGCCTGCCGCTCGGTGGTGCGCCTCCGCCTCGTCCTCCTCGCCCGAACCGCCGGACGGCCCGGGCTTCGGGCGGGCTCCCCAGCCCAGGTCGTTGCGCGGGACGGCCGCGTCGTTGCGGGGGGTGTCGCCCTTGCGCGGCAGCTCCGCCCAGACCAGCAGGCCGGGGCCGTGCTCGTGGGCACCCCAGCTGTGACACAGAGCGTCGACGAGGAGCAGTCCCCTCCCGTGCTCCTCCTCGGCCCGCTGCGGGGACGGGTGCGGCTCACCCGGCGCGCAGCCCTCGTCACGTACGGCTATGCGCACCAGGTCGTCACCGTCGTGCAGCTCGCAGACGACACGGCTGCTCGCGGTGTGCACGATGGCGTTGGTGACCAGCTCGGAGACCACCAGGGCCGCCGAGTCGCAGGTGTCCTCGCCGACCGACCAGTGGGTCAGCCGCGCCCGTGTCAGCTGTCTGGCCTGCGCGGGAGAACCCGGATGGGCGGCCAGCTCGAATCGGAACCGGCGCGCGGCAGCGGCCCTGGCGGGGCTCACTCCCGTGGCAGCGCCGAGACCGGTGGGGCGGTCCGCAGCGGCGTCTGTTCCTAAGGGCGGGGACGGAATCACGCTTGCCACTATCGCCCCGCCGTGAACACTTGGCAAGTGTCACTCTGAAAAATGCAGAGTGCTGTATGACGCGGTGAAGTGCCGTGGCACACTGCTCGCAACAGCACGTCGAGCGGCGCCAGTTGGGATCAACGGAGATTCGTACGGATCTTCGAATGGGTCTTCGAATGGCGCCGCAGGGCTGTCAGCATGTTTTTGTGGCCGGCCCGATTTGTGGAGGTGGAGGGTGAGCGAACCGCGGTCCGCGCCGACGGTCGGCCAGGTCGTCCTCGGTCGGCGCTTGCTGGACCTGCGGGAACGCGCCGGCCTCAAGCGCGAGGAGGCCGCCCGCATTCTCCGCGTCGCCCCCGCCACGGTCCGGCGTATGGAGATGGCCGAGGTCGGGCTCAAGATCCCGTACCTCCAACTTCTCCTGAAGGCCTATGGGGTTTCCGACCTGGAGGCCGAGGGCTTCGTTCAACTGGCCGAGGAGGCCAACCAGCCCGGGTGGTGGCAGCGGTTCCACGACGTCCTGCCCGGCTGGTTCTCGATGCACGTCAGCCTGGAGGGCGCGGCCGCCCTCATCCGCCAGTACGAGCCGCACTTCGTGCCCGGCCTGCTCCAGACCGAGGACTACGCGCGTGGTGTCCTGCGGTCCGGTGCCATCGGCCAGACCAGCCCCGACGACATCGAGCGCCATGTCGCCCTGCGCATGCAACGCCAGGAACTGCTCACCCGTCAGGAGGCCCCGCGGCTGTGGGTCGTGATGGACGAGACCGTGCTGCGCCGCCCCGTCGGCGGCCCGGAGGTGATGCGTGCCCAGATCGACAAACTGCTCGACGCCACGAAGCTGCCCAACGTCACGCTGCAGGTCGCCCCGTTCGCCAACGGGCCGCACCCCGGCACGTACGGGCCCTTCGTGCTGTTCCGATTCGCCGTGCCGGAACTCCCGGACATGGTTTACAGCGAGTACCTGACCGGCGCCGTCTATCTGGACGCGCGAGCCGAGGTGGCGACCCACCTCGAGGTCATGGACCGCATGGCGGCGCAGGCCGCTACGGCACATCGCACGAAGGAGATCCTCAGGGATCTCCGCAAGGAGCTGTGAATGGATCGCATCAAGCCGCGCATACAGGTCTACAACGGTATGCCCGCGCGGGACTTGGGCAGCGAAGGCTGGCACAAGCCGTGGAGCGGCGGCAACGGAGGGAACTGCCTGGAGGCGATGAAGCTCGCCGACGGCCGGATCGCCGTCCGGCAGTCCACCGACCCGGACGGTCCGGCGCTGATCTACAGCCCGGCCGAGATGACCGCGTTCATCGAAGGCGCGAAAGCGGGGGAGGCCGACTTTCTCCTGTCGTGACGTGATTGCTGACTCTCAGTCAACTTACTTGTGTTGGTACTGAATTGATGGATATTGATGGGTACTGGATTAATGGTTGAGATCGACACCGGCAGACCGCACCCCGCGCGGATGTACGACTGGTACCTCGGCGGCAAGGACAACTACCCCGTCGACGAGGCCATGGGCCGGCAGATGCTCGCCCTCGACCCGCGGGTGCCCGTGATGGCACGCGTCAACCGGGCGTTCATGCACCGCTCCACACGCTGGCTCGCCGAGCACGGCGTACGCCAGTTCCTGGACATCGGCACCGGAATCCCCACCGAGCCGAACCTCCACCAGATCGCCCAGCGGGCCGCGCCCGACGCGCGTGTCGTCTACTGCGACAACGACCCGATCGTCCTGGCCCACGCGGCCGCCCTGCTGCGCGGCACGGACCAGGGGGTGACCGAGTACCTCCAGGCGGACGTGCGGGATTCCGACGCCATCATCGAAGGCGCGAAGAAGGTCCTGGACTTCGGCAGGCCGATCGCCCTCTCGCTCGTCGCGCTGCTGCACTTCGTCTCCGACGAGGACGGCGCGCACGAACTGGTCGGCCGACTGCTGTCCGAACTGCCCTCGGGCAGCTACCTGGTGGTCAGTCACGCGACCGCCGACTTCACGCCCGAGGAGTCGAAGGCGGCCACCGAGAAGCTCAAGGCCGCCGGTGTCACCCTGGCGCTGCGCTCCCGCGAGGAGTTCAGCCGCTTCTTCGACGGCCTGGAACTCGTCGAGCCGGGCGTCGAGGTGCCGCACCGGTGGCATCCCGAGCTGGGTGAGCCCGTCCCCGGTCAGGGCGACGGGGTCATTCCCGGGTACGGGGCGGTGGGGCGCAAGCCCTGACCACCGCGGGGCGCTTGCAGCCTCGCGGGGCCCTACGGCCGCGTAGGGTCTTACAGCCTCGCGGGGTCTTACAGCGAGGACCAGATCCGCCGGGGGGCGTCCACGAGACGGCTCACGACCACCACCGGGAGCGGCGGCTGCTCCGCCTCGCCGGGGCTGAGGTTCAGCCCGTAGTAGATCTGCTCGATCGACGGTGGTCCGACCGCGAGGTTGCGCCGGACCGCCGCCGCCGACGACTGCTCCCCGGTCTGCACGAGATACGCGGCCGCCATCGCGCCCGTACGGCCGACTCCGGCGCCGCAGTGCACGAACACCGGCCCGGTCGACTTGGCGACCACGTCGAGGAAGCGCTGCACCTGCTCGGGCTTCGGCGTCTGCCCGTCGCCCCGAGGAGACCGAGGAGACCGGGGCTCACTCACCCGGTGGCAGCACCCCGCACAGCGCGTCCAGCGCCGCTCCGTACGCGTGCTCCGAGGGCGTCGCGTACCCCACGACCAGGCCGTCGCGGGCCGCCATGCCGGTGTCCGGGTGTCGGAACTCGGCGAGGCCGTCCAGGGCGATCCCCTGCCAGGCGGCGGCCTTGACCGTGGAGCGCTCGGTGCCGGGAGGCAGTCGCAGAACGGCGTGCAGCCCGGCCGCGACACCGGTGACCTCGACGTGCGGCGCGTGGGCGGCGAGCGTCGCGGCGAGACGGTCCCGGCGGCTCCGGTACCGCTGCCGCATACGCCGCACGTGACGGTCGTAGGACCCACGCGAGATGAAGTCGGCGAGGCTCAGCTGATCCAGGACGCTCGCCCAGGCCTCCCGCTCGCCCTTGGCCGCGAGCACGTCGTCGACATACCGCTCCGGAAGGACCATCCACCCCAGCCGTACCGCCGGGGACAGGCTCTTGCTGACCGAGCCGACGAAGATCACGCGCTCGGGATCGAGTCCCTGGACCGCGCCGACCGGCTTGCGGTCGTAGCGGAACTCCCCGTCGTAGTCGTCCTCGACGATCACGCCTGCACGCGCGCGTGCCCAGTCGACCACCGCGGCCCGGCGCGCGGGATCCAGCGGCCCGCCGGTCGGAAACTGATGCGCGGGCGTGAGCAGCACGGCCCGCTCGCGGCCCAACCGCTCGACCTGCGCGCCGTGTTCGTCCAGCGGGAGCGGTACGGTCCGCACACCCGCGGCGTCGAGCAGTCCCCGGTGGAATCCCAGCCCGTACGCCTCCACCGCCAGCGGGCCGCGCAGCACCCCGCCGCCCCCGCCTCTGTCCTGGCCGAACAGCAGCCGCAGCGCGTGCGCGAAGCCGGAGCAGATCACGATCCGGCCCGGCTCGGTGCGTACGCCGCGCACGCGTGCCAGGTATTCCGTGAGCGCCTCCCGCAGCTCGACGCGCCCGGCGGGGTCGCCCGGCCCGAACACCTCGTTGGGTGCCCGCTGCAGGGCCCGCCGATAGGAGGCGAGCCACGCCGCACGCGGGAAGGAGGACGCGTCCGGGGACCCCTGACGCAGGTCGTGCCGTGGTCCACGCGCGCGTGGAGGTGCCTTCCGGGGCACCCGCGCGGCGTGTCGCAGCGGCTCGGCACGGTCCGCGACCCGCGTGCCCGAGCCCTGCCGGGCGGTGAGCCAGCCCTCCGCGACGAGCTCCGCGTACGCGTCGGCCACCGTGTTGCGGGCGACACCGAGGTCGGCGGCGAGCGAGCGGTACGGCGGCAGCCGGGTGCCGGGAGCAAGCCGCCCGCTGCGCACGGCCTCACGCAGCGCCCGGATGAGGGCCGCCCGCCGCCCGCCCGGCCCGGACAGCTCCAGATGCAGGTCGGCGCCGATCCGCTCCGCGGAATTGACCCACGTTTTGTCCATGGAAATGCACCCTACAGCGGGTCTATCCGGCTCGTAGGTTGGTGCACATGACGACGAACACGATCGACACCACGACCGCCGGCACCACGACCGTCGGCACCACGACCGCTGACCCCACTGCCGTGATCGCCGGGGCGGAGGCCCGGCGGACCCGCCTGGACTTCGCGAAGTCCGCCCCGAAGGTCTTCCGCGCCCTCGTCGGCTTCGACGCCGCCGCCCGCCAGGGCCTCGACCCCGCCCTCGTCGAGCTGATCCAGATCCGTGCCTCGCACCTCAACCACTGCGCGTACTGCCTGCACATGCACACGGGCGATGCGCGCAAGGCCGGCGAGAGCGAGGACCGGCTGCACATGGTCGCCGTGTGGCGCGAGGCCCGCCACTTCTTCACCGAGAAGGAACAGGCGGCCCTCGCCCTCACGGAGGCGGTGACCCTGGTGGCCGACGGCGGTGTCCCCGACGAGGTCTACGCCCGCGCCGCAGCCCACTTCGACGAGGAGGAACTGGCCCATGTCCTCGCCCTGATCCTCACGATCAACACGTGGAACCGGGTGGCACTGGCGACGGGGAAGGTGGCGGGGACGGACGAGCGCCGCTAGTCGTTCCCTGGCGGCCCCGACAGCCGTTCTCTGGCGGCCCGGGCAGTCGTTCCTGCTCTAAACGGCCATGGGGCGGTCGTACGGCCCGATCGGCGCCGGCAGTCGCGAAGTCCCCGTCAGATGGCGGTCGACGGCCGCCGCCACCGCCCGCCCCTCGGCGATGGCCCACACGATGAGCGACTGCCCGCGCGCGGCATCACCGGCGGCGAACACGCCGGGGACGTTCGTCGCGAAGCCGGCGTCCCGCGTGAGCGTCCCGCGGGGATCCAGCCCCAGCCCCAACTGGTCGACGAGCCCGTCCTCCTTGTCGGGGCCCGAGAAGCCGAGGGCGAGGAGCACGAGGTCGGCGGGCAGGGTCCGCCCGGTGTCCGGCACGGGCCGCCGCCGCGCGTCGACCTCGACGAGGTGGAGCGACCGTACGTGCCCGTCGGCGTCCCCGGTGAAACGGAGCGTGGACGCCGCGAACAGCCGTGCGTCGGCGTTCGCAGCCGGGGCCGTCCGCAGCTCGCCGGCCTCCTGGTGCGCCGCCGACAGCCGGTAGATCTTCGGGTACGTCGGCCAGGGATCGGTGTCCTCGTCCCGCTCGCCACCGGGCTGCGTGTAGATGTCCAACTGCGTGACGGACGCGGCGCCTTCCCGCACCGCCGTGCCCAGGCAGTCCGCCCCCGTGTCGCCGCCGCCGACGATGACGACGTGCTTCCCGGCGGCGGACATCGGCGAGACCTCCAGGTCCCCCTCGCGCACCCGGTTGGCCAGCGGCAGGTACTCCATCGCCTGCTGGATACCGGTCAACTCCCGTCCCGGTACGTCCAGTTCACGCCATGCCGTCGCACCGGTGGCGATCACCACGGCGTCGTAGCGCGAACGCAGTTCCGCGGCGCCGATGTCCCGCCCGACCGCGGTCGACGTACGGAACTTCGTGCCCTCCGCCCGCATCTGCTCGATCCGCCGCTCCAGATGGTGCTTCTCCATCTTGAACTCGGGGATGCCGTACCGCATCAGACCGCCGAGCCGGTCGTCCTTCTCGTACACGGCGACCGTGTGCCCGGCGCGGGTCAACTGCTGTGCCGCGGCAAGCCCGCTGGGCCCCGATCCGATCACCGCGACCGTCCGCCCGGACAACCGCTCCGGCGGCCGCGGCGGCGCGAATCCGAGCTCCCACGCCCGGTCGGCGATGGCGACCTCGACGTTCTTGATGGTGACCGCCGGCTGGTTGATGGCCAGCACACACCCCGCCTCGCAGGGCGCCGGGCACAACCGGCCCGTGAACTCCGGGAAGTTGTTGGTGGCGTGCAGTCGGTCGGCGGCCGCACGCCAGTCGTCCCGGGACACCAGGTCGTTCCACTCGGGTATCAGGTTGCCGAGCGGACAGGCGTCGTGGCAGAAGGGGATGCCGCAGTCCATGCAGCGGTCCGCCTGTTTGCTGATGATGGGCAGCAGCGCCCCGGGGACGTACACCTCGTCCCAGTCCCGGACCCGCTCCTCGACCGGCCTGCGCGGCCAGTCCTGGCGAGGCGTGGTCATGAATCCCTTGGGATCGGCCATGGGCGTCTTCCTTGCTTGCGCGTGCGACGCTTACGCGTGCGCGTCCGACGTGGCCGTGCGTCATCGGGCGGCACTCTTACGAACGTCTTTCGGCCACGATACGTCCCATCGGTCACTCGCGCAGAGGGGCTGACAGCGCTTTCTCGCCGACCGGTACCCGTCCGGCAAGGGGCCCGCCGTCAGGTGAGGGCCAGCATGTACGCCACCGCCGAGGCGGCCGAGGCGACCATGCGGACGTGGTTCCACAGCGTCCACTCGCGGACGTACGTCGGCCAGTACGCCGCCGCCTCCCGGGTGCCCGGATCCAGCTTCGCGAGCGCGTCGTTGCGCGGCACGTTCGCCACCATGGTCAGCCCGAAGACGCCGAACAGGTACAGCGCGCTGCCCACCAACAGCTCCACCGTCCCCTCGTCCGGCCACAGCACGAACGTCACCACCGCGATCACCGCGCTCAGCACCGCCGTCCCGGCGAACACGACCATGAACGCCGGCCGCACCGCGCTCACATTGATCGCGTTCATCGCGGCGACGCCCTGCGCGGGCGGCAGCGCGGCGAGCCCACGCATCACGAACGTCGAGAACCCGCAGAAGACCCCGGCCACCAGCCCGGTCCCCAGCACACCCAGCACGGTCAGTACAAAATACGGTCCCTCGATCATCCCGACACCAACTCCCGCATCCGGCCGAACTCCCGCCCGGCACCACCCGTCACCCCAAGTGAATCCCCGCCCAGACCCACGAACCATGCCCGAACCGCGCGGGGGCATACGCGAGAGTCCAGGTCGGCCGGGGCGTGGGAGCGGGAAGGGCGGGGTGCGGGTGATGGTGGTCGTGCGGGGCGGGAGGGGCGGGGCGTCGGTGATGCGGGTCGTGCGGGTCGTGCGGGGCGGGGCGGGGCGCC
>NZ_LGDG01000225.1 GCF_001279775.1 Streptomyces sp. MMG1533 | reverse complement strand
GCCGATGTTCGGCTACATGGGCCTGATCGCGGCGACCATCTCCATCGCGGGCCTGTCCGTGACGGTGTGGGCCCACCACATGTACGTCACCGGCGGTGTACTCCTGCCGTTCTTCTCCTTCATGACGTTCCTCATCGCCGTGCCGACAGGCGTGAAGTTCTTCAACTGGATCGGAACGATGTGGAACGGAAGCCTGTCCTTCGAGACCCCGATGCTGTGGGCGACCGGCTTCCTGGTCACGTTCGTCTTCGGCGGCCTGACCGGCGTCATGCTCGCCTCACCGCCGCTGGACTTCCCGACCTCGGACACCTATTTCGTCGTGGCGCACTTCCATTACGTCGTCTTCGGCACCGTGGTCTTCGCGATGTTCGCCGGATTCCACTTCTGGTGGCCGAAGTTCACCGGCAAGATGCTCGGCGAGCGCCTCGGGAAGATCACCTTCTGGACGCTGTTCACCGGCTTCCACGGCACGTTCCTCGTCCAGCACTGGCTGGGCGTGAACGGAATGCAGCGCCGGATTCCCGACTATCTGGCGGTGGAGGGCCTCACCACGCTCAACACGCTGTCGAGCGTCTTCTCCTTCCTGCTCGGCCTGTCCCTTCTGCCCTTCTTCTACAACGTCTGGAAGACGGCCAAGTACGGCGAGCCGGTCGCCGCCGACGACCCGTGGGGCTACGGCCGCTCACTGGAGTGGGCGACCTCCTGCCCGCCACCCCGGCACAACTTCGTCGCGCTTCCCCGGATCCGCAGCGAGTCCCCCGCGTTCGACCTGCACCACGCCCCCGCACCGGGGGCGCCGGAAAGGGAGTTGGCCGCCCGGTGAGCACCCCCGACACCCGCACGCTCCTCAACGACATCGAGGGACATCTCCTCCTCGCCGCCGCCCGCGCGGAGGGCCGCAGTGCCGCCGCGCGCTTCACCGCCCCGCTGCACTGGCTCACCGACGCCCAGCGGGAGGAAGTGGAGCGCCGGTTCGAGGCGGAGTACCTCGCACTCGCCCGCACCTCCTGGCAGCGCACGGTGGCGCGGGCCGGGGAGTTGCGGGGCGAGTACGAGGAGGCGTACCGCGGGCTGCGGCGCCGCCTGCTGGCCTGCTGGCTGCTGGGCGGCGCCGCGGTGGCCGCGGTGGTGTCGCTGGTGTGTCTCGCCTAGGCGGGTGCTACGTCAGCGTCCACTTCTGGTTGTCGCCGCCGTTGCACGACCACAGCACCAGCAGTGAGCCGTTGGCCGTGCCGTTGTTGTTCGCGTCGAGGCAGAGACCGGCGTTGACGTTGGTGAAGGTGCCGTCGCTGTTCACGTTCCACTGCTGGTTGGTCTGGCCGTTGCAGTCCCAGATGACGACCTTGGTGCCGTTGGTCGTGCCGCGGTTGTAGGCGTCCAGGCACTTGTTGCCGTACACCACGAGTTCCTTGCGGGAGGTGTAGCTCCAGGACTGGTTCTGGCCGCCGTTGCAGTCCCACAGCTCGGCCTGGGTGCCGTTGGTGATGGTGTTGTTGTAGATGTCGAGGCAGCGGCCGGACTGCTTGCCGACGGCCATGGTGCCGTTCGCGCCGGGCAGGGGTCTGACGGTGACCGAGTCGATGCCCGACGCTCCCGAGAAGGCGAGCGTGTTGGCGGAGCCCTTGGACAGGGAGGCCGCGACGGAGATCGTGCCCGGGCTCGATCCGGTCGGCGGGAAGGCGACCTTGGTGGGCGTCTGGCCGTTGACCTGGAGGGTGGCCGTGCGGGTGGTGGAGGTGTTGTTGGTGTAGGAGACGTCGACCGTCTTCAGGCCGGTGCTCCCGGCGACCACGCCGGTGAAGCTCGACGTGCCGGTGTAGGTGCTGCTCGCCGCCTCGGTGCCGCCGGTGACCGTGAGCATCACCGAGCCGCCCGCCGGGACGCTCGCCGTGTAACTCGTGCCGTACGTCCCCACGTCGGCGCGCGCCCACAGGTCACGGACCGTGGCGTTGGCGTTGGTCAGGCCCAGGTCCGACCAGCGCACGGTGATGTTCTTGGCGGCGGAGGTGCGGTTGAGCAGGACGACCGCGCGGTTGCCGGCGCCGGACAGGACCTTGCCGTAGACCTGCGCTCCCGTGGTGTCCTCGGCGACCTCGACGCCCTGGAGGCCGCGCGAGTCCTGGTCGACCGCGATGACCTCGGGGTTCTTCAGGATCCCGGCGGTCTCCGCGGTCATGGTGGCCAGGTTGTTGCCGGCCAGGAGGGGGGCGCCGGAGATCGCCCACAGGTTCATGTGGGTGCGGTTCTGGGCGGCGGTGAAGCCGTCCATGCCGACCATCAGCATGTCCGGGTCGTTGTAGTAGCCGGTGTGCTGGGCCGTGGGGTGCAGGTTGGTGTCGTAGTTGGCCAGCAGACTCGTCATCGAGGGCTTGTTGCCGTAGTAGATGATGTCGGTGTTGGTCCGCCACATCGCGCCCTGGCCCGGGGCCCAGTTCCACGGGTTCTGGTAGCCCCAGTTGCAGAGCGAGAGGGTCAGCGGCCGGCCCGTGGTCGCCGTGGCCTTCGTGATCGCGTCACTGATGGCCTGGTACGTGGTCTTCGCGTCGAGGCCCTCGGCGTCGCCGCCGCACCAGTCGACCTTCACGAAGTCGAAGCCCCACTTCGAGAACTGGAGCATGTCCTGGTCGTAGTGGCCCTCGCTGCCCGAGCCGGGCGCGGCGGGCCGGCCCGTCGGGAAGTAGTAGCCGCAGCCGTCCTTGCCGGCGTCGGTGTAGATGCCCGCCTTCAGGCCCTTGCTGTGGATGTAGTCGGCGATGGCCTTCATGCCGCCCGGCCACTCGGTCTCATCGATCGTGATGTTGCCGGCGGCGTCCCGGGTGCCCTGCCACCAGCCTTCGTCGATGTTGATGTAGTTGTACCCGGCCGCGGGCAGGCCCGCCGCGACGAACGCGTCCACCTGCTGCTTGATCACGTTGTAGTCGATCTTCGCGGCGAAGCTGTTCCAGGACGCCCAGCCCATCGGGGCGGCGGGCACCGATATCTGACGGCTCGTCGCCGCCAGCGCCGGAGTCGGCTGGGCGAACAGCAGGGCGGCGGTCGCGGTCAGGGCAAGGGCCAGGGCACGGACGGCCGTGGCTCTACAGCGTCGTACGAGGCCTCTGGCGGTCGAGCGAGGTGATCGCGGCGGGGGGTACATGCGGCTCCTTCATGCGGGAGGAACACCGAGGATGGTCGGAATTTCGAACAGAGATCGGTGATCCGAACATTGTGCGCGCCGAACGTAGAGCCACCGGAGAGGCAAGTCAACGGATGTGACAAGGGTGAAGTTGCCGTTGCGTACGGTTCGTTGCCCGGGGTGGCTCGTCCCGCCGCCATACTGGCCTTCGTGCGCGTAGCCATCATGACGGCGGGGTCCCGGGGCGACGTGGCCCCCTACACCGGCCTGGGACACGGACTTTCCCGCGCCGGACACGAGGTCACCCTGGTCACCCACGCCCGGTTCGAGCCGCTGGCGGCGCGGGCGGGGCTCCGGTTCCACCCACTGCCGACGGACCCTCGGGCGGAGCTGGAATCCTCGCGCGGGCGGAGGCTGCACCGCAGTGCGACCGGCGTGGGCAAAATGGTGCGGGTGGTGGCGATGGCGCGGGCACTGGTCGGGCTGATGACCGACGACCTGGTGGCGGCGGCCCGCACCAGCGACGCACTGCTCCTCGCCGCCTCCCTCGGCCCGCTGGGGCACACCATCGCCGAGGGGCTGTCCCTGCCGAGCCTGGGCGTCCACCTCCAACCCCTCTCCCCCACCCGGGAGTTCGCGCCGCCGATGCTGGGCGTCGGCTCCTGGGGGCCCGTCGGCAACCGGGTCGCCGGGATGGGCGTGAGCCTGGCCGTCGAGCAGGTCTTCGCCGCGGCCTTACCGCCCCTACGGGCCCGGCTGGGGCTGCCCCGCGCACATACCACCGCGGGACTGCGGGCCCGGGAGCGCCAGGGCTGGCCGGTGCTGCACGGCTTCAGCCCGCTGGTGGTCGCACGGCCGCGCGACTGGCGGGCGGGTCTCGACGTGGCGGGCTACTGGTGGCCGTACGACGGGGAGGACCGGCTGCCGCCCCGGCTGGAGGAGTTCGTCGATGCCGGGCCGCCGCCGGTCTTCGTGGGGCTGGGCAGCGCGACCGTGCCCGATCCGCGGCGGCTCGGGGCCGACATCGTGCGTGCCCTGCGAACGGCCGGGCTGCGCGGGGTGATCCAGCGGGGCTGGGCCGGGCTGGAGGCCTCCGGCGACGACATGCTGACCATCGGCGAGGTCCCGCACTCCCTGCTCTTCCCGCGGATGGCGGCGGTCGTCCACCACGCGGGTGCGGGCACCACCGCTGCCGGGCTGCGGGCGGGGGTGCCGGCCGTGCCGGTGCCGATTCAGTTCGACGAGGGGTTCTGGGCGGCGCGGCTGGTCGGCCTGGGCGTGGCCCCGCGCACTGTTCCGCTGCGCCGCCTGACGGCCGACGCGCTGGCCGCTGCGCTCGTGCGGGCCACCCGTGATCCCGGGTACGGCGAGCGGGCCCGGGCGCTGGGGGCGCGCATCCGGAGCGAGGACGGGATCACGCCGGTGCTCGACGCGGTGAACCGGCTGGCCGACTAGGGGTTGCCGACCATGACGTTGTCGGCAACGGCCGGTCGAATCACCTTGGCCAGGGGTGCGTTCGGCCAGTCGTGTCGGCAGTGTGCTGCTGGAAGCGGCCGTCAGCGTCGGGTGTGTTCGAAGTTTCCGTCGCTGCGGCGTGGCGTCGTCGCCCAGGATGGGAGCCAGGCCGTCTCGGGGAGCGGTGCCAGGTTTCCGAAGTGGTTGATGATCGCCCGAAGTCCTGGGTGTGGATTCGCTCGGGGGACGATGAGCGAGAGCGGGTATGCGAGCGTCGGATTCACGATCGGGATGCGGCGCAGGTCGTGGTTGGTCGGCCAGATGTAGCGGTCGCGCGAGCCTACGAGGGTTGCCACGTCCGCGGAGTCCGCGAGGATGTCGAGGAGTACCTCGTTGCCGAAGTTCGGGCCCGCGGCGTCAACGCGGAGGTCGAAGTCGGTGGCGAGCTGATCGTAGAACTCTGCCCATTCGCTTCGCGGCGCGATACCCGGCACCCAGATCCGGTGCCGGCGCAGCTGGGACGGTGTCAGTGTGCGTGCGCAGGCGAGCGGGTGCCTCGGGCCGACGAGGAGTTCCAGCGGGGAGTCGAACGCGTGGATCATTTGCACGTCGCGCGGCAGTGTGGCCGGGTCGGTGACCGAGCGGAACGAGGCGTCGATATCGCCTGATTGGACGGCGGTGACCGCCACGCGAGGGTCGTTGACCCTGAGGGTCACCACGTCGAGGTCGGTTTCGGGATGCGACCGCCAATAGTCGTGCAGGACGACGGCCTGGGCGGATCGCAGGCCGAGAACGTCGATCCGAAGGGCCCGCGAGCCCGGCCTGATCGCGGTGATGGCGCGATCGACACCCGTGACGATGCTCCGGGCGTGCGGGAGGAAAGCCTGGCCGTCGAGTGTCAGCTCGACCCCTCGGGCGGTTCGGGTGAACAACCGGACGTCGAGTTCGCGCTCCAGGGTCGCGATCCGCTTCGACACGGCCTGTTGCGTTACGCCGAGCTCGTCGGCCGCGTGTTGCAGCTGTCCGAGCTCGGCCGCGCGAACGAACGATCGCACCGCCTCGGTATCCATCGATCCAGCGTAAACGTGCCCAACCGATGGTTGTGGCTCGCCCGGGAGACGGTTGTTTGATCCCGTGACGGTGCGGCCGGTGTGATGCAGAGACCCGAACGTCGGTTGTCCGAGGGAGTCGCATGCGCGTGCAGTTGGGCCGCAGTTTCGGTTGGCTGTGGTCGGCCTACGCCGTCAGTACATACGGTACGTGGATTGCCTTCGGCGCGTTCCCGCTGATCGCGGTGCGAGTGCTGCACTCGTCGGCATTCGCCGTGTCGCTCCTGGAAGCGGCGGGGCTCGCCGTCGCGGCGATTGTCGCGTTCTCGCTCGGGCCGTGGGTCGAGCACCGGGCCAAGCGTCCGGTGATGATCGCAATGGACCTGATCCGGTTCATCGCGATGGCAAGTGTCCCGATCGCGTACGTCCTCGGTTTGCTTTCATACGGCCAACTGCTGGTCGTCTCGGTCATCTCCGGGACCGCGAGTATCGCCTTCACTGCCGCATCCGGCGCGTATATGAAGTACCTCGTCCGTGGCGATCACCTCCTTGTGGCGAACGGGAGATTCGAGGGCACGAACTGGGTGGCGACCGCCGCGGGCCCGCCCCTCGGCGGTGCACTCACAGGCTTGCTCGGCCCGGTCACCACTGTCATGGCCGACGCCCTCAGCTACCTGCTGTCCGCGCTCGGGGTCCTCCGCATCCGCGGAGGCGACGTCGCGGCACCCCGCGACCGGGCCACCAGGTCGCGCGGAGCCGACCTTCACGGCGGCCGGCGGTTCATCCTCCGCGACCGCGCACTGAGGCGCCTGTTCCTCAACTCGGTCCTGGTCGGCGGCCTCATCATGGCCACCGTCCCGCTCCTGTCCGTCCTCCTGCTGGGCCAGTACCACTTCCCGGCCTGGCAGTACGGTCTCGCCTTCGGCATCCCGGCACTCGGCGGCTTCGTGGGCGCCCGCCTCTCCGTGCGCCTCGTGACCCGCTACGGCCGGCACCGGGTCATGATCGTCTCCGGCTGGCTGCGATCGCTCTTCCCACTCGGTCTCACGTTCGTCCGTCCCGGCATCCCCGGGCTCCTCACCGTGATCATCGTCGAGGGCCTGCTGATCACCTGCATGGGCATCTTCAATCCGATCTACGCAACAGAACGCCTGCAACGGATCCCCGCGGATCACACCGCCCAAGTCCTCAGCACATGGAGTGCCGTCAGCAAACTCCTACAAGCTGCCCTGACGGTGATCTGGGGCCTTCTCGCCACACTCACCAGCCCGCTCGCCGCGATCACCATGTCCGGCGTTCTCCTGCTCGCCACCCCGCTCTTGCTGCCCAAACGGATACATTTCTCCGCCCCCGAGCCCGCCGCGTCCGCCGAAGACGTCCGGGTCGCATGACTCCCCGCAACGCCCCGCTCACCCCGGAAGGGCGCCGCCTGCTCATCGAGCGCTGTCGCACCCGCCAAGTCGCGCATGGTGCCGCGGAGATGGGGATGTCGCGAGTGACGGCAGCGAAGCGGGTGAGTCCTTACCGCCGCCACGACGAGCTCGGACTGCCTGACCGGTCCTCGGCCCCGCACCGGCAGCCGACGCCCCCTCCGCGAGCGCGAACGGTCTGCCTCGCGGATCGCGTTCGAGCCGCCCCCTCCTAGCCCTCCCCCGGCACCCACCCCGGCGGCTGCAGAATCCCCAGCAGTTGCCGGACCAGTTCGTCGACCACCTCGTCCAGCGTGGCCTGCACCCATCCCGCGTTCCAGTCGTGCAGCAGGCCGTTGACGCTGCCGATGAACGCCGTCGCGGCGAGCCGGTAGTCGCGGGGCGCCGCCTCCCCCCGCGCGGCGAAGGCCTCCGCCTCGGCACACACGAGGTCGACCCAGCGGGAGCGGCGGGCCAGGCGCTGTTCCTCCATGCGCGGACTGACGCCGATGATCTCGACGAAAGTGATGCGGACACGGCGCGGGTCCGCGGTCACGTTCGCGGCGTACGCGCGGAAGATCGCGGCGGCGCGTTCGGCGAGCGGCAGGTGCTGCGCGCCGGTCACCGCGGCGAGGACGGCCTCCTCGGCCCAGTCGTTGACCTGGAGGTGCAACGCGGCCAAGACGTCCTCGAGGGTGCGGAACTCCTCGTAGAACTGGCGCGTGGACAGTCCCGCGGCCTCGCTGAGCGCGGCGACGGTGGTGGCGCGGTATCCGGGGACGTCGCCGAAGAGCTGAAGTGCGGCGTCCAGGAAGCGGCGGCGCCGCTCGGCCTGCCGCTCCTCGGCCGATTTGCCGCCGTAACGGCCGCTCGGCGCCTTGAGCCTGCCCGCCACCGTGCCTCCTCACTGCCTCGCCCCGTCCTGGGACACCAAGTTTGTCGTGTACGCGGTCTTGTCGAGAAGGCCGCCTCTTCCTTACTTTCGAGTAAGTCAACTCTGAATGCAGCCGTGTTCAGATTCATCGCCGCGCCCCGGCACCCGCCCACCCCAGAGGAGAGAGCACTCATGCGTGCTTTCGGACCCAGGCACCTTTGCTCCATGGCCGCCGCCGTCGTCCTGACCGTCACCGCCCCCGCGACCGTCGCCGGCGCCGCTCCGGACTCCTCGGCGGCAGCCCTGCGCGAGGTGATGTTCGTGGGCAACAACTGGGACGGCACCGCCGACGTCATCAAGTCGTCCGGGGACTTCGCGAAGGTCGCCCGGATCAACGTGATTCCCGACAAGGACCAGCGGATGGCGGAGATCAACGCCGATCCGATCCGGTGGATCGCCTACATGACCATCCGCAACAGCGTCGGCGAGGGCCACGACCAGTTCGTCGACGACATGTACTCCACGCCGGACGGCACGTCGGTGGTGGTCTCGCGGCCGAGCTTCGCCGACGTCGTCTCCATCGACCTGGCCACCGGGAACATCAACTGGCGCTTCCCCGTGTCGGGTTACCGTTCGGACCACATGGCCGTCTCCCCCGACGGCAAGCGGGTCGCGGTGTCCGCGTCCACCGGGAACACCGTGCACGTGCTGGACATCGTCACCGGCAAGCAGCTCGGCTCGTTCGGCACGGGCGACAAGCCGCACGAGAACATCTTCACCAAGGACGGCAAGTACATCTGGAACATGGCCATCGGCGACGTGAACACCTCGACCGACGCGCCGTGGCTGGACTGGACGAAGGGCAACCGGGTCATCACCGTCGTCGACGCGACGACGTACCAGCAGGTCAAGGTCATCGACATGCGGGAGCGGCTGGACGCGATCGGCCTGAGTGACTACTCCGACGCGGTGCGGCCCGCCGTCTTCTCGCCGGACGAGTCCAAGCTGTACTTCCAGGTGTCGTTCTTCAACGGCTTCTTCGAGTACGACATCGCCACCGACAAGATCGTCCGGACGAAGACGCTGCCGAAGAACCCGGCGACCAGTGACGACCGCACCACGTTCGTCAACGACTCGCGCCACCACGGCATTTCGATGAAGCCGGACGGCTCCAAGCTGTGCGTGGCGGGCACGATGGACGACTACGCGACCGTCGTCGACCGCGCCACCCTCCAGGAAGGCCCGCTCGTGCCCGTCGCCAAGCCCTACTGGGCGACCGTCAGCGGCGACGGCAAGAGCTGTGTCGTCTCCGAGAGCGGCGCCGACCAGGTCACGGCGATCGACTTCGCCACCGGGCAGAAGACGGTCTCGGTACCGGTGGGCGACCACCCGCAGCGCGTGCGCCTCGGCCACGTGACCGCGGACTGGACAGGCCCGGCCTCCTGAGGCTCAACTCGTCAGCCGCTCAAGGGCCTTGACCTTGCCGTTCCGCCCTGTCCCGCCCTGTCCCGTCCCGTCCTCGGTCGCCATTCGCTGCGCGGCGACCGAGGCGGCGGCGCGCCCTGGGTCTGCCGCTCCGGGACCCGAAGGGATCGGGGCGGTGACGGTACCGAGCACGGCCCGCCGACCGGCCCGCCCAGAACGGGCGTCATGAGGTGATCTGGCTGCGCCGCTCTCCAACTCCGGGCAATGGTCGCCGGTTTGGATTCCCCGCTCGCGGCCGATTGGCGGGGAGCCTGCGGGGGATGCCCCTGCGTGCCGGCGAGCGGTACGCGCGAGGATGGCGGACATGGCGTTGTCGACAGCGTTCACGAAGTTGTTCGGTGTGCGGCATCCGATCGCGCTGGCACCGATGGGCGGTTCTGCCGGTGGTGCGCTGACGGCGGCCGTCTCGCGGGGCGGCGGGCTCGGGCTGCTGGGCTCCGGGAACGGGGATCCGGGCTGGCTGGCCCGCGAACTGCCTCTCGTCGCACAGGGCACCGACAAGCCGTGGGGCATCGGCTTTCAGACCTGGGCGATCGACACCAGCGCGGTCGAGCGGGCACTGGAGCACCAACCCAGGGCGGTGATGCTGTCCTTCGGGGACCCGAGCGCGTTCACCGAACGCATCCGCCAGGCCGGCGCGGCACTCATCATCCAGGTCACCGACCTGGATGAGGCCAGACAGGCAGTGGACCTGGGCGCCGACGTCATCGTGGCGCAGGGCACCGAGGGCGGTGGACACGGGGCCCGGCACGGGCGGTCCACCTTGCCGTTCGTGCCGGTGGTGGCAGACCTTGCGGCACCGGTTCCGGTGCTGGCGGCCGGCGGGATCGGCGACGGCCGCGGACTGGCGGCCGTCCTGGCTCTGGGGGCCGCGGGGGCACTCATCGGCACCCGCTTCCAGGCCACCGCCGAAGCCCTGGTCCCCCCGGCGATCGCCACCGCGATCGTCGAGGGACACGGGCAGGACACCGAGCGCAACCGCGTGCTCGACATCGCCCGCGGTTCGCGGTGGCCCGCCCGGTACACCGCCCGCACCCTGGGCCATCGCTACCTCGACCAATGGCGGGGCCGGGAAGCGGAACTCGCCACGGATGCCGAGGCCCAGCGGGCTTATCACGAGGACGTGGCCCAGGGCCACGTGCCGCCGCTACCGGTCTGGGCCGGCGAGGCGGTCGACCTCGTCACCGACCAGCCACCCGCAGCCGACCTCGTCGAAACCCTGGCCGCCCAGGCCGAGGACGCCCTGAACCGCGCGGGAAAGTACTGAGACACTCCGGCCTGCTGGACCTCGACGGCCCGTTCGGCGACCTCGGCGGGCCGCTGGAACCGGGCCGGAGCCGCCTCCTCGTAGAGGCGGTGTCCGGCCCGGCTGCCTGCGCCGGGCGTGAGCAGGCCCGCCCTGTCGCACGGCGGGCCGAGCGGCCTCAGCCGGCCTGCCGTGCCGCCCACGCCGACAACTCGGACCGGGCCGCGCCGAGCAGGTCCGCCGAGGGCGAGGTCGTTCCGTTGGTCACCAGCGCGTAGTGCAGGACACCGTTGTCGGGTGCGGTGAGCAGAAGGCGGCGGCTGCCCGTGCCGCCCGGTTCCGGGGCCGCCGCGATCGGGGTCGTCCGGGTGTACGCCGGCGGGGCGTAGGACGTACCCAGGTCGGAGACGACCGTGGTGGTGGAGGTCGGGAAGGATGCCGGGAGGTGCAGTTCGGTGGGCGCCGACGTGCCGTCGGAGCGCCACAGCAGCAGGCCGTACTGTCCCGAGCCCACCAGCCGGGAGACGTTCGGGAGCGAACTCGGCACCGGGTTCCAGGTCAGGGTCGTGGAGCCGTCGCGGGAGCGGTCCTCGTAGGTGAAGGCGACGGTCGAACCGGCGGTGGCGCTCGGGTAGACGCGGTCGAGCAGCCGGGCGTCCTGGCGCAGCACGGCCGTCCCCGAGTCGTCGAGGCGTACGGCCGACAGGTCCTCGTCGTTCCAGGCGTCGCCGGTGGTCAGCACCTTGTCGGCGTTGCCGTTCATCAGCTCGTGATGGCGTCCGTTGTAGATGTCCCACTGCCACTGCGAACCGGACAGGACCGGGCCCGAGGCCGTCGGGTTCGACCACCAACTCGCGCCCGGGAGGCGGGAGTCGAGGGCCTGGTACATCGCCTTGAGGACGGTCGGCGCCTTGTCGGAGACGTTGCCCGCGAGGGGGTGGCCGAACTCGCTGACGACGGCGGCGGTGTCCGTGGCCGCGGCGCGGTCGCGGACCGTGCCGAAGTCGCCCGAGTACTGGCCGTCGGCCGCCTTGCCCGGCATGAAGATCCCGGAGATGGCCTTCTGGTCGTAGAAGTGGGTGTTGAACACGTAGTCCGGGCCGAGGGTCCCGGAGTCGAGGAGTCCGCCCTCCTGCTTCTGGAAGCTGATGTTGGCGTTCCAGAACAGGTTCGGCTCGACGAAGGCGGGCTTGTCCTGCCAGCCGGCCGTGTCCATGCGGGCGCGGAACTTCTCGTAGAAGGGCCACAGCACGTCGCGCTCCCAGGCGCGGCTGGTCTGGCCGGAGTCGTACACGCCGGCGTGCGGCTCGTTGTAGGGGTCGAAGCCGACTACGCCTGTGAACTCGGCGGCGCTGACGTGCTGTTTGACGTACGTCATCGTCTTCTGGGCGGTGGTGAGGAACGCGTCCTGGAGACCGTACGCGTTGTGCCAGAAGTCGTACGACGCCTGCTTCACGGCCTCGTTCTGGGTGATGTTCTGGCCCCAGAACAGGCAGATCCCGCAGTTCTCGTCCGGGTAGTTCCCGGCGTCCACGGCCCACTTGGGGGCGCCGTCGCCCGTGTACCAGCTGTCGGGGTCGAAGAGGTGGCGGGAGTAGAGGTCCTGGTGGAAGTCGGGGTAGACGCGGATGCCGGCGTCGAGGAAGGCGCGCATCTGGTCGGTGGCGGCGGCCAGGTAGGCCTCGCTGACCTGGCCGCGCACGGGTTCGGCGTACGCCCAGGACAGCAGGAAGCGGACCGTGTTGCCGCCGCCTAGGGCGCGCAGCGCGGTCGCGGACTTCTTCGCGTCGGCGACGGAGGCGAAGGGCAGGCCGTTGTTCTCGGCCAGCTTGGTCTCGCCGGAGACGTTGTAACCGCGCAGGACGACCTCGCGGCCGAGGCCGTCGGTGAAACGGCCGTCCTGCACGGTGACGGGGGTGTCGTCGAACCAGAGCGAGTCGGGGAGGGCTTCGGCGGTGGCGGGTCTCACGCCCGTCACCGTCAGGAATCCGGAGAGGACAACCAGAACAACGAGCAGACGCGCGCGTATATTCGGCATGTCCATTACAGTCCGGCGATTTCGGTACAACGTCAACACCATCTGACTGATGAGTAAGTTTCACCTTTGGTGATCAGTGCCTCATCCGCCCACCCGGCGCGTGACGTTCAGCAGGTACTCCTTGCGGTTCAGCGGGTTGTTGTCCGTGCGCGGCCTGCGCGGCGACGTGCCGCGTGCGACGGGCGCGTAGTGGTCGAAGGAGCTCTCCACTTCCCCCTCCCCCCGGCTGAGCCCCGGAAGCCGCTGCTCCAGTTCGTGTACCCGGTCCGCCGGAACGACACCTTCCAGAACGCAGATGTCGCCGTGCGTCTCGGTGGTCCGGGGTACGGCCCGCAGCGCGGCCAGCACCGGCAGGAGCGCACCGAGCGTGTCCTGCGGAGCCTCGATGCGGAAGCGGTGCATCGGCTCGTACACCTGGGTGCCCGCCCGCTTGAGCGCCTCGACGAGGACCAGCGGGGTCAGCCCGCGGAAGTCGGCGCCGGTGCTGGACATGCTCTTGTCGAAGCCCTGGTGGGAGTGGCTCTGCCGGGGCCAGTAGCCGCAGTGGGTCATCGTGACCGTGCAGTCGGCGACCTGCCAGCCGTGCAGACCCTGCCCCAGGGTGTCGCGCACGGTGTCCTCGATGGCCTTGAAGAAGGCGTACGGCATGGAGCCGAGCTCCACCTCCAGCAGGAAGCCGACCCCCGAGCCGGGCGGCGCCGGGTCGACTCGCAGGCCGACGGTCGCGAGGAACGGGTTGGCGTCCTTCTTGATGAACTCGACCGCCGTCCCGGTCCCGGCGGGCCGCTCGATGCACAGCGGTGTGGTCTCGCGGAAGGTGACCTCGAGTCCGAACTCGTCGGCGAGGGTGGCCTGGACGACCTCCTTCTGGACCTCGCCGTACAGGGAGACGGAGGTTTCCCTGCGTACCTCGTCGTGGCGCAGGCCGATCAGCGGGTCCTGTTCGGCGAGTCGCGTGAGCGCAAGGTGCAGGGCTCCGCCGTCCGTGTGCGGTCCGGGGACGACGACGGTTTCGAGGGTCGGCGGAGCGAAGAAGTGGCCGTACGCCTTGCGGGGTTCGCCGAGGGAGTCGCCGATCCTGATGTCGGCGAGGCCCCACAGCTTGGCGATGCGGCCCGCGGGAACGGTGTCCCGGCGGACGTCCGTGCCGTGGTCGAAGACGCTGACCGCGGTGATCCTGCCGTCCTCGCGGGCGTCGCCGAAGGGGATCCGGTCACGGGTGCGCAGGGTTCCGGAGAACATCCGTGCGTACGCCACCTTCTCCCCCGCCGGGCCCCGTTCGACCTTGAAGACGGTGCCGGAGAGCGGGCCGTCGGGGTCACCGTCGGCCGCGGGCAGCAACTCCTTGATCCCCGCGATGAGTTCGTCGACGCCCGCGCCGGTGACGGCGGATCCGAAGTACACCGGGTGCACCAGGGCCTGCCGGGTTCGGGCCGCGAGGGCGGCGCGGAGCCGGGCTTCGGAGACGGTGTCCTCGACGTAGGCGGACAGCAGGTCGTCGTCGTGGTCGGCGAGGACGTCGAGCGCGGCAGGGCCGAGGCCGGGGGTGAAGCGGGCGGCGCGCGTGCCGAGTCCGGCGGGTGTGCCCATCGGTACGGCGGAGGGCGTGAGCCGTTCGGAGATGGCCCGCAGCACGCCTTCGTGGCCCGCACCCCGCCGGTCGATCTTGTTGACGAAGACGAGCGTGGGGATGCGCAGGCGCTGCAGGGTCCGCATCAGCACACGGGTCTGCGCCTGGACGCCCTCGACGGCCGAGACGACGAGCACGGCGCCGTCGAGGACACCGAGTACCCGCTCCACCTCGGCGATGAAGTCGGGGTGGCCGGGGGTGTCGATGAGGTTGACGGTCACGTCGTCGATCGCGAAGGAGACGACGGCGGACTTGATGGTGATGCCGCGCCGGCGCTCCAGCGCGAGGGTGTCGGTCTGCGTGTTCCCGTCGTCAACGCGGCCGATCTCGTCGATCACACCGACCGAGTGCAACAGCCGCTCGGTCAGGCTGGTCTTACCTGCGTCGACGTGGGCGAGGATCCCGAGGTTGAGCAAGTGCACGAAGCGTCATGTCCTTCGAAGAGGGGGTCATTCCTTCCGGGGCGGACATGAACGGTGCGCGCATTGCTGCTCCTGGACTCGTGCGAAGACAAGGTCACCTGAAGTTCAGCAGCTCCGGCGCCACGGCGCCAACGGATTAACGCTCAACCAGTGACGTCCCGCCCCTCGCCCCCTCCACGGAGCAGTCCTAGAGTGACGCACATCACGTCCCGTGGTCCTGGGAGGGCACATGACCCGTATCTCGGTGAAGGTGGACGGCACGACGTACCAGGACGAGGTGGAGCCCCGTCTCCTGCTGGTCCACTACCTGCGTGACCGGCTGGGCCTGACCGGCACCCCCATTGGCTGCGACACCTCCAACTGCGGGGCCTGCACGGTCGACCTGGACGGCGAGAGCGTCAAGAGCTGCTCGGTCCTCGCCGTCCAGGCGGACGGCGGCGAAGTGACCACCGTCCAGGGGCTGGCGCGGAACGGGGAGTGGACGGGTCTGCAACGCGCCTTCCACGAGCGGCACGCGCTGCAGTGCGGTTACTGCACCCCGGGCATGATCATGGCCGCACGGGATCTGCTGCGCGAGAACCCGCACCCCTCCTCGGACGAGGTACGCCACGCCCTGGAAGGCAACCTCTGCCGCTGCACGGGCTACCAGAACATCGTGCGCGCGGTGCTGGCCGCGGCCGAAGCCCCCGAGTCGTCCCGGCCCTCCGGGCAGGAGGTCACGGCATGACCGAGCAGCTCACCGAACGGGAGGTCGGCCGCTCCCGGCCCCGCAAGGAGGACGCCCGCCTCCTCACCGGTCAGACCAACTGGACCGACAACATCGATGCGGCCGGCCTGCTGCACCTCGCCATCCTCCGCAGCCCCATGGCCCACGCCCGTATCGACCGGATCGACGTCACGCCCGCCCTCGAACGCCCGGGCGTCGTCGCGGCGTTCAGCGGCAGCGACCTCGCGGAGGGGATGGGATCGCTGCCCTGTGCCTGGCCGGTGACCGAGGACATCGTGCTGCCCGACCATCCGCCGGTCGCGGTCGACGAGGTGCGGTACGCGGGCGACCCGGTGGCGGTCGTGGTGGCCCGCGACCGGTACGCGGCGGCCGACGCCCTGGAGGCGATCGAGGTCGACTACGAGCCTCTGCGTCCGGTCCTCGATCTGGAGGCCGCACTGGAGCCGGGCACCCCGCTGGTCCACTCCGGCAAGGGCACCAACCGCTGCTACGTCTGGCCCCTGAAGACCGGCGAGGACTTCGAGACCGTACGGCAGCGCGCCGAGGTGACCCTGAAGCGCCGCTACCACCAGCAGCGGCTGATCCCCAACGCCATGGAGCCGCGCGCGGTCGTGGTCACCCCGCTCGCCGCGTCCGGCGAGTTCACGGTGTACTCGGCCACGCAGATCCCGCACATCCTCAGGGTCATGCTCTCCGTGGTCACCGGGATCCCGGAGCACAAGCTCCGCGTGATCGCCCCCGACGTGGGCGGCGGCTTCGGCTCCAAGCTCCAGGTCTACGGCGAGGAGGCCCTCGCCCTCACGGTCGCACGCCGCCTGGGCCGCCCGGTGAAGTGGACCGAGTCCCGCTCCGAGGGCTACCTGGCGACCCATCACGGACGCGGCATGATCCAGGACATCGAGATCGCCGCGAACCGCGACGGAAAGCTGCTCGGCCTCAAGGTCGACCTGCTGGCCGACATGGGCGCGTACCTGATGCTGGTCACGCCGGGCATCCCGATCCTGGGCGCCTTCATGTACCCGGCGATCTACAAGATGGACTCCTACGACTTCACCTGCACCGGCGTCTTCACGACCAGGACGCCCACCGACGCCTACCGGGGCGCCGGACGCCCGGAGGCGACGTACGCCATCGAACGGATCATGGACGAGCTGGCCGTCGAACTCGCCCTGGACCCGGTGGAGTTGCGGCGCCGCAACTGGATCCGGCACGAGGAGTTCCCGTACACGTCCGTCGCGGGACTGACGTACGACAGCGGCAACTACGAGGCCGCGACGGACAAGGCCCTCGCCCTGTTCGGGTACGACGAGCTGCGTGCCGAGCAGGACAAGCGCGTCGAACGCGGGGACACCGTACGGCTCGGGATCGGTGTGTCGACGTACACCGAGATGTGCGGGCTGGCGCCGAGCCGGGTGCTGCGCGATCTGCGGTACGCGGCCGGCGGCTGGGAGGCGGCGAGCATCCGCATGCTGCCCACCGGCAAGGTCGAGGTGGTCACCGGGACCAGCCCGCACGGGCAGGGCCATGTGACCTGTTGGAGCCAGATCGCCGCCGACGTGCTGGGCGTGCCGTTCGAGGACGTCGAAGTGGTGCACGGGGACACCAAGGCGTCCCCGCAGGGAATGGACACGTACGGCTCGCGGTCCCTGGTGGTCGGGGGCACGGCCGTGCACCACGCGGCGCAGAAGGTGGTCGAGAAGGCACGGAAGGTCGCCGCACATCTGCTCGAAGCGAGCGAGCACGACCTGGAGTTCACCCACGGCGTGTTCTCCGTGAAGGGCTCTCCCGACGCCCGCCGGACCATCCAGGAGGTCGCCTTCGAGACGTTCTCCTCGCACGACCTGCCCGACGGCATGGAACCCACCATCAACGCCGAGCACCTGCTCGACCCGGACAACTTCTCCTACCCGCACGGCACCCACCTGTGCGCGGTCGAGGTCGACACGGAGACCGGGCGGACGCGGATCCGGTCCTACGTCTGCGTGGACGACGTCGGCCGGGTGATCAACCCGATGATCGTCGAGGGGCAGGTGCACGGCGGGCTCGCGCAGGGCATCGGGCAGGCGTTGTACGAGGAGGCCGTGTACGACGACGAGGGCAACCTGGTCTCGGGGACGATGGCCGACTATCTCGTGCCGTCCGCGCCGGACCTGCCGGACTTCGTGACGGACCGGACACAGACGCCCGCGTCCTCGAATCCCTTGGGGGTCAAGGGAGTCGGGGAAGCAGGGACCATCGCCTCCACTCCCGCCGTCGTCAACGCGATCGTGGACGCACTGCGGCCGTTGGGCGTCGGGGACGTCCGAATGCCCTGCACCCCCGAACGGGTCTGGAAGGCGATCGAGGAGGCCTCGCGATGATTCCTCCGGCATTCGAGTACACCCGGCCGACGAGCGTCGACGCGGCGGTACGCGCACTCGCCGCCGCCGGTGACGAGGCGAAGGTGCTGGCCGGCGGGCAGAGCCTGCTGCCGCTGCTGAGGCTGCGGCTGGCCTTTCCCGAACTGGTCGTGGACGTCGGCCGGATCCCCGGGCTGCGCGGGGTCCGGGAGGACGGCGGCACACTCGTGGTCGGCGCGATGACCACGCACCACGACGTGATCCGCGAGCCGCTCGTCCGCCGGCACGCGGGTCTGCTGGCGGCCGCCACTGCCACGGTCGCGGATCCCGCCGTACGGCATCGCGGCACCCTCGGCGGCTCTCTCGCGCACGCCGATCCGGCGGGGGACCTGCCCGCAGTGCTGCTGGCGCTGGAGGGCGAGCTGATCGTCGTAGGGCCGCGGGGACGGCGCGCGATCCCCGCGCGGGACTTCTTCGTCGACTACCTGCAGTCCGCGCTGGCGCCCGACGAGCTGCTCGTCGAGGTCAGGATCCCCAAGGCGGACGGCTGGGGGTTCCGGTACGAGAAGTTCCAACGGGTGGCGCAGGCCTGGGCGGTCGTCGGCGTGGCCGCTCTGGTGAGGCGCGAGGACGGGCACATCGCCGAGGCCCGCGTGGGGCTGACCAACATGGGGCCGGCCCCGGTGCGCGCCTCGGCGGCCGAGGAGGCCCTGGCCGGTGCCGGGGACGCGCGGGCCGTGGCGCGGGCGGCACAGTCGGCGGCCGTCGGGACCCGGCCGTCGCAGGACCTGTCGGCCTCCCCCGAGTACCGGGCGCATCTGGCACGGGTGCTGACCAGGCGGGCGGTACTGGCCGCCGCCGGGATGGGGTGAGCTGCCATCACGGACGTGGACGGCCCGGCACGGGTACGGGCCCGCCTGGAGGAGACGGGATACCTCGTCGACGACGGGCTGGCCGTCGCCTGCTTCCTGGCCCTCCGGCTGCACCGGCCGCTCTTCTGCGAGGGCGACGCGGGCGTCGGCAAGACCGCGCTCGCGTCCGCCCTCGCTGAGGCGCTGGACGCCCCGCTGATCCGGTTGCAGTGCCACGAGGGCATCGACGCCTCGCAGGCCCTGTACGACTGGGACTTCCCGCGCCAGCTGCTGCACCTGAGGGCCGCCGAGGCGGCGGGAAGCACCGACGCCGAGCGGCTGGAGGGCGAACTGTACGACCGGCGGTTCCTGGTCGCCCGGCCGCTGCTGAGGGCCCTGGAGACCCAGCCGTCGGTGCTGCTCGTGGACGAGATCGACCGTGCCGACGACGAGTTCGAGGCGTTCCTGCTGGAGCTGTTGTCCGAGTTCGCGGTCACGATCCCGGAACTGGGCACGCTGCGGGCCGAGGTGCCGCCCGTGGTCGTGCTGACCTCCAACCGCACGCGGGAGGTGCACGACGCGTTGAAGCGGCGCTGCCTCTACCACTGGTTCGACCATCCCGGCTTCGCCCGTGAACTCGCCATCGTGCGGCGGCGGTTGCCGCGGGTGTCGGCGCGGCTCGCCGAGCAGGTCACCGCGCTGGTGCAGGCGTTGCGGGCGCAGGACCTGGTCAAGCCGCCGGGGGTGGCCGAGACGATCGACTGGGCCGAGGCGCTGGACGCGCTGGGCGCGCGTGAGGTGGACGCGGAGCTGGCGGTGGCGACGCTGGGATCGGTGCTGAAGTACCGGGAGGACGCGGAACGGGCGCGGGGTCTTGACCTGGCGGCGGTGCTCGCCGCCCGAGAGGCCCGAGGAGCGTGAGGGCCGTGCTCGCCCCGGACGCCGCCCTGCTCGGTTTCGCCCGTGCCCTGCGGGCGGCCGGCGTCGACGCGAGCACCGAGCGGCTGCACGCGTTCCTGCGGGCGGTGGACGTGCTGGGGCCCGGGATGCGGTCCGACGTGTACTGGGCGGGCCGGCTGACCCTGTGCGGGAGCCCGGACGACCTGGAGCGCTACGAGCGGGTGTTCGCCGCCTGCTTCGGCGCGGCCGAGCCCGTCGGACCGGCCGCGGTCGCCGCTCCCCCGCCACGTCTGCGGATGGTCGTACGGGACGCCCCCGCGTTTCGTACGACAGCTGGGCGGGAGCCCCTCGCGCCGCCCTCCGCGACGCCGGCCGGCACGGCCGAGGTACTGCGCCACCGCGACTTCGCCGAACTGGACGCGGCCGAGCGCGCCGCGGTGCACCGGCTGCTGGCCGCGTTCGCGCTGCCGGGTGAGGCCCGGCGCACCGCGCGTCGGCGGCCGGCCCGGCGTGGTGACGTCGATCCGCGGCGGACCGTACGGGAGCTGCTGCGACGGGGCGGGGAGCCGGCGCTGCTGCGGCACCGGGCCCGGGCCGTGCGGCCGCGCCGGGTCGTGCTGCTCGTCGACGTCAGCGGCTCGATGGCGCCGTACGCGGACGCGTTGCTGAGGTTCGCGCACGCGGCCGCGCGGGGCACGCGGACGGAGGTGTTCACGATCGGCACCCGGCTGACCCGGGTGACGCGGGAGCTGTCGCACCGCGATCCCGACCTGGCGATGGCCGCGCTCGCGGCGGCCGTGCCCGACTGGCGCGGCGGCACCCGGCTCGGTGAGCTGCTGCGGGAGTTCCTGAACCGGTGGGGGCAGCGGGGCATGGCGCGCGGCGCGGTCGTCGTGCTGCTCTCGGACGGCTGGGAGCGTGGCGATCCGGAGCTGCTCGCGGACCGGATGCGACGCTTGCACCGGCTGGCGTACCGGGTGATCTGGGCCAATCCGCTCAAGGCACGCCCCGGGTACGCGCCCCTGGCGGCCGGCATGGCGGCAGCACTGCCGAGCGTGGACGCGTTCGTCGAGGGGCACAGCCTGGCCGCGCTGGAGCGTCTGGCGGCGGTGGTGGCAGGAGCCGACGTGGCTTTTGTGGAAGGAGCGGATCGTGCGTGACATTCTCCCGGCACTGAACGGCTGGTACGCGTCCCGCGCACCCTTCGGCCTGGCGACGGTGGTGGCGGTCAGCCGCAGCGCGCCGCGCGATCCCGGTGCGGCCATGGCCGTGGGCCCCGGCGACGAGGTCGTGGGCAGTGTGTCCGGCGGCTGTGTCGAGGGGGCCGTCTTCGAGCTCGCCCAGGAAGTGGTGGCGAGCGGGGAGGCCCGCCTGGAGACCTTCGGGTACAGCGACGCGGACGCCTTTGCGGTCGGGCTCACCTGCGGCGGCGAGATCACGCTGCTGGTCCGACCGGTCACACCGGAGTCGGACCCGTCCTTCGGCGCAGTCGCCGAGTCGGTTGCCGCGGGCCGTCCGGTGACCGTGGCCACGGTCACCGACGGGCCGGCGCCGCGCGGAGCCACCCTCGCGGTGTGGCCGGACCGGGTCGCCGGCACGCTCGGCACGGACGGCCTGGACGTGGCGGTCACGGCCGACGCGCGCGGCGAACTCGCCCTCGGTGCCACGGGCCTCAGACACTACGGACCGCACGGCGAGCGCCGCGAGGACGCGGTCACCGTCTTCCTGCACTCCTTCGCGCCCCCGCCGCGCATGCTGGTCTTCGGCGCGATCGACTACGCGGCGGCGGTCGCCCGCATCGGAGACTTCCTCGGCTACCGGGTCACGGTCTGCGACGCCCGCCCGGTCTTCGCCACGCCCAAGCGCTTCCCGGAGGGCGTCGAGGTGGTCGTGGACTGGCCGCACCGCTACCTGCGGGACACGGACACTGACGATCGCACGGTGATCTGCGTCCTCACCCACGACCCGAAGTTCGACGTACCGCTGCTGGAGGTGGCGCTGCGCCGGCCGGCCGCGTACATCGGCGCGATGGGCAGCCGCCGCACCCACGACGACCGGATGCAACGGCTGACGGAGGCCGGGCTCACCGAGGGCGAGTTGTCCCGGCTGCGCTCCCCCGTGGGGCTCGACCTGGGCGCCCGTACGCCCGAAGAGGTCGGCGTGTCCGTCGCCGCCGAGATCGTCGCGCTGCGCTGGGGCGGCAGCGGCGCCCCGCTGACGGCGACGGCGGGAGCGATCCATCCGACCGAGTCTCAGTCCTAGGCCCAGTCCTTGGAGGAAGTCATGGAGCTGCACCACGAGTTCACCGTGCCCGTGCCGGTCGACGACGCCTGGCGGGCGCTCCTCGACATCGAGCGGGTCGCGCCGTGTCTGCCCGGGGCGACGGTGGAGGACTACGACGGCAAGACCGTGACCGGCTCGGTGAAGGTCAAGGTCGGTCCGGTCACCGTCGCCTATCGGGGGACCGCCGTCTTCGAGGAGCAGGACGAGGCGGCGCACCGCATGGTGCTGCTCGCGAGCGGCCGGGAGACCCGCGGCCAGGGCACGGCCCGGGCCACGGTGACCGGCACGCTGGCCGAGCGCGACGACGGCACGGCCGTGTCGGTGCGGACCGATCTGACCGTGACCGGGCGTCCGGCGCAGTTCGGGCGGGGAGTGCTGGCGGAGGTCGGCGACCGGCTGGTGGGCCGGTTCGCCGAATGCCTGTCCGAACGGCTGGCCGAGTCGGCGGTGGCGGTGCGGGAGCCTGACGAAAGGCCGATCGACCTGTTGCGCACGGCCGGCGTGCCCGTCGCCAAGCGGGCGGCCGTCGCAGCGGCCGTGGCGGTCGTCGTGGTGCTCGCGGTCACGCGGATACGGCGACGGCGGCGGGCCTGAGCCGTCAGGAACCGTGGCTGCGGTGGTCCTCGACGACCGCGTCGAGGTGCCGCAGGGCGGCCGTCACCCGGGCGGGGTCCGCCTGGAAGAACGGGTCGTCCGGCACCGGCAGCGACCCCGCGACGGCCCAGCCGCGGCCCCGCGCCCAGGTCGCCTCGTCGAGGCCGACCGCCTCCCGGAAGGCGTCCCGCGCCGAGCCGGGCAGGAACTTCCAGGCGGGCAGCAGGTCCACCGCCGGATCGGCCACCGCCAGCGTCCCGAAGTCGATGACGGCGCTGAGCCTGCCGTCCACGGTCAGCAGGTTGCCCGCGTCGAGGTCGCCGTGGATCCACACCGGCGGCCGGTCCCAGGCAGGGGCCGCGAGGGCCGCCTCCCAGACCTCCGTCACCGCGTCCGTGTCAACCAGGCGCCCCTTCTTCAGAGCTTCGATCTTGCCCCGTACGAGTGAATCCGCCGCCACGGAATCCCGTTCGTCGCCCATCGGCACCCCACGGAAGGCGTTGCTCGGCTCGGGCCCGGGACCCCCTGTGGCGTCGATCGACCGGAGGGCCTGGAGGAATCCGCCGAGGTCGCGTGCGGCCCCGACGGGGTCGGCCAGTCCCTCGGTCGTCGCCGTCTCCCCCTCCAGCCATCGGTACACGGACCACGGGTACGGGTAGCCCTCGCCGGGTTCGCCCTTCGCCACCGGCTCGGAGACGGGCAGCGGCAGTCGCGGGGCGATGTGCGGCAGCCAACGGTGTTCACGCTCCACCTGGCCCACCCAGTGGGCGTAGCGCGGCAGCCGTACGGACAGGTCGGTGCCGAGCCGGAAGGTGGCGTTGTCCATGCCGGACTGCCGAACCGGGGCGAGGGGCAGGTGCGCCCACCGCGGGAACCGGGCGGCGAGCAGACGGCGTACGAGAGTGGTGTCGATCAGCACGCCGTCCAGTTCAGCGGGCCGACCACCCGTACGTCCAACGAAATAGCGGTGTGCGACGCATCGGTCCCTAACGCGGGGGCAACCGGTGCAGGTGTACCTCTGTGAGGCGGCCCTCGGCCACCGTGGCGGTCATGTAGGTGCAGTGCGGCTGGCGGCGGCGGTCGGTCGGCGAGCCCGGATTGAGCAGGCGCAGGCCGGTGGGGGCTGTGGTGTCCCAGGGGATGTGGCTGTGCCCGAAGACCAGGACGTCGGTGTCGGGGAAGCGGGCGGCGCAGCGTGCCTCACGGCCCTGGGCGGCGCCCGTCTCGTGGACGACGGCGAAACGCAGGCCACCGAGTTCGACGTACGCCACCTCGGGGAGCCGGGCGCGCAACTGCGGTCCGTCGTTGTTGCCGTACACCGCGACAAGCCTGTCGCTGCCGGCTTCCAGCAGGTCGAGGGTGGCCGTGTCGACCCAGTCCCCGGCGTGGAACACGACGTCGGCACGCGGGAGTTCGGCGAGCAGCGGCTCGGGGAGCGCCTTGGCCCGCCGCGGGAGATGGGTGTCGGACATCAACAGGAGGCGCACGGCGGCAGGTTACTCGTGCCGCGCCGAAAGGACCGGCAGGCCGGGCGCGACCGCGCGCCGCGACACGCCACGCGTTCTCACCGGAGGGCCGAAGACGGACAGCAGGTCGGAGGGCGTTAGCATCTGCCAACGCGTACCAGCGACATCACCCAAGGCAAGCAAACTGAGGGGGCCCGGAGCCCGATGCCGGTGAAGGTCAGCGTCATCGTTCCCGTCTACAACCCGGGGACCTACATCGAGGACTGCATCGCCTCGTTACTGAGACAGTCACTGCCTCCCGAAGAGTACGAAGTGGTCTTCGTCGACGACGGTTCCACCGACGGCACACCGGCCCGCCTCGACGAGGTGGCCGCCCAGGACCCCAGAGTGACGGTCGTCCACCAGGAGAACTCCGGGTGGTCGGGCAAGCCCCGCAACGTGGGGATCGCCGCCGCCGAGGGCGAGTACGTCATGTTCGTCGACAACGACGACTACCTCGGCGACGAGGCCCTGGAGCGGATGTACGACTACGGGGTGGCCAACGGCGCCGACGTCGTCGTCGGCAAGATGGCCGGCAAGGGTCGGCCCGTGCCGGTGGAGTTGTTCCGCCGCAACCATCCGCACGCCGACGTCGAGAACGCCCCGCTGATCGACAGCCTCACCCCGCACAAGATGTTCCGCCGGAAGTTCCTCGACGACATCGGGCTGCGCTTCCCGGAGGGCAGGCGGCGGCTGGAGGACCACGTCTTCGTCACCGAGGCGTACCTGCGCGCGGGCAACGTCTCCGTGCTGAGCGACTACGTCTGCTACTACCACGTCAAGCGAGACGACGCGTCCAACGCCGGCTTCCAGCGCTTCGAGCCTGCCGGATACTTCGAGAACCTCCGCGAGGCCCTCGACGTCGTCGAGAAGTACACCGAGCCGGGACCGCTGCGCGACCGTCTCCTGCGGCGCTGGCTGCGCAACGAGATGGTCGAGCGCATGCGCGGGCGGCGCCTGCTCAAGCTGCCCGCGGACTACCGCAGGGAACTGTTCGACGAGATCCACGGGGTCGTCGTCGAGCGCTTCGGGCCCGGTGTCGCGACGGGGCTCCAGCCGACGCAGCGGATCGTCGCCGCGTTGATCGCCGCCGACCGGTTCGACGACGTCGTCGCGTTCGCCGAGTGGGAGGCCTCCGTCGCCCTCAGGGCGGAGCCGACGGGCGTGCGGTGGGAGGACGGGGCGCTGCACGTCGGCTTCGCCGTCGAGTACGCGGTCGGCGGTGAACCGATGACGTTCCCGGCCGGGCCCGCCGGTGCACCGGCGTCCGGTCCGCCGCGGGACGTCGCCGATGCGGTCGCCCGGGTGGCGGCCGACAGCGTCGCCCGTTTCGGGACGGCCACGGCGGACCTGCTGCTGCGCGAACGCGCCACCTCGGCACAGTACTTCCAGCCGGGCGAGGTCACCCGGGAGATCGTCCCGGTCGGGGAGGGCGAGCGGGTCCGGCTCGTGCTGCGGGTCACGGCCGTCGTCGACCCCGCCAGCGCGGCCGACGGCGTCCCGGTGGGCGCCGGGCTGTGGGACTTCTTCGTCCGGGTCAAGCTGGGCGGCTGGACCAAGGACTGCCGCCTGGGTCCGGTCCGTCCGGTCCCCCGCAAGGACCGGACCGCCGCGTCCGCCGGGGTGGTGGCCGGCCGGGTGGTGCTGCCGTACTGGACCGACCCGCACGCCCATCTCGCCCTGGCCGTCGACAGCGCGGACAAACGGCTGGGCCTTGGCAGTCTGTCCCCCGAAGACGTCACCGTCACCGGCGACCGGCTGCGCGCGCCCCTGCCGCTGTACCTGCCTGGCGACACCGAGGTGCTGCTGCGGCTCACCGGCCCGGCCTCCCGCGACGTCCCCGGCACGCTGTCGCCGTCCCCGGACGGCCCCGGAGCGCTGCTGGAGGCCGTGCTGCCCGTCGGCGACCTCAAGGGCGGGACCTGGCGGGTGGCGCTGTGCCCGGCCCGCACTGCCCGCGAGTCACGTTTCCTCACGCTGCCGCCGGCCCTGCGCGTCGGGCCGGGCGGAGTACAGGTGGTGCGTCCGCCCGGGCCCGGTGTCGTACGACGGCTGACACGCCGGGCTCGGCGCCTGGTCCGGCGGGTCCGGGGGATGGCTGCTTCCCGGGTCAGGGCTTGGAGAGCGTGAGAACCGGCGATCGCTGAGGACCGAGGGCGCCTGGGTATCGGGGCCCTCGGTCTCCGGATTCCCCGGTCTTCCAGGACGCCGAGGGGCCGTCGCTCGCGAAGGCGGAGCGGTCCGGGACTGCTGCGGTCGTACCGGACCTGCTCCGCCTTCCACGAGGGTCTGCGCGGCCCGCGGATCAGCGGCTGACGGCGATCTTCTCCAGGGCCGTGCGCAGCGGCTCCCAGCCGCGGGAGCGGCCGACGCCGATGTTGCGGGCCTTGGTCATCGGGCCCCAGAACGGGGCTTGCAGCAGGTCCTTCGGCGGCACCGCCCGGACCCGTTCCAGGATCGCCTCGGGCACCTTCTGCGGGTCCGGCACGTCGAACTCGGCCATGATCTCGTCGTACTTGTCGTGCAGGACCGTGTTGTCCGGGTCGGCGCCGAAGATCACGAGCTGACCCGTGGGCTGGGTGTCGACGAAGACGGTGACCAGGTCGGGGCGGTAGCGGCCGAGGATCTCGGCGACCTTGTAGACGTCCCCGGTCCAGGCGCCGGTGTGCCGGTCGCGGGCGGCCTCGTCGATGTTGCGGGGCAACATGTCGTCGAGGACGATCACGCTGGACCAGTCGGAGTGCTTCTCCACGTTCATGAAGTCGCGCAGCGCGAACTCGAACAGGTGCATGCCGTCGATGAACGACAGGTCGAGGGTGGTGCGCCGCCAGTAGCCGATCGGGCTGCGGCCCCGGCGCAGGTTGCGCACCGGGTGACGACCGCCCTTGAGGTGGCCGAGCGGGTTGTCCCGGGCGAAGAAGTCGTCACTGGTGGCCTTCACCAGGTGGACGTCGCACCGGATCTCGGTGACCACCTTGAACGCGGGGTCGATCGCGATGGAGGGAACGCGGGACAAGGCGAGACTGCGACCGTCGTTGACCCCGATTTCGAGGTAGTTGCGGTTGGCGCTGACCTTGTGCAGCTCCCGCAGGAACTCATGGCGTTTCACGCAGGGGACTCCTTGCGGATCCGGAAAAGGACTTCGTGCAGGGTGGGGCGGGGTGCGGGCCGGGAAGGCCTCGCAGCCGACGGAGCGCACCCGGTCCGGGTCGGCGCCGAGGAGGCGGAGCGCCTCACGGGCCGAGTCGTACCTGGTGCCTCGCCGGAGTCGGTGGTGTGCAGGATGCCGCTCGTGTCGTGCCCGGGTATGGAGCCCGCGCCGGTGACCGGCCTCATGATGTGCCCTGGAGTGCGGCGCGTCGCTTCAGTGGCTCCCACCAGGCACGGTTGTCCCGGTACCAGGCGACGGTGTCGGCGAGTCCCGCCGTGAAGTCGTGCCTGGGGCGGTAGCCGAGTTCGGTGCGGGCCTTGGTCCAGTCGACGGAGTAGCGCAGGTCGTGGCCCTTGCGGTCGGTGACGTGATCGACCCGGTCCCAGTCGGCCCCGCAGGCCTCCAGCAGCAGGCCGGTCAGCTCGCTGTTGCTCAGTTCGGTGCCGCCGCCGATGTTGTAGACCTCGCCCGCGCGGCCCCTGGTCCGTACGAGGTCGACGCCCTGGCAGTGGTCCTCGACGTGCAGCCAGTCACGGACGTTGCGGCCCTCGCCGTACAGCGGGACGTTCTTCCCGTCGAGGAGGTTGCTGATGAACAGCGGAACGACCTTCTCGGGGAACTGGTGCGGGCCGTAGTTGTTGGAGCAGCGGGTGACGCGGACGTCCAGGCCGTGGGTGTGGTGGTAGGCGAGGGCGAGCAGGTCGGAGGAGGCCTTGGAGGCGGAGTACGGGGAGCTGGGCCGCAGCAGGTCCTCCTCCGTGGCCGAGCCGGTCGACACGGAGCCGTAGACCTCGTCGGTGGAGATGTGGACGAAGGGTGCCACGCCGTGCCGCAGGGCCGCGTCCAGCAGGGTCTGGGTGCCGACCACGTTGGTGAGGACGAAGTCGTCCGCGCCGGTGATCGAGCGGTCGACGTGCGACTCGGCGGCGAAGTGCACGACCTGGCCGACGTCGGCCATCAGCTTGTCGACGAGTTCGGCGTCACGGATGTCGCCCTGGACGAACTCCAGGCGGGGGTGGTCGAGTTCGAGGTTGTCGAGGGTGCCGGCGTACGTGAGCTTGTCGAGCACGGTGATCCGGGGCGCGTCGGACGCCTCGTCGGCGAGCAGTGTGCGGACGTAGGTCGAGCCGATGAACCCGGCGGCACCGGTGACGAGGAGGTTCATGTGTGGATCTGCACCTTGCTGTGGTCTCCGAGGACGAGACGGTGGGCGCTGGGCACGTGGGGGGCGGGGGTCACCTCGACGTGGCGGCCGACGAGTGAGGACTCGATCCTGCCGACACCGTCGATCGAGGAGTTCCGCAGCACGATGGAGAACTCCACCTCGCTGTCGGTGATCCGGCAGTTCTCCGCGATGGAGGTGAAGGGTCCGATGTAGGAGTCGCTGACCAGCGTTCCGGCGCCGACGACGACGGGCCCGACGATGCGTGACCTGACGATGCGCGCCCCCTCCTCCACGACGACTCGCCCGATGGTCTCGGACTTGTCGTCGACCTCGCCGTCGATCCGCGCGTCCATGGTCTCCAGGACCCTGCGGTTGACCTCCAGCATGTCCTCGACGTTCCCGGTGTCCTTCCAGTAGCCCTGGATGACGGTGGAACGTACGTCGGCGTGGACGTCGATGAGGTGCTGGATGGCGTGGGTGATCTCCAACTCGCCGCGCCAGGACGGCTCGATGGCGTGCACCGCCTCGTGGATCGCGGACGTGAACAGGTACACCCCGACCAGGGCGAGATCGCTCTTGGGGTGTTCCGGCTTCTCCTCCAGACGCGTCACGCGCCCGTGCGGGTCGAGTTCGGCGACGCCGAAGGCGCGGGGGTCCGGGACCCGGGTGAGCAGGATCTGGGCGTCGGGCCGGTGCTCGCGGAACTCGTCGACGAGATCGGTGATGCCGCCGACGATGAAGTTGTCGCCCAGATACATCACGAAGTCGTCGTCACCCAGGTAGTCCTGTGCGATCAGGACCGCGTGGGCGAGTCCCAGGGGTCTTTCCTGGGGGATGTAGGTGATTTCCAGACCGAACTTCGAGCCGTCCCCGACTGCTTCCTGGATCTCGGCGGCGGTGTCGCCGACGACCACTCCGACGTCGGTGATACCGGCCGCGGCGATCGATTCCAGGCCGTAGAAAAGGACAGCTTTGTTCGCAACGGGCACCAGCTGTTTGGCCGACGTGTGCGTGATCGGCCTCAACCGTGTACCGGCGCCGCCGGACAACACGAGAGCCTTCATCTGCGTCACCTTAGCCCGGCCGAACGGACCATGGCGAGCGCATGGCTTGCGCGTTACGGCCTGCGCACCGCGGTCAGTCCTCGCCCCTGAAGATGTTCCCCTCGCGGCCCGGCTGCGTCGCGGGCCGGGTGCTTTCGTCCTCCACGGCGGGCAGGCAGGTCAGCAGGGCGCGTTGGCCGCGCAGGCGGCGGGCCCTCGACCAGCCCGTCTCGGGCCTGCGGGCAACGGGTTTCTCACTGGTCTGCGCGGTCACGGCGCTTCATCTTCCTTCTGCGTCCGATCCTGCCTCCGGCCGCTGAGGGTCCGGGGCTCTGCGTCCTTCCGAGCTGTACCACCGGGTCCCCGACGGCGGTCAGGTCAAACCGGCGCCCCCTCCCGGGCGCCGGGTTAGCACTTTCGTGCAAGCTGTCGTCCTCAGGTGTTGGGCCGGGCCACGCTGATGTCGCCCAGGGCCGTCTCGGGATCGCGTTCCATCGCCAGGTCGGCGAGGGCCACGATGCCGACGGGGCGGCCGCCCTCGACGACCGGGAGCCGGCGTACGGCGTGCTCGCGCATGAGCTCGACGGCGTGGTCCAGGTCGTCCTCGGGGGTCAGGGTGACCAGGTCGTCGCTGCACGCGCCGGCCACGGTGGTCTGCTCAGGGTCGCCGCCCTCGGCGAGCGAGCGCACCACGAGGTCGCGGTCGGTGACCAGGCCTCGCAGGTCGTCGCCGTCTGTCACGATGACCGCGCCGAGGTCCTGGTCGCGCATGATCCGGGCAACCGCCGTGACGGAGGTCTGCGGTTCCACGGTGACCGGCGCGCTGGTCATGATGTCACTGACGTGCTGGGTCATGACGTTCCTCCCTGCTCGGGGTTCCCTGCCTCGGGTACCCCGGTGGGCGGGCCGTCGTCACGCCTCCAGCGGGATCTCGCTCCACACCTGCTTGCCGCCGCTGACGGGCACGGTCCCCCATGCCGTCGACATGGCCTCGACGAGGAGGATGCCGCGGCCGCCGGTGGCCTCCCAGCCGATGCTGGTCGGCTTGACGGGAGTGCGCGGGGAGGAGTCCGAGACGGCCACGCGCAGCCGGTGGTTGATGCGCATGAGGTCGAGGCGGACCCTGCCGTCGGTGTGGACGAGGGCGTTGGTGACGAGCTCGGAGACGACCAGCAGGACGGTGTCCGTCGCGTCGGCCGGGACACCCCAGGTGCGCAGGGTGCGGCGGGTGAAGCGGCGGGCCTGCCCGACGGCCTGGGGGACGCGCCACACGGTCCAGCCCTCGCGCTGCGGGCGCACGGCCAGGCCGTCGTAGCGCATCAGGAGCAGGGCGACGTCGTCGCTGCGGCGGGCGTTGCCCAGCAGGGCGTCGGCGACGAGTCCGAGGTGGGCGGGGTCGGAGACGGCGAGCTCCTGGGCGAAGCGGTCCATGCCCTCGTCGATGTCGGCCTCGTGGGACTCGACGAGGCCGTCCGTGGTCAGTGCGACGACCGTGCCGGGTTGCAGCCTGAGCGGGCTCATCGGGAAGTCGGCCTGCCTCACCACGCCGAGCGGCGGGCCGCCGTCCGCCTCGGGGATCTCGGTGCTGCCGTCCGGGTGACGCAGCACCGGCGGCAGGTGTCCGGCGCGCACGTACCAGGCGGAGCCCTCCTCCAAGTCGATGTCGACGTAGGCGCAGGTGGCGAAGAGGTCGGTCTCCATGTCCATGAGGAGGCGGTTGGCGTGGGAGACGACGACGTCCGGGGGGTGGCCCTCGACGGCGTAGGCACGCAGGGCCGTGCGCATCTGGCCCATCAGGGTGGCGGCGCCCGCGCTGTGACCCTGGACGTCGCCGATGACGAGCGCGACGTGGTTGTCGGGCAGCGGGATCACGTCGTACCAGTCGCCGCCGAGCTCGAGGCCTGCCGTGCTCGGCAGGTAGCGGGCGACGGCGACCGCGCCGGGCAGTTTGGGCAGGCGGCGCGGCAGCAGCTGGCGCTGGAGCATGCCGACGAGTTCGTGCTCGGCGTCGAAGGCGTGGGCGCGCATCAGGGCCTGCCCGGCGAGGCCCGCCGAGGCGGTGAGCAGGGCGCGTTCGTCGGTGCCGAAGTCGTGCGGGGTGTCCCAGCCGATGAGACAGGCGCCCGCCATGCGGCCGACTCCGGGCAGCGGCAGCACCGCGAGGCCGCCGGGGCCGACCTCGGCGAGGGCGGGTTCCAGGGCGGTGCCGGCGGGCCAGATCCGGGCGCGGCCCTCGCGCAGGGCGGCGGCGAGCGTGGGCATGGCGCGCACGGGCGCGTCGGGCCATTCGGAGCGCCACTCCGTGCGCCACAACTCGGGCCAGGCCTCCGGTTCGGGCGGGTCGAGGACGGTGACGACGAGACGTTCGCCCTCCAGCTCGGCCAGGGCGATCCGGTCGGCCCGCAGCGGCCCGCGCAGTGCGGAGACGACGGCCTGGCTGACGTCGCGGACGGTGCCCGCGATGGCGAGGGCGGCGGCCAGGCGCTGGACGCGGGCCACGTCGGTGACGTCGGAGCGCAGTTTGGAGGCGTCGCCGACGGTGCCCACGAGCCGTGCCGGGCGGCCGTCGCCGCCGGGCAGAAGGCGGCCGCGCAGCCTGAGCCATTTGGGCGGTCCGGTGGGCTGCAGGACCCGGAACTCCAGCTCGCGCTCGCCGATGGACATGTGGTCGGCCTCCACCACGGACATCAGCGAGGGGAGGTCCTCCGGCACGGTCAGGCCGAGCAGGGTCTCGACCTTGCCGTCGAACTCGTCGGGGCCGATCCCGAACAGCTCGAGGATCTCGCCGCCGACCTCGACGCGCCCGGTGTCCATGGCGAGGCTGAAGGCGCCCGCGGCCAGTTCGCCGCCCTCGATCCGCTCGCCCGGGGCGGGGAGGTCGACGGCGTCGGCGATCAGTTCGAGGCATTTGCGGCCGTCGGTGTCGAAGCCGGCCGCGTCCTCGCTGACGGCCAGCAGGCAGGCCCCGCCGTCGTCGCCGTGCGTGGGCAGGGCCGCCAGGTGGAACTCCCGCGACGGTGCCCGCCGGGCCTCGGCGAAGGCCGCGAGCTCCTCGGGGCCGAGCCACACCGGCCGTCCGTCGCGCAGGGCGTCGGCCACCGGGGAGCGGCCGGAGCGGGCGTAGGTGTCGCGCAGCCCGTACAGCCTCCTGGGCACACCGGCGGACTCGACCAGGCAGAGCTGGTCGCCGCCCGCACCCGGGGCGTACAGGGCGGCGAACGTCGCACGCGCGAAGACGAGCCCCTGTTCGAGAACGCGGCGGAGCCGTTCGGGTGATTCCGGATCGTCCATGAGCGCTGCGAGGGCAACTTCGGCACGCAACGTTCTCGTTCCGCGTCCCGCCGCGCCCTCACTGACCACGTCCGCCATTACAACGCTTATGGGGCACCTGCGCAGCCCCTGTGGCCGTTCCGTGGAGCCACGGGACGATCCGTGCTCGAAACTCCCCGAACATGTCTTTACGCATGCGTTCCGCACGGTGAGCCCGTGACAGGCGTGACTGTCCGTGGCCGCGGACCCGCTGGAAGGCTCGTTGCCGGTTCCACGGAGGGGGACGCATGGACAAGCGCTACGAGGTGTACGCACTCGCCGACAGACACTTCTACGAGACGCCGGACCGGTTGTCCGCGGAAGGCCGGGAGGCGGCGCCGCTGTACGAGACGGCGCGGCGCGAGGTGCCCGAGGGCTGGGAGGCGGCACGGATCGGCGACTGGCTGACGCTGACGCCGCTCGGCCCGGACGGCTCACCGGTGCCGGGTCCGGCCCAGGGCTGGAAGATCCACGCCTCCGCCACCCGGGCGAACGCGGAGCAGACCGCCGCGATCGTGTGGGACTACTGCGTGCCCCGCCGCATCCCGTTCAAGTTCGTGCCGGGCCCGCACCTGCTGCACCTGCGCAACACCAAGTACGCGGGCCGCGACACCAGCGGCAAGTTCGTCACCGTCTACCCGGCCGACGAGGAGCAGCTGCACACCGTGCTGCGCGAGCTGGGCGGGCTGCTGGAGGGCTTCGAGGGGCCGTACATCCTCACCGACCTGCGCTGGTACGACGGTCCGCTCTACGTCCGCCACGGCGCTTTCGCGCGCGCCTTCATCGTCGACGAGCGCGGCTCGCTCGTGCCGGCGGTGCGCGACGGCGAGGGGCGGCTGGTGCCGGACCGGAGGGCGCCCTCCTTCCAGGTGCCGGAGTGGGTGACGCTGCCCGCCTTCCTGGAGCCGCATCTGGCGGCGCGCAACGCCACGACGGTGGGCGAGCTGCCGTACCGGATCGAGAAGGCGCTGCACTTCTCCAACGGCGGCGGGGTGTACGCGGGCACCGACATCCGGGACGGCAGCAAGGTCGTCCTGAAGGAGGGGCGTCCGCACGCGGGGCTGGCCTCCGACGGAGCCGACGCGATCACACGCCTCGAGCGGGAGAAGTACGCCCTGGAGCAGGTGTCGGGGACCGGTGTGGTGCCTCAGGTGCGGGACTGGTTCACGCTCGGCGACCACCGTTTCCTGGTCATGGACTTCCTTGAGGGACGGCCGCTCAACTCCTTCTTCGCCGAGCGGCACCCGCTGCTCACCCCGGACCCCGATCCGGAGGCGGTGGCCGCCTACTCGGCGTGGGCGGTGCGCATCCACGGGGCCGTGGAGCGGGCGGTGGAGGCGGTGCACGCGCGCGGGATCGTCTTCAACGACCTGCATGTCTTCAACATCATGGTCGGCCCCGACGAGGAGTCGGTGTCCCTGCTCGACTTCGAGGCCGCCGCCCCCGTCTCCGAACAGGGCCGCCAGGTCGTCGCCCACCCCGGGTACTTCGCCCCGCCGGACCGCACGGGCATCGACATCGACCGGTACGCGCTGGCCTGCCTCCGGCTCGCCCTGTTCCTGCCGGTCACCACGCTGTTCGTGGTGGACCGCGGCAAGGCGGCCCACCTCGCGGAGGTCGTCGCGCGCCAATTCCCGGACGTACCGAAGGAGTTCCTGGACGAGGCGGTCGCGGAGATCACACGGGACGTGGCCGCGCGGCCGTCGTCGCCACCGGTTTCCTTCGTCGAGCCGGGCGACTGGCCCTACAGCCGCGACTCCATGGTGAAGGCGCTCCTCGCCTCGGCCACGCCCGAGCGCGACGACCGGCTCTTCCCCGGCGACATCGCCCAGTTCTCCGACGGCGGCGGCCTCGGCCTCGCGCACGGTGCGGCGGGTGTGCTGTACGCGCTGGAGGCGGTCGGTGCCGAGCGGTACGACGAGGGCGAGCGCTGGCTCCTCGACCACACCGCGCCGCCGCCGGTCGGCACGCCGCTCGGCCTCTACGACGGCCTCGCGGGCGTCGCCCACGTCCTGGACCTGCTCGGCCACCGGCAACGGGCCCTGGACCTGATCGACGGCATCCTCGAGGAGCGCTGGCAGAACCTCTCCTCCGACCTGCACGGCGGGCTGGCCGGGCTCGGCCTGGTCCTGGGCGGCCTGGCCGACACGACCGGCGAGAAGGAACTCGCCGAGCGGGCCGCCGAGGCCGCGCGGATCCTCGTACGACGACTCGCGGAGCCGCGCCCCGCCACGCCCCGGCGGCGGGCCGGTCTGCTGCGAGGGTGGAGCGGGCCCGCGCTGTTCCTGCTGCGGCAGTACGAGCGGACCGGCGAGCCGGAGCTGCTTGCGGCGGCCGGCACAGCGCTGCGCCGGGACCTGGAGAGCTGTGTGACCCGTGAGGGCGGTTCCCTGGAGGTCGACGAGGGCTGGCGGACGCTCCCGTACCTCGGCGACGGCAGCGCGGGGCTCGGGATGGTCCTCGACGACCACCTCGCTCACGCCGCCGACGACACCGGGGAGTTCGAGCGGGCCCGCGCCGGCGTCCTGACCGCGGCCACCTCCCGCTTCTACGCGCAGCCCGGCCTCTTCCAGGGCCGCGCGGGGATGATCCTGCACCTCGCCCGCACCACCACGCCCGGTGCCGGCGACGAACGGCTCGGCGAGCAGATCGCCGGGCTCGGCTGGTTCGCCATGTCCTACCAGGGCCAACTGGCCTTCCCTGGACACCAGATGATGCGGCTGTCGATGGACCTGGGCACCGGAACGGCAGGGTGCCTGCTCGCGCTCGGCGCGGCCCTCGACGACCGGGCGACCGCGCACCTGCCGTTCCTGCCGCCGCTCGGGCGGCCCCCACAGCGCGGCTCCGCAACCTGACGGAGTCGTGACCCAACCCCGTCCCCACGGGTGGACGACCTAGAGGAAGGACACGAGATGGCACTTCTCGACCTGCAGACGATGGAGTCCGAAGAGCGTACCGACGGCGCCGGCAACAGCACGGTCAGCCTGCTGTCCTGCATCAGCGCGGCCAGCGTCCTGCTCTGTCTCTGACGGACACCGCGCACCCGCGGCCCCGGGCGGTCCGCTCCCGCGAGGGAGGGGCCGCCCGGGGTCCTGCGCACCGCCCCGGACGGGAGGCCACAGCCCTGTGACGCCCCATGCCGAACATGACTTGGCAGCACCGGCCGCCCGGCACAGCGGCGCCCACTGCGTGGCCCTGTTCCTGGTGAGCACGGCCGCGACGGGGGCCGGTCTGCTACTGCCGGCCGCACTGGGCCGGGCCCTGGACCTGCTGCTGGCCGAGGCCGCGGCGACCCGCTGGGTGCTGTACTGCGCCGGACTGGTCCTGGTGCTCGCCCTGCTCGACGCGTGCCAGACCGTGCTGAGCGGCACGGTCGACGCCCGCACCACGGCCTGGCTGCGCCGCCGGCTGACCGGGCACGTCCTGGACGTGGGCCCGCGCGCCGCCGCCCGCTTCGGACCGGGCGACCTCGTCGCCCGCCTGGTCGGCAACGCCGCGCAGGCCGGCACGGCACCGGCCGCCCGCGCCGCGCTGGTCGCCGCGCTCGCCGGACCCGTGGGCGGCATCGTGGCGCTGTGCCTGATCGACCCGTGGCTCGCGGCGGTGTTCCTCGCCGGGGCGCCGGTGCTGGCACTGCTGCTGCGGACCCTGTCGCGGAACACCTCGGAGTGCGTGACGCGCTACCAGGAAGTGCAGGGGAGGATCGCGTCGGCGCTCGCGGAGGCCGTGGGCGGCCATCGCACCATCGCCGCGGCCGGTACGGCGGACCGCGAGAGAGCGCGGATCCTGCGGCCGCTTCCCGAACTGTCCCGGTCCGGCCACCGCATGTGGCGGGTGCAGGGGCGCGCGGCCGGGCAGGCCGTGGCCGTGGCACCGCTGCTCCAGCTCGCGGTCGTGGCCGTGGCCGGGGTGCTCCTCACCCGGCACCGGCTGTCCGTGGGCGAGGTGCTCGCCGCCTGGCGGTACGCGGTCCTCGCGGCCGGTGTGGGTGTGCTGGTCGGGCAGCTCGCGGGCCTGGCCCGGGCCCGGGCGGCGACCGGACGCCTCGGCGAGGTCCTGACCGAACCCGCCCCCGCCTACGGCCCGCACCGGCTGCCTCCCGGTCCGGGCCGGCTGGAACTGCGCGGGGTGACCGCCCGGCGCGGCGGACGCGCCGTGCTCGACGGGGTCGACCTCGCCGTACCCGGCGGGACGACACTCGCGGTGGTCGGCCGGTCGGGGGCGGGCAAGTCGCTGCTCGCCGCGGTCGCCGGGCGGCTCGCCGACCCGGACGCCGGAGAGGTCCTCCTCGACGGGGTACCGCTGCGCGAGCTGAGCCACGACGAGCTGCGCCGCGCGGTCGGCCACGCCTTCGATCGCCCCGCGCTGCTGACCGGCACCGTCGCGGAGACGATCGGCCTCGGCCTGACGTCCCCCTCCCCCGCCCGCATCCGGGAGGCCGCCCGCACGGCCCGCGCGGACGACTTCGTCCGCCGACTGCCCCACGGCTACGAGACGCTGTGCGCCGACGCCCCGCGCTCCGGCGGCGAGTCCCAACGCCTGGGCCTGGCAAGGGCGTTCGCCCACGGCGGCCGCCTGCTGATCCTCGACGACGCCCTGTCGAGCCTCGACACGGTGACGGAGGCGCACATCACGCAGGCACTGGTGAGCGGCGGTTCGGACAGCACCCGGCTCCTGATCGCCCACCGGGCGGCCACTGCGGCGCGCGCGGACGCGGTGGCCTGGCTGGACGGGGGGCGGGTGCGGGCGGTGGGGCGGCACGAGGAGCTGTGGCGGGACGCGGGGTATCGGGCGGTGTTCGGGGAGTCCGGGGAGTCCGGGGAGTCCGGAGAGTCCGGAGAGTCCGGAGAGTCCGGAGAGTCCGGGGAGTCCGGGGAGTCCGGGAAGTTCCATGCCTTCGCGGAGGAGGGGCCGTCGTGACCGAAGGGGCCGCCGTCGTGACCGGGGGGCTGCATCGGCTCGGGATCCGGTTCCTGCGGGACCGGTGGCGGGTTCTGGTACGGCTCGGCGGCTGGTCGGTGCTGGAGACCGGGCAGACCTTCCTCACCGGGTACGCGCCTGCCCGCGCCCTGGACGACGGGTTTCTGGCCGGGCGGCCGGAGGCGGGGCTCGCCTGGCTCGGGGCGGCCGGGCTCGGGGTCGCCGTCGGCGCGTACGGCACCGCCCGTGTGTACGCCGCCGTGGCCGCGTTGGTGGAACCGCTCCGGGACCGGCTCGTCGCCCGGGTCGTGGCGCGCGGGGTGCGGGAGGCGGACGGCGGGGCGCTGTCCGGGCTGACCCAGCAGGTGGAGATCGCGCGGGACACGTTCGCCGGGCTGGTGATGGTGTCGCGTTCGTTCCTGTTCACCGCCGTCGGCGCCCTGGTCGGCCTGTTCTCTCTGGACCCGCTGCTCCTGCTGGTCGTCGGGCCTCCGCTGCTGGCCGGAGTGGCCCTGTTCGCGGCGACGCTGCGCCCGCTGGCCCGTCGGCAGGAGGCGTTCCTCGTCTCCGACGAAGCCCTGGCCGACGACCTCGGCACCGTCTGCCCGGGGTTGCGGGACATCACCGCGGCCGGCGCTGAGGACAGGGTCGCCGCCGACACCGGGCGCCGGATCGACGCGGAGTTCCGGACCGCCCGCTCCCTCGCCCGCTGGAGCGTCCTGCGCGTGGCCTCCCTCGCGGTCGGCGGCCGGCTCCCGATCGTGCTGCTGCTCGCCGCCGCACCCTGGCTCCTCGCCCACGGCGTCACCACGGGTGCCCTGGTCGGCGCCCTCGCCTACGTCACCCAGTCCCTCCTCCCCGCCCTGAGCAACCTGGTCCACGGCCTGGGCACGAGCGGCTCACGGCTCCTGGTGGTGCTGCGCCGACTGATCCGCGGGGCGGACGACCCCTCGGACGGCACACCTCTCGCATGCACCGGGCCGGACGGCCGCGACCCGGACGCCACACCTGTCCCACAATCCGGTCCGGACCCGACCACCGCCGCCCCCGCCCTGTCCCTCACCTCCGTCACCTTCGCCTACGGCCCCACCGCCGCCCCCGTCATCGACGACCTCGACCTCACCCTCCCGATTGGCGGCCACTTGGCAGTCGTGGGCCCCAGCGGCATCGGCAAGTCGACGCTCACCGCGCTGGTCGCCGGGCTGCTGGAGCCGCGGGACGGCACGATCAGGGTGTGCGGGCTGCGCGTGTCGCAGGCGGCTGACCGGCGGGTGCTCATCCCGCAGGAGGCGTACGTCTTCACCGGCACCCTCGCCGAGAACCTCGGGCATCTGCGGCCGGACCCCGTGCCCGAGCCGGAGCTGCTCGCCGCGGCGGAGGCAGTCGGGCTGACTCCGCTGCTCGACGCGCTGGGCGGGCCCGCTGCCCGGGTGGATCCGGCGGCCCTCTCGGCGGGTGAGCGGCAGCTGATCGCGCTGACGCGGGCCTATCTGTCGTACGCCCCGCTCGCCCTGCTCGACGAGGCGACCTGCCACCTGGACCCGGTGGCGGAGGAGCGCGCCGAGCGCGCCTTCGCGGCCCGGCCGGGCGGCACTCTGGTCGTGGTCGCCCACCGGATCAGCTCGGCACGGCGGGCCGGCCGGGTGCTGGTCATGGACGGCCGGCGCACGGCGTACGGGACGCACGACGAGCTGGTGCGGGTCTGCGCGCCGTACCAGGATCTCGTCGGCGGCTGGACGCCCGTACCGGCCGGGCGGTCAGAGCCAGCCCTCCCCCTGCGAGATGCGGATCGCGTCGACGCGGTTGCGGGCCCCGGTCTTGCGGGTGATGGCCGCCATGTAGTTGCGCACGGTCCCGTGGGACAGGTGCAGGCACCCGGCGATCTCCGCGACGGAGGCTCCCTCGGCGGCCAGGGATAACACGCTGAGTTCTCTGCGGGTCAGCGGCATCTGCGCGGCCTTGAGGAAACCGAAGCCGAGCGAGTCGTCGACGAAACGTTCCCCCTCGGCGACGCGGCGGATCCCGCGCACCAGGCTCTGCGGCGAGCCCTCCTTGCCGACGTAGCCGAGCGCCCCGGCCTCGACGGCCCGCTTCAGCAGGCCTGGCCTGTTCGCCCCGGCAAGGACCAGCAGCCGGGGCTGCTCCGGGTCCGGGCCGCGCGCACAGAGGTCGCCGAGCGGCGGGATGCCGTAGGCGTCGGCGCACTCCAGGTCGGCCGCGCAGACGTCCGGCCGTACGGACCTCACGCGTCCTGGCGCGCCGCGCCACGGGGTGTCGTACACCCTCAGGTCGGGTTCCTTGCGGAGCCACTCCGCAAGGACCGATCGGACCAGAGACTCGTCGTGGACCAGAAGCACCCGGATCACTGCCGCCCCTTCAGCTCGCCGTACGCCGGTTCCATGTGTTGAACGCGTGCCCCATTGTTCGCGGGCGTGACAGTTCGCGGGCGCGGAGAACCGGCCATCGGGATGCGCGGGGGCGCACGCGAGGCGCCCGTACGCCGACGCGCGCTTCGACTGTGGGGGCATGGGCGGGGGCGGACGGGGTACCCGCCCGGCTTCACCGTGACGCGGGCATTCCTGTGCCGTACGCGAGCCGCAACGGTGCTTCCGGGCGCCGCTCGCCGTGCGCGATGAGCCGCCAGGGGGGAGATTTGAGCCTGGGACCCGTCGCACGGCCGGGCGAGGAGGTGGTCGGCGTGTCCGACGGGCAGACGTCCGCACAGGCGCCGGTGACCGCGAGGACCCGCGTCGGCCGGCCCCTGCTGTCGCTGGCGCTGGCGTCGATGATGGACGAGGTCCACGCGCACTCCGGTGCCGTCTATCTGCTGGCGGACGACGCGTCGGTGCTGGAGATGGCGGTGATGGCGGGTCTGCCCCGGGCGTTCGCGGCGCCATGGGAGCGGGTGGGGCTGAGCGCGCCGATCCCGGTGGCCGAGGCGGTGCGCGAACGGCGGCTGGTCTGGGTGGGCGGCGAGGAGGAGATGGCGCGCCGCTATCCGCGGATCGCGGTCGTGCTGCCCTACCCCTTCGCGCTGGCCGCGGTGCCGGTCGCCACCGAGACCACCGTGTACGGCGCGGTCTTCGTGACCTGGCCCGGCTCGCATCCGCCGGAGCTGTCCGACCGGGAGCGGGACCACCTCGTCGCGGCCTGCGACCGGCTGGCGGTACGGCTGGAACGGGCCGTCGAGGACAGCGTCCCGCTGCACGCCGAACCCGATCTGCTCGCCGCGCCGACGGTGGGCGGCGCGGCCGGCACGCTCGGCACGGTCGAGGCGGCGCGGATGGTGGCGCGGCTGCCGTACGGGCTGTGCTCGCTCGACCTGCACGGGCGGATCGGCTTCGCCAACGCCGCCGCGGCCGAGCTGATGGGCGTGCAGGTGAGCGATCTGCTCGGCTCCCAGCTGTGGGCGGCGGTGCCCTGGCTCAACGACCCGGCGTACGAGGACCGCTACCGGGCCGCGCTGCTCAGTCAGCACAGCACGTCGTTCGTGGCGCTGCGCCCGCCCGGCGACTGGCTGTCGTTCCGGCTGTATCCGAGCACGACCGGACTGAGCGTGCGCATCAGCCGGGCCCGGGCGGTGGCGGAGATGAGCCGGGCCGGGCCGCAGCCCGGTGACGCCCCCTCCCGGCTCGTGACCATCTCCCAGGTGCTGAGCCTGGCCGGGGCGCTCACCGAGGCGGTGAGCGTGCAGGACGTGGTGCAGCTGGTCGCGGACGAGATCGCTCCGGCGGTGGGCAGTCAGGCCCTGGTCGTGCTCGGTTCCCGGGCGGGCCGCCTGCATGTGCTGGGCCACCGCGGATACGAGGACCCGCACGTCGTGGAACGCTTCGACGGGCTGCCGCTGAGCGAACAGACACCGGGCACGCACGTCCTGACCAGCGGTGTGCCCGCGTTCTTCGACTCCCGGGAACAGCTGGAGCGGCTGTATCCGGAACGGCACGCCACGCCCGACGGCTTCACCTCCTGGGCGTATCTGCCGCTGATCGCCACCGGCCGCCCGGTGGGCACGTGTGTGCTCGCCTACGCCGAGCCGCACCCCTTCCCCGCGGACGAGCGGGCGGTGCTGACGAGCCTGGGCGGGCTGATCGCGCAGGCCCTGGAGCGGGCGGTGCTCTACGACGCCAAACACCAGTTGGCGCACGGCCTGCAGGAAGCCCTGCTGCCGCACTCGCTGCCGCCGCTGCCCGGTATCGACGCGGCCGCGCGCTACCTTCCGGCCACCCAGGGCATGGACATCGGCGGCGACTTCTACGACCTGGTGCCGGCGCAGGGGCTGGCGGCGGCGGTGATCGGGGACGTGCAGGGCCACAACGTGACCGCGGCCGGGCTGATGGGGCAGATCCGTACCGCCGTACGCGCCTACACGACCGTGGGACAGCCTCCCGAGGAGGTCATGCGCAGCACCAACCGGCTGCTGATCGACCTCGGTTCGGATCTCTTCGCCAGCTGTCTGTACCTGCGGCTCGATCCGGGCCGGGGGCGGATGGTGATGGCCCGGGCGGGACATCCGCCACCGCTGCTGCGCCGGCCCGACGGGCGGGTGCGGGTGCTGGACCTGGCCGGCGGCCCGCTGCTGGGCATCGACAGCTCGGCCACGTATCCGACCACGGAGGTGGACCTCGCTCCCGGATCCGTGCTCGTCCTCTACACCGACGGGCTGATCGAGTCGCCCGGCGTCGACATCGAGGAGGCGCTCGCCGGACTCGGGCGGCGCCTCGCCGAGGCGGGGGACCGGCCGCTGGACGAGCTGGCCGACGAACTCGTCCGCCACAGCGCGGCCACACAGGAGCGGATCGACGACGTGGCACTGCTGCTGCTGAGAGCGCGGTCGCAGGGCTGAAGGAGGGGACGAAAGGCAAAACGGACCGGTCCGGCCCTCCCGCCGGAGGGCCGGACCGGTCCGTGTCCTCGCGCGTCGAGAGCGGCTCAGTGGGGGCGAACCGCTCTCGACGCGTGGATCACTGGGTCTCGGTCAGGCCGGAGTTGTCCTCGACGCCCGCGCCGGTGTCCTCACCGGTACCGGTCTCCTCGCCCGCCCCGGCCTCTTCACCGGCGCCGGCTTCCTCGCCCGCCCCGGCTTCCTCACCGGCGCCGGCTTCCTCGCCCGCCCCGGCTTCCTCGCCCGCGCCGGCCTCTTCACCCGCGCCGGCCTCTTCGCCGCCCGCCGCGTCACCCGCTCCGAGCGTCGCGCCGACCGCCGCCAGTGCGGTGGTGACCGGCTGGAAGAAGGTCTCGCCGCCGACCGTGCAGTCGCCGCTGCCGCCCGAGGTCAGGCCGATCGCGAGACCGTCCTGGGTGAACAGGGAGCCGCCGCTGTCGCCGGGCTCGGCGCAGACGTCGGTCTGGATGAGCCCGGTGACGGTGCCCTCGGGGTAGTTCACGGTGGCGTCGAGTCCGAGGACCTGACCGTCGTTCAGACCGGTGGTGCTGCCCATCCGGAACACCTCGAGGCCCACCTCGGCGTCCGCGGCCTGGGAGATCGCCACGGTCTGGCCGTCGCCGACGTTGACGTCGCTGGGCGCCTCGGTCGCCGGGTCGTCGTACTTCACGAGCGCGAAGTCGCCGTCGCCGGGGAATGTGGCCTGGTCGACGGTGGCGATCGGCTCGCCGTCCTGCGCGTCGGACCACGCGGCCTCCGCGACCCCGCAGTGACCGGCGGTCAGGAAGGCGGGGCTGCCGTCGCCCGCGGTGACGTTGAAGCCCGCCGAGCAGCGTGCGCCGCCGCCGAAGATGGCGTCACCGCCGGAGAGGAACGTCTTGAAGGTGCCGGCCGACTTCTTGATGGTGGCCATGCCGGAGCCGAGGCTCTCGACCGTCGACTCAAGGGTGTCCCAGTTGTCTCCGGTGACCGTGCTGTCGGCGGTGACCAGGATCTTGTTGGTCCGCGGGTCGACGGCCCACGCGGTACCCGGGATGGTCGCCTCGGCCTTGAGGGTCTGGGCGCCGGCCTCGAGTTCGCGGATGCTGTTCTCGACCTCGCGGACCTTCGCGCCCGCCTTCTCCGCCTGGACGATCACGTTGTTGTTGTCGCCGGAGATGACGTTGACGACCAGTTGCTGGCTGTCGGTGTCGTAGTAGGAACCGGCGAACGCATCACCGAGCAGTCCCGAGAGTTGCGAGGCGAGATCCGAAGCGTCCCCCGCCTTCAGGGTCCGGGGCGCGGCGGCGGTGTCGTTCGAGGAGCCGTCCTGGGAGGCGTTGGCGTTCGGCAAGAGGATCGCCGCCGCTCCGAGCGCGACCACACTGCCCGCCGCTATCGCGGCCTTGCGCTTCGGAATTCGCTTGTGACTCAAACTTCTCGACCTCCTGAGGGACCGGAGTCTGCTGCCGATGTCCGGCAGTTGTTAAGGGCGCCTGGATGGCAGTGGGTACGCACGGTGCGCACGGGGCGTTCAATTCCGTTTCCGTGCGCCCCGCGTGAAACACCGAATCGGCCACGGCTCGCACCCGGCGGCCCGGTGCGGGGAACAATCCCCCATATGACGATGACCACGACCGAAGCCGACAAGATCCTCGCCGACGACTTCGCCCCCTGGGTCCTCGAACTGGGGCTGCGCGTGGAGGCGTTGGGAGAGGACCGCGCGAGACTGCGTCTGCCCTGGTCGGAGCGGTTGTCCCGGGAGGGCGGCGGGCTGTCCGGGTAGGCCCTGATGGCCGCCGCCGACACCGCGACCGTGATCGCCGTGTCGGCCGCCCGGGGCACCTACGGGCCGATGACGACGGTGCAGCAGTCCACGTCCTTCCAACGGGCGGTGACCGGTTCGGATGTCCTGATCGAAGCGGTCGTCACCAAGCTGGGCCGCCGGATGGCGTTCGCCGACATCACGATGACCGACGCGCAGTCCGGGCAGATCGCGTCACGAGCGAGCACGGTCTACGCACTACTGGGCTGACACGTTCGGCAATCGGTCGGCGACGTTCCGTCGCGAACACCGGACCGAATCCTTGCTCCCGGGAATCTGCACATCGAATGCCCAACGAGGTCACTGCACACGAAGGATCTGCACAAGCCACGGCGCACCTCACGCCATTGGCGCGGAGTGTCGGATTCGCGAGGGCGGGGGCGGCGGCCCGTACTGGCACACAGCTGTGCCATGTGTGAAGAAGTCGCCGCCAAGCAGTGCCCACTCCTGCACGGATGGGTACTCCTGCGGCACAAGTGCCCTGGTGGGACGGGTGGTTGATTGGATGCCCGGACCCGCAGCGTGCTTTGATCCATCGCACCGCAGGAGCCGCCAAGGGCTTCTCGGAAACGGGCGCCCGGCGCCTGCGGTCGCGGCCGTCCGTCTGTCCCCAGAGGGGGCCGCTCCCCCCTTGTGAAATACCCATATGAAGGGAAGTTCCATCATGAACTCCACCCCCCAGGTTGAGACCGTTGAGATCTCCGACGCCGAGCTCGACAACGTCTCCGGCGGCCTGTCCGTGAACGCCCTCGGCACCGTCACCGGCCTGGTGGACGGCATCGCCCCGGTTTCCGGCCTGGTCAACACGGCTGTCGGCACGGTTGAGGGTGTCACCGGCCTGAACACCGCCCCGGTCACCAGCCTGGTCGCCGGTATCTGATCGCACCTTTTGTGATCTTCGAGTCCCGGAGCCGTACTGCGGCTCCGGGGCTCTCGGTTGTCGTAGACCAGCCGGCTCACGCGAGCCGGTCCTTACTCGTTCGCAGGTGAGGGAAGTTCCGTGCAGTTCCGCCAACAGGCCCTCGCCAAGCTCCAGTCGCCGGAGGAGCTCGACCTTCCGGTGCGCTTCGCCCGCCCTCAGGGCTGGCTCGTCCTCTCCGTGACCGTGGCCGTGATGGCCGCCGCGTCCGTGTGGGCGGTGACCGGCTCGGTGGCCTCAACGGTCAGCGCTCCCGCGATCCTCACCCACGGCGAGGGCAGTTACATCCTGCAGAGCCCGGTGGCCGGTCAGGTCACCGCGGTCGTCGCCGAGCAGGGCGAGCGGCTGCCCGCCGACTCCCCCGTCCTGAAGGTCCGTACGGCCGAGGGCGACACCGTCGTCCGCACCGTCGCCGCGGGCCGGGTCACGGCGCTCGCCGCCACCATCGGCCAGATCATCCAGACCGGCGCGAACGTCGCCGCCGTGGAGAAGGTCGCCCGCGCCACCGACCCGCTGTACGCGACGGTGTACGTCCCCGCCGAGAACGCGGCCTCCATTCCCGCGAACGCCGCCGTGGACCTGACCGTCTCCTCGGTGCCCACGCAGGAGTACGGCGTGCTGCGCGGCCATGTGAAGACGGTGGACCGCTCCGCCCAGTCGGCCCAGCAGATCGGCGCGTTCCTCGGGGACAGCCAGCTCGGCGAGCAGTTCACCAAGGACGGCCGGCCGGTGGCCGTGCTGGTCAAGCTGGACAAGTCGTCCGGTACGAAGAGCGGCTACAAGTGGTCGTCCGCGGACGGGCCACCGTTCTCCCTCACCTCCATGACGACGGCCAGTGGTTCGATCCGGCTGGCCGACGAGCGTCCCGTCGATTGGCTGCTGCCGTGAGTGCCGCCCAGGACACCAGAAGCAGGCGCAGGGCCGCCCCGCCCAAGCGACGCCCCGTTCCCACGGGCAAGGTCAAGACGGTCCGTACGCCCACCGTGCTCCAGATGGAGGCGGTCGAGTGCGGCGCCGCCTCCCTGGCCATGGTGCTCGGCCACTACGGCAAGCACGTTCCGCTGGAGGAGCTGCGCATCGCCTGCGGTGTCTCCCGGGACGGCTCGCGGGCCAGCAACCTGCTGAAGGCGGCCCGCAGTTACGGCCTGACCGCCAAGGGCATGCAGATGGACACGGCCGCTCTCGCCGAGGTGCGGACGCCGGCCGTGCTGTTCTGGGAGTTCAACCACTACGTCGTCTACGACGGCATGGGGCGCCGCTTCGGCCGCCGCGGGGTGTACATCAACGACCCCGGCAAGGGCCGCCGTTTCGTGCCGATGGAGGACTTCGACGGCAGCTTCACCGGCGTCGTCCTGGTCATGGAGCCCGGCGAGGGCTTCACCAGGGGCGGACGCAAGCCCGGTGTGCTGGGCGCGATGCCGGCCCGGCTGCGCGGCACCGCGGGCACCATGCCGGCGGCGGTGCTGGCGAGCCTGCTGCTGGTGGTGGTCGGCGCGGCCGTACCGGCGCTGAGCCGCACCTACATCGACATGTTCCTGATCGGGGGCCAGACCTCCCTGCTCGGCGTGCTGTTCGCGTCGATGGGCGCGTCCGTGCTGCTCACGCTCGTGCTGACCTGGCTGCAGCAGGCGAACCTGCTGCACGGCCGCATCATCTCCTCCACCCTCTCCAGCGCCCGTTTCCTGCGCCATCTGCTGCGGCTGCCGGTCACCTTCTTCTCCCAGCGCAGCCCGGCCGACCTGGTGCAGCGCCTCCAGTCCAACGACGCCGTGGCCGAGACACTGGCCCGCGACCTCGCGGCGGCGGGCGTGGACGCCGTGGTCGTCGTCCTCTACGCGGTGCTGCTCTACACGTACGACCCGCAACTCACCTACGTCGGCATCGGCGTGGCGCTGTTCAACGTGGTCGCCATGCGGGTCGTCATCCGGCTGCGCGCCACCCGTACGGCGAAGCTGCGCGCCGACAGCGCCCGGCTCACCAACACGGCTTACTCCGGCCTTCAGTTGATCGAGACGATGAAGGCGACCGGCGGCGAGGACGGCTACTTCCGCAAGTGGGCCGGGCAGCACGCCACCACCCTGGAGGAGCAGCAGCGGCTCGGGGTGCCGAGCGCCTGGCTGGGCGTGGTCGCGCCGACGCTCGCCTCGTTGAACAGCGCGCTGATCCTGTGGATCGGCGGGATGCGGGCCGTGGAGGGCGGCATCTCGGTCGGCCTGCTGGTCGCCTTCCAGGCGCTGGTCACCCGCTTCACCGCCCCGATCACCCGCCTGAACGGCGTCGCGAGCCGCATCCAGGACTTCGCGGCCGACGTGGCCCGGCTGAAGGACGTGGAGAACTTCCAGGCCGACCCGCTCTACGGCCGCCCCGGCGCCGGCGACTCCACGCGCCGTCTGCAGGGCCATGTCGAGCTGCAGAACATCACCTTCGGCTACAACCCGCTCGACAAGCCCCTGCTCTCCGGCTTCGACCTGACCGTCGGCCCGGGCAGGCAGGTCGCCCTGGTCGGCGGCTCCGGCAGCGGCAAGTCCACGGTGTCCCGCCTGATATCCGGCCTGTACGCGCCCTGGGAGGGCGTGATCCGTATCGACGGCCGGCGCATCGACGACATTGCGCGCGGGGCTCTGGCCGCGTCCGTCTCCTTCGTCGACCAGGACGTCTTCCTCTTCGAGGGCTCGGTCCGCGACAACGTGGCGTTGTGGGACCCGTCGATCCCCGACGACGCCGTGGTGGACGCGCTGCGGGACTCCGCTCTCTACGACGTCGTGATGCGCCGCCCCGGCGGCATCCACAGCAGGGTCGAGCAGGACGGCCGCAACTTCTCCGGCGGGCAGCGCCAACGCCTGGAGATCGCCCGGGCGTTGGTGCGCAGGCCCAGCATCCTGGTCCTCGACGAGGTCACCAGCGCGCTGGACGCCGAGACCGAGCTGGTGGTCATGGACAACCTGCGCAAGCGCGGCTGCGCCTGTGTGGTGATCGCACACCGCCTCAGCACCGTGCGCGACAGCGACGAGATCGTCGTACTCCAGCACGGCACGATCGTGGAACGCGGACGGCACGAGGAGCTGGTGGCGCGCGGTGGCGCGTACGCCGAGCTGGTCAGGGAGCGGTGAGATGACGACCGCACACGAGGGAGACCTCGTTCTGGGGGCGCTCGGGTCGATGGGCACGCCGATCGACTGCGTCGGCCTCAGCCGCATCGATCTGGAGGGACCGCAGGTGCTGTGGCTGGTCGCGGCGGGGGCCGTGGACCTGTTCGCGGTCGACGCCGAAGCGCAGGGCCACTGGCACCACCTCGGCCGTCTGGAGGCGGGCTCGCTGCTGCTCGGCCCGGTCGCGGGGCCCCAGCACACCCTGGTCGCCCGCCCGCTCAGGGACTGCGCGGTGCGTCGGATCAACCTGCGCGAGCTGTACCAGCCCGCGGACACCCAGACGTGGTCCTACGACGAGTACGGCAACCCCCAGTACGTGCCGCCGACGACGAGCCCGCTGGAGTACGCCCTCGCCCTGGGCGTCGGCCGCAGTCTGTCCATCCTCTTCCAGGCGCCGATGGCGACCGAACGGGCGGCCGCGCCCACCGACGACGACGTGTTCTGGATGCAGGTCCCGCCGGGCAGCGTGCAGTACGGCTCGCTGTACGGCGCGGAGGCGGCGGCCGACCTTCTGATGGACCCGGCCGTGTGGCAGAGCATGGTCGACCAGCAGTACCGGCTGCTGACCACGCTGGACCGGTGGATCGAGCAGCTGGAGCACACGCACGAGACGCGGACGGCCGCCGGCATCAAGGCCGGTGAGGCGGTCCGCGCCCAGGCCGACCGGACGCTGCTGGCGTCCATCGGCAAGTCGTCGAAGCGCACCACGGCCGCCGACGCGGACGCCAGTTACGCCGCCTGCAAGCTGGTCGCCCGGGCGGCCGGGATCCCCCTTGCCGAGCCCGCGCAGTCCGGCACCGAGAGCGACCGCCTCGATCCCGTCGAGCGGATCGCGCTGGCCTCCCGGGTGCGGACCCGGGCGGTACGGCTGGACGGCCGCTGGTGGCGGGACAACGTGGGTCCGCTGGTGGGCCACCGGGCCCTGTCGGGTGCGCCGGTCGCGTTGCTGTGGCGGCGCGGCGGCTATGTGTCCGTGCACCCGGCGACCGGACGTGAGACACCGATCGAGAAAGCCAACGCGGAGGAGTTCGAGCCGCGCGCGGTGATGTTCTACCGTCCGTTGCCCGACCGCCGGCTCAGCCCGCTGGGGCTGCTTCGCTTCAGCATGCGCGGCACGGGCGGCGACCTGACGAACCTCCTGATCAGTGGTCTGGTGACGGTGGCCATCGGGGCGCTGGTGCCGATCGCCACCGGCAAGGTGCTGGGCGAGTTCGTGCCGAAGGCGCAGACCCACCTGATCGTGCAGGTCTGTCTGGCCGTGATGATCAGCAGCGTGGTGGCGGCGGCCTTCATGCTGATGCAGAACCTGACCATCCTCCGCCTGGAGGGCCGGATCGAGTCGACGCTCCAACCGGCGGTCTGGGACCGGCTGTTGAGACTGCCGACCAAGTTCTTCACCGAGCGCTCGACCGGCGAGCTGGCGAGCGCCGCGATGGGCATCAGCGCGATCCGCAAGATGATGGCGGGCATCGGCCCGGTGGTCGCCCAGTCGGTGACCGTGGGCGCGATGAACCTGGGACTCCTCTTCTGGTACAGCGCCTCGATGGCACTGGCGGCGATCGGCATGCTCGTCGTCATCGCCGCGGTGTTCCTGGGGCTGGGGCTGTGGCAGGTGCGCTGGCAGCGGCGGCTCGTGGTGCTCGGCAACAAGCTGAACAACCAGGCCTTCCAGACCCTGCGCGGCCTGCCGAAGCTCAGGGTCGCGGCGGCCGAGAACTACGCCTACGCGGCCTGGGCCTCCGAGTTCGCGCGCAGCCGAGAGCTCCAGCAGAAGGTCGGCCGCATCAAGAACCTGACCACGGTGATGGGCGCGGTCTACCTGCCGCTGTGCACCCTGGTGATGTTCATGCTGCTGGCGGGTCCGGCGCGCGGGGCCATGTCGGCCGCCGCGTTCCTCACCTTCAACACCTCGGTGACGATGCTGCTGACGGCGGTCACCCAGCTGACCGGCTCCTTCGTCTCGGTGGTGGCCGCGCTGCCGCTGTTCGAGGAGATCAGGCCGGTGCTGGACGCCACGCCCGAGGTGCGCACGGCCAGCACCCGCCCCGGCCCGCTGTCCGGCGGGATCGAGGCACGGCGGCTCTCCTTCCGCTACTCGGACGACGGTCCGCTGGTCCTGGACGACGTCTCGTTCGACGTACGGCCGGGCGAGTTCGTGGCGATCGTCGGCCCGAGCGGCTGCGGCAAGTCGACCCTGCTCAGGCTGCTGATCGGCTTCGACCGGCCGGTCTCGGGCAGTGTGCTGTACGACGGTCAGGACCTGGCCGCCCTCGACCAGTCCGCCGTACGCCGGCAGTGCGGGGTGGTGCTCCAGCACGCTCAACCGTTCACCGGCTCCATCCTGGACGTCATCTGCGGCACCGAGCCGTACACGCCCGAGGAGGCGCTGGCGGCGGCCGAGATGGCGGGGCTCGCCGAGGACATCAAGCGGATGCCGATGGGCCTGCACACCATCGTCTCGGGCAGCGGCGCGGTCTCCGGCGGCCAGCGCCAACGCCTCATGATCGCCCAGGCGTTGATCCGCCGGCCGCGCATCCTCTTCTTCGACGAGGCGACCAGCGCCCTCGACAACGAGACGCAACGCACGGTCATCGAGAGCACCAAGGCCCTCAACGCCACCCGGATCGTCATCGCGCACCGCCTGTCGACGGTGCTGGACGCGGACCGTGTGATCGTCATGGAGGACGGCAAGGTCGCCCAGCAGGGCCCGCCCGCGCAGCTCCTCGCGGACACGGGCGGCCGGCTGCACGAGCTGGTGCGGCGCCAGATGGCCTGAGGGGTCGACAAGTCAGGCGTCGAGGCCGGGGACGGGGGCGCCGGAGGGGACGCCGGCCCGGACGTACCCGTCGTAGAACTCCCGCCAGGACGCGTCGGCCCCCGCGTGCGGCCCGTCGGTGTTCTCGCCGCGGGTCCACGCGTCCAGCGCGGCCAGGCACACCTCCCAGCCGGCGCCGTTGCGGGCGGCGGTGTCCTCGGTGGTCAGGACGTTGGTGAGCGTGAAGCGTGCGCGCCGGTCGTCCAGCGGCTCCAGGTCGAAATGCAGTTCGTCGCCGCCCCACTCGAAGGACAGGTGCCGGGGCGGATCCGCGACGATCACCCGGCCGGTCGAGTCCTCCAGGTTCGGGTCACCGCCGAACGTGATCGTGCCGCCGGGGTGCAGTTCGATCTCGGCGCGGGCGGGGAACCAGTGGGCGAGCTCGTCGGCGTCGGTCACGAACTGCCAGACGCGGTCGACGGGATGATCGTAGACGCGGCTGAAGCAGATGGCAGAGCGGCCGTCGTCCAGGGTCAGACAGGTGCCGGTGAGGTCGGCGGACATGGTGGATCACTCCTTCGGTGAGGGGTCGTCCGGCGTCGTCCGTGCGACGTGGCGGACCGGCTGGGACCACACGCCTCCACGATCCCGCCGACGGACCGCGGCCGCTCGATGAGCCGCGTCGGACCCTCCAGCGAAACGTTGCCGTTTCGCTGAAAGTGGTCTAGCCTCGACGTGTACGAAACCGTTTCGTTTACATGCTCACGCTGTCGGACGACTTCCCTGGAGTGGTTCCCCGATGTCCCAGAAGACCCTGACCGAGAGCGGCCCGGAGAGCGCCGCCGCGGCGTCCTCCGCGCCCGCCTCGAAGCGGTGGTGGATCCTCGCCGTCATCGCCCTCGCCCAGCTGATGGTGGTCCTGGACGCCACCATCGTGAACATCGCCCTGCCGTCGGCCCAGGCCGACCTCGGGTTCTCCGACGGCAACCGGCAGTGGATCGTCACCGCGTACGCCCTGGCGTTCGCCTCCCTGCTCCTGCTCGGCGGCCGGATAGCCGACCTGTTCGGCCGCAAGCCCGCCTTCCTCGTCGGTGTCGTCGGCTTCGCGGCCGTCTCCGCCCTCGGTGGCGCCGCAACCAACTTCGAAATGCTGGTCACCGCGCGCGCCCTTCAGGGTGCCTTCGGCGCGCTCCTCGCGCCCGCCGCGCTCTCCCTGCTCAACACGACGTTCACCGACGCCCGTGAGCGCGCCAAGGCGTTCAGCGTGTACGGCGCCATCGCCGGTGCCGGTGGTGCGGTGGGTCTGCTGCTCGGCGGCGTCCTGACCGACGCCCTCGACTGGCGCTGGACGCTCTACGTCAACGTCGTCATCGCCGTCGTCGCCTTCGCGGGCGGCTGGCTGCTGCTCTCCAACAAGCGCGACGCTTCGAACTCCAAGCTGGACGTGCCGGGCACCATCCTGGTCGCCGCGGGCCTGTTCTCCCTGGTCTACGGTTTCTCCAACGCGGAGACGCACGACTGGAACTCCCCCGCCACCTGGGGCTTCCTGATCGCGGGCGGTGTCCTGCTGGCCGCGTTCGCCTGGTGGCAGACGCGCGCCGCGCACCCGCTGCTGCCGCTGCGCATCCTGCTGGACCGCAACCGCGCGGCCTCCTTCCTGGCCGTGCTGATATCCGGCGCGGGCATGTTCGGTGTGTTCCTGTTCCTCACCTACTACCTGCAACTGAACCTGGGCTTCAGCCCGACCAAGACCGGTGTGGCGTTCCTGCCGATGGTCGCCGCGCTGATGGTGGCGGCACAGCTCAGCACGACCACGCTGGTCCCGCGGATCGGGCCGAAGGCGGTCATCCCGCTGGGATTCGCGGTCGCCGCGATCGGCATGGCCTGGCTGACCGGGATCAGCGTCGGCTCCGACTACACGACCGCGGTACTCCCGCAGCTGATCGTGACCGGCATCGGCCTCGGCATCGTCATGCCGCCGGCCATGCAACTGGCCACCGGCGGGGTCGCGGCCGAGGACGCGGGCGTCGCCTCCGCCACGGTCAACGCCATGCAGCAGGTGGGCGGTTCGATCGGTACGGCCCTGCTGAACACGCTGGCCGCGAGCGCCGCGACCGACTACCTGGCGGGCAAGGACGCCACCGGCAAGCTGGTCCAGGCCCAGGCGACGATCGAGAGCTACACCACCGCCTTCTGGTGGTCGGCGGGCTTCTTCGCCGCCGGCGCGCTGATCGCCTTCCTGCTCTACCGGCGCGGGGTACCCGAGCAGGACCCGGAGGCGGCACCGGTCGTCCATATGTGATCCGGCTCGACCGAGCCGCCGTCAAGGCCGAGGGGCCGCCGTCTGCAGGGAGACGGCGGCCCCTCTTCGCCGTCCGGGACGCCGGAACCGTGGTGGGCGCAGGGGCGAGCTGCCATCGTGGCCGTATGCGCAAACCGGTCGCGGCGCTCGGCAGCACGCTCTTTCTCGCGCTCGCGCCCGGCACCGTCGCCGTCCTGGTGCCGTGGTGGCTGACCGGGTGGCGGGCCGGCGACTGGTGGCCGCCGGTGCGGCTGCTCGGCGTCGTCCCGTCGGCCGCGGGCGCGGTGGTCCTGCTGTCCGCCTTCACCCGGTTCGTGCGCGAGGGCCTCGGCACCCCCGCACCGGTCGCCCCCACCGAGCACCTCGTGGTCGGCGGGCTGTACCGGTATGTGCGCAATCCGATGTACGTCGCGGTGGTCGCCGTGATCGGCGGCCAGGCGCTGCTGCTCGCCCGGCCGGTCCTGCTCCTGTACGGGGTGTGCGCCGGCCTGCTGATGGCGGCGTTCGCGAAGTGGTACGAGGAGCCGGCGCTCGGCGACCGGTTCGGCGCCGAGTACGAGCGGTACCGGAATGCGGTGCCGGGCTGGTGGCCGAGACTGCGTCCGTGGCGCGGCGGCTGACGTTGGGCGATGCCGCGACTGGGTACCCACGGGGCATGCGAATCAGCGTGGTTGACGTGGGATCCAAGACGGTCAGACTGGTCGTCGCGGACGCGGAGGGCGGGGTGCCACTGCCGGTCCACACCGCCAAGTGGCGCCTCAGACTCTCCGATCAGGTGAAGCCCGGCTGCCCGGTGCCGGAGGATGCGGTCGAACGGCTCGTCGAGGCGGTCGCCGAGGCGAGCAGAACCGCGACCCGCTGGGGCGCGGCGAGCCCTCTGGCCTTCGCGACCGCGGTGGTGCGCAGCGCCCCGAACCGTCAGGAGGTGCTGCGTACCGTACGGACCCGGACGGGAGTCGGGCTGTGCACCCTGCCGGGCGAGGTGGAGGCCGAGCTCACGTTCCTCGGCGCGCGGCGCTGGATGGGCTGGCGGTCGGGGCCGCTCGCCCTGCTGGACATCGGCGGCGGATCGCTCGAAGTGGCCTTCGGACGCGGCCGTCTGCCGGACTTCGTGGCCTCACTGCCGCTCGGCGCGAGCCGGCTGACCCACGAGTTCTTCGAGGGCCAGGATCCGCCGCAGCCGGAGCTGGTACGCGCGTTGCGCCGCAAGGTCCGCCATCAACTGCGGGACGTGGCGGGCCGGATCCGCTGGGAAGGGCCGCACACCGCGGTGGCCACCTCGCGCACCTTCCAACAACTGGGACGCCTGTGCGGGGCCCCGCCCGGCCGGCACGGCCCGTTCAAGGAACGGCGCTTACACCGCGCGGACCTACGGGAGGCGGTCGCCCGCCTGGCTGTTCTGCCTGCCTCCCAACGCGCCCAGCTCCCCGGCATCTCGGCGCCCCGGGCGGGGCAGAGCCTGGCCGGCGCGGTGGTCGCGCACACGGCCATGAAACTGACCGGGCTCAGGACCCTCACCCTCTGTCCGTGGGCGATCCGCGAAGGCATCCTCCTGCGTCACATCGAGGACGGCCCGTCCTGGTGGGCGGAGATCGTCCGCCGCAACGAGGAGGACGCTCCCCCGGACCCGGTACCGCTGCGCATCGCGAGCGCGACGAGCTGAACCGGAGAGATCGCAGAGCACCCCACCAGCGAAGTCGGAGGAAAGGAGAGAGCCGTGTCCGAGGCGAAGAAGGCAAAGATGGCGAAGAAGAACGACCGGACCGACGCGCCGCCCGAAACGGCGCTCGAAGAGGTGCTGCGCGAGGTGGAGGAGGCCGAGACCCGCGCCCAGGAGTCCGCGGGGCGGCGCCGCAGGGGTGAGGCCGCGGAGGCCATCACCCCGAACACCCGCGCCCAGGAGGAGTCCGGGGGCGACTGACCTCCTGTCCGGGGATCGGGCAAGCCGAGGTCGGCGAGCGCGCCCGAGATCTCGCCGACGATGTGGCGCACGCCGTCCTCGGTGCCGGTGACGAGCACACCCGCGCCCCGGGTACAGGCGACCGGCCCGCCCCCGTCCCGGGGACGACTCTCCGCAGGTGGGTGGCACAGCGCGGCCGGGGTACCCGGGGCGCATGCCACACGAGAACCGCGAACCACGGCTGCCGTCCGCCCGCGGACCGGTCTCGGCAGCCGTGGCGGAGTATCTGCGGGGTGCCGGACCGCTGCCGCGCCACGAGGAGGTCGCGGGCGCGGCCGTGTACGGCGACGACCTCCAGCTCGCCCTGTACCTCTGCTACGAGCTGCACTACCGCGGTTTCGAAGGCGTCGCCCCGGACCTCGAATGGGACCCGGACCTGCTGCGCACCCGCGCCGCGCTGGAGCACCGCTTCCTGTCGGCCCTGCGCGGCGACACCGCCCCGCACGAGAGCGTGGAGGACGCGCTCGCGGAGCTCCTGGTCGAACCGGTCGACGGCACGGGCGTCAGCCACTACCTGCGCAAGGAGGGCGAGCTGTGGCAGCTGCGCGAGTACGCCGCGCAGCGCTCGCTGTACCACCTGAAAGAGGCCGATCCGCACGCCTGGGTGCTGCCGCGGCTGTGGGGCCGGGCCAAGGCGGGCATGGCGGCGGTGGAGTTCGACGAGTACGGCGGCGGCCGCCCCGACCGAGTGCACGCGCGGCTGTTCGCCGACCTGATGGCGGACCTGGACCTCGACACGACGTACGGCTGCTACCTCGACGCGGCCTCCGCGGAGGTGCTGGCCACGGTGAACCTCATGTCCCTCTTCGGTCTGCACCGATCCCTGCGGGGCGCGCTGGTGGGCCACTTCGCGGCGGTCGAGATCACGTCGTCGCCGGGTTCCCGGCGCCTGGCCGAAGCGATGCGGCGTACCGGCGCCGGAGGGGCCGCCGAGTTCTTCTACGACGAGCACGTCGAGGCCGACGCGGTGCACGAGCAGGTCGTACGCCACGAGGTCATCGGCGGGCTGCTGGCCGAGGAGCCGCATCTGGCGGCCGACGTCGCTTTCGGCATCGACGCCACGGAACACGTCGAGGACCGCCTGGCCGCCCGTCTGCTCACCGACTGGCGGGCCGGACGGTCGTCACTGCGCATACCTCCGACTTCCGAAATACCCCATACCTCCTGATTGCCGGGGTACCCGGGCGGGGTGAATCCACTGGTACTGCCGTTGGTCCTGCCGGGTGTCTACGCCCCCCAGGAGGACACTGCCCTACTCGCCGGGGCCCTGTCGGAAGAGCCGCTTCCACCGGGCGCGGAGGTGCTCGACGTGGGCACCGGGTCGGGTGCGCTGGCGCTCGATGCCGCGCGCCGCGGCACCCGCGTGACCGCGGTGGACGTGTCCTGGCGGGCCGTCTGCACGGCACGGCTGAACGCCTGGCTGGCGGGATTGCCGGTCGACATCCGGCGCGGGAACCTCTTCGGTCCCGTACGGGACCAGTCGTTCGACCTCATCCTGACCAACCCGCCGTATGTGCCGACACCCTTGGGTGTGCGGCTGTCGCGCGGGGCGTCCCGGGCCTGGGACGCCGGCCGTGACGGACGGTTCGTGCTGGACCGGATCTGCCGGGAGGCGCCCGCCCTGTTGCGCCCCGGGGGCGTCCTGCTGATCGTGCACTCCGCGCTGAGCGACCCCGGCCGGACGCTGGACCATCTGCGCACGGCCGGACTGAAGGCATCCGTGACCCTGCGCCGGAGGATCGCGTTCGGTCCGGTGCTGCGCGGGCGGGAGCACTGGCTGCGGGAGCGCGGCCTGCTGGCACCCGCCGAGGAGAAGGAAGAGCTGGTGGTCGTCCGTGCCGAACTCCCCGTCTGACAAGTCCCGCCGGATCACCGTGCAGCGCCGCGGCCCACTGCTGGTGGAGGGACCGGTGGTAGTGGAACTGGAGGACGGCACCACGGTCTCCTCCGACCGCTTCCGGGTGGCCCTGTGCACCTGCCGCCGCAGTCGGCGGTATCCCTGGTGCGACACCAGCCACCGCGACCGGGGCTAGAAACACGCGATTCGTCAATTGAATCGACGGAAGTTCACCTGGTCGAGTGAACCAGATCTTGTGGCGGCCGCCGTGGGGATGGTTCGCGCCGCAGCGGGGTAGCTACCGAGATCGAATGCGCCCCTGCCGAGGTGGAGCGGACATGCCGGACGCGGACGACCGCGCCTTCGAAGCCCCTGCGTCGAACCCCCATGCCCGTATCCGGGCGGACGGACGCTTCACGGTGGTCGAGGTCACGGGCGAGATCGACCTGGCCTCGGCCGGCTTCCTGGTGGCGTACCTGGACGCGGCGACGGCGGGCCCCGAACCGGACGTGCTGGTGGACCTGCGGCGCGTCGACTTCTTCGACTGCTCCGGCCTGCGCGTGCTGTGCCGGGCCGAGACCCGGACCCGGCAGCGCGGGGGCCGGCTCCGCCTCGTCAGCGACCGGCCGCACATCCACCAGCTCCTGCGCGCCACAGGCCTGTTGGGCCGCTTCCCTCCACTGCCGGGAATTCCCCCCGGGAAGGACGGCGAGTGACCCGAGGGATCGGCGGGCGGCCCCACTCCGCCCGCCGATCCCCGGTGCGGGATCACAGGTCTCCGTGACAGGGGTTCGCACTCCCCATCTGCAGGCCCCTCGGGACAGCCACGAAGAACGTGCGATCCCGGTCTCTCAGAACGTGAAGACGCTGCTCCCGTGGAAGCTCTTCACGCACTCGTTGGCGAAGGTGCGCTGGTAGGAGACTCGCTGGCCACGCCAGACACCGTCGACCGTGACGACGACGGGGTCGTACTCCTTGGTACACAGGACGCCGTCTCTGACCGCCAGGGCGTCGAAGTCCCCGTCGGCGGCGCGCAGTTCCGCGCAGGCCGAGGAGGCGGCCGGGTGGGTGCCGGAGGCGGTGGGGGCGCAGGTGAGGGTGACCGCGCGTTCCGGGGTGACGGTGGCCGCGCTGTCGCCGTGACCCATGGTGAACACCAGGGCCGAGGGGGCGTAGAGCGCTGACGGGGCGGTGGACGGTTCGGCGAGGGCGGCGCCTGTCAGGGGTCCGCAGACGGCGGTGGCCGTGAGACCCAGAGTTGCTGCCCAGCGCGCGGTGTTCCGCATTGTGTGCATCCTTCCGCTTGATTCGACGAGATGTCGGTGCGCCGCGATCCGGCTCGGTCGGTGCCGGTGCGGCGAGCGCGAGTCTGCCGAGTCCGGCACCGAAACTCACATCGACCCCACCGGTTTCAGTAACCTTGCGTGTTGAATCAGTGGCGTGAAGTAACTGAATTCGAACGCCCTCTTCCAGGAACCGCGCGGTTCTTGATCGCCCATTCCGGCCGGATGGCCGGATTCCCCCCGTCACTTAATAGTCCTGAAACATTCCGCTTCAGCCCTGAGCGCACTTCCGTTCCGCCCCTTGTGTTCATGTTCGGTCGGAGTAATCGTGATTACATGATTACTACAGAGCAGCTGGAGAAGCTGCGCGGCTGGTTCGCCGGCCGAGTGCCGGACGACCTCTTCGAGGCCCTGGTCGAGGTGACTGTCGACCGCGAGGAGATCACCGTGATCGGCCGCATCCCCGAACCCGGGCTCGCCGAGGACGTCTCGGCCGCCGAGCGGGAGGCGGCCGTCCAGGGCCGGGTCCAGGAGTTCCGGGAGCGCACCCGGGAGGCCCGGATGGCGGTGGCGCAGGAAGCCGAGCACCGGTTCCGCCGGAAGGTGTCCTGGGGCGTGGAGTGCGGCGGGGAGCGGGTCCTGTTCACGCATGTGGCCGCGCCCGTGATGACCCGGCTGCGCCAGCCCGAACGCCAGGTCCTGGACACCCTCGTGGCCGGAGGCGTCGCCCGCAGCCGCAGCGACGCCCTCGCCTGGTGCGTCCGCCTGGTGCAGCGCCACACCGACGACTGGCTCGCCGAACTGCGGGACTCCCTCGAACACGTCCAGCGGGTGCGGGCCCAGGGTCCCGACGCCGAGCCGCAGGACCCCGCCACGGACGGCGAGTGACCGGGAGGTGGATGAGCCGGGAGGTGGATGAGCCGAGAGGTGGATGAGCCGAGAGGTGGATGATTCGCACAATTGCGCCCCGCAGGATGGATGAACCGTCCTCTGGTGCGGGTCTCGTGCACGGCCTTACGGTCGGCAGATCCCGAAGAGGACGGCATCCGTTCGCATCCCACACCCCGGCGACGGCGAGCGGCCGTCCTCGCCACCGCGCCACCACGCGCTCCACCGCCGTCCCCTCGCTGGAGCCCCCTTGTCCCCGCAGCCCGACACCTCCCCCGCGCCGTCCCTGACGGAGGTCGAGACGCACGGCGTCGACCGCATCCCCGACGCGGACCGCAGCGCGAGCCCTCTCGACCTGTTCCGGCTCGCCTTCGGCGGCGCCAACACCTTCTCCACCTGTGTGCTCGGCGCCTTCCCGATCCTGTTCGGCCTGTCCTTCTGGCAGGGGCTCGCGGCCACGCTCCTCGGAGTCGTCGTGGGTGCGCTGATCCTGTGCCCGATGGCGGTGTTCGGTCCGGTCAACGGCACCAACAACGCCGTCTCGTCGTCCGCGCACCTCGGTGTGCACGGCCGGGTGGTCGGCTCCTTCCTCTCTCTGCTCACCGCGATCGCCTTCTTCTCCATCTCGGTGTGGAGCTCCGGCGACGCCCTGGTCGGCGGCGCGCACCGGCTCTTCGGCCTGGAGCGCAGCGATGTGTCGTACGGCGTCGCGTACGCGCTGTTCGCCGGGCTGGTCCTCGCGGTGTGCGTGTACGGCTTCCGGTTCATGCTGTTCGTCAACAAGGTCGCGGTGGCCTCGGCGACCGTCCTGTTCCTGCTCGGCGCGATCGCCTTCGCCGGCGACTTCGACCCTTCGTACGCGGGCGTGTTCACCGACTCGGCGGACGCGGCGACCGACGCCTTGTTCTGGCCGTCCTTCATCGGCGCGGCGCTGATCGTGCTGTCGAACCCGGTGTCGTTCGGGGCGTTCCTCGGCGACTGGTCGCGCTACATCCCGGCGAGCACCCCGCGCCGCCGGGTCGTCGGCGCCGCGTTCCTGTCGCAGATCGCGACGCTGCTGCCGTTCGTCTTCGGCCTGGCGACCGCGAGCATCATCGCCAGGAAGGCGCCGGAGTACGTCGATCCCGCCGCCCCCGACTTCGTGGGCGGGCTGCTGGCGATCTCGCCCGGCTGGTTCTTCCTCCCGGTGTGTCTGCTGGCGCTGATCGGCGGCATGTCCACGGGCACGACCTCGCTGTACGGCACCGGGCTCGACTTCTCCTCGGTGTTCCCGCGGCTGTCCCGGGTGCAGGCGACGGTGCTGGTCGGCGTGTTGTCCATCGCGTTCATCTTCGTCGGGCGCTTCGGGCTGAACCTCGTGCAGTCGATCTCGACCTTCGCCACGATGATCATCACCTGCACCACGCCGTGGATGGTCGTGATGATCCTTGGCTTCCACGTCCGGCGCGGCTGGTACGACCCGGAGGCGCTGCAGGTCTTCAACCGCCGTCAGCGCGGCGGCCGTTACTGGTTCGCGCACGGCTGGAACTGGCGCGGCATGACCGCCTGGTGGGTGTCGGCGCTCGTCGGAGTGCTCTTCACCGACATCCCGGGACAGTTCGTCGGCCCGCTGGGCGATCTGGCGAACGGCGTCGACATCAGCCTGCCGCTGTCGCTGGTCGTGTCCGCGGTGCTGTACCTGGCCATGCTGAGGCTGTTCCCCGAACCCCGGGCCGCCTACGGCCCCGAGGGGGCGCGGCTGGCCCGTACCGTCGACACCCCGGTGCCGCCGATCACCGGTCCCGGGGCACAGGCCGAGAAGACCGCGGCCGAACTGCGCGCGGCCGGGCACGGGTCCACCCCCTGACCCTGTCCGCCCTCTCCGGGAGGCAAGGGATGCCCGCCGGGCAGCAGACCCATGGCCAGGCCGTCGTGGGCGAGGCCGAGCGCTTCGGACTGCGCGAGGCCGTCGTGGCCGGGCACAGCTACTCGGGCATCCCGGTGGGGCAGCCGACGGATCGGAACCGGCCGATGTTCTCGCAGCCGCGCGAGCCGGCCCGCGTCCTGCACGAGTCGGCCGCCGGACCCTGACGCCTCGTCCGCCCCGGTAAGCGGAGCTGAGCGTACTCGCCGGTATGGTCGGGGCGACGCTGCTCGACGAGGAGAGGCGGGGCGGTACCGATGGGCAAGCACTGGGCGGACTTCCAGTACGAGATCTATCTGAACGGGATGTCGGGCGCCGTACCCCGCCTGCCCACCGATCTGACCCGGCTGGAGGAGCTGACCGAGCAGCGGCTCGGCCCCGGCCCGGTCGGTTATGTGGCGGGCAGCGCGGGTGACGGCAGCACGGCCCGCGCCAACCGGGCCGCTCTGGAGCGCCGCCGGATCGTGCCGCGCATGCTGCGGGACGTCCACGAACGGGACCTGTCCGTCGAGGTGCTGGGCCGCGCTCTGCCCGCACCGCTGGCCCTGGCGCCGGTCGGCGTGCTGTCGATCATGCACCCGGAGGCCGAGTCGGCCGCCGCCCGGGCCGCCGCCGCGCAGGGCGTGCCGTACATCCTGTCCTCGGCGTCCAGCACGCCGATGGAGCAGGTCGCCGAGGCGATGGGGGACGCCGAGCGCTGGTTCCAGCTGTACTGGCCGAAGGACCCCGAGGTGGCCCGGAGCTTCCTCGCCCGGGCGAGGGCGGCCGGGTTCACGGCACTGGTCGTCACCCTCGACACCCCCCTCCTGTCCTGGCGGCCCCGCGACCTCGACCAGGCGTATCTGCCGTTCCTGCACGGCGTGGGCACCGCCAACTACTTCTCCGACCCGGCCTTCCGGGCGGGCCTGGCGAAGCCGGTGCACGAGGATCCGAACGCGGCGGTGATGCACTTCGTCGGCATGTTCGCGGATCCCGCCAAGACCTGGCCGGACCTGGCGTTCCTGCGGGAGAACTGGGACGGCCCGATCGTCCTCAAGGGCGTCCTGCACCCGGACGACGCCCGGCTCGCCGCCGACGCCGGGATGGACGGCGTGGTGGTGTCCAACCACGGCGGCCGTCAGGTGGCCGGCTCGGTCGCGGCGGCCGACGCGCTGCCGCGGGTCGCGGCAGCGGTCGGCGACCGGCTGACCGTTCTGTTCGACAGCGGCGTCCGCACGGGCGACGACGTCTTCAAGGCCCTCGCCCTGGGCGCCCGGGCGGTTTGCGTCGGACGGCCGTACGTCTACGGTCTCGGACTCGACGGCCAGGCGGGCGTCGAGCACGTGATCCGCTGTCTGCTCGCGGAGTTGGACCTCACCCTGGCCCTGTCCGGCCACGCCACACCGGCGAGCGTCGGCCCCGCCGACCTGGTGGAGGAGCCGGCATGAGAGCCGGGAAGGCCCTGCCTAGGTCCGGTCCGCCAGCCCCACCACCCGCGCGCCGGGCGTCTGGGTCCCGGTGACCGACAGCGAACCGGGGGTGGCCGTCGAGGCCGGGTCGGTCAGCCAGCGCTGCTCGGCGGAGCCGTCGCGGACCTTGACGACGATGTCGGCGCCCGGGTCGTCGGTGGTGGAGGCGAGGGCGAGCTGCTCGTCCCAGCGGGGCAGTAACTCGCCCTGCACGGTGAGGTCGTAGCGCACGTCGTAGGACCGCTTGGCCTTGTCCCCGGCGCACCTGCCGAGGATGACCACGCCCGCGTCGGCGTGCGAGTCGAGACACAGGTCGGGGTCGGCCACGCTGCGCAGCAGCCCGTCGCTCTCGTACGACCACTGCTGTGTCGGGGCGGACGAACATGCCGCCAGCTCCGTACCCGCCCCGGGCTTCGGCTCGCCCGTGATGTCGAGGCACAGGTCGGCGCCGATGTTGCGCAGTCTGGTGCGTCCCGGCGTGCCGGGGAGCTGGGCGGTGCCGGAGGACGCCGTCGGCGGGGCCTGGGAACCGGCGCCCGGGGCGGCGCCGACGCCGCCGGACGCGCTGGTGGAGGCGGCCGGGTCGACGCCGTCCTCGTCCGACCACAGACTGGCGACGAGTACGGTCGCGAGCAGTCCTGCGGAGGCCAGGCCCACACCCGTCAGGAGCGTCCTCGAGGAGCGCAGTCCGCCCGGGATCCGGCGGCCGGGAGCGGGGATCCCCGCCAGCAGACGACGGCGTCCGCCGCCGTGCCGGGAGGATCCGCGCGTGCGGGGAGGCTGCTCCGTCCGGCCCGGTCGGGACTCCAGATAGCGTCGGCCGCCCCAGCCGAGCACCGCCTCGGCGAGCAGCACACCCAAACCGCCCTCGAAATGGCTCAGTTGTTCGGCGGCGTTTCGGCAGTGGCGGCACTCCCCCAGATGCTGCTGGACATCCGGCAGCAGGGCCCCGCCGCGGCGAATGGGAACGTCGAGGAGTCGGTTGTAGAAGCGGCAATCCTTCGTCGGCGCGAGTTCCCGATGGGCATGTACACAACCTTCGCGGAGTTTTTCACGCGCCTGTTCGAGAGCGGCCGACGCGGTGTCGGTATCCATGCCAAGGAGTGCGGCGGGGACGGCAATACCCTCCGCCTCGACCTCGACGTGCCACAGCAAACACCGTGCGAGTCCGGGAAGCGCATGGAATGAACGCTCCGCCAACTTGCGATTTTCGGGCGTCAGGGACTTGGCCACGCGCATACCGCGGCCTCCGGCGGGTTTCCCCAACTCCGGCATGACTGCGGATATCCGGTCCTCGGCCGACCACTGTCTGACCGTGTCCCGCACGGTCACCAGAAGCCGCGGGCGCAGCGCCACGGCCGGCTCGCCGAGGGTCAGCCGGTCGAAGACCTGGTGAAAGGCGGCGGCGGTGACCATGGAGGCGGTGTCCTCCGGGGAGGCCAGACAGATCGCCGCGTACTCGTGGGCCGGATGCCAGTGCCGAGCCATGAGCAGCGCGACGGACTTGCCGACCTCGATGTCCGTGCGGCCTCTCAGCGCGGCGCCGAGGATCTCGTCGGATTCTTCGGGAACCCCGCCGGCCTGGGGGTAAGGAGGGCGAGGGGGGTGGGGGGTGGGCACTGAGCGGATTCCTTCCCACGCGCATGGGGACACAGAAGTTCTGGTCGCCGGAAAGGAGCCCGGACCGGCGCTCACCTTTCGGGCGCGACGCGAGGAGCATGAATTCACCAACCTCCGTCCATCCCGGTTCCCCACGGGACGAATCCGAGCCGGCCCTTACCCCCCACACCGGTTGTTCACCCTGGCACAGTCACTCATGACCAACAAGGCACTTGGGAAACATCCACACCATTGAAAGAAAGTCAGATACGGCTACGAGGCAGCGGGCAACTCATCGAGCCGGTACCGGCTTTCGCCCTCGTATGCGCCCCGTGTGAATCACGCGCACGCGCCGGAGCGGTACGCACGCTCCCGGCGCACACCGCCGCGTAGTGCACTGGAACCGGCCTTTTCCTCGGAGGCCCCCGCGCAGGACGGCGGCTCTCCTGCGCGAAGTCGGCCGCCGGCCCCGTTCCTCCCGCCCTCGGCCGGCGGCCCCGGGGGCGGGCGGCGGGCCGGCACCCGGGGAGCGTCAGATCTGCCAGGAACGCAGCCGGTCGGCCGCGCCGTAGACGTCCGTCTTGCCGGAGATCAGGTCGCGGGCGAGGTCGACGAGGGCGCCGTAGGGCGGGTCGATGCCGACGCCGCTGACGAACATGTACGCCACGGCTGTCGCGCAGGCGAAGCGGGCGTTGGCCGACGGCAGCGGCTTGAGCAGGGCGAGGGTGTGCAGCAGCGCGGCTGCCCGCCAGGCCGGGTCGGAGTCCACGCCGAGGCGGGGCGGGTCGACGCGGTGCCGGGCGACGGCGGCGACTAAGGCGGAGAAGTCGTTGATCGTGGGCTGCTCGGGCAGGACCTCTTCGTGCCGCTGGAGCAGCCAGGGCACGTCGATGTGAACGACGGGAGCCATGAGTCAGGCGACCCGCCCCTCGCCCTTGGCGGACGGTTCGTCGTCCGGGAAAGCCTCCGCGAACTCGTCGGCGTGGGACGCGAAGAACCGGCGGAACGCCTCCGCGCCCTCCTGCAGCGCTCGGTGCCGGGCGATGTCGGCGGCGGCCGCCTCCCGCACGAGAGCCTTCATGGACGTACCCCGCTCCTTGGCTATCTGCCGCAGGTCCTCTAGCTCGCGGTCGCTGAACTCCACGTTGAGAGCTGGCATGCCCTCACGGTACCGCTCGGGTACTTACTCGTAAATATGCCCAGGTCAAGCAGGTGGCGCACCGGTACCGGAAGGACGGGAACACCGTGTCCGATTCCCGCCGGACGCGGGGCGGACGGGACAGCAGACTCGTGGACGGGAAACCACGAACGGCACAGGACGAGGAAGCAGAGGGGCGAGGTCATGACCCTCACCACCGACCGGGCCCGCAGCCGGGTCACCGACACCGACTGGACCGTGCTCGCCGCAGAACTGGACGAGCACGGCTGCGCGTCGACCGGGCGGCTGCTGACACCCGCCGAATGCCGTGATCTGGCGGCGCTCCACGAGAAGCCGGAGCTGTTCCGGACCACGGTCGACATGGCGCGGCACCGGTTCGGATCCGGGGAGTACCGCTACTTCACGCACGACCTGCCCGCGCCGGTGAGTGCCCTGCGCGCGGCGCTCTATCCGCGCCTGCTGCCCGTCGCCCGCGACTGGGCGGCCCGGCTCGGCCGGCCGGCACCCTGGCCGGACTCGCTCGAGGAGTGGCTGGCGCGGTGTCACGCGGCCGGGCAGGACCGCTCGGCGCAGATCCTGCTGCGGTACGGGCAGGGCGACTGGAACGCGCTGCACCGGGACGTGTTCGGCGAGATGCTCTTCCCGCTCCAGGTGGTCGTCGGCCTCGACGAGTACGGCACGGACTACACGGGCGGCGAGTTCCTGATGGTGGAGCAGCGTCCCCGCGCCCAGTCCCGGGGCACCGCGACCGCGCTCCGTCAAGGTCACGGGCTGGTCTTCACGACCCGGGACCGCCCGGTGCGCACCCGGCGGGGCTGGTCGGCCGGGGCGATGCGGCACGGGGTCAGCGTGGTGCGCTCGGGTCGCCGCCACGCGCTGGGGATCGTCTTCCACGACGCGTCCTAGGTGAGACGCGGGTCACATTCCACCGGCCTGATGTCACATTCCGGCCCCCGCCGGCCCTCGTAGTGGTGAGCGAGCCACTGGGGAGGCCCACACATGTCCGAGCAGTCCGTTCCCGACATTCCCGAGACCGAGGGGAGACCGGTCGACGCGGGCGGTCTGTTCGTCGGACATCGCGAGCTGTTGTTCGGCGTCGTCTACAACATGCTGGGCAGTGTCGCCGACACCGAGGACGTGCTGCAGGAGACCTGGTTGTCGTGGACGGGGCGGCGCGGCGGCGGCTCACTCGACGGGATCGACAACCCGCGGGCGTATCTCGTCCGGATCGCCGTCAACCACGCCCTGTCCCGCCGTGCCGCGATCAGCCGCCGCCGGGAGACGTACGTCGGCCCATGGCTGCCCGAGCCGCTGGTCGCCGAAGAGGACAACGGGGCCGAGGACCCGGCGTTGCGTGCCGAGGCCGTGTCGATGGCGATGCTGGTGGTGCTGGAGTCCCTCACGCCGCTGGAACGGGCGGTGTTCGTGCTCAACGAGGTGTTCGGGTACGCCCACACCGAGATCGCGGAGATCATCGACCGTACCCCGGCGGCCGTACGGCAGCTGGCGCATCGCGCGCGGGCCCATGTGCACGCGCGGCGGCCGCTGTACCGGGCGCATCCGCGGGTGCGACGGGAGGCGACCGAGCGGTTCGTGCGGGCCGCGCTCGGCGGGGACATCGCGGAACTGATGGAGATCCTGGCGCCGGACGTCACGGTGTGGACGGACGGCGGGGGCTTGCGCAAACCGGCGGGACTGCGACCGGTGCACGGCCGGGACAAGGCCGTCCGCCTCATCACCGGCTACGCGGGCCGGCACGGCCCTCGCCACCTCGACCTGCGCTACCGCCGCGTCAACGGCGACGACGCGGCGGTGGTCTTCGACGGCGACTCGCCGTACGCGGTGATGGTCATGGACCTCACCCCGGAGGGCGACCAGGTCTCGGGCGTCTACATCGTGACGAACCCCCAGAAGCTCACACACGTGCACCGGGAGGAGACGTGACAGGCAAGGGCGAGCGGGTGGCCGACTGGTTCGACGGCCGACTCGGCATCCACACCCTCGGCAGGCGGTACCTGCGCAAGGTCTTCCCCGACCACTGGTCCTTCCTGCTCGGCGAGATCTGTCTGTACAGCTTCCTCGTCCTGATCCTCACCGGCGTGTGGCTCACGCTCTTCTTCCATCCGTCGATGAACGAGGTGACGTACCACGGCAGTTACACCCCGCTCAACGGCGTCCGCATGTCCGAGGCGTACGCCTCCACCCTGGACATCAGCTTCGACGTGCGTGGCGGCCTGCTGATCCGGCAGCTGCACCACTGGGCGGCGCTGGTCTTCGTGGCCGGGATGCTCACGCACATGATGCGGCACTTCTTCACGGGGTCGTTCCGCAAACCGCGGGAGATCAACTGGCTGTTCGGCTGGGCGCTGCTGTTCCTCGGCCTCTTCGAGGGCCTGTTCGGCTACTCGCTGCCGGACGATCTGCTGTCGGGCACCGGGCTCAGGTTCGTCGACGGTGCCCTGCTGTCGGTCCCGATCGTGGGCACGTATCTCTCGATGTTCCTGTTCGGCGGCGAGTTCCCGGGCCACGACATCGTGGCCCGGTTCTACTCGCTGCACGTCCTGGTGATCCCGGGCATCATGGCGGCGCTCGTGGTGGCCCACCTCCTGCTGGTCGTGTACCACAAGCACACGCAGTTCGCGGGTCCCGGACGGACCGAACGCAACGTCGTCGGCGCCCCGTTCATGCCGGTGTACATGGCGAAGGCGGGCGGATTCTTCTTCCTCGTCTTCGGGGTGCTCGCGCTGATCGCGGCCGTGGCGACGATCAATCCCGTCTGGGCGTACGGCCCCTTCCGCGCCGACCAGGTCTCGACGGGCGCCCAGCCCGACTGGTATCTGGGTTTCGCCGAGGGCCTGGTCCGGATCATGCCGGGGTGGGAGATCACGCTGTGGGGCCACACACTCGTCCTCGGTGTGCTGATCCCGATCGTCGTCTTCCCGCTCCTCCTGCTGTTCATCGGCGTATATCCGTTCCTGGAGGCCCGGATCACGGGCGACCGGCGGGAGCACCACCTCCTCGACCGCCCGCGCAACCGGCCCGTCCGCACGGCGATCGGCGCGGCCTGGATCAGCGCCTACCTGATCCTGCTGGCGGGCGGAGGCAACGACATCGTGGCGACCCGTCTCCATCTCTCGATCAACACGGTCACGTGGGCGGTCCGGATCTCGGTGTTCGTCGTCCCGGCGGTCGTCTTCGTCGCCACCCGGCGCATCTGCCTCGGGCTCCGACTCCGGGACAGGGAGCTGGTGTTGCACGGTCGCGAGACCGGCGTGATCAAGCGGCTGCCGCACGGCGAGTACGTCGAGGTGCACCAGCCGCTCGATCCGGCCCGGCTCCACACCCTGACCGCCCACGAGCGGCCCGGGGAACTCGTGGAGCACGAGCCGCCCGCCCCTATCCCTGGTCCGCCACGAAGGACGCCATCCGGGTCAGGGCCGAGTTCCAGTTGATGGTGTGCTCGTTGGTCGACCAGGACTGGATGTCGTCGATGTAGCAGAACTGGCCGACGCAGCCTTGGAGTTTGCTCTGTGCGTAGGGGTCCTGGATGCTCGAGTTCGGTCCGCCCGCGAGGGTCCCGTCGGGCGGGGCCGGGAGGGCGGGGTCGAGCTGGTGGGCGTACCAACGGCTGTGCTGGTTATGGGAGTCGACCTCGCCGTAGCCGGTCACGTACGACATGTTCAGCGCGTTGCGGCCGAGGATGTAGTCCATGCTCTGGACGGCCCCGTCACGGTACTTCGAGGCGCCGCTGATGTCGTACGCGGTGGCGATGACGACGGCGTTGTGCAGGATCTGGTGGTTGGAGCCCCAGTCGTAGAGGTTGTCGGCGGGTGCGTACGGCATGCCGTAGGCCTGTGACGTGAGCGTGGTCAGGTAGCGGTCCGCGCCCTTGATCACCGACTGCCTCACCTTGTCCCGGCCGGGCAGTCTGCTCGGCACGGTCGCGAGGTCGAGGCGGGCCGCTGCCGCCGTCCTGGCCCAGTCGTAGCCGAGGGGGCCGAAGATGTCGGCCGTGTGCACGGGCGAGGCGAGAACGTGGTCGGCGAACGCCTTCTCCCCCGTGGTCAGATACAGCTCGGCCGCCGCCCAGTAGAACTCGTCCGTGGCGTCGGAGTCGGGGTAGGCGCCGCCGCCGATGCCGTCGTTGGGGTCGGCGTACATCGCGGGGTGGGCGAGGGCCGCGCTCCAGGCCTTGCGTGCGGCGGCCAGGGCCTTCGTCGCGAACGCCTTGTCGTAGGGCCGGAAAAGCCGGGCCGCCTGCGCGGCCGTCGCCGCCAGGTTCAGCGTCGCCTGGGTGCTCGGCGGGTGCAGTTCGCGCTTCTGCGGGTCGTCGCCGGGCAGCAGCGGCAGGCCGGTCCACTGTTCGTCGTGGATCTTGTGGTGGGCCATCCCGGCCAGCGGTTGCCCGTCCGGCACCTGCATCTTCAGCAGGAAGTCCAGTTCCCAGCGGACCTCGTCGAGGATGTCCGGCACCTTGTTGCCGCTCTCCGGGATGGCGAGCGAGCCGTCGCCCAGCTTGGCCGGCTGTCCGGTGCGGGCCGTCAGGGAGCGCTCGTGGGTGCTCAGCAGTTCCCAGGTGGAGATGCCGCCGTTGACGACGTACTTGCCGTGGTCGCCGGCGTCGTACCAGCCACCGGTGACGTCCAGTGAGTAGTCGCAGACGCCCGGCTGACACGGCACGTCCGAGTCGCCCTGGTTGGGCGCCACGTCGACGTGGCCGGCGGGGCGGGCGTAGCCCGGGCGCAGGTCGTCGCGGATCGCGATGCCGCTGCGCTGCGTGTAGTAGTACTTCGCGGCGTCCAGGCGCAGCTTCTCGTAGGCGCCCGTGCCGATGTCGAAGGGGCGGCCCCTCTCGCCGTCGGCGACCAGGGTGAAGCCCGTGCCCTGCTTCTTGTAGGCGCCGAAGTCGATCGAGTGGACGTTCTGCCCGGAGGAGGCGTCGGTGCCGCGCGGCACGGTCCAGCCCTGGGCGACCACCGCGCCACCGGCGTTCTTCAGCTGCCAGGGCAGTTTCGTGGTCGCGTCCGTGACCAGCGTGGCGTTCTTCGGGCCCGCGGGCAGATAGGCGACCTGGTTGACGCGCACCCGGGGTCCGGTGTCGGGCTCGTACACCTCGGGCGGCACCCCGCCCAGCAGGGACACGTCGTCCATGCAGAAGCGGAACGGGTCGGCGCTGCCGCCGAGTTGGAAGCCGACCTGCCCCTGGGCGGTGTCGACGGGTGAAGTGAACGTGTAGGAGTACGCGTTCCCCGACACGCTCAGTTGCGGGGTCACCTCGAAGTAGGTGTCGTACGGCGCCGCCGACAGGCCGACGATCGCGCGCACGGCGTGTCCGTCGGGCGAACCGTTCGCGGTGAAGGAGAACTTGTACGACTCCCCCTTCACCAGGGTGAGGTCGTTCTGGCCGACGGCGGCGTCCCAGCGGTTGGCGGTGCCGCCCGGCACGTCCGCGCAGAGCTGTCCCTCGGACAGGCCCGCGGTGACGTTGCTGGTGGTCCACCAGGGGGCGGTGGTGGTGTCGAAGGTGCCGTTCTTGACCTGTTCGACCTCGTCTGCGGCGGCCCCGGGGGCGGGGAGGCCCACCAGTGCCGCCCCCATCAGGGCCGTCAGGGAGAGCAAGGCGGTTCTGCGTCGTTTCACGTCTGGGCTCCTCAGGGGAGGTGCGGGTGACGCTCGTCGTGGGAGCGCTCCCAGATGCGGACGCAGGCCATGTTTGTTGGAGGCATGACACCAGTCAACGGTCCGGACGGGACCGGTTCCCGTCCGGACCGCACCAAAAGCCGCTCAGCCGGCCGGAACCTCCAGCCTGCTGATGCGCACCGCACCCCTGGCCTCGCCCGGATAGCTGCTGGTCAGAGTGAGCCTGAGCCGTGAGCCGCGTATGGCGTCGAAGGCGACGACCGTCGGTTCGTCCGAGACGGTGGCCCAGGCGACGGCCGCTCCCTCGACCGGCACGTACGCACTGCCGTCCCACACCTCGGCCGCCACGGAGGCGGGCAGACTGTGGGTCGTACTCAGGGTGAAGGAGACCTCCACGCGGTCGAAGGTCCGCGTCCGCCCGAAGTCCACACAGACCCAGTCCTCGGCCCTGGCGCCGTTGAACGCCGGCAGCAGGGCGGTGGCCGCCTTGCCGAAGGCGTTGGACCAGCCGGTTGCGGGGTCGCCGTCGAGCATCGCGGCGGGGAGCGTGTCGGGACGGCCGGAGTAACCGGCGTCCGCGTAGGGGTAGTTCGAGGGCACCGGATAGTCGGGCTCGAAGGCGGCCGGCCGGGTGGCTGCGGCCGACCGGGCGGGCGTGGTTCGCACGGTCGCGGAGTCCGACCGCAGGCCTTCCACGCGCGCGGTCACCTTCAGGGACCCCGGCCTGGTGCCGGACCGTACGATCGCGAGCGCCTTGCCGTGGAAGGCGGTCCGGGTGCTCGCCTGGTAGCGCTCGGCGCTCTCCTCGCGGCCGTTGTCCAGCCCGGCGAGGGAGCCGCCCGTCACGTCGAAGGAGATCAGGTGTTCGGCGCCGGGCACGACCACTCCGCGGGCGTCCACGATGTCCGCGGTCACGAAGGCCAGTGAACGGCCGTCGGCGGCAAGGGACTTGCGATCCGCGGTGAGCCGTACGGCGTGCGGCTTCCCGGCGGTGCGCAGGACGTCGGTGGCGACCACCCTGCCGTCGCTGCGGGCCACCGCCTTCAACTCGCCCGGCTGGTAGGGCACCTTCCAGGTGAGGTGGAGTTTGCCCGCGCTGCCGTTCGGGCTGGTGTAACTGCCGGGGTAGGGGCCGTCGGTGAAGGTCTTGTCGTCGCCGGTCGCCTCGGTGGTCTCCAGGTACTCCCGGCCGTCGGTGGTCTTCTTCGTGTCGAACGTCCGCGTGCCGAGGGACTTGCCGTTGAGGAACAGCTCGACGGTGGCGACGTTGGAGTACGCCCACACCTCGACCGTGTCGCCCGGCTCGTGGTTCCAGGTCATCGGCAGCAGATGGACCATGGGCTCGCTGGTCCACTGGCTCTGGAACAGGTAGTACATGTCCTTCGGGAAGCCGGCCGTGTCCACCGCGCCGAAGAAGGAGGCCTTGACCGGGAACACGTCGTAGGGCGTGGGCTCCCCGATGTAGTCGATCCCCGACCACAGGAACTCCCCGGTGAACCACTTCCGGTCCCGGTCCTTCTTGTGCCCGTACTCGCCGCTCATCGTCCAGGAGGCGAGGTTGTTGTCGTACGACGAGGTGGCCCGCTTGCCCGGTGTGTGGTTCTCGCCGGTGTTGAGGCGCTCCGGCTCCTGGTAGGCGCCGCGGGTGGAGGTCTCGGAGGACGACTCCGACTCGAAGAGAAACAGGTGCGGGTAGCGGGCGTGCAGGGCGTCCACCGACTTGGCGGTGTTGTAGTTCAGCCCGAGGCCGTCGAGCTTGGCGAGGATCAGGTCACCCGGGGATCCCTCGGCGGGCACGGTGCGGTGCCGGTGGGAGCCGATCACGACCGGGCGGGTGTGGTCGGACGCCTTGACCGCGGCGATCAGCCGGTCCGCCATGGCGAGACCGGCGGTGGAGGTGAACTCGGAGATCTCGTTGCCGATCGACCACATGATGACGGCGGGCGAGTTGCGGGCGGCCAACACCATCTCGGTGATGTCCCTGTCGGCCCACTCGTCGAAGAACCGGCCGTAGTCGTAACGCGTCTTGGGGCTCTTCCAGCAGTCGAACGCCTCCACCATCATCACGATGCCCAGTTCCTCGCAGACCTCGATCATCTCCGGGGAGGGCGGGTTGTGGGAGGTGCGGAAGGCGTTGACGCCCATCGACTTCATGATGGTCATCTGTCTGCGGATCGCGTCGATGCTGACGGCGGCACCGAGCGCGCCCAGGTCGTGGTGCAGGTCGACGCCCTTGATCTTGGCGTAGCGGCCGTTGAGGTGGAAACCCTCGTCGGGGTCGAGGCGGTAGGTGCGGATGCCGAAGGGGGTGCGATACGTGTCGACGGCCTTGCCGCCGACGCGGAGTTCGGTCTCCAGGGTGTAGCGGTGGGGCGACGCGAAGTCCCAGAACCTGGGTCTGGTGACGGTGAGTTCATGGGTCTCGGTCGCCTCGGTGTCCACGGCGACGGTGGTGGCCGTGCGGGCCACCGTCCGGCCGGCCGGGTCCTTGATCCTCGAACGGATCTCGACCTCGTTCGCGCTGCCGGTCTCGTTGACCACGGAGGTCCGCACCTGGACGAGCGCCCGCTCCTCGGTGATGTCCGGCGTGGTGACGTACGTGCCCCGGCGGGCCACGTGCACCGGGTCGGTGACCACCAGGCGGGCCTCGCGGTAGATGCCGCTGCCGGAGTACCAGCGACTGCTGGGGAGCCGGTTCTGCACCTTGACCGCGATCACGTTCTCGGTGGTGCCGTCGGTGTGCAGCAGGTCGGTCACGTCGAAGGCGAAACCGGTATAGCCGTAGGGGTGCCGGCCCACCTCCGTGCCGTTGCAGTGGACGTAGGAGTCCATGTAGACGCCGTCGAACTCCACCGATATCAACTTGCCGGCCAGGGCGGGCGGCAGCGTGAAGGCGAGGCGGTACCAGCCGAGGCCGCCGGGGAAGAAGCCGGTGCCGCTGGTGGTGCCGTTCTGCGTGGTCGGGGCCAGCTCGATGCTCCAGTCGTGCGGCACCGCGACCTCGCGCCACCCCGAGTCGTCGTAACCCGGGGCGGCTGCGTCGGTGTACTCACCGGTCGGGTCGGTGATCCCGCCCGGGTTGACCAGCGCGAAGCGCCAGCCGTCACGCAATGCGACCGTACGGCGGCCGGAGGCGCCCCCGGCGACCTCGGCGACCTCGGCAGCGCCGGCGGCCGGGGCGCCCAGGAGCGCCCCGGCCGCCGGCGCTGCCGCGGAGGCGAGGAGAAGCGATCTGCGAGTGACCGTCATGGCGGCTCTCCCTCATCAGGGCCCAGAAGTACTCACAACTGATCGTGAACAAACAGATTCTGACGGTGCGCCACTCGCGCCCGTCAAGGGTCCGGTGAGCCGCTTCTGTCCCGGGCGTCACAACGGCCGGATTTCCCCCTTGACCACGGCTCGATGACGGCCCCGCCCGCACTGCCGTTCCCCATCCGCGCACGAGCTCGACGCACTAGGCTGGGACCGAAGTGGCGCGCCTGTTCACTGTGAGTGTCCGCGATGGAGCTGCGACGATGAGCCCGGTGTATCCGTTCGACGATGCCGCGACGGCGCGGGCTGTCATCGACGACGCGGGCACGGTGGTGGAGTGGAACGAGGGCGCCCGCCTCCTCCTCGGCTGGCCGGCCGCCGACGTCGTGGGCCGCCCCGCCGCCGAGCTGCTGGTCAGCGCAGGTGAGGACACGGCACCCGGGCCCGGGAGGACCCGCTGGGACGGCACACTCACACTGCGTCACCGCAACGGTTCGACGGTGTCCGTGTGGCTGCTCGCCCACCACAGACAGCCGGACGACGGCCCCGGCGACTGGCTCGTGGTCACTCCACTGGCGGGCGACGGCCCGCACGCACCCGACGACCCGCTGGACAGGGCCGAGCTCGTACAGTCCCCCTGCGCCGTCGCGATCTACGACGAGCGGCTGCGGCTGCGCCGCATGAACACCGCCATGGCCGAGGTGCTCGGGCTGCCCGAGGAGCGGGTGCGGGGGCTGCGGGTGCCGGAGATGAGCGGCAGACCGCAGAGCGAGGACATCGAGCAGCATCTGCACCGCGTGCTCGCCACCGGCCGGGGGCACGACGTGCGGACGTACGTGCCGATCGGCGGCGACGGCCGGATGTACGCCTGGCTGGCCCGGATGGCGCCGATCACCGACGCCAAGGGGCGGGTGCGGGGGGTGTGCGTCGCCGCCCACGACTTCACCGACCAGTACCTCGCCCGGGAGCGGCTCCAACTGGTGAACGAGGCCAGTGTCCGCATCGGCACCACCCTCGACGTCACCCGGACGGCTCAGGAGCTGGCGGACGTGTTCGTCCCCGCCCTCGCCGACTTCGTCAGTGTCGACCTGCTGGACCCGCCGGACGCCGGAGCCGAGCCCCTCACGGCCAGGGTGACCGCCCCCGTCAGAATGCGCCGGGTGGCCCACCAGTCCGTGAACCCGGGCAGCCCCGAGGCCGTGGCCAAGCCGGGCCAGGTCGACGTCTATCCCGCCCCCTCGCCCCAGGCCGACTCCCTCGTGGCGGGTCACACCATCGTGGCGTCGACGGAGACCCGCGACCTCGCCGAGTGGCTCGCCTGGGACCCGGTGCGCCAGGACCGCATCAGGGAGTACGGCATCCACGCCACGATGTCCGTGCCGATCCAGGCCCGCGGCCAGACACTCGGCGTGGCCGTCCTGACCCGGTTCCGGCGGCCGGACGCGTTCACGCCGGACGACGCGCTCCTCGCCGAGGAGGTCACGGCCCGGGCGGCCGTCTGCATCGACAACGCCCGCCGCTACTCCCGCGAGCGCGAGACCGCCCTCGCCCTGCAGCGCAGCCTGCTGCCCCGGTCGCTGGCGCGCACGGCCGCCGTGGAAGCGGCCTCGCGCTACCTTCCGGCGGCCCGCGCCGGGGTGGGCGGCGACTGGTTCGACGTGATCCCGCTGTCCGGGATGCGGGTGGCGATGGTCGTCGGGGACGTCGTCGGCCACGGCATCCAGGCCTCGGCGACGATGGGCCGGCTGCGCACCGCCGTACGCACTCTCGCCGACATCGACCTGGCCCCGGACGAGTTGCTGACCCACCTCGACGACCTCGTCGTACGGCTGTCCGCGGAGGCCGGTGGCGAGGGCAGCCCCGGCGAGGTCGGCGCCACCTGTCTGTACGCGGTGTACGACCCGGTGTCCCGGCGCTGCACGATGGCCCGGGCCGGGCATCCGGCGCCCGTGATGCTCCCGCCGGGCGGCGCACCCCAGGAGGTCGACATGCCCCCGGGGCCGCCGCTGGGACTGGGCGGGCTGCCGTTCGAGTCCGCGGAGCTCGAACTGGCCGAGGGCACCGTGCTGTCCCTGTACACCGACGGGCTCATCGAGACGCGGGAGCGGGACGTGGACACCAGCCACGCCCTGCTCCGCGACGCCCTTGCGGCCCCCTCCTCCTCGCTGGAGGAGACCTGCGACCGCGTGCTGCACGGTCTGCTGCCGTCGGGCGGCGCGCTGGACGACGTGGCGCTGCTGCTGGCCCGCACCCGGGGACTGCCCGCGTCCCAGGTCGCCACCTGGGACATCCCCGCCGATCCGGCGCTCGTCGCCCCGATCCGCAAGCAGGTCGTCGCCCAGCTCGACCGATGGGGGCTGAGCGAGGCGGCGTTCACCGCCGAGCTGGTGGTCAGCGAGCTCGTCACCAACGCGATCCGGTACGGCTCCCAGCCCATCCGGCTGCGTCTGATCCACGACGAGACCACGCTGATCTGCGAGGTGTCCGACACCAGCCACACGGCCCCGCACCTGCGCCGCGCCAAGACATGGGACGAAGGCGGACGCGGTCTGCTGCTGGTGGCTCAGCTCACCCAGCGCTGGGGCAGCCGGCACACCACCGACGGCAAGACGATCTGGTCGGAGATCAGCCTGGCCGACGAGGAGTGAGCGCGGAGTGAGCGCGGGATGAGCACCAAGTGAGCGCGGAGTGAGCGCTCTTCAGGACGGTGCGGACAGCCAGGGCCTGACCTGCCTGCGGGCCTCGTGCAGCCGCGACTTGAACGTGCCGAGCGGGACGCCCGTGCGTTCGGCGGCCTCCGCGTACTCCAGCTGGCAGATGTCCCGGTACACCAACGGCGCCACCAGGTGCGGGTGTTCGCGCTCCAGCCGCTCCAGCGCCTCCAGCAGGTCGACGCGGGAACCGGCGATGACGCTCGTGGTGCGCGGGTCGACGTACTGGGCGGCGTCGATCGGCGCCGGCTGTTCGGCGGCGTGTCGCTTGAGCTCGCGGTACTTCTGGCGGGCGCAGTTGGCGACGACCGTGTAGAGCCAGGTGCCGAAACGGCTGCGGCCCTCGAATGTCCCGATCTTCCGGGCCACTTGGAGCAGGACGTCCTGCGCCGCCTCCTCCGCGTCCTCCCGGCAGGGCAGGAACCGCCCGCAGCGTCGCAGGACTTCGGGCCGGATCGCTTCCAGCAGCTCGTCCAGCGCGGCCCGGTCGCCCGCCGCCGCACGCCGTGCGAGGTCCTCGGTCGGCGCCGCGTCCGGCACGGGCTGCTCCCCTCGGGACGGGTCTCGGGCGGATCCCGGGCGGTCCCGGCGGCCCCCGGGTGGATTTCGGCCCAGGCATGATAGCCGTATGCACTCCGTCGAGCGGATCGGACGCTACCGCCTCGAACGGCCCCTGGGCACAGGCGCGTTCGGCACGGTCTGGCTCGCCCACGACGACGAGCTCGATGCCCCGGTCGCCGTCAAGGTCCTCGCCGACAACTGGTCGCGTCGGCTGGACGTGCGCGAACGGTTCCTGTCCGAGGCGCGGATGCTGCGCCGGGCCGGTTCGGAGCGGGTGGTGCAGGTCCACGACATCGGTGAACTCCCGGACGGCAGACCGTACTTCGTCATGGAGTACGCCGACGGCGGCACCCTCGCCGACCTGCTCGCCGCCGGTCCGCTGCCCGTGCCCCGGGCGCTGCGGCTGACCGCGCTGGCCGCCCTGGGCGCCGCCGCGCTGCACGAGGCGGGGATCGTGCACCGGGACATCAAGCCGACCAACCTGCTGCTGGCCTCCGCCCCCGACGGCACCTTTCGGGTGCTGCTCGCCGACCTCGGGCTGGCCAAGAGCCTCGCGCAGGCCTCCGGCCTCACCCAGGCGGCGGGGTCGGACGGTTACCGGCCGCCGGAACAGGCCGAGCCCGGCGCGGGCATCGACGAGCGCGCCGACGTGTACGGCCTCGGCGCGGTCGGCTACCACCTGGTCACCGGCACGGTTCCGGGCCCGCCCGGCAAGGTCGTACGCCCGGACCGGTTGCGTCCCGACCTGGATCCCGGCGTCCGACGGGCCCTGATGCGGGCGCTGCACCCGGACCGGGAGCGGCGCTGGCCCGGCGCCCGCTCCTTCGCCGAGGAGCTGGAACGGCTGGCGTCACCGGCGGGCGGGCGGCCTCCCCGCGTGCGCGCGAAGGCCGTCGCGCCGGCCGCCCTGGTACTCGCGGTCGTGGCCGCCGGTGTGACCACCGCGCTGCTGGCCCGCTCCTCCGGGACCGCCGACGTACGGGTCCGGGACGCGACCGGCCGGATCGTCGCCGAGGTGCCCGGGGCGTGGGGGCGGCAGTTGCGCGACTCGGGGTGGGATCCGCGGGCGCTCGGTCTGCCCGCGGGGCGGGAGCCGGGGCTCGTCGTCGCGGACGACCTGGGAAAGTGGCAGGACCTCACCGCGGACGTGAACGGCGTGTTCGTCGGACTGAGCGGGCACGGCGACGTCACCGCCCGGGTGGACGCCCTCGCCCACCCCGGCTGCCACTACGACGGCGCCCGCGCCTACACCGGCCCCGCCTGGCACGGCAGGGTCCGCGGCTGGAGCCACTGCCCGGGCGGCGGGTCCGTCACGGAGGCCGGGCTCACGTCGGCGGACGGCGACGGGCAGCCGCGGGTGTACGTGCAGATCCGGCAGAGCGGCGGTGCGTCGGCGACCGACCGCGTCCTGGATTCCGTACGGCTCGGAAGCTGACGTGATTCCCTGGGGTGACCGGCGAACTTTTCCGTCTCCGGTCGCATCGGACCTCAGTGACGGGGCACAACGCGCCGTACGCACGTGTGCCACGTGTGCGACGAGTTTCCGGGAGTGTGGACAGACATGTGGACAGACATGGCGAAGACGTCCCAGGGCGTACCGCGAGCGGCCCGGCTCGTCGGCGCGGTCGCGGTGCTCGGCCTGCTGACCTCGTGCGGCGGCGGTGACGGCACATCGAGCGCTCCACAGAAGGTGACCGGCACGGCCGCCCCCGCGACCGAGGGCGGTACGACCGCCTCGGCCGCGTCGGCCGCCCCCTCCGGCCCCACACCGACCCCGACCCCGGCCCCGAGCGCCTCGGCCTCCTCGCCCGCCGCCGAGGACTCCCCCACTGCCGTGAGCGCCCGCTGCCACACCTCCGAGCTGCGCGCGTCCGTCGGGCGCAACGACCCGGGTGCCGGGCAGTGGAACTTCCCGGTCGTCCTGACCAACACCTCCGGCCGTACCTGTACCGTGCGCGGCTACCCGGGCGCCGCCTTCCTGGACGCGTCCGGCAAGCAGCTGGGGCCGGACCCGCGGCGCTCCGCCGGCACGCCCGTGACGGTCACGCTGGCGCCGGGCAGGAGTGCCTGGGCCGGGCTGACGTTCTCCAACCCCGAGGTCAGCGGGGCGCGGGCCGCCACTCCTCAGTCGCTGCTGGTGACCCCGCCGGACGAGCGGGACCCGCTGAAGGTGGCGTGGACGGCGGGGCAGGTGCCGGTGTCCGGCAACGCGTCCTCGGTGTTCCTGACGGTCTTCGCGGCCGGTTCCGGCCCCTGAGCCGCCGCAGCGAGGGCCTGTCGGGGGCCCTCGCCTGCCTCTTACCGGCGCCTGCTTTGATGGCCGGGCACGATCTGATCACGTCCCGAAGGATCCACCCCCTGAACGCCCCGCTCGCCGAAACCCTGTCCGTCGCCCTGCTCGTCGCCGTCCTCGGCTGGGCCGTGCTCCGTCCCCGGGGATGGCCGGAGGCGGTGCCGGCGGTCCCGGCGGCGGGGGTGGCGATCGCGACCGGGGCGATCTCGCTGGAGCACGCGCGGGCCGAGGCCGAGCGGCTCGGGCCGGTGGTCGGGTTCCTCGCCGCGGTGCTGGTCCTCGCCCACTTCTGTGATGGCGAGGGGCTCTTCCGGGCGTGCGGGGCGTGGCTGGCCCGTCGGGCGGCGGGGTCACCCGGGCGGCTGCTGGCCGGGGTTTTCGCGCTGGCGTCGACGGTCACGGCCGTGCTGAGTCTGGACGCCACCGTGGTGCTGCTGACGCCGGTGGTGTTCGCCACCGCCACCCGGATGGGGGTCCGGGCCAAGCCGCACGTCTACGCGTGCGCGCACCTGTCGAACACGGCCTCGCTGCTGCTTCCGGTCTCCAACCTCACCAATCTGCTGGCGTTCGCGGCGAGCGGGCTGAGCTTCACGCGGTTCGCGGCGTTGATGGCGCTGCCCTGGCTCGTGGCGATCGGCGCCGAGTACGTGCTCTTCCGGCGGTTCTTCGAGCGCGACCTGGACGAGGTCACCCACTCCCCCGAGACCGCCGAGGCGCCGGAACTGCCGCTGTTCGCGCTCGTCACCGTCGCCTGCACGCTGGCCGGGTTCGTGGTGACCTCCGCCCTCGGCGCCGAGCCCGCCTGGGCCGCGCTGGCGGGGGCGCTCGTGCTGGCCGGGCGCGCCCTCGTCCGGCGGCAGGCCACCGCGCTCACCGTGGTGCGGGCGGCGTCGCCCGCTTTCCTGGCGTTCGTGCTCGCGCTCGGCGTCGTCGTGCGGGCGGTGGTCGACAACGGTCTCGCCGACGCGCTGCGGCACGCGCTGCCCCACGGGACGGGACTGGCCGCGCTGCTCGGCATCGCGGCGCTGGCCGCCGTACTGGCGAACCTGATCAACAACCTGCCCGCGGTCCTGGTCCTGCTGCCGCTGACCGCCGCCGCAGGCCCCGGTGCCGTCCTCGCGGTGCTGCTCGGCGTGAACATCGGCCCGAACCTGACCTACGCCGGGTCGCTGGCCACGCTGCTGTGGCGGCGCATCGCGCACGGGCACGGACACGAGGTCGAGCTCGGGGAGTTCACCCGCCTCGGCCTGCTCGCCACGCCGGCCGCGCTGGTGCCCGCCGTGGTGGCGCTGTGGGCGTCGCTCCAGGTCGTCGGGGCCTGAGGCGACGGTCAGTTGCGGCTGCGGCCGTCCCCGTAGTCGTAACCGGACCAGCCACCGTTCTGGCCGTTCCCCGAGCAGTAGTACGGGTTGTAGTAGCAGGCCCCGCTCGTGGGATACGGATACGTGGGCGTCGGCGTGGGCGAGGCCTTGGGGGTCGACGGACTCGCGGACGGCGTGGGCGTGGGCGTGGACTTCGGGCTCGGAGTCCTCGACGGCTCGGGCGTGGGCGCGGGCACCCTCGCCAGGGTGCTGTCCTCGCCCCAGTTGACCACCTCCATCTGGAGGTCGGCCTTCGAGGTGTCGATCACCCAGCGCTGCGCGGGGCTGTCGTCGCGGGTCTTCACGACCAGCGAGCCCGCTCCGTCGGTGGCGGCGGGGGTCAGGGCCAGGTCCTGGTCCCAGCGCGGCACCAGGATGCCCTGGAGGGTGAAGTCGTAGCGGATGCTCTTGTCGGCCGCCTTGGCCGCGCCCGTGCACGGGGCCAGCCGGACCGAGTAGCCGAGGTGGGAGTCCAGGCAGAGATCGGGGGCGTCCGCGTTGCGCAGCAGCCCGTCGGATGCGTACGACCACTGCTGGGCGGCCGCCGAGGAACAGTCGGTGAGCTCGGTCTCCGCGTCCTTGACGGCCTTCTCTCCGACGACGCCGACGCACAGCCCCGATGCCACGTTGTGCAGCCGGCCGCGCATGGTGCCCTGCTCGCTGTCGCCGGAGCCGGCCCAGGACGGGTTGGGGGTCGCGCCGCCACCGTCGCCGGGTGCGTCCGAGGTGGCCTGGGTGGTGTCGTCCGAGGAGTCGAGGGAGGACCACAGGACCAGCGGCAGGACGATCAGGGTGCTCACGGTCAGGACGGCCGCGGTGAGGTTGCGGCGGGCCGTGCGGCGGGCGGCCTTGTGGGCGGAGCGACGGGAGGCCGTGCGCGGACCGGTACGGGGGGCCGAGGTCGGACGAGCGGGCGTCTCGAAGGCCGCACCCGCGACGGCGGACAGCCGGGCGTCCTGCGCCGGGACGAAGGACTCGTCCGGGACCGCCGGGGGCTGTGCTTCCGCCCCGCTCATGAAGGACTCGCCCACGACGGCCGGGCGCTGGGCCTGCGCCTCCAGCACCGCCTGCGCCTGCGCCTGTGCCTCGTCGGGAACCTCGTCCACGCGTGCGCGTGCCTCCAGATAGGCGCCTGCCCCCCAGCCGAGCACCGCCTCGGCGAGTGCGCCGCCGAGGCCCTGGTTGAACTGGTGCAACTGGTCGGCGGTGTACCGGCAGTGCTTGCACCCCTCCAGGTGGCCGCGAAGGTCGACGTCGATGTCGACAGCGCCGCGCCGATAGGTCACGTCCAGCAGCCGGAGGTAGTGGCGGCACTCCTGCTCGGGGGCGAGTTCGCGGTGGACCTGGAGACACTCCTCCCGCAACCGCTCGCGGGCGCGCCGCAGTTCGACGAGTGCGTCCTCCTCATCCAGTCCCAGCAGTGCGGCGGGTACGCCGAGCGGTTCGGACTCGACCTCGGTGTGCCACAGCAGACAGCGGGCCGACTGGGGCAGCCGCTGGAACGCCCCGGACAGCAGGCGGCGGTGGGCCGGCGGCAGCAGGCGGGCGACGACGCGCTCCCCGCCGCCTTCGGTTCTCAGCTCCGGGTGCAGCAGCTCGCGTCTGCGGTCGGCGTCCCACTCCGCCGCGATACGGCGCACGGTGACCAGCAGTTGGGGCCGCCAGGCGGACGTCGGCCCGTTCTGGCGCAGTGTTTCACCGAAGAGCCGGGTGAATGCCGCGGTGGTGAGCATCCCCGCGGGGCGGGCGCCGTCGGTGCACAGCCGTGCGTAGGCGAAAGCCGCTTCCCAGTGCCGGTCGAGGAGCTCACCGACGGGCTGGAGCGCCGGTGTCGCCCCGCTCCACTTCTTGAGCTCGGCGCTCAGTTGCTCGTCCGTGGCGTCGGAGGGACGAGCAGGAGTCGGGGAATTCGACAGGCCTGCGTCTTTCACAGCGGCATTCCTCCGAGGGCGTTCTGTACAAAGTCCATACCAAGGGGTATGCGGTGCCGCCGGCGAGGCGCCGGGGGTTCGTCCGCACAGGGTTCGGCATCTCGAACGCCCGCCAGGGGCAGCTCTTTTGAAGCGTGGGGGGAGCGTACGGGAGCGGCCTCGTGCACACAGGAGAAGTTAATGTCCGTGCGCCGACAGGGCACACCTTTGCACAGGTCAGCGAGGTGTAACAAGGGACCTCACGGTTTTGTGCATTGCGTTCGGGCGGACCGGAATTGACAACTGGTCAATAGCGACCCCTTTGCGACACCTTTAAGGAGGTCCCGGTATCGGCGCGGTAAATGGGAACGGTATTCACTTGCCTCCGCGTCGACTTCGCGCCAACCATTGAACGGCCACTCCACCGCGCCTGCGACCGGTCTTCGCCGCTCACCTGCCAACCATTGGGCCGCCGGCCCGGTAGGCGCCGGGGGGCATGCCGTAGCGCTCACGGAAGACCCGGTTGAAGTGGAAGGGGCTGACGAAGCCGGAGGCGGCGGCCACCCGTTCCACGGACAGGTCGGTGCTCTCCAGCAGCCGGGCGGCGTGGTGCAGTCGTGCCTCGCGCAGCGCCCGCATCGGGGACCGGCCGAGTTGCTGGGTGAACAGGTGGGCGAACCGTGAGGGGGACAACCGGACGCTCGCGGCGAGCGATTCGACGGTGTGCGGTGCCCCCGGGTCGGCCGCGAGCATCTCCTGGGCCCGGCGCACCCGCGGGTCGACACCGGACGGGGACGCCGGGGTGCGCGCGGCGCCGGCGGTGAGCAGGACGACCTCCTCCAGCGCGCACAGGGCGAGTTCGCGGGCCGCGGTGCCGTGCGCCACGGCGACCTGCTCCCGGTCGGCATGGCCGGCGGGCGGCGCCCCGGTCCCCGTCCAGCGGGCGTCGGTGAGCATGCGGTGGAACGCCGACTCGATCCGGGCGTGTGCGGCGGACGGGGTCGGGGTGACGACGTACATGCCGTCGCCGGCGTCGTACGGGCGCAGCCAGGCCGGCCAGGACGGTCTGGCCTGGCAGTGCGCCCACCAGAACCGCCAGTGCGGGGCGCCCGGTTCGACGCCGTAGTCGTGCCGGACTCCCGGGGCGAGCACGACGAGATCGCCGGTACCGGCCGTCGTCCGCGCCGAGCCCTGGCGGAGTCTCCCGCCTCCGCCGGTCGTCCAGGTGAACAGCCAACTGTCCGCTCCCCAGGGCCGGTTCACGCCGTACCCCGGCGGCTGGTCGAAGTGCCCGACCACGACCAGGCCCGGCGGCGGTCCCGGATCCCCGGCCTCGGCAGTCTCGGGCAATCCGTCAGCGGTCACGGGCATCCTCCTCGGGGACGCGGCGGCCTAGCGTGTCGTACCGAAGGCACCCGACCGAAGGGCGGACGTATGACAGCCATGGACATCGGCGCCGCCGGCGCCCCCATCCTGCCCGAGGACGGGCTGCGGCGGTTCCATGAGGACGGCTTCACCGTCGTGCGAGGAGTGTTCGGCCACGACGAGATCGAGGCGCTGTGTGCCGAGTTCGCGGCACTGCACGCGGCCGGGCCGGTGCCCGGGCACTTCGAGCCGCGGGCGTCCGCGGATCCGCTGCGGCGGTATCCGAGGGTGCTGCACCCGCACGAGATCAACGAGCTCTCGCGGCGCGTGCTCCTGGATCCGCGGCTGCGCGGCGTGCTGGAGACGCTGCTCGGCGAGGAGGCGCTGGCCGCGCAGAGCATGTTCTACTTCAAGCCACCCGGGGCACGGGGTCAGGCGTTGCACCAGGACAACTTCTATCTGCGGGTCGAGCCGGGCACGTGTGTGGCGGCCTGGATCGCCTGCGACGTGATCGACCGGGACAACGGCGGTCTGGAGGTCGTGCCCGGCACGCACCGGATGGAGCTGTTCTGCCCACAGGAGGCGGACGCCGAGCTGTCCTTCGCGCAGGAGTACGTTCCGCCGCCGCGCGGTCTGGCGGCCGTACCCGTCGACATGTCCCCCGGCGATGTCCTGTTCTTCAACGGCAGTCTGGTGCACGGCTCGCAGCCCAACCGCACCGCCGACCGGTTCCGCCGCTCCTTCATCGGCCACTACGTCGGCCGTTCCACCGAGCGCATCGGGCACTACTACCGCACGCTGTCGATGAGCGGCGACCGGGTGCCGCTGCCGGAGAGCGAGGGCGCGGGTCCGTGCGGCACGGAATTCGCACCGCACGGACCGCACTGAGCGAGCCCCTCAGGAGTGACCGACGATCGGGTGCGGACCGTAGGGCTGCTCCAGCTCCTCGATCTCCTTGTCGCTGAGCTCGAGTTCGACGGCGGCCACGGCGTCCTCGATGTGCTGCGGCCTGGCCGCGCCGACGATCGGTGCGGCCACCGTCTCCTGGTGCAGCAGCCAGGCGAGAGCCACCCGGGCGCGCGGGACGCCCCGGTCGTCCGCGATGCGGGTGACGGCCTCGACGATGGTGCGGTCGCCCTCCGGGTAGAGGCGGCTGCCGAAGTTGTCGTTCGCACTGCGCTCGGTGACGGTGCCCCAGTCCCGGGTCAGCCGGCCGCGGGCCAGCGGGCTCCACGGCAGGACGCCGACGCCCTGGTCCGCGCAGAGCGGCAGCATCTCGCGCTCCTCCTCGCGGTAGAGGAGGTTGTAGTGGTTCTGCATGGAGACGAACTTGGTCCAGCCGTTCCGCTCGGCCGTGTACTGCATCTTGGAGAACTGCCAGGCGTACATCGAACTCGCCCCGATGTAACGCACCTTGCCCGCCTTCACCAGGTCGTGCAGGGCTTCCATCGTCTCCTCGACCGGGGTGTGCGGGTCGTAACGGTGGATCTGGTAGAGGTCGACGTAGTCGGTGCCGAGGCGGCCGAGGCTGTGGTCGATCTCGGTCATGATCACCTTGCGGGACAGTCCGGCGCCGTTGGCCCCGGGCCGCATCCGGCCGTGCACCTTGGTCGCGAGCACGATGTCGTCGCGGCGGGCGAAGTCGCGCAGGGCCTTGCCGACGATCTCCTCGCTGGTGCCGTCGGAGTAGACGTTGGCGGTGTCGAAGAAGTTGATCCCGGCGTCCAGCGCCTGCCGGATCAGCGGACGTGACTCCTCCTCGTCGAGGGTCCACTCGTGCGTGCCGCGGTCGGGCAGGCCGTAGGTCATGCAGCCCAGACAGATCCGCGAGACGTCCAGGCCCGTCGAACCGAGCTTCACGTACTGCATCGTTGCCGCTCCTGCCTTCGGGATGGGTATGAAGGGGAGCGTACGACTTCGCCCGCGCTCCGGGCCCCGACGGCGAGTCTCCTCGGCCAGGTCCAGCGCAGTGGTCCCTGTCTCGGAGTTCGGCGGGTCCGTGACGTCCGTTCCTGGCTGGATGAGGCACCTTCACGACAACTTCAGCACCGGCGAAAGCCCCGGCGACCTCGGCGCGCTCTTCACCTGGCTGCCCGTCGGCACCGCGCTCGGCGTCACCGTCCGGCTCACTCCAGAAGATCCAGCGCCCGCTCCCAGCCGAACTCCGGGCGCGTGCCGTCCTCCCCCACCTCGCCGGAGTACGGCTCGCCGAACCTCACGCCCATGGCGCGCAGCCGTATCAGACTGTCCTGGTAGGCGGGATGGGCGGCGAGCGCGTCGGCCACGCACGGCAGTGCGGTGACCGGGACGCCCAGGCCGTACGTCTCGCACAGGGTTGCCACGGCGAGGGTGTCGGCGAGCCCGGCCGCCCACTTGTTGACGGTGTTGAAGGTGGCGGGCGCGACCACGACGGCGTCCGGCGGCGGGAAGGGACGCGGGTCGCCGGGGCTGCGCCAGGCCGAGCGGATCGGCCGTCCGGTCTGCGTCTCGACGGCGGCGGTGTCGAAGAAGCCGTTCATCGCGACGGGCGTCGCGATCACGCCGACCTCCCAGTCGCGTTCCTGGGCGGCGGTGATCAGCTTGCTGACGTCCACCGCGATCCCGGCGGCGCAGACGACGACGTAGAGGAAGGGTTTCCCGGCCTGTTCGGTCACCCGCGCACCCTACTCAAGCGGGAAGGACCGGCCGCGTTCGGCTTCCGGCCGCGGACCGAAGATGCGCCGCCGGCTCTCCTCGATGGAGACGTCGTTGATGCTCGCCTCGCGCCGGGTCATCAGCCCGTGCTCGTCGAACTCCCACAGCTCGTTGCCGTACGAGCGCCACCATCGGCCGCTCGCGTCCCGGCACTCGTACTGGAAGCGGACGGCGATGCGGTTGCCGTCGAACGCCCAGAGGTCCTTGCGCAGCGCGTACTCGTGCTCGCGCGCCCACTTCGCGGTGAGGAACTCGACGATCTGCGCGCGGCCCGTGACGAAGGTGTCGCGGTTGCGCCACACCGAGTCCGGCGAGTAGGCGAGCGCCACCCGGTGCGGGTCACGGGTGTTCCAGGCGTCCTCGGCGGCCTGGACCTTCTGCGCCGCACTCTCGCGGGTGAAGGGCGGCAGGGGCGGGCGGTCGGTCACGGCATCCTCCGGGGCGGACAGGGAGAACGATCGTTCTCCGGTACGATCGCCAACGTAGGAGAACGAGCGTTCTCACGTCAAGGAGTGGCCGGACATGGACAGCGCGACAGCCAGGGAGCGGGTGCTGGACGCCGCCGAGGAGCTGTTCTACGGACGGGGCATCCAGACCGTCGGCATGGACGAAGTCCGCGGTGCCTCCGGGGTCTCGCTCAAGCGGCTCTACCAGCTGTTTCCTGCGAAGGAGCAGCTGGTCGAGGCCTATCTGGAGCGACGGGACGGGCGCTGGCGCGGGCGGCTCGCCGCGCACGTGGAGCGCGAGGAGGATCCGGAGCGGCGCATCCTGGCGGTCTTCGACTGGCTGGAGGGATGGTTCGGCGAGGAAGGCTTCCGCGGGTGCGCGTGGATCAACTCGTACGGCGAACTGGGCGCCACGTCGTCCCTCGTGGCGGCCCAGGTCCGCGCGCACAAGCGGGCGTTCGGCGACTACCTCGCCTCGCTGGTGGCCGCTGCGGGACGGCCCGCCGCACTGGCCGGGCCGCTGTTCCTGCTGGCCGAGGGTGCCATGGTCACGGCGGGTATCACCTCAAGCACGCAACCGGCCGCCGAGGCGCGCGAGGCGGCCCGGTTGCTGCTGGAGTCCCGCTGAGGTCAGGCGGCGGCGAGGGCCGTCACGGCCGCGCGCGCCCGGGCGAGGGAGTCCGCCGCCAGGTCCTCCAGGCCCGCCAGGTGCGGCAGGAGGCCGGTGAGGGTCAGTTCGGCGGCCACGAGGTGGAGGTTCTCCGGCGCCACGCCCAGGCTGCCGAAGTAGGCCCTGAGGTACGGCGTCTGGAAGTCGTGGCGCTCGCGCGGCGTACCGGGGCCGTAGCCACCGCCGCGCGCCATGACCACGACCACGCGGGTGTCCCCCAGCAGTCTGTCGCCGGTGTCCGGATCGGCGTACGCGCCGGGGAACGTGACGCGGTCGATCCACGCCTTGAGGGACGCGGGCACGGAGAAGTTGTACATCGGGACGCCGAGCAACACGGTGTCCGCGGCGAGCAGTTCGGTGATCAGGGGCAGCGTCAGTTCCCACTCCCGCTCCTCGGCGGCGTTCTCGATCAGCGCCGGCACCTTGGCCGGCGGGACGAAGCCCTCGCGTTCCACGCGGCGGCCGAGGGTGGTGTACGCCGGGCCGAGTGCCGGGATCGGGTCGGCGGACAGATCGCGGCGGCGGTAGGGCGCCGTGCCGTTGCGTGCGCGCCATGTCCTCGCGAACAGGCCGGTCAGGCGCCTGCTGACGGAGTCGTCGGCCGTGTCGGCGCTGGAGTCGATGTGCAGGAGCGGCATGTCGGTCACCTCGGTCACGTCGGGTACGTCAGGGGGATGACGGAGCACGACGGAGAAAGGTGACCCATGGACGGGCGCGACGAGCTGGCGCGGCGGTTCGAGGAACGGCGCGGGCAGCTGCGGGCGGTGGCGCACCGCATGCTGGGCTCGGTCGACGAGGCGGAGGACGCCGTCCAGGAGGCCTGGCTGCGACTGAGCCGTACGGGCGGCGACGGCATCGACAACCTGGCGGGCTGGCTGACGACGGTGGTCTCCCGGATCTGCCTGGACATGCTGCGATCGCGCTCGTCACGGCGCGAGCAGCCGTACGGCGACGAGCAGCCGGTGGCGGGCGAGGGGAACACGCCCGAGGATGCGGCGGTGCTCGGTGACTCCGTGGGCCTCGCCCTGCTCGTGGTGCTCGACCGGCTGGGCCCCGCCGAACGGGTCGCGTTCGTGCTGCACGACCTGTTCGGCGTGCCCTTCGACCGGATCGCCCAGGTCGTGGACCGTTCCCAGCCGACCGCGAAGAAGCTCGCCAGTCGCGCCCGGCAGAAGGTCCGGGGCACTCCCGCGGTCCCGGGCACCGACCTCGATGGGCATCGGCAGGTGGTCGAGGCGTTCCTGGCCGCCGCACGGGGCGGTGACCTCGGCGGGCTGCTGGACGTGCTGGCCCCCGACGTGGTCCGGCGTGCCGACCCCGCCGCCCTGCCGCCCGGGGTGGCCCGCGAGTTGCGGGGTGCCCGGGCGGTGGCGGAGGGGACCGTGACCCTGCGCGAGCGGTCGCGGTTCGCGGCCGTCGCCCTCGTCGACGGTGACGTCGGTGTGGTTGTCGCCCCGCGCGGGCGGCTGTTGTTCGCCCTGAGGGTCACCGTCGAGGGCGGACGGATCACCGCGTACGACGTCGTCGCCGATCCGGCGCGGCTCGACCGGCTCGATCTGGGCGTCCTCGGCCTGCCGAAGCTCAGCCCACTGTCCGGGACACCGTGATGGCGGTGACGGGGCAGGCCCGGGCGGCCTCCCGGACCATGGGGTCGCCGCCGCCGTCCTCCCGGCCGGGCAGGAGGGTGCTGTAGCCGTCGTCGTCCTGGGTGAAGACGCCCGGGGCTGCCAGGGCGCACTGGCCCGCGCCGATGCAGACGTCCTTGTCGATGTCGATGCGCATGACCGGAGCCTCTTACCAGGTCACGGGGAGTTCCAGCATCCCCTGGATCGTGTCGCCGGGCTTGAAGGGGATCTCGTCCGCGGGGGCGGCGAGGCGGAGCGCGGGCAGCCGGTCGAAGAGCGTGTGCAGGGCGATCTCCAGTTCGGCACGGGCCAGGTTCTGGCCCAGGCACTGGTGGATACCGAACCCGAACGCGACGTGGTGGCGGGCCGGCCGGTGCCAGTCCAGGGTGTCGGGGTCGGCGTACACGTCCTCGTCGCGGTTGATGACCGAGGTCGCGAAGACCACGCCGTCCCCTGCCCGGATCGTCGTGCCCGCCACCTCGATGTCCTCGGTCGCCGACCGCAGCAGACCGTCGGCGATCGACAGCATCCGCATGAGCTCCTCGACCGCGGCGGGCAGGAGTGCGGGATCGTTGCGCAACTCGGCCAGCCGCTCGGGGTGTTGGAGGAGTGTGTAGGTGCCGAGCGAGATCATGTTGGCGGTCGTCTCGTGGCCCGCGACCAGCAGGATGAGCGCCAGGGAGATCGCTTCCTGGCGGTCGATCTCGCCGTCGCGCAGCTGCTGGTGGACGAGTTCGTCCAGCACGCCGTCGCCGGACTCGCGCTGTTTCCGTTTCCGGTCGATCAATTCCCCGACGTACGCGTCGAGTTGGTCGCGGGCGTCCAGGGTGTCGGCGGCCGTCGGACCGCGCAGCAGGCGTCGGGACTGTCCTTCGAAGAAGTCGTGGTCGGCGTACGGGACGCCGAGCAGGGCGCAGATCACCGTCGACGGCACGGGCAGCGCGAAGGCGCTCACCAGTTCGGCGGGCGGCCCCTGGGCCATCATCGCGTCGATCCGTTCGTCCACGACCTGCTGGATGCGCGGGCGCAGTTCGGTGGCGCGCCTGAGGGTGAAGCCGGGGATCATCATCCGCCGCTGGGTGCGGTGCTCGGGATCGTCGACGCCCAGCAACGCGGTCTTCCGGTTCCGTGCGGCCGCGAAGCGCGCCGAGGGCGCGGGGAAACCCGGCCGGGTCCGGTCGGTGGACAGGCGCGGGTCGGCCAGCAGGGCGCGGGCGGCGGCATGACCGCTGACCAGCCAGGCGGGACGGCCGTCGAAGAGGGTGATCCGGGTCAGTGGCCGGGCGGTGCGCAGCGGGTCGTAGGCGGTCGGCGGGCGGTAGGGACAGGTCCGGCTCTGGGGGAAGGCGACGGGTTCCGTTTCCGTCATGGCAGACCTCGCAGACGAAGGGTGCGTCGTGCAGATCCTCATTAGATGCCCCGGGCATCTATGGCGGGACGAGAAGTTCGGCCAGATCGGTGACGAGGGCGATATGGCCGGGGACCACCGTTTCCCGAACGCGATGGGGACGGCCCGATTCACCGCCCGGCCGGGCCTGGTCGTCGCACCTCGGAAAATCGGTTGTCCCCGAACGACCGCCACCGCCAGGATCTGGCCATGCTGAAAACCGATGCCCCGCTGCTCCTGACCGCCACCGCCGTTCGTCCGGTGCGCGTCCAGCAGCAGCCCGGCCGTCCATGGGGGCCCACGCCTGCGCGCTCATGACCGCCGCGCTCGTCGCGGGACTGCTCGCCGGGTACGGCATCGCCGTCCCCGTCGGCGCGGTCGGCGCCTATCTGGTCTCCCTCACCGCACGTACGTCCCTGCGGACCGGTGCCTGCGCCGCGCTCGGCATCGCGGCCGCCGACGGGCTCTACGCCCTGCTGGCCACCCTCGGCGGCTCCGCACTCGCCGGCGCGCTGCGGCCGGTGCTCGGACCGCTGCGCTGGGCCTCCGCCCTGGTGCTGCTGGCGCTCGCGGTACTGGGCGCCCTCACGGCCGTACGGCAGTACCGCGGCCACCGGCTCGCCACCCGCGTCGACCCGCCTCCCCCGAGCCCCGCGCGTGCCTTTCTGGCGCTGCTCGGGATCACCCTGCTCAACCCCACCACCGTGATCTACTTCGCCGCCCTGGTGCTCGGCACCCGTGCCGAGGAGGCCGTACGGCCCCTGGAACAAGGGGTGTTCGTCCTCGCGGCCTTCGTCGCGTCCGCGAGCTGGCAACTGCTGCTCGCCGGGAGCGGTGCCCTGCTGGGCCGGGCCCTGACCGGGCACCGGGGGCGGCTGGCGACGGCACTGCTGTCGAGCGCGGTGATGACGGCGTTGGCCGTGCGGATGGTGGTGGCTCCGTCGTGAGCCGGCCGGCGGTCACGGTGCGAAGGCGCGGGCCACCGCGAGGCTGTCCTCGTAGACGTGGTGGCGGACGACCAGTCCGTTCTCGACGGTGAGGTGCAGGGCGAACCTGGCGCGATAGGCGCGCCCGGTGGCCGCGGCGGTCTGCCGGATCTCACCGAGCACCACGGCGTCGGCGCCGTCCACCAGGATGCGCTCGATCTCCGTCGCCGCCTCTCCCGGACGGTGGTGCGCGGCCAGCTCCCGGTAGTGGGCGGCGGCGTCGGCGCGGGTGACGCGGTGCCGGATCCACGGCGTCGCGCTGCGGCCGTGCTCGTCCTCGGGCCAGTCCAGCTTCCAGTCGGCGGGCTCGGCGTACAGCTCGGCGATCCGCTCCGGGTCGCCCCGGCCGATCCTGCGCAGCAGTTCCTCGACCAGGGCGCGGGTCGTCGTGGTGGGGGTCGTGGGGGTCGTGGTGGTCATGGGGCCCTCTCCCTCGGACGGACGGCTGTCGTGCGGTGCGGTCACGACTGTGCCGTACGTGCTCGGCTCGGGCGATTACCCGCGAAGTAATGGCCGCCCGGCGCTCTTTGAGGCCGTTGGGGAACGCGGTATGGATGAAAGCCGTTCGTACCGATGTTGAACCGCGTAGGAGCAAGCCGCAGTCGACGACGATGGGACGGATGGCATGCCTCTTGAGGGCGAGTACGAACCCAGCCCGGAGCAGTGGGTTCGCGACCAGGTGGAGCTGTACGAGAGTTCCGGCGGCACCGAGGGGACGACTCTGCGGGACACGGGACTGCCCGTCATCCTGCTGACGACCCGGGGCGCGAAGAGCGGCAAGATACGCAAGACGCCGCTGATGCGCGTCGAACACGAGGGAAGTTACGCGGTGGTGGCATCGCAGGGCGGAGCGCCCAAGCACCCCGTCTGGTTCCACAACATCAAGGCCGATCCCCACGTGGAACTCCAGGACGGCCCGGTCAAGCAGGACATGACGGCCCGTGAGGTCACCGGCGCGGAGAAGGCCGCGTGGTGGGAGCGCTCGGTCGCGGCCTACCCCCCGTACGCCGATTACCAGAAGAAGACGGACCGGGACATTCCTGTCTTCGTGCTGGAGCCCTCGGACCGGAGCTGAAGCCTCCGGAAAAAATTCCCGCGCGGGGACGCATGGACCCGTTTCCGCCGGGCATCCGAGCCTCAGGCCCCGCCGCGTTCCCCCGTCGCGGCGGGGCTTTCCGCTGCCTCGGCGGCGGGCCGGTCGGTCACGTCGAGGAAGATCTGGCCGGTCTCCGCAACGATGCTCGCGATGGATCGCTTGATCCGCACCGCGACCTCCTCGACCCGCTCGCTGTCCAGTCCTGGCACCAGGTCGATGCGGGCGGCCACCAGCAGCGAGTCCAGCCCCATCTTCATCGTGAACAGCGCCTCCACGCTGTCGATCTCGGGCTGCGCCGCCAGCAGTGCCCGGATCCTGTCGCTGGACTCCACGTCGGCGGCCTCCCCGATCAGCTGATCCCGTGCCTCGCGGCCGAGCCGGTAGGCCACGTAGACGAGCAGAGCACCGATCGCCAGCGAGCTGGACGCCTCCCACACCACCTGCCCGGTGACCATGTGCAGCGCCATGCCGACGATCGCGAGGGTGACACCGAGCACCGCCGTACCGTCCTCGGCGACGACCGTACGCAGGGCCGGGTCGCGCAGACCGTCCATGCCCCCGCCCTGCCGGCGCACCTGGTACAGGGCCCGGACCAGCGAGCCCCCCTCGGCGAGGAGGGCGACACCCAGCACGACCAGGCCCGCCACATACCCGCTGAACTTCTCCTCCGCACCGTTTCTGAGGGCCTCGACGCCCTGGAAGAAGGAGAAGCAGCCGCCCATCACGAAGATCCCGACGGCCGCGAGGAGCGACCAGAAGAACCGCTCCTTTCCGTAGCCGAAGGGGTGGCGCCGGTCCGCGGGGCGGCGGCTGCGCCGCAGCGCGGCGAGCAGAAAGACCTCGTTCATGCTGTCGGCCACGGAGTGCGCGGCCTCCGACAGCAACGCCGGCGATGCCGCGAGGAGCCCGCCGACGGCCTTGGCGAGGGCGATCACGAGATTGGCCGCGAGCGCCACGAGCACGGTGACGCGCGTCTTCCGGTCTGCCTTCTGGTCTGAAGGCCGGTCTGCCTTCTGGTCTGAGGTCCGGTCTGCCTTCTGGTTTGAGGATGTCCCTGTCACCTCCGCCGACTGCCCCGGTCGGTGGGGCTCACACCGTGCCGTCGGCGTAAAACGGGGAACGCGTTCACCAGGGAAAGCACACGGCAGGGAGGACACATGGGTGCCGGAGACGACGGCAACAGCGCGTACGGCAAGAAGTCGTTCCAGCGGTCCAAGAGCCACTTCGCGGACCGGATCACCGCGGACGGCCGAGGCGGCTGGCCGGTGGAGGCCGGCCGCTACCGACTGGTGGCCAGCCGTGCCTGTCCGTGGGCGAGCCGCGCCCTGGTCTCCCGGCGCCTCCTCGGCCTGGAGGACGCCCTGTCCCTCGCCCTCGCCGACCCGATCCAGGACGACCGCAGCTGGCGCTTCACCCTCGACCCCGACGGCCGGGACCCCGTCCTCGGCATCCGCTACCTGAGCGAGGCCTACGACCGGCGGGAGACGGACTACCCGGGCGGTGTGAGCGTGCCCGCGATCGTGGACGTGCCCAGCGGGAAGCTGGTCACCAACGACTACCAGCGCATCACCCTGGACTTCGCCACCGAGTGGACGGCCCTGCACCGGGAAGGCGCGCCCGACCTGTATCCGCGGGCGCTGCGCGACGAGATCGACTCGGTGATGGCGGACGTCTACGAGGACGTCAACAACGGCGTGTACCGGGCGGGCTTCGCCACCGGCCAGGAGGAGTACGAGGCGGCGTGCGAGGGCGTCTTCCGGCGCCTGGACCTGCTGACACCCCGGCTGGCCAGGCAGCGCTACCTGGTCGGCGACACGATCACCGAGGCGGACATCCGGCTGTTCACCACCCTGGTCCGCTTCGACGCCGTCTACCACGGCCACTTCAAGTGCAACCGCTGGAAGCTGGCCGAGAACGAGGTCCTGTGGGCGTACGTCCGCGACCTCTACCAGACACCGGGCTTCGGCGACACCGTCGACTTCGACCACATCAAGCGGCACTACTACCAGGTGCACACCGGCATCAACCCGACCGGAATCGTGCCCCTCGGGCCGGACCTGTCGAGCTGGCTGACACCCCATCACCGGGAGGAGCTGGGTGGCCGGCCGTTCGGCGACGGGACGCCGCCGGGTCCGGTACCCGAGGGCGAAAGGATCCCGGAAGACCACCAACCCACCCGCTGACCAAGGAGATTCACGTGGCCAAGAAGAAGAAGCTGCCCTTCGTCTACAAGCCGGTCGGCTTCGTGCTGGGCTGGACGAGCGGAACACTGGCCGGACTGGCCTTCCAGAAGACCTGGAAGGCGATCCGGCACGAGGACGACGCTCCCGACGCCCTGGACCGGGACCGCGGCTGGGGAGAGATCCTGCTGGCCGCCGCGATCCAGGGCGCCATCTTCGCCGTGGTGCGCAGTGCGGTGGACCGCACGGGTGCCAAGGCCATCGAGCGCTCGACCGGTGTCTGGCCGGCCGGCGAGAAGGGCGGCCGGGACTGACCGCAGGCCCCCTCCCCGCTCGGGCGCGCCCGAGCGGGGCTCAGCCCTGCTTCGGCGCGGTCGACGGGACGAGGCGCAGGGTGAAGGAGTGGCCGGCCGGGTCGGCGTAGCCGCGTTCCTCGTAGGGTCCGGCCGCGTCCTTCGTTTCCAGGGGCCGCCCGCCCAGCCCGACCACCCCGCGCTCCGCCTCGTCCAGGTCCTCCACCACGAAGTCGAGGTGGGCCTGGAGGGCGTTCTCGGGCCGCGGCCAGCTCGGCGGCGTGGCGTTCACATCGCGCCGGAAGGCCATGCACATCCCGTCGGCACCCTTGATCTCGACCCTGTTGGCACTCTCGTGCGTCTGCTCGGCGCCCAGCAGTTCCTTGTAGAACACGGCGAGCTTCTCGGGCTCGGCGCAGTCGAGCACGACGACGCCCGCTTTGACCAGTGCCATGTCTCCTCCGAAGGTCCGGGGCGCGGAACGGTGCTGTCCCGCCGCCCTGTACCTAGCGGATATCCCGGCCCGGCCGATTCAGTCGGCAACCATCAACTCCCCGTCGCGGAAAGGCGGGTGGCGCCGACGGGCGGGAGGGGAGGGAGTATACGCAGCTCAAGAGACTTGAGCAGTAACGGAGATCACGGCCAGGTCACGGTATAGATCATTTACGCTCTGGGCAGCCTGGTACCGCTTCTCGGTTCAACTTTCGGCCACAGAAGTCCAGTTCGAGTGCCTGGGCGGTCGCCGTGACCGCCGGCCCGCAGGGGTGGGGGGCTCTGCGTCCGTCTCCCGAAAGGAAGCTCATGCCTCAGGACGTCCGTTTCGACCTCCCCTTCGACACCCCCGTCAGCGAACATCTGGAGCACGCCCGGGCGCGTCATCTGCGCTGGATCTGGGACATGGGCCTGATACGCAGCCTGGCCGGGTTCGAGGAATACAAATCCTGGGACCTTCCCCAGGCCGCGGCCCGCACCTACCCGCACGCCGGCGCGGACGACATGGTCGTCCTCATGAACTGGTTCTCGCTGGCCTTCCTCTTCGACGACCAGTTCGACGCGAACCAGCCGGACCGCGCGGACCGCATAGCGGAGGTCGCGCGCGAGCTCATCGTCACACCGCTGCGGCCTGCGGGGATCCGCCCCCGCGTGGTCTGCCCCATCACCCTGGCCTGGGCGGAGGTCTGGAACCATCTCTCTGATGGCATGTCCCTGACCTGGCAGACCCGGTTCGCCGCCTCCTGGGGGCGATTCCTCGTGGCCCACTGCGAGGAGGTCGACCTGGCGGCCCGTGGACTCGCGGGGACGCTGGGACTGGACGAGTACGCCGCGTTCCGCCGCCGTACGGTCGGCATCCACCACAGCATCGACGCGGGAGAGCGCAGCCGGGGCTTCGAGGTGCCGACGCAGGCGATGGCGCATCCCCTGATGGAGCGGATGCGCGATCTGGCCGCGGACACCATCGGGTTCATGAACGACATCCACTCCTTCGAGCGCGAGAAGCGCCGCGGCGACGGTCACAACCTGATCGCCGTGCTGCACCGGGAGCGGGACTGCTCGTGGAAGGAGGCGGCCGCCGAGGCATTCCGCATGACGACCGCCTGCCTCGACGAGTACCTGGAACTGGAGGCCCGCGTCCCGGGGATGTGCGACGAGCTCGGCCTGGACGAGGACCAGCGGGCCCGGGTGCGGATGGGCGTGGAGGCCATCCAGCACTGGATCAACGGCAACTACGAGTGGGCGCTGGTGTCGGGCCGCTACGCGGCGGCCAAGGAGGGTCCGGCGGCCGCCGCCGAACTGGCCGGCCGGGGTTCGGTGGACGACCTGCTGGCCGTGTGACACAACAGCGCTGCCCGGTCGGTGACCCGACCGGGCAGCGAAGACGCGGACCGCGCGTGCCCTACACGGGAAACTCGACCGGCAGGGAGTCCAGCCGGGACTCCCAGGTCGAGGCGGTCGAACCGAGCTCCTCCGGCGGTACGGCCAGACGCAGGCCCGGCAGCCGGTGCAGCAGGACGTCCACGCCGATCTCGATGATCGACTGCCCGATGTTCTGCCCGGGGCACTCGTGCGGTCCCCCGCTGAACGCGAGGTGCGACTGGTTGCCCTGGACGGACACCCCCGGATCGGGCCGGACCTCCGGATCGGCGTTGCCCGGCGCGAGCCCGAGGACGAGCAGGTCGCCCTCCTGGATGTGGTGTCCGCCGAGTTCGAGGTCGGTGGCCGCGAACCGCCCCGGCATGACCGCCAGCGGCGGCGAGTTCCACATGACCTCCTCCACCACCCCGGAGATGTTCAGCTGACCGCTGACCAGTCCGGCGAGGCGGGAGGCGTCGGTGAACACCAGCTGCAGCACCCGGGCCAGCAGGTTGCTGGTCGTGGTGTGCGCGGCTATCAGCACCAGCCGCAGATGGCTGACGACCTCGTCCGTGTCGAGGCCGGCGTGGTGCTCGAGGAGGGCCGTCGTGAAGTCGGAGCCCGGCTCGGTCCGCTTGCGCTCGGCGAGTTCGCCGAGGATCTGGATGATGCGGTCGTTGTGGGCGAGCGCCTCCTCACCACCCTTGAGGACGTTGGCGCAGGACTCGACCAGACTGCGCCCCTCCGCAGCGGGGAGCCCGAGGATCCGGGTGAGCACGAGCATCGGCAGGTACTCGGCGTAGTCCGCCACCAGGTCGGCCTGGCCGGCCTCCGCGAACGCGTCGATCAGTTGGTTCGCGAAGTGCGTGGCATGACGACGGACGCCGCGACTGGACGCCGCCTGCAGCCCGTCGGTGACCGCACCGCGCAGCCGGCGGTGCGGTTCGCCGTCCTGCGAGACGCAGTCGGGCCGCCAGCCGACCATCGGGATCAGCGGTGAGGTCTCCGCGACACGGCCCTCCAGCCACTCCCGCCAGATCCGCGCGTCCCGGCTGAACTGGCGGGGGTTGTCGAGCACCCGCCGGTTGTCCCGGTAGCCGAGGACCAGCCAGGCGGGAACGTCGCCCTCCAGCAGGACCGGCGCGACCGTGCCGTGTTCCTTGCGCAGCCGCTCGTAGATGCCGTGCGGGTCGGTCGCCGCCTCCGGGCCGTACAGCCGGGCGAGATCGGCCCCGCCGTGGGCGACGGGGCAGCCGCGCGGGGTGTCGGGATCGTTTAAGGGCTGGTCGTTCATCGAGGCTCCAGTGCGACGGCGGAGCGTTCCTTCAAGTGACGTATCAGAGCGACCAGTACGTCACGGCTGGAGGCCCGGTCGCGGGCGTCGCAGGCCACGATCGGGGTGTGCGGGGAGATGTCCAGGGCGTCCCGGATCTCCTCGACCGGGTGGTCCTTGGAGTCGGGGAAGACGTTCAGGGCGATCACGAAGGGGACGTTCTGCCGCTCCATCTCCTCGATCGCCCGGAAGCTGGAGGCGAGCCGGCGGGTGTCCACCAGGACGACCGCGCCGAGCGCGCCCTTGAACAGTCCGTTCCACAGGAACCAGAAGCGCTCCTGGCCCGGGGTGCCGAACAGGTAGAGCACCAGCTTCTCGTTGATGCCGATCTTGCCGAAGTCCAGGCTGACCGTGGTCTCGGTCTTGTCCGCGACGCCGATGAGGTGGTCGACGTCGGCGCTCGCCTGCGTGAGGGTCTCCTCGGTGGTGAGCGGCTTGATGTCGCTGACCGAGCGGACCATCGTGGTCTTCCCGGTCCCGAAGCCGCCGGCGATCATCACCTTCACCGAGCGGGTGCCCCCGGCGTCCGGGCCGCCGGGATGGTCAAAGCCTTTGAAGTCCACTGAGTACCTCCTCAAGGAGCGCGAGGTCTGGCCCGCGACCGGCGTCGTGCGCCGGGATGGGGTCACGGGCTTCGACGCGGCCTGCCTCCAGCAGATCCGCCAACAGCACCGCGAGAATGTTGAAGGGCAATCCGAGATGGGCGCCGAGTTCGGCCACCGACAGCGGATCGCGGCAGCGCCGGAGGATCTCCTCGTGCTCATGCTGTATGCCCGACACGGGGGCGGTGCGGGAGACGATGAGGGTTGCCACGTCGAGACTCGACGCCGAACCGCCCGGTCCGCTACGTCCTCCGGTCAGGACGTAGTAGCGCTCGAGACCGGACGGGTCCGTGGGCCGGCGGGGAGCACTCATCCAGAGTGCTCCTCCAGGCGCGGAGTGGTGCCGAGGAGCTCACCCATCCGGCGGGCCAGATCCCTCATCTGGTGTCCTAGCAGCCCCTGGTCGAGGCCTTCCCTGGCAAGGACGCCGAGATACGTCTCCACACCCGCGCGGACGACGAAGAGGTGACCGCCGTCCACCTCGATCATCGCCAGCCGCAGTTGCCCCGCGTACTTGGGGAACTGCTCGGCGACCGGCTGGGCCAGCGCCTGCAGGCCGGCCACCACGGCCGCGAAACGGTCCACGTCGTCGGGGTCTTCTGCACCAAATGAAGTGATTGCCTTGCCGTCGCTGGAGGCCACGAGGGCGAAGCGGATCTCCGGGATTGACTCCACCAGATCACGCAGCGCCCAGCTCACGTCGGTTCCCTGTTGCGTCATGTGGACTAGTCGCTCTCTTCAGTGCGGTGCTCTGCGGACTCGCGGCCATCGGCCGTTCCGTCTGCCTCGACGGACTCGCGTCCGGCGGTGGCGAAGGCGGCCAGGCCGGTGAAGGACGCGTCGGGCGGGACGGCCAGGACGCCGGCCCCCTCGGTCCGTTCGGCCGGCTGATGCCGCTCCGTCTCGCTCCGCTTGCTCCTGCGCCGGGGCAGTCCGCCGGGCGTGGTGTCCACGGCGTCGGACTCCTCCGCCGCGGACTCGACGGCGGCCGGAACCTGGGCCGGGGTGGCCGCGGCGGCCTGGACCACCGGGGCCGGGGCCGCGGGGGTGACCGCGGGCAGCTGGCTGAAGTACTTGTGCGGGACCACGACCACCACCGAGGTACCGAGCCAGGGCGAGTCCGCGAAGGTGACGCGGATGCCGTAACGACGGGCGAGGGCGCCGACGACCCGCAGGCCGAGGTTGGCGTCCTCCGAGACGCCGCCGAGGCCGGGTCCGGCCGCGGTGCCCGCGAGGGCGTTCTCGGCGTCGCGCTTCTTCTCCTCGCTCAGGCCCTTGCCGGAGTCCTGGATCTCGATGCCGACGCCGTTGGGGACCTCCTTGCCGGAGACGACCACCGGCTCGGTGGGCGGCGAGTAGCGAGCCGCGTTGTCCAGCAGATGGGCGAAGATCAGCGTGAGGTGGTCGACCAGACCGCCGTCGACGCCGAGTTCGGGCAGGTGACGCACCTGGACGCGGTGGAAGTCCTTGATGCGGCCGATGCCGCCGCGCACCACGCTCAGCAGACGCTGCGGCTCCTGCCACTGCCGGCCGGGCCGGTCCGAGCCGCCGAGCACGCCGATGCTGGCGGCCAGGCAGTCGGCGGGGCCGATCTCCTGGTCGAGCTCCATCAGGCCGCGGGCGACGGCCGGCAGGCGGCCGTGCTCGCCCTGCATCTCGTGCAGGCGACCGCGGAGCTTGCTGGTCAGCACGTGAATGCGGTTGCCGATGCTGATGACGGCCTGCTCGGCAGAGGTCGAGCGGTTGAACTCCTCCTCGACGCCGATCAGGGCGGTCCTGAGGATCTTGCGGAGTTCGGCCTGGAGGTCGGTACTGACCTTCGCACACTGGTTGGTGCTGGGCAGCAGGTCGTCGATGGCCTCACCGTCACGCAGGCGCTTGATCGCATCCGGCAGCTGCTCGCCGGCGAGGCGGGCGACCGCGTCCTGCTGGTGCGTCAGCTGTTCCTTCCAGACCCCGGCCTGGTCGGCGAGCTGCGCCTCGTAGGACGTGGCCTGGTCGGCGATCCGTGCCTCGTACGCGGTGGTCTGCTCGGCGATCCGTTCCTCGAAGGTCCGGGACTGCTCGGCCAGCTGCACCTCGTAGGCGCCTGCCTGGTCGGCGAACTGGGCCTCCTGAGCGGCACGCTCGGCCGAGAACTTCCGCTCCAGGCCCGCGACATGCTGCTGCCACTGCTGGGAGTGCTCGGCCTGCGAGGTGCGGAAGGAAGTCTCCGCCCGGCGCAGTTCGGAGCGGGTGCGGAGCAGGAGGCGAACGCACAACGCGCTGGCTGCCGTGGCGGCAACGCCCGCGACTGCGGCTGTTATTCGCTCCGAGCTCATGAACGTGGCGGCAACCGTCCCGCCTCCTAAGGCCAGCGGCATCAACCACCAGCTGTACCAGGCGACAGGGGCCCGCGCCGCCGGCGGCGGAGTGGCGAGTTCCATCTGCATCCTTCGAAGCAACACGTTCGAACAAGGGGAGTGTTCAAGGGGGGAACGCACTCATGAATACGCATCGCGAGACGACGGACCGAAATCGCATCAACTCGCAGCGCCGAAGGGGAGCTTATCGGGTTTGAGGCCCAATGGATCAACTGCACCCTCCCGGCGGAGGTGAGGGTTCCGTCACTCTCCGACAGGAACCAACACATCGACAAATCCCTTTACTTACCTGCGAAGTCCCCCGAAGTGCCCGCCGGAGCCCATGAGGTGGCCGCCGATCCGGCCTTCGCACTCCACGACGAGCACCGGGCGCGCCGGGTTCTCCAGCGTGGCAGCGCACGACCCGGTGCCGCGTTCGCACGACCGGCGGATGTCGACGCTCGGGTTGATCCGTCATACGCCGCACGCCGGCGAGGGACACCGACAGGGTGACTTCCTGGACAGCTGTCCAGCTATAGTGGACACCCGTCCAAGAAACAGAGGAAGCTCATGGAGACCCTGGCGTCCGTACTGGTCGGCCTGGTGGCCGCGTTGCATGTCTACATCCTGGTGATGGAGATGTTCCTGTGGCAGAAGAAGCCCGGCAGGGCGCTGCACGGGTTCGATCGGGAGATGGCGGCGGCGACCGCGCCGATGGCCGCCAACCAGGGGCTATACAACGGATTCCTCGCGGCGGGGCTGGTCTGGGGGCTTGTCGCCTCGGATCCCACCGGATTCCGCGCACAGGTGTTCTTCCTGGTCTGTGTCGTGGTCGCCGGCGTCTTCGGCTCCGTCACCGCGAACCGCCGCATCCTGTTCGCGCAGGCCCTGCCGGGCGCGCTCGCCCTGGGCGCCGTCCTGCTGGCCCGGTGAGCCGGGACGCCCCGCAGGACCCGCGGGCCGCGCACACGCGGGCGCGGCTGCGCCAGGCCCTCCTCGACGAGTGCGCCGAGCGGCCCCTCGCGGAGGTCGGCGTCGCCGCGCTGGTACGCCGGGCCGGGGTCGGACGAGCCACCTTCTACGTCCACTACGACGGCCTGGAGGCACTGGCGGTCGACGCCTGCGCGGACGTCGTGCGGGAGGCCGTGGACGCGCTGCACGCCTGGCGCGGCCGGCCCGACCCCGTGCACGCGCCGCCCGCGCTGGCGGAGTTCTTCGACTCGCTCGCCCCGCGCGCCGCGCTGTACCGCGTGCTGCTGGCCCCGGGCGGCGGCGGCCCGCTGGGCCGGGTGCTGCACCGGGACCTGCGCGCCTACAGCCTGCGTGAGCGCGAACTCGCGGGGGCGGCGGACGCCCCGCTGGTCGCTTCGGCCGTCGCCGCCACCTTCGCCGGGGTCCTGGCCGACTGGCTGCACGGGCTCCTCGAGGCCGATGCCCGCGACATCGCCGACCAGGTCTGGCAGTTGCTGGTCGCCCTGCACGCAAGCCGCTGAAGGGTCACGCGCAGGCCACTCCCCGCTTCGTCAGGGGCCAGGCCTCCACGCCGTCGGGCGTGCGGACGTACGCCTTGGAGGGATCGTCCGTCAGCCACAACTCCTGCTCGTCCAGACGGTATCCGGTGTCCCGGGCGTCGTCGGGCATGCGGACGTCCCCGTCGTACGGGGCGGTGAGCAGGTCGCTTTCGAACACTCCGTCGGGATCGCGGACGTACTGCCGGCTGTCCCCGCCCCGGCCCATGTACAGGAAGTGCACGCTCTGCCAGTCACAGTGCTCCGGACCGAAGTGACTGCTGAGGGTGGTGGTCGGAATCCGCTTCCCGGCCTTGTCGGTCCAGATCTCGATCTCCATGGTGTCGGTGAAACGCGCCGGGAGTTCGGCCGGATCGCAGGAGGCGTTGGTCTCCGGGCCCCAACCCGGCCGGTCCTTCTGTTCCTTGGCGACGACGACCGCGACCTTGGTCCTGCCCAACACGTCGAAGGAGAAGAGAGCGCGGTCGTCCTCCTCGCGCTCCAGGCGCCAGCCGGACCGGGGGATCTCCGGCTGCTCGATGTCGAAGTACAGCTTCAGTCCCTCCTCGGGAGTCGAACCGCCCTCGCTCCTGCCCCACGTCTCGCCCTGGCCTCCCGAGTAGACCTCTCCGTCGCACTCCAGCGCCCGCCCTGCCGCCCCCGACTCGATGAGAGCGGCTTCCTCACTGTCCTCGTCGAGGTCCTTCGTGGGCACGTACAGCGGTCCGCCGTAGGGCGTTGCCGGGGCCGTCCCCTCGACGACCAGGTCCACGTCCTCCTCGGCACCGCACCCCACGGCCCCGGCCACCACCAGTACCGCCACAGCCACCAGCCCTCTGCGCATCCCCGCCCCTGTTCCCCGTCCCCGATCACTGTCCGGTCCTACGACGCGGCAGCGGCACGGAACGTTCAGCGGGCCGCCGCATGGAACGTCCGCCGGTACGCCTGGGGCGAGACGCCGATGGAGGCGTGCAGGTGCTGGCGCAGGGAGGCACCCGTGGCGAAGCCGACCTGTCCGGCGATCTGGTCCACGGACAGGTCGCTGGCCTCCAGCAGGTGCCGTGCGCGGGCCAGGCGCTGCTGGATCAGCCAGCGGCCGGGGCTGAGGCCGACCTCCTCGCCGAAGCGGCGGGCGAAGGTGCGCAGGCTCATCCGGGCGTGGCCGGCGAGGTCGGCGAGGGTCAGGGGTTCGCCGAGACGCTCCAGGGCCCAGGCGCGGGTGGCAGCAGTGCTCGCGGCACCCTGTTCCGGGACCGGCTGCTGGATGTACTGGGCCTGGCCGCCGTCCCGGAACGGCGGGACCACGCAGCACCGGGCGACGAAGTTGGCGAGTTCGCTGCCGTGGTCCTGACGCACCAGGTGCAGGCAGACGTCGACGCCGGAGGCGGCTCCGGCCGAGGTGAGGATCCTGCCGTCGTCGACGAAGAGCACGTCCGGGTCGAGGTCGACGTTCGGGAACATGCGGCGGAACCGGTCGGCGAGATGCCAGTGGGTGGTGGCCTTGCGTCCGTCGAGCAGCCCGGCCGCGGCGAGGACGAACGCGCCCGTGCAGATGGAGACGATCCGCGCATCCGGGCGGATGTACGCAAGGGCGGCCGTGACCTCGTCCGGGAGCTCGTCGGTCACCCGGGAGGGCGAGACAGCCGGGATCACCACGGTGTCGGCCGTGGCGAGGATCTCGGGGCCGTGTTCGACGCCGATGCTGAAGTCCGCGTTGCTGCGCACCGGGCGGCCGTCGACGGTGCAGGTCAGCACCTCGTACCGGCTGCCGGCCGCGCCGAAGATCCGGCTGGGGATGCCCAGTTCGAAGGGGTACACACCGTCAAGGGCCAGAACCGCGACTCGCTCGACCCGCTCCACATGCCTCATGGCACGATCCTATCGAAGGTTGGCAATCGTGCCATTTCCCGGACGGGCGGCTCCCGGCAGGCTGTTTCACCATGAGCACTGTGAACACGATGCGAGCCATCAGCCAGGACGTCCTCGGCGGTCCCGAGGTCCTGAAGGAAGTGGAGGTGGAGCGACCGCGCCCGCGTCCGAACCAGGTGCTGGTCCGGGTCCGTGCCGCCGGCCTCAACCCCACCGACTGGAAGCACCGGGCGACCGGCGGTTTCCTGGGCGAGCCGCCCTTCGTGCTCGGCTGGGACGTCTCCGGGGTGGTCGAGGCGGTCGGCATCGGCGTCGCCACCTTCAAGCCCGGTGACGAGGTCTTCGGCATGCTGCCGTACCCGTTCGGCCACGGCTCGCACGCCGAGTACGTGATCGCCCCGGTCCGCGCCCTCACGCACAAGCCGGCCGTCATCGACCACACGCAGGCGGGCGCGCTGCCCCTGGTCTCCCTGACCGCGTGGCAGGCCCTGGTCGAGACGGCGGACCTGCAGCCGGGTCAGCGGGTGCTGATCCACGCGGCGGCCGGCGGGGTGGGGCACGTGGCCGTGCAGATCGCCAAGGCACGGGGCGCGTACGTGATCGGCACGGCGAGCGCGGGCAAGCACGACTTCCTGCGCGAGATCGGCGTGGACGAGGCGATCGACTACCGGGAGACGGACTTCGCCGAGGCCGTGAAGGACGTGGACGTCGTCCTGGACACGCTCGGCGGCGAGACGTCCGTGAAGTCGCTGCGCGTACTGCGTCCGGGCGGGCTCGTGGTGTCGATCCTGCCGGTCGGGTCGGACGACCTCTACGAGGAGGCCGAGCGGCTCGGCGTACGGGCCCTGAGGATGCTCGTGGACGCCGACCGGGCCGGGATGCGGGCGATCGTGGACCTCGTGGAGCAGGGGAAGCTGAGGGCCACGATCGCGGGCACCTTCCCGTTGGCCGATGCCGCCGAGGCGCATGCGCTGGGCGACACCGGCCGGACCACGGGAAAGCTCGTCCTGGTGGCGGACTGAGTCAGAAGGTGAGCACGGGCTTGATCGCCTTGCCCGCACCCATGTCCCGGACCGCCTGGTCGATGTCCGCGAACGGATAGGTGCTGATCAGGCGGTGCAGCGGGAGCCGTCCCTCCTTCACCAGCCGGACCAGGGCGGGGATGAAGGTCTGCGTCTCGGCGTCGCCGAGGGTGAGACCGACGACCTGCTTGCCGCCGAGCATCCCGTTCACGTCGAGGGCGACCTCGGTGCCGAACGGCGGGGCGCCGACGACGACCAGGGTGCCGCGGGCGGCGAGCGCGTCGACGCCCTGGCGCAGGACGGCGACATTGCCGGTGGTCTCCACGACGCCGTCGGCGCCCTGGCCGCCGGTGATCTCGGCGAGGGCCTCGGCGAGATCGGTCTGGCTCGCGTTGACGGTGTGGGTGGCCCCCAACTCCTTTGCCAGCGACAGGCGTTCGGCGACCCGGTCGACGGCGACGATCGTGGTGGCGGGGGTGAGGGCGGCGGCCATGACCGCCGACAGGCCGACGGCTCCGGCGCCGAGGACGACGACGGCGGAGCCGGTGGTCGGCTTCAGCACGTTCCACACGGCGCCGACGCCGGTCTGGACACCGCAGCCCAGCGGGGCGATCGACTCCAGCGGTACGTCCGGGTCGACCTTGACGAGGCTGCGCTCGTCCACGAGGGCCCGCTCGGCGAACGAGGACTGGCCGAAGAAGTGGCCGCCGAGCGGCTCTCCGTCCCGGCTGATGGTGCTGCTGCCGTCGGCGCGGCGGCCGCCGATGAGGTTCAGCGGCAGCCAGGTGGCGCAGTAGGCGGGGTGGCCGCCCCGGCAGTTGCGGCAGTCGCCGCAGGAGGTGAAGGACAGCACGACGTGGTCGCCGGGCGCGAGGCCGGTGACGTCGGAGCCGACTGCCTCGACGACACCGGCACCCTCGTGGCCCAGGACGCCGGGCAGCGGGAAGGGCAGACCGCCGCTCGCCACGCCGAGGTCGGTGTGGCACAGGCCGGTGGCCACCATGCGGACGACCGCCTCGTGCGGGCCGGGCTCGTCGAGCTGGACGTCGGAGAGGGTGAAGGGTGCTCCGCCGGACTCGACGACGGCGGCGCGGGTGGTGATGGACATCGTGGGAACTCCCTGGAGTGCGCGCTCAGTCGAGCGAGACGACGACGGACTTGACCCTGGTGTACGCGGTGAGCGCCTCGGGCCCGTACTCGCGGCCGAAGCCGGAGTCCTTGACCCCGCCGAACGGGACGGCCGGGTCGAGCATCGCCCAGTCGTTGATCCAGACGATGCCCGCCTGGAGCCGGTCGGCGATGCGGTGGGCCCGGGCGAGGTTCGTCGTCTGGACGCCGGAAGCCAGGCCGTAGGGCGTGGAGTTGGCGAGCTGGATCGCCTCCTCCTCGGAGTCGAAGGGCTGCACCGTGAGGACGGGGCCGAAGACCTCCTCCTGGACGACCCGGGAGTCGTTCGGCAGGTCGGCGATCACGGTGGGCTTGTAGTAGTAGCCGCCGTCGAGGTCCAGGCGTTCGCCGCCGCAGACGATACGGCCGCCCTCCTTGCGGGCGAGCTCGACGTACTCCTCGACCTTCTTGAGGTGCCGCTCCCCCGCCATCGGCCCCACGACGGTCTCGGGCTGCCGGGGGTCGCCGAGCGGTACACCGGGCACCGCCTCGGCGAGGATGCCGAGCATGGTGCTGTAGACCGGGCGCGACACGAGCAGCCGCGGACCGCCCATGCAGAACTGCCCGGTGTTGAAGACGAAGCCCTTGATGACGGCGCCGACCGCCTTCTCCAGGTCGGCGTCCTCGAAGACGATGTGGGCCGCGTTGCCGCCGAGCTCCATGGTGACGGGCTTGAGGTTCTCGCCCGCGATGCTCGCCGCGTGCCGGCCGATGGCGGTGGAGCCGGTGAAGGCGATCTTGTCGACACCGCTGTGCCGCAGCAGCGCCTCGCCGGCCACCGGACCTGAGCCGGTGACGACGTTGACCACGCCGTCCGGGACGCCCGCCTCCCGCAGCAGTCCGGCCATGTAGAGGGCGCTGAGCGGAGTCTCGTCGGCCGGCTTGTGGACCACCGTGTTCCCGGCCGCGAGCGCCGGGGCGATCTTGGAGCCGGCCAGGATGAGCGGGAAGTTGAAGGGCGTGATCGCGGCGACCACACCGAGCGGCTCACGCCGGGTGTACGCGAGGGCGTTCATGGGCGTGTCGCGGGTCGCGCCGTCCAGGGAGTAGGCGAGGGCGGCGTAGTGCTCGTAGTCGTTGGCCGCGTTCGTCACGTCGACGGCCTGGCACAGGCTGATCGGCTTGCCCACGTCCAGGCTCTCCAGGGCGCCGAGCTCCTCGGCGTTCTCGCGGATCAGCTGGGCGACCCGGTGCAGGATCCGGCCCCGCTCACGGCCGCTCATCCCCGACCACTGGCCGCCGTCGAAGGCCTCGCGGGCAGCGCGTACGGCCGCGTCCACGTCGACGGCGCCCGCCTCCGCGACGGTCGTGACGACCGTGCCCCGGGACGGGTCGACCACCTCGGTGCGCGCGCCGTCGGCGGCCTCCCGCCACTGCCCCCCGATGAACAGCCGTCCGGGTTCGATCTCGATGGTGGTCATCGCCACTCCTCAGCCTCATCGCCAAGATTTCAATCAACAGGATTCCTGTTGGTTCGCAGTCTCATTACAGACAGGTTTCCTGTCAATGCTCTAACCTGAAGTCATGCTCGACACCCAGGCAGCCAAGACACCTCCGTCTCTCCTCTACATGGTGAAGCAGGTGGAGCTGGTTGTGCGCTCTCACCTGGATGACCTGGTCAAACCCTCCGGGATCACCGCACTGCAGTACACCGCGCTCACCGTGCTGGAGCGGCACGACGGACTGTCGGCGGCCCAACTGGCCCGGGACTCGTTCGTCACGGCCCAGTCCATCGCCGATCTCGTACGGTCCCTGGAGAACCGCGGCCTGGTGCGCCGGGAGCGCAATCCCCGCAACCGCCGCGAGTTGCTGATCCTGCTGACCGACGCCGGCCGCGAGTTGCTCGCGCTGCACGAAGGGCCCGTGCGGGAGCTGGAGGAGCGGATGGTCCGGGAGCTCACGGCACACCAGAGCGAGCAGTTCCGCCAGGCGCTCTCCAAGGCCTGGCACGCCTTGTCGTGAGACACCGTCGCAATTCGAAGACATATGTCAATCGAACATGCTCAAATTCACTCCATCGAGGGTAACTTGCAGGGCGGGGAACGGATTTGGGCGCACCCCTGCCGCTTCAGGAGCCGGTTGGAGGCGATCTCGTCGTGGAGCAGGTACCTGCACCGCTCACCCGACACCTGCGCGTCCATCAGGACCGGGGGCACACGGTGCTGGAGTTCCGCGGGGAGATCGACATCGCCGCCGCGATGGAGATCATCCCGTATCTCGACCGGGTGACGGGGCGGACCGACGTCCGCGTGGTGATCGACCTCAGCCGGGTCGAGTTCTTCGACTGCTCCGGGCTGCGGCTGCTCTACCGCGCCCGGAGCCGGATGCTGGACAACGGCGGCCGACTGCTCCTGGTCTGCACACATCCGCTCACGCTGCGCGTCCTGCGGGTCACCGGGCTCGCCCGGCTGCTGCCGCCGATGCCGACGCTGGACGCGGCCCTGGGCCAGCCCGAGGCCACGTCCGGCTCGGTGTGACCGCGGCTATTTCACGATCTTCGTGACCTGCCCCGCGCCGACCGTGCGGCCGCCCTCGCGGATGGCGAACTTCAGCCCCTCCTCCATGGCGATGGGCTGGATCAGCTCGACGTGCATGGTCGTGTTGTCGCCCGGCATGACCATCTCGGTGCCCTTGGGCAGGGTGACCACCCCGGTCACGTCGGTCGTGCGGAAGTAGAACTGCGGGCGGTAGTTCTGGAAGAACGGCGTGTGCCGGCCGCCCTCGTCCTTCGACAGAATGTACGCCCGCGCTTCGAAGACCGTGTGCGGGGTCACCGAGCCCGGCTGGATGACGACCTGTCCGCGCTCGACGTCCTCCCGCTTCACGCCCCGCAGCAGCAGACCGACGTTCTCGCCCGCCCGGCCCTCGTCGAGGAGCTTGCGGAACATCTCGATGCCGGTGACCGTCGTCTTCGTCTTCTGCTCGTGGATGCCGATGATCTCGACCTCCTTGTTGACGTGCAGCGTGCCGCGCTCGATCCGGCCGGTGACGACGGTGCCGCGGCCGGTGATGGTGAAGACGTCCTCGATCGGCATGAGGAAGGGCCGATCGACGTCCCGCACCGGCTCGGGCACGAACTCGTCGACGGCGGCGAGAAGTTCGAGAACCGAGGCGCTCCATCCGGGGTCGCCTTCGAGGGCCTTGAGCGCGGAGACCTTCACCACCGGGAGGTCGTCGCCGGGGAACTCGTACTCGGTCAGCAGCTCGCGGACCTCCAGCTCGACGAGTTCCAGGATCTCCTCGTCGTCGACCATGTCCGTCTTGTTGAGGGCCACGACGATGTACGGGACGCCCACCTGCCGGGCCAGCAGCACGTGCTCCTTGGTCTGCGGCATGGGCCCGTCGGTGGCCGCGACGACCAGGATCGCACCGTCCATCTGGGCGGCGCCGGTGATCATGTTCTTGATGTAGTCCGCGTGGCCGGGGCAGTCGACGTGCGCGTAGTGCCGGCGTTCCGTCTGGTACTCGACGTGGGCGATCGAGATCGTGATCCCGCGCTGCCGTTCCTCGGGCGCCTTGTCGATCTGGTCGAACGGCGTGTACGGATTGAGGTCGGGGAACCGGTCGTGCAGCACCTTCGTGATGGCCGCCGTCAGGGTCGTCTTGCCGTGGTCGATGTGACCGATGGTGCCGATGTTGACGTGCGGTTTCGTCCGCTCGAACTTCGCCTTCGCCACTGCGAGCCCTCCCTGAGCATCCGGGTGATGCCGAGCCTTGCCACGCTGTGCCGCGAGCTGTGCCGCGTTCCTTCCTGTCTATTCGGTTCGCGGCGCGTCGAACAGGGCGCTGACGGACTCACCGTTGTGAATGCGGCGCACGGCCTCGGCGAGCGCGGGGGCGACGGTCAGGATCCGCAGCTTGTCCGTGCGCTCCTCCTCGGGGACCGGCACGGTGTTGGTGCACACGATCTCCAGTACGTCGGGCTGCTCGCCGATCCGCTTGAGCGCGCCGTCCGCGAACAGTCCGTGCGTGCAGGCGACCCGTATCGAGCGCGGCCCCAACTCCCGCAACCGATCGAGGAGTTCGAGAACCGTACTCCCCTTGGCGATCTCGTCGTCCAGCACGATGACATCGCGTCCCGCGACCTCGCCGATGACCGAGTTGATGCTGACCCGGTCGTCCGCGAACCGCTGTTTGGCGCCGGCGGCCACCTGGGCGCCTATCAGCCGGGCGAAGGCTGCGGCCTCCTTGGCGTTGCCGAGGTCCGGTGACACGACGGTGGTGCGGGACAGGTCGTAGTGCCGGAAGTGCGCGGCCAGCTCGCGCAGCGCGTGCAGGTGGTCGACCGGGACCGAGAAGAACCCGTGGACCTGTGGCGAGTGCAGCGTCATCGCCAGGACCCGGCTCGCGCCGGCCGCCACCATCAGGTCCGCGACCAGCCGCCCGCCCAGCGATATGCGAGGGGCGTCCTTCTTGTCGGAACGGGCGTAGGAGTAGTGCGGCATGACGACGTTGATCCGCCCCGCCGACGCCCCGCGCGCCGCGTCGCACATCATCAGCAGCTCGACGAGATGCTCCTGGACCGGCCTGACCAGCGGCTGGATGAGGAAGACGTCCCGTTCCCGGCAGTTTGCCTGCAGCTGTACCTCCAGGCAGTCGTTCGCGAACCGGCTGACCCGGGTGGGGCTGAGCGGCACTCCGAGATGCGCGCAGACCTCCTGGGCCAGCTCGGGGTGGGCGCTCCCGCTGAACACGGCGATGTCTCGCACGATCCGCTCCTCGCATGATCATTCCGGCTGGCGGGGCTCATGCTACGGGCCGGGCGAAAACCGGTTGCGGACCGTCCACGGGGGCGGGCCATGATGAGCCTGTCCGTGTTCCCTCACGTCAGGACCCCTCGCATGCGCCGACTCCTCGACCACCCCCAGCGCCCCTACTGGACGACGGTTCTCGAGGACACGACCCCGCATGCACACCCTGAACATCGGAATTCTGGCCCACGTCGACGCCGGTAAGACCAGCCTGACCGAGCGGCTGCTGTTCGACCACGGCGTGATCGAGCGGCTCGGCAGCGTCGACGCCGGTGACACCCGCACGGACGACGGGACGATCGAGCGGCAGCGCGGCATCACCATCCGCTCCGCCGTCGCCACGTTCACCGTCGGCGGCACACAGGTCAACCTCATCGACACCCCGGGGCACTCCGACTTCATCGCCGAGGTCGAGCGCGCCCTGGAGGTCCTCGACGGCGCGATCCTGCTGCTGTCCGCCGTGGAGGGCGTACAGGCCCAGACCCGCGTCCTGATGCGGACCCTGCGGCGACTGCGGCTGCCCACGCTGGTCTTCGTCAACAAGATCGACCGGGCGGGCGCCCGCTCCGGCACCTTGCTCGCCGACATCCGGCGCAGGCTCACCCCGCACATCGCCCCGCTCACGGACGTGACGGACATCGGCACGGCCCGGGCCCGCGCGGTGCCCCTCCCGGCCGACCGGCGGCTGGCCGAGGCGCTCGCCGAGGTCGACCCGGACGTCCTCGCGGCCGTCGTGGACGGCCCCGAGCCGACCCCCGACGATGTGCGCAGGGCCCTGGCCGCGCGCACCGCCGACGGCTCCTTCCACCCCGTCTTCTTCGGCTCGGCCCTCGGCGGCCAGGGCGTCGCCGAGCTGGTCGAGGGCGTCACCCGGCTGATCCCGCCGGCATCCACGACGACGGACTGCGAACCGCGCGGCACGGTGTTCGCCGTCCGGCCCGGTCCGGGCGGCGAGCGGACGGCGTATCTACGTCTCCACGACGGTGAGGTGACGCCGCGCAGGCGCCTTGCGTTCCTGCGACGCGAGGCCGACGGCCGGACCACCGAGGTCTCCGGGAGAGTGACGCACCTGGATGTCGTCGGCGGGGCGGAGCGGCTCACCGCCGGGAACATCGCCGCCCTGACCGGTGTCCCCGGCATCCGGGTGGGCGACCGCCTGGGCGATCCCCGAGGGGACCGCGCCCCGCAGTTCGCGGCGCCGACGCTGGAGACCCTCGTCACGGCCCGCCACCCCGAACAGGCGGCGCCCCTGCGCAAGGCCCTGCTCGCCCTCGCCGACGAGGACCCCCTGATCCACGCCCGGCCCGCGGCCTTGGGCGCCACCGCGCTGCTCCTCTACGGCGAGGTCCAGATGGAGGTCCTCGCGGCGACCCTCGCCGACGCCTACGGTATCGACGCCGACTTCGAGCCGGGCCGGGCCCGGTTCCTGGAGCGGCCGGCCGGCGTCGGCGAGGCCTCGGACGAACTGCCGTGGCACGACCGCACCCGCTACTGGGCGACGATCGGGCTGCGAGTGGAGCCGGGACCGCGCGGCTCCGGCGGCGTGTTCACGTACGAGACGGAACTCGGCGCGCTCCCCCGCGCCTTCCACCAGGCCATCGAGGAGACGGTCCACGCGACCATGACCACCGGGCTGTGCGGCGCATCCGTCACGGACTACCGGGTCACGCTGATCCGGTCCGGTTTCTGCGCGCCGATCAGCACCGCCGCCGACTTCCGCGGGCTCACACCGATCGTGCTGCGCCGGGCCCTTGAGCGGGCGGGGACCCGGCTGTTCGAGCCGTACCACGCCTTCGAGGCGGAGGTCCCGCTGGACGCACTGGCGCCGGTCACGGCTCAACTGGCCACCGTAGGGAGCGAGTTCACGGGGACGACGGGCGGTGCCACGGCCTGGCTGATCACCGGCGAGCTGCCGGCCCGGCGGGTGCGCGAGGTCGAGCTGCGGCTGCCCGGGCTGACCCACGGCGAGGGCGTGTGGTGGTCGCGGCCCTCGGGCGACCGTGAACTCAAGCCGCACTAGCCTGAGTTCCTACCAGGACACGGGCAGCCGGCGCGGGCCGCGGGTCATCTGACCCTCCCGCCACTCGATCGTGTCGAGGGTGAACTCGGCCCGCAGTCCCGGGAAGCGGGCGGCCAGGCGGTGCAGGGCGAGGCCCAGTTCCAGCCGGGCGAGCCAGGCGCCGAGGCAGTGGTGGGGTCCGGCGCCGAAGACCACGCTGGGCGCGGCCGGCGGCGTGAAGAGGTCGGGCGGGCCGGGCGGGAACACGTCGGGGTCGCGGTTGGCGGAGTTCGTCTGGACGGCGACCACGCCGCCCGCCGGGATGGTCACGCCGCCGATCTCGACGGCCTCGACGGCCCGGCGGATCAGGCCGGGCAGCACCCTGCCCTCGCTGAGCGGGACCGTCCGCAGCAGCTGCTCGACCGCGGTCGCCGCCGCGTCCTCGTCCTCGGCGAGGCCCGGCCAGGCCGCGTGCCCGTCGGTGAGGAGGTGGACGAGGATGTTGCCGAGTGCCGTCATGGTGGTCTCGTGGCCGGCCACGACCAGTCCCAGGACCAGGGTCACCAGCTGCCGTTCGTCGATTCCGGCACCGTCTCCGGCCACCACCAGCCCGCTGACCAGATCGTCGCCGGGATCCTTCCGCCGCTCGACGACCAGGCCGGCGGTGAAGACACCGAACTCCCGCATGGCCAGGCCGACTTCCTCGGCGGTGTGCGCCCCTCCGGACAGGGCGTGGTCGGCCCAGTACCGGATGCGCTCCCAGTCCGCGTCGTCCAGCCCCATCAGACGGGAGACGACCGAGACGGGCAGGGCACGGGTGAACCCCTCGACGATGTCCGCCGGTTGGGAACGTGCCGCGAACTCGTCGAGGAGGGACTCGACCACCGCGGCCACCCACGGCCGCCAGCGGGCGATGGCGCGGGGCGTGAACGCCCGCTGGACCGTGCCGCGCAGCCGCTGATGGGCGGGACCGTCCTGGTTGAGCAGGCCGTCCGGGGCGTCCAGCAGGTTCGGTACGACGAGCAGCTGCGGGGCGTCCTCGGCCTTCAGGGAACTCCGGTCGAAGCGGGGGTCCATGAGCACCTGCCGTACCTCGGCGTACCGGGTCACGAGCCAGACCGGGGTACCGGTGGCGAGGGTGCCGAGCCGGGGCGGACCGGGCTCCGGGAAGGCGATGTGGTGCATGGGGCGAAGGGTCCGGGAGGTGCTGTCTGCGCTCATCCGGGTCTCCAGTCGCGCCGATAGGGGGGTTCTTCACGCTAGTGCGCCCTCCTTGCCTCCGTCAGCGGTGTCAATCGGCCAACGAGACGGTCTGCCAAGTCCTTTGAGGGGAATTCGAACAGTAGGAAGGAGGGCCGTCGCCATGACGACTCCCATCAGGCGCGTGTCCAAACGCATGCCGGGCTGGGCGAAGGCGGTGAGCGCCGTAGTGCTGGTGCTCGTCGTGTTCTTCGCGGGGATCCGGCTGAGCGTGCTGCCGGGTCTCAAGGACCTGTTCGGCACGGAGACGCACGACCGTTCGGGCCCCGCACTGCTCCAGTCCATCCAGGACATCAGCCGTTACGACGCCGCCTCCGGCAACTTCCAGGTCGTGGTGGACCTGGAGAAGGACACCAAGTACCTGCCCGACGCGATCCGCGGCTCCCGCACCCTGTACGTCGGGGCGGGCTCCGTCGACGCCTACGTCGACCTCGGGAAGGTCGGCAAGAACGACGTGACGGTCAACGACGACCGTACGTCCGCCGCCCTGCAGCTGCCGCACGCCCAACTGGGCAAGGCTGCCCTCGACGCCGACCGCTCCTACGCCGTCTCCAAGCAACGCGGTCTCCTGGACCGCCTCGGCGACCTCTTCTCGGACAACCCCAACAGCGAGCAGGCCGTGCAGAAGCTCGCCGTGCGGCACATCACCGACGCCGCGAAGGAGAGCGAGCTGACCAAGCGTGCCGAGACCAACACCACGACCATGCTGAAGGGGCTGCTGGGCTCCCTCGGATTCAAGGAGGTGAAGGTCAGCTACGGCACCTGATCAGCCGTGGAGGATCCCCGGCGGTGGCTGGAGGCGACCACGGCGCCGCCGGACCCGGCTTCGTTCACGGCGTGGGCGACCGCGTCGGCGAAGCCGGGTGCCACGCCTCCGGCGAGCGCCCCGCCGAGCAGCACCGCGGGCACGGCCGTCATGGTGTCCGGGATCCGGCACAGCGGGTGCCGGGTCCCGGCCCGGAGTGCCCCGACCGTACGCAGGGAAAGCGGGGGCGCGGACGCCCGGCGCGGCATTGTCCTCCGGTTCGTGGGTAATCGCCTTACGACGCAGGGAAGTTGAAGACTGGAGGACCGCATGGCTCGTACCGGGTTACGTCCACCGTCCGCCCTACGCCTGCGCGCCAACAGGCCCGACAAGGCCACGAAGACCGAAAAGGCAGGCAAGACCGCGAAGGCCGACAAGAGCGCAAACGCATCCAAGGCAACCAAGGCAACCAAGTCCGGGAAGACCGGCAAGACCGCCAAGGCCGAACGGGGGTCGCGCTCGACCCGAAGCAAGCGGCATTCCGTGCCGTTTCCCCTCCGCCTGCTGGCGATGCTGTGCGCCTTCGCGGTGATGGTGGCGTTCGCCGTCGTACTGGCCCGGCTGACCCTGGAGCCCTCCCCCGCCTCGGAGGCGCTGACGCACACCAACATGCGGCCGGGGCGCTCCCTGCGGGCCTATCTGGACCAGCCCGCACTGCGGGACGCAGTCAAGCAGATCGGCGGGAACCTGCTGCTGGGCGTCCCGTTCGGCGTTCTGGTGCCCGTCGTCGCCCCGCGAACACGCGGGATCCTGCGGGTACTCCTGCTGACGGCGACCGTGATGCTCCTGGTGGAGTTCGCCCAGGGCGCACTGATCACCGGCCGGGCCTTCGACATCGACGACGTCATCCTCAACACGACCGGGGCCCTGGTGGGCTACCTGCTCCTGGGGCGTCGCATGAGCCGGGCCGTGCACAGCTGAGACCGAGAGGGGCGGGTGGCGAGGGCCGGGCAGTCGGGCCGTCGCCACCCGCCCCCTCAATTCCTGGTCCGTACCAAGGTATTGACGCTCTCTTATTTCACTACTTAAATCAAGAGGAGACGCCTTCACCCCCCACCTCGGTCGGCGCACCCGTACGCCGGGACGCCGTACGGAAGGGAGAGCCGTGGCCGCTCCACGCCTGCTCCGCAGATGTCTCCTCGCCGCCCTGTCCGCCGTGCTCGTCGCGTCAGTCGCGACCGGTGCGGCGCAGGCGGATCCGCCGAACGTGACCGCCGCCGCGGTGACGTTCTCCGACACCTTCGACGGGCCCGCCGGGGCCGCGGTCGACTCCTCGAAGTGGCAGGTCGAGACCGGCGACAACGTCAACAACCACGAGCGGCAGTACTACACGCCGGGCAACCGCAACGCCGCTCTGGACGGCCAGGGCCATCTGGTGATCACGGCCCGCAAGGAGAACCCGGCCAACTACCAGTGCTGGTACGGAACCTGCCAGTACACCTCGGCCCGGCTGAACACCGCCGGGAAGTTCACCGCGCAGTACGGACATGTCGAGGCGCGTTTGAAGGTCCCGCGCGGGCAGGGCATGTGGCCCGCGTTCTGGATGCTCGGCAACGACCTCGGGCAGGTCGGCTGGCCGGACTCGGGCGAGATCGACGTCATGGAGAACGTCGGCTACGAGCCCTCCACCGTGCACGGCACGATCCACGGCCCCGGCTACTCCGGCTCCGGCGGCATCGGCGCGGCGTACTCCCTCCCGGGCGGCCAGGCCTTCGCGGACGCCTTCCACACCTTCGCCGTCGACTGGGCCCCCGACTCGATCACCTGGTCGGTGGACGGCCAGGTCTACCAGCGGCGCACGCCCGCCGACCTGGGCGGGCGAAGCTGGGTGTTCGACAAGCCGTTCTTCCTGATCCTGAACCTGGCGGTCGGCGGCTACTGGCCCGGCGACCCGGACGGCTCCACCGTCTTCCCGCAACAGCTGGTGGTGGACCACGTGTCGGTGACGACCGGCGGCGCGGCCACCGGCGGCGCGATCAGAGGGCTGGCCGGCAAGTGCGTGGACGTGGCCGGGGCGAACTCCGCCAACGGCACACCCGTACAGCTCTACGACTGCAACGGCAGCGCCGCCCAGCAGTGGACCGCCGGCGCGGACGGCACGCTCCGCGCGCTCGGCAAGTGCCTGGACGTCACCGGCAACGGCACCGCGGACGGCTCGACCGTCCAGCTGTGGGACTGCACGGGCGGCGCCAACCAGCGGTGGGCCGTCTCCACGGCGGGCGACATCGTCAATCCGCAGGCCGACAAGTGCCTCGACGTGACCGGGAACGATCCGGCCAACGGCACCCGGCTGCAGTTGTGGACCTGCACCGGGGGCGCCAACCAGAAGTGGACGGTCGGCTGAACCCGTCGGTCAGTGCCGGGTCCAGGTGAACTTGTCACCGCCCACCCAGCGCACCACGTCCGGGTCGTCCAGGTCGTGGACGGTGATGCCGAACGCGGCGGCGGCCTCCAGGACGTCGGTGACGGCCCTCGCCTCACCGACCATCTGGCCGTCGATCTCCACGATCCGGAAGGGTGGCGTCGTCGGCTGTACCCCGAGCACCAGGATCCGCGGGTGAGAGATGTAGGGACTCGCACTTTCGGTCATGTATCGAGCGTAGAGCGCAACCCGCGGGAGGGCTGCGCTCGCGTCACCCGCCCGGGCTCAGGGCCGCCGCCAGTCGTCACTGCCCAGGTGCGAGCCGGCCTGCGCGCCCATCCGGAGCATGCCGCCGTCCACGCTCCAGGAGGCGCCGGTGACGTACGAGGCGTCGGGGCCGGCGAGGAAGGCGATCACGGCCGCGGTCTCACGGACGTCGCCGGGGCGGTCCAGCGGGACGCCGAGGCGGTCCTCGGTGTCCGGGGTCGGTGTCCTCCTGGCCGGTCATCGGGGTGGCGATCTCGCCGGGTGCCACCGCGTTGACGTCGATGCCGTACTCGGCGAGCTCCAGGGCCATGACCCGGGTGAGCAGACCGAGGCCGCCCTTGGCCGCGCAGTAGGGGGCGGCGCCGACCCGCGGCCGGTGTTCGTGGACGCAGGTCACGTTGACGATCCGGCCTCCGCTCCCCTGCCGGATCATGTGCCGGGCCGCCTTCTGCCCGCACGGGAACGGGCCGATCAGGTCGATGTCGACGACCTCGCGGACGGCGTCGAGCGCCAGGTCCAGGCACGGCGTCATGGTGCCCGTACCGGCGTTGTCGACCAGGCCGTCGAGGCTGCAGAGGCGGCCGAGCCGGTCGCAGAGCTCGCCGACGGTGCCGGCGGCGACGGGCAGCCTGGGCAGGTCCATCCGGGCCACGGCTGCCCGCTGCCCGTGGGCCCGGACCTCCTCGGCGGTCTCCTCCGCGCCCTTGCGGTCGCTGTGCCAGGTGATGCCGACGTCCATGCCCGCCCTGGCCAGGCGGACGGCGGTGGCCCTGCCGATGCCGGAGTCGGCGCCCGCGATCACGGCCACCTCGCTGCGGGGTGCGGTGGGGGCGGACATGACAGGCCCCCTCGTGGACGCGGGCGAAGGCGACGAGGCATCGCACCCGGCCACGTGGCGGACAAACCGCCCGCCGATCGGACGGCCGCCCTCCCGCCCTGGGCGGTCTCGTCGTGCGGCCCACCCCGCCCTGGGGAACTCTGGAGGAGGAGGTGGCGATGGATCCCGTGGAGGCCCTGGAGCGGATCGGCTTCCTGCTGGAGCGGGGCCGGGCACCGACGTACCGTGTGCGCGCCTTCCGTACCGCCGCCCGGGTGCTGGCCGCGCTGCCCGAGGGCGAGGTGCGCGAACGGGCGGACGCCGGGACCCTGGAGACGCTCAAGGGCGTCGGCCCGACGACGGCGCAGGTGGTGCGCGAGGCGCTGGAGGGCCGGCTGCCCGGTTACCTGGAGAAGCTGGAGGGCGAGGCCGCGTCCCCGCTCGCCCGGGGCGGCGAACGGCTGAGGGCGCTGCTGCGTGGGGACTGCCATCTGCACTCCGACTGGTCGGACGGCGGCAGCCCGATCGAGGAGATGGGCCGGGCGGCGGCGGAACTGGGCCACGAGTGGGCGGTGCTGACCGACCATTCACCCCGCCTGACCGTGGCCCGCGGACTGTCGCCCGAGCGACTGCGCAGACAACTGGAAGTGGTGGCGGAACTCAACGAGACGTGGGCGCCGTTCCGCCTCCTCACCGGCATCGAGTGCGACATCCTCGACGACGGCTCGCTCGACCAGGAGCCGGAGCTGCTGGATCGACTGGACGTCGTGGTGGTGTCCGTGCACTCCAAGCTGCGGATGGACGCCCGCTCGATGACCCGCCGCATGGTGGCCGCCGTACGCGATCCGCACGCGGACGTCCTCGGGCACTGCACGGGACGGCTGGTGACGGGCCGGGGGCGGCCCGAGTCGGAGTTCGACGCGGCCGAGGTGTTCGCCGCGTGTGCCGAGTCCGGTACGGCGGTGGAGATCAACAGCCGTCCCGAGCGCCTCGATCCGCCTCGGCGGCTGCTCGGCCGGGCCGTGGAGGCGGGTGTGCTGTTCTCGGTCGACACCGACGCACACGCGCCCGGCCAGCTGGACTGGCAGATCCACGGGTGTGCGCGGGCCGAGGAGTGCGGGGTGCCCGTCGAGCGTGTGGTCACCACCTGGTCCCTGGAAGAGCTGCTGGCGTGGAGCCGGGAGGACCGGGTGCCGGACCGAGTGGCGAGCCCCTGACGTGGTACTCGTGCGCCGGGAGAGCACAGGAAGGACGGGCGAATGGAACGGGCGGCCGTGTTCGACGTCGACGGGACCCTCGTCGACACCAATCACCTGCATGTGACGACCTGGTGGGAGGCGTTCCGGCAGGCGGGCCACCGGGTGCCGATGCACGCCATCCACCGGGCCGTGGGCCTCGGCTCGGACGACCTCGTCGCCCATCTGCTCGGCGACGACCGGAACAAGGACCGGGACGCGGAACTGAGCGCCGCCCACAAGGCCCTGTACGGCCAGTACTTCGACCGGCTGCCCGCACTCCAGGACGCCGGACGGCTGCTGCGGCGCCTGGACCTGCGGGGCTGGCGGGTGGTGCTGGCGACCTCCGCGAGCGGCGCGGAACTCGACGCCCTGCGGCGGGCGATCGGCGCGGACGACGCGATCGCCGCCACCGCGAGCGCCGACGACGTCGAGAAGGGCAAGCCCGCGCCCGAACCCGTCGAACACGCCCTGGAACTGGCCGAAGTACCCGCCGAGCGGGCCGTGTTCGTCGGCGACACGGTCTGGGACATGCGCGCGGGCACCAGGGCCGGGGTGCGCTGCGTGGGCGTCCTGTGCGGCGGCATTCCGCGCGCGGACCTGGAGGAGGCGGGGGCGACGGCGATCTACGCCGATCCGGCCGAGCTGCTGGCGTCGTTGGCGGAGAGTCCCTTGGGGTGAGCTGCCCCCGGGGTGAGGGGCGGCGCCGTGCGGATACCCGCCGTGCATGATCCATGTGACAGATACGGGACGAGTGCGCGCCGCCCGCCCGGCCGACGCCGCGCGGCGCGAGGTGCACGCCGTCGGCCGGGCCGGCCTGGCCGCCTGGCGGGGCCCCGGGCGGGAACGCGATCTGCTGGTGCAGTCGTTGAAGGCCGCCGCGGCGGCGCTGCTCGCCTGGTTCGTGGCGAGTGACTGGCTGGCCGACCCGATGGCCCTGATGGCACCCTGGGTGGCGCTGGTGCTGGTGCAGGCCACCGTCTACAGCTCGCTCAGACAGGCCGCGCAGCAGTTCACGGCGATCTGCGCCGGGACGCTGCTGGCGTCGGCGGCACAGTGGCTCACCGGCGACACACTGGGCGCGCTGGCGCTGTCCGTACCCGTGCTGATGCTGCTCTCGAACTGGCCCCGCTTCGGCGACCAGGGCATCTACGCTGCGACCACCGCGGTGTTCACCCTCGCCTCCGGCACGGTCACGGCGTCGGCGGTCGGTCACCGGGTGGGACAGGCGGCGCTGGGCGCGGTCATCGGGGTCGCGGTCAACGCGCTCGTGCTGCCGCCGATCCATCTGCGCGACGTACGGGAGAACCTCGCGGCGCTCGCCGGGGAGGCGGGCGACGTGCTGCACACCGTCGCCGGTGATCTGCGGGAGAACGAGTGGGACGCTCAGTCCGCCGCCGGCTGGTCGAGTGCCTCGACACGGCTGGAGCGGCGGCTGGACGCGCTGCGGTCGGCCCGCCGCTGGAGCCGGGAGAGCCTGCGCTTCACCTCCCGCCCGCTGCGGGCCCTCCACCGGGTCCCGCCGACCGTTCCGCCCACCGTTCCGCCCACCGAGGAGGACGAGCGCTGGAGCCGTATCACCGGGCACATCAGGGCACTGACCAGGGCCCTCGCGGTGGCGGCCGACGGCGACCGCACGCCTGCTTCGCCCGACGGCCCGGCGCTGTGCTCGTACGCCCGTCTCCTGGAGCTGATCGGGGACGCCTGCCACGCGGAGAGCCGCCGTCTGCTGGGCGCCCGCGAGGAGGCGCGCTCGGCCGACGCGACCGAGGAGGCGATGCACGAACTGCACGAGCACCTGCGGAACGGGCTGCGGGAGCACGCCGCCCAGGACCACACTCGTACGGTCGTCCTGGGAACCCTGCTGCTGCAGGCGGAGAACCTCTGGGACGAGGCCGTCCCGCGCACCCGCAGACCGTGACACGGATCACCCCGCGGAGCGCCGGACCATGGAACATCCATGGGTAGTTGCCCGTTGAACAAGCCGTGGGTGTGGATGGGACAGTGTCCCCGGGCCTCACCTTTTGCCCACAGGGACGATCGTTCGGCTGAAGCCCTGTGGAGCCTTTCGCCGAGAGGCGACCGCCATCCGCGCCCACACCTGATCGGCCCCGACCGTGATTCCCCCGTCCGGTCGGGGCTTTCCCATGCGGGCCCCGGACACGTTTGCGCTGGACGGGCTTGACTTCGAGGGCACTGCGATTCGTGGCGTCCGGGAATGAACGCACCGGCGTCAAGGACTACGCCGTCGACCCGGAACAGGCGGCACGCCTGTGGGAGCTGTCGGCTCGGCGCACGGGCGTGAACGCCTTCGCCGACCAGCCATAGCTAATCGGCGTCGGGTTCCCGAGGCCCGTAGAGCGCGGCGGGCGCGCCGGTCGCCAGGGCCCAGTAGCGGTCTCCGTACGACCAGTGCCACCACTCGGTGGGGTAGTTGACGAGGCCGGCCACGCTCATGGCCCCGCCGAGCACGGCGCGGTTGGCTCTGGCCTCGTCGGAGATGCCGGCGGCCGCCGTGTAGCAGGCTCCGTCGCTCTGCTCGGGGCCGGCGTTCATGGGGGTGCCGAGGTCGAGTTCGCGGCCCTCGGTGTCGACGAGCGTCAGGTCGACGGCCGCACCGGCGGTGTGCGGGGCGATCTCCGGCGGGGACACATAACGGCTCGCCGCCGAGCGGATCCGGTCGGCGGGCCAGTCGGGGTGCCCGGCGCGCAGTGAGTCCGCGTACTCCTCGAAGTAGGACCGCTGGAGGGCCGGCGGACGGTATCCCTCGACGAAGAGCAGGCGCAGCCCCTCGGGCAACAGGGTCTGCGCACGCAGGAGCCGGTCGAGGACGCCCTGTCGCAGGTGGAGCTCGGCGCCGTGGGAGTCCTTGTGCTTGCGGTCGTCGACCGGAAGGCACCCGCTCACGTCCACGAGGCGCTCACCGCACTCGTCGACGGGAACGGCCGCGACCCTGGGGTCCGACATCAGGATGATCTCACTCATGGCCTGATCGTCTCGCGGCCGGAAGCGGCCGCGTGAGCCGCGTGCATCGCCGGTCCCCGGGTACTCGGGCGGTCCCGTCGGATCCGCGGTCGAGAGGAGCCGAAAGTGAGCAGCGCAACGGGCAGCACAATCGTGGTCACCGGCGCCACCGGGAACGTCGGCACCAGCGTGGTACGCCTCCTCTCCGAGGACCCGAAGGTCGAGTCCGTGCGGGGGCTGGCCCGCCGGCTCCCCGAGTGGATGCCCCCGAAGACGGAGTGGTCGACGGTGGACCTCGCGTCCGACCGGTCCGATCTGATCAAGGAGTTCGAGGGCGCCGACGCGGTGGTCCATCTGGCGTGGGCGTTCCAGCCGACGCACGACCCGGCGACGACCTGGCGCACGAACGTCCTCGGTTCCATCCGGGTGTTCGACGCAGTGGCGACGGCCGGCGTGCCGACCCTGGTGCACGCGTCGTCCGTCGGCGCGTACTCACCGGGACCGAAGGACCACGCCGTGGACGAGACCTGGCCGACGCACGGCTGGCCGGACGCCGCGTACTGCCGGGAGAAGGCCTACCTGGAGCGTGCCCTGGACACGTTCGAGCGCGCCCACCCGGATGTCCGGGTGGTACGGATGAGGCCCGCCTTCCTCTTCAAGCGGGAGTCGGCGAGCGAGCAGCGCCGCATCTTCGGCGGTCGCTTCCTGCCCGGCCCGCTGGCGCGGCCCGACGTGCTGCCCTTCCTTCCCGACATCCCGGGCCTGCGCGTCCAGGCGCTGCACACCGACGACGCGGCCAAGGCGTACCACCTCGCCCTGCGCACCGACGTCAACGGCGCCTTCAACCTGGCGGGCGAACCGCCCGTCGACGCGGAGCTGCTGGGCGAGATGCTCGGCGCCCGCCCCGTACGGCTGCCGCGTACCGCGGCCCGCTCGGCGATCGCCGCCGCCTGGGGCCTGCATCTGCTGCCCGCCTCCCCGCACCTCTTCGACGCGGTCCTCAGGCTTCCCCTGATGGACTGCACCCGCGCCCGCACGGAACTCGGCTGGCAGCCGGATCACACGGCGCCGGAGGTGCTCGAGGAGTTCCTCCTGGGCATGCAGCAGGGGGCGGGAGCAGGGACGGAGCCCATGGAGGGCCGGAAGGTCGGCTGACGGCGGGATCGGGCTCAGGCAGACGGCTCGTCCGGTACCGGGTGCTCGGGGTGTACCGCGCCCGACCGCGGCGCGCCCTGCCTGCCCGTGCCGGCCTCGTCCGTGTCGGGGACGTCGTCGGGCTCGGCCTCGGTGGTGTCCGTGGCGTCGACGGTGTCGCCCTGCGCGCCACCGGCGCCGACCTCCCAGGGGTCCTCGCCGTCATGGGCCTGCTGGTCCGGGAGGTCCCGGGGCACGGCCACCCCGTTCTCGCCGGATCCTTCGTCGCGGTGCTCGGCCACGGCGCACTCCCTTCGTGTCGTTCGGGCTTCGTGTCGTTCGGGCGCCACGCGAGTACCTCCGCGACGACCAGCGAAACGTCAGTGCGGCGCCCGCTCGTCCAGGGCCGTGCGCCAGGCGGGCGCGGGCCCCTCGGGTGCCGGTTCGGGGCGCCGGCCGCCGCGTGCGAAGAAGTCGGCGAGCGGGAGGATCGCGGCGCCGACGGTGACCGCGTCGGGCCCCAGCCGGCCGAGGTCGACGGTCACCTTCTCGGCCGGATGACGCAGGGCGTACGACACCGCGTGCCGGCGTACGGCGGGCAGGAACCGCGCGCCCAGCTGGAGCCCGGCCCAGCCACCGATGAGGATGCGCTCGGGCTGGAAGAGGTTGATCAGGTCGGACAGGCCCGCGCCCAGGTACTCGGCGGTCTCCTCCAGGACGGCGAGGGCCACGGGGTCGGCTTCACCGCCTTCGGCGGGGTAGGCCGCGGCAAGCATCGCGGTCAGCGCGGTCTCCTCGTCGGCGCCCCGCGGCGGCCGTCCGCCCTCCTCGCGCCAGCGCTCCAGCAAGGACTCGGCGCCCGCGTACGCCTCCAGGCAGCCGAGGGCACCGCACCGGCACCGGCGCCCCCTGACCCGTACCGTCAGATGCCCCCACTCGACCGCCCGTCCGTGCTCCGCCTCGGGCGTGACGAGGCAGGCGCCGACGCCGGAGCCGAAGAGCACCACGACGGCGTTGCGGGCACCGCGTCCGCCGCCGAACCACATCTCGGCCTGGCCCAGGGTCTTGGCGCCGTTGTCGATGAAGTACCGCACGGTGTCGGGAAGTTGGGTTCCGGTGCGCAGCAGCGCTTCGAGCGGCACCGCGTCCCATCCGATCGTCTGCCCGTGCACCACGGCACCGCGCTCCGGAGTGCGTTCGACGATGCCGGGGACGCCGATGCCGACGCCGAGGAGTTGTCCGGGCTCGATGCCCGACTCGGCCAGTACCTCGGCGACACCGTCCCGGATGTGACCGACGATGACCTCGACGTCGTAGCGCTGCTGTGTCAACGGCCGTTCGGTGCGGGCGAGTTCGGTGAGGGTCAGGTCGAACAGCTCGATCCGTACCCGGGTCTCGCCGACGTCGACGCCGATCATGTGGCCGCTGCCGGGCGCCACGCGCAGGAGGGTGCGGGGACGTCCGCCGTCGGAGTCGACGCTGCCCGCCTCCTCGACCAGGCCGTCGGCGACCAGGTCGGCGACGACGTTGCTGACCGAGCCGGAGCTGAGCCCGGTGGCCGGGCCGAGCTCGAAGCGGCTGAGGGGGCCGTCGAAGTAGAGCCGTTGCAGCACGGCCGTGCGGTTGGCCCGCCTCAGATCGCGTACCGTACGCCCGTTGCGCCCCGCCATGTGGCTCCTCCCGAACCCTGCCCGACCTGCAACATACCTCTGCGGGACCACCGGACGCGACTTTCCGCACCTTCTTAATTCACGCCCTGAACTAAGCGCTCGGTACTAGCGGGGGGCCAGCTCCCCGATCTCCTCCAGCGCCGCGACGAGTTCCGGAGCGACCGCCTCCTGGACCCATCGCTCGTTCTCGGCGTCGACCGCCCGCGGAATCGTCTCGGTGAGCATGATCAGGTAGAGGTAGACGCGGTAGAGGGCGAGGCGGAGCCGGGCCGGCGTGTCGAACTCGGCCGGCCCGCCGGCTTCCCGGTAGCCGGCGAGGAACGCCTCGTCCTTCTTGATGTCCCCCAGCAGCGCCAGGGAGACGAAGTCGGCGAGGGGATCGCCCCAGAACATCCGCTCCCCGTCGATGAGACCTCCGATGCGGGGCTCCTCCCCCGCCGGGCGGTCCAGGAGGATGTTCCCGTGCCACAGGTCGAAGTGGACCAGGCAGGGGGTGGTGACCTCGTCGAGCGCGGGGAAGGCGGCTTCGATCGTCCGCGCCACCTCGTCGACGGGCCGGGGCAACCGGGCCCGGTAGCGGCGGGCGTCGTCCAGGACCGCCTCGGTCATGGCGCCGAAGGCGGTCCGCCAGTCGGGAGCGAGCGGCCCGAGCGCGCCCGACGGATAGCCGAAGCCCGGGCCGGTCACACCATGCAGACGAGCCACCTGACGCCCCAACTCCCGGCGCAGGGCAGCTCGTTCGGACTCCGTCAGGGAGCCGTTCCACGGTTCGCCCGGGCAGGCCGTCATCAGCAGATGCGGTACGGCGGTGTCGTCGCCGAGCGCCACCAGGTGCGGCGCCGGTACGCCGGCCTCGGCGGCCGCACGGTAGAACTCCGCCTCGGAGACCAGGAGTCGGCTCTCGTGCCGCAGGCCCGGCGTGGTCGGCGCCGGGGCGACCTTCAGCACGTAACGGCTGCCGTCCGTGAGGAGGAGTTCCTCGACGGTGTTGTAGGTGCCCCCGGTCAGCGGGCGGACGCCGGTGAGGCGGCCGGCGGGCAGGCGCGCCCCTTCCAGGACCCGCCGGGCCCGGTCCCACGATTGCGTCGAGTCCCCCACCTGCACCCGCCCCTTCCCTCCGGTCAGCCGGCCGCGTACACGTCCTCGACGTAACGCCCGGTCTCCACCAGCTCGTCGAGCCAGCGCTCGGCGGCCGACTCGTCGGCGCCCTGCGTGCGCTCCCGGTACAGGGTACGGAACGCGTCTTGCACGCCGGGCGCCATCCGCGAGCCGTCGCCGCAGACGTACACCCGGGCGCCCGCGTCCAGCAGCTCCCCCACCTCTTCGGCCTCCCCTTCGGCCTCGGCGGCGATCCGGTGCTGCACGAAGGTCACCCCGCCTTCCGGGGCGGCACTGAAGGCCGGGCGGAGCCGGGCGCGGCGAACCGTACGGAACTGGTCGCCCGGGCCTATGCGCAGGGAGTGCTGGCCGCCGGGGTGTGGCCGCCGACGCCGGTGTCCGCGTCCGGGGAACGGGCCGCGGCGCCGGAATGAGCCGCGTCCGCCGTCCCGGAAGCAGCCGCGCGGCCGGAGCACGCGGTGCCCGCCCCCTCCGGCGCCCCGAAGCGGGCCAGCGTGTGCCACACCATCTTCAGGTCCTGCAGCTCGTACCGTCCCGTGCGGGCCGCGTCGCCGATGATCCGCGGGTCGATCCGGCCGTCCTCGGCGATGCGCGCGCCCAGCTCCACGTACTCCCGCCCCCGGTAGTCCGCGTGCCGACGCAGCTGAGCCACGGTGAGCCGGTAGCCGGGGTGCCATTCGAGGGGGCACGGCAACAGGCGGGCCGCCGTCTCGACGGGCGTGCCGCGATAGCTCGCGTCGAGGACGAGCGCCTCCACGTCGCGGGCGAGGACGACGCCCGCGTGCACCTGCGCCTCGATGTAGTCGTTGAGGGCGTCCTGCTCGTCCGCCTCGGCCAGCGCGATCAGGGACATGCCCGCCGCGACGCCGAAGTCGGCCGGCTCGGCCGCGCTGTCGGGGTAGCAGAAGGTGGCGCGGGCGAGCGTGGCGCCGGTGAGGCGGAAGTGGGAGGAGCCGAACCTCGGTGCCGCGCCGACGACCTGGTGACGGAAGTTCAACGCGCCGTACACCGGCCGGTCGTGGGCGTCCGCGTCGTCGTAGACCCCGCCGAAGATCCGGCTCTCCCAGCGCCACCGGTCGCCGCCGGGATGCGCGGTGAGGCCGCCGTTGCCGGTGCCCGTGACGAACTGCGAGTGATACGTGCCGTCCTGGGCCAGCGCCCGCAGGACGGTCAGCCCGCCCACCGCCCGGTCCGGATGGAGGTTCAGCGTGATGCGCAGGTCAGGGGCGACGGCCGGCCCCTCGGAACCCGCCGCCACGTACGACAGCGCGGCCCGCGCCCGCGGCGCCGCGACGTCCCGGAAATCCATTGGCCTCTCCCCCTCATGCCTGCCTACCCTGGCGCCAACCTAATACCCCTAGGTTTCAGCGCGCGATCACCCAGGAGGCTCCCCCATGAGATCACTCACCGAGCACGACATACGCAACTCATTCGTCAACTGCTCGAAGGGCGAGGCCAAACGCCTGGCCGTCCCCCGGGACCTCGACCAACGCCCGTGGGACGACCTGGACTTCCTGGGCTGGCGCGATCCCGGAGCACCCGACCGCAGCTATCTGGTCACCGAGCGGGAGGGCCGACCGGTCGGCGTCTCCCTGCGCTTTCCGTCGTCCAGGCGCGGCCTGCTGCACCGCAGCATGTGCTCGCTGTGCCTGACCACCCACCCGGGCGGCGGTGTCTCCCTGATGACGGCCCGCAGGGCGGGCGCGGCGGGCCGCGAGGGCAACTCGGTGGGCGTGTACATGTGCACCGACCTGGCGTGTTCTCTCTACCTGCGCGGCAAGAAGGCCCTGGAATCCGGGTCACGCTTCGAGGAGAGTCTCACCCTGGAGGAGCAGATCGCCCGCGCGACGGGCAACCTGTCCGCCTTCATCGACAAGCTGTACGTCTGACTTCGTCGGCTACCGGTCCCGCAGCCGTGCCGCCACCACGTCGTGCAGGTGGACGAGGACGTCGTAGCTGCGGGCGAGCGCGATGTCGTACGGGCCGTCCGGGTAGGCCGTGCCGATCTGGCGCGTCGGCCGGGCCCGGCGCAGCCACTGACGGGCCGGCGGTCCGGCGGCCCGCAGGTCGAGTACGTAGTCCTGGTGCCGTACGCGGTCGAGGGTCCGCTCGTTGCTGCCGGGGGCGGCGGGTCCCAGCGTCCGGCGCCTGATGACGGTGTCCTCGCGGCCGGTGGCGTTGAACGAGCCGTGGTCGAAGGCCAGGCCCACGTTCACATACCCCGCGCCGAGGCTCTCCCGCAGGTAGGCACCCTGCACCTTCGGGTTGGTGACGGGGTCCTCCGGTACGTACCCGACGTGGTTGTTGTGGGCCGACAGCAGCACCTTGGTGCCGGTGTGCTCGTGCCACCAGACGACGTTGGCGGCCATCGCCCCGTCGCGATAGGTCATGGCCTCGGCGATCTCGGCGGGGTCCTCGAAGTCGAAGGCGTACTGACGGGCGGTCCGGTCGATCGCCGTCGCGCTCTGCAGGGCCCATGCGTACGCCTCCCGGTCGCCGGTGCCCGGTCCCTGACGCCTGACCAGTTCGAGTGCCTCGCCCGTGCGGTGGGCCATCTCCATGCGTTCGGCGTACGGCCTGTTCATGTACTGCTCGATGTACGTCCCCGTCGGCACGGTGGGACGCAGGCCGCGGTAGAGCTCGGCGAGGCGGGCGCTCGCCCCGGGGTGCGTGGCGGCCATGTGGTCCTCGACCGCGTCGTACGACTCGGGTCCGGACCAGGCGATGTCGTCGCCCATGAACCGCACGGGGTCGCCGGGGTGGCGGACGTTGTACGCCCGCATCCACTCCAGGAGCCTCAGGTAGTCGGTGTTGTTCCACCACAGGAAGTCGCGCTGGAGCTCGTCGCGCATGATGCGCCGCAGGTCGCCCTCGCCCTTCAGCACGTAGTCGTCGAGCCGCAGGCCGGTGCTCCAGGGCACCTCCAGGGCAAAGGTGCGGAAGCCCTTCTCCTCGACGAGGTGGCCAAAGACGCGGTCCTTGAGGGCGAAGAAGTCGTGCGAGCTGTGGGTGGCCTCGCCGAGGCCGACCACCCGGGCGCCGCCGATCATGCGGTCGAGGGCGCCCAGATCGCGGGTGTCGCCGCCTGGTTCGACGGTTCGCAGCGGGTGGGCGGCCCGGTCGAGGGCTTCGACCACGGCCGGGGCCGGTGCGGCCGTGGCCGGGGGGCCGGCCGACGCGGCCACGCCGACGGTGACGAGCAGGGTCAGGAGGGATCCGGTCCGTTGCCATGTCATGATCCAAGGCTTTCGTACCGGTACGGCGCAGACCATCCGGCTGTCCACAGCAGCGTGGTACGGCCATCCACGGGGCGAGGACGGGGGTCTTCCTCATGGGGCCGTAGCGGAATGGCAAACTACGTTTCCTTGCGGACGGCTGCGGTCCTCAATGAGTACCTTCGGTACATCTGTGGAAGGGGACGGCCCGAGGATGCGAGACGTACGTGAGTGGACGACGTCCCTGGTGCGCTTGGTGAAGCGGCACCGGGACCCGGTCGTCGTACAGGCGCTGCGGTCGTCGGCCGCGGCGACGATCGCTTACGTCATCGCCCTGCGTCTGAGCCCCGAGGCGGCACCGCTCACCGCACCGCTGACCGCGCTGCTGGTCGTCCAGGTCACCCTCTACTCCACGCTCACCACCGGAATCCGCCGGGTGAACTCGGTGGTCGCGGGGGTCCTCGTCGCCATCGCCTTCAGTCTGCTGGTGGGGCTGACCTGGTGGAGCCTCGGGCTGCTGATCGTGGCGGCGCTGGCCGTCGGGCATCTGGTGCGGGTCGACGAGTTCGTGCCCGAGGTGGCGATCAGCGCGATGCTGGTGCTCGGGGTCACGACCGTCGGTGACACCGCCTGGGCGCGGGTGCTGGAGACGCTGATCGGCGCGGTCGTCGGCCTGGGCTGCAATCTGCTGTTCGCCCCGCCGGTGTGGGTGGGCGAGGCCGGGGAGTCGATCGAGGGGCTGGCCCGCCGGGTGCGGCAGTTGATGCTGAGCATGGGCGAGGAGGCCGCGGGCCGGACGCCCGTCGAGCATGCGACGGCCCGGCTGCACGAGGCGCGCCGGCTCGACCACGACATCGTCGAGGTGGACGCGGCCCTGCGGCAGGCCGAGGACAGTCTGCGGTTCAATCCGCGCGTGAAGGAGGGCCTGCTGCACCGCGTGGTGCTGCGCACCGGCCTGGACACGCTGGAGATCTGCACGGTCGTGCTGCGGGTGCTCGCGCGCACCTTCACCGACCTCGCGAAGGAGCGCGAGTCCGAGCCCCTTCCACGCTCCTTCGCGTCGGAGACGGGCGCGGCCGTCGAGCAGCTGCTGTCGGAGATCGCGGATGCCGTGGTCAGCTTCGCGGTCCTGGTCACCACCCCGGTGAGCCTGAACGCCGACGCGGCGGAGTCCCGGCTGACCGCCGAGTTGCGACAGGCCGCGGCCACCCGCGACAAGCTGGCCCAGCTGCTGCTGGAAGAGGTCCAGCGCGACGCCCGCCAGTGGCAACTGCTCGGTGCCGTCCTCACCGAGGTGAACCGGATCCTCGACGAGCTCGACACCGAGCACCGCTCGCGCCGCCTCCTGGAGGAACTGGACCGCGTCTCCCGCGAGCAGCGCGAACGCATGCCGCGGCTCACCCGGCTGCGGGAGAGCCTGCACGTGCCCGAGCAGCTGCGCCGGAACCGCACGGACGCCGAGCGACGTTCAAGGTGAAGAAGTCACCTTGAGGCGGCATGCCTCCGGGGGCGGGACGAAGGGGGCGGGCCGATGACCGACACCACGGTGCGGATCGACGGGAACACACTGCGGCTGCCGGGCGGTGCGGCGGTGCGGTTCGTGCGCACGCTGCGGCTGCCCGAGACGGGCACGCATCCGCTGCCGCCGGGGCTCGGCGAGTTTCCCGTCCGCCGGGTCTCCGACTTCCCGGACACCGTCCCGGAGCAGTGGCGGGCCCGGGGCGGGGTGATGCTGCCGGTGTACCTGCGCGAGGCGATGTGGCTGAGCTTCTCGGGCACGAAGGAGCCGGCCGCGTTGCAGGTCGGGGTGGGCAAGGTGTGCGCGGTCTCGGGCCGGCCGTGGAGCGACCGGCTCTCCCGCGATCCGCAGAACTACGTCGTGCTTCCGCGTCAGCCGTGGCTGGACGGCATCAACTCCGGGAAGGGCACGGTCCGCCAGTTCGTGGCGGTGCCGCTGGGGCTTGGCGCGACCGTCGAGGGGCAGGTCACGGGCGAGGAGGTCTGGGGCGGCGTACAACTGCAGTCGTTCCCGCTGAACGAGGGGCCGCTGGCCCGGTGGCGCGAGGAGGAGCGGCGCAGGGCGGAGCGGGCCAGGGCGATGCCGGGCAAGAGCTACGGAGCCGCGATGCCCATGGCGGCACCGGCGGCCCCTGCCGCGGCCCCCGCGGGCCGGCCGCGGGCCGCGGCCGCCATGGGACTGGGCGTGGGTGGATCGATGCGTCAGGAGGTCTACCGGGACGACCGTCCGCCGACGGACTGGGCCGAGCAGCCCGCGGGACGGGTGTTCGTGCACCTGGTGACGCCTCCCGAGTGGCGCCGTATCACCGGCGAGACTCCCCCGCCGTCGCCCGTGGACCGCGCCGCGTACACCCGCGCCGGGCTGCCCTGGTTCGACTACTACGACCAGGACGCCGAGGATCTCCCGGCCACGGACACGCTCCAGGACGTCAAGCCGGTCGGCGACTGGCTCGGGGACGACCACGAGCCCTGGCAGGAGCCCTCGCCGCCGCAGGTGCAGCCGCTGAAGGACGCGCCGGGGAAGCCCGTGGCGGACGGCGACTGGTAGGGCAACGACACGGCGGATGCGTTGCGCTGTGCGCAACGCATGATGCCGCTGTTGCACCTGACGGGTGATCCACGCGAAGGTGGCAGTCGCGACGGGACGAGCGACGACCTGAGGTGTGCGCATGGGCAGTGAGGGCTGGAGCAGGCGCCGATTCGTCGGCGCCCTGGCGGGGACGGGGGCCGCGGCCGTGCTGCCCGCGTGCGACGACGCGCCGCCGCCGACCGACCCGACGGCCACCGAGGCGAGTCCGAGCGCCGCCGAGCCGAGCACGAGCGCTGGGGCCGAGAGCCGTGCACCCTCCGGCCCCCGACCGCTCTACCTCGGTACCTACACCTCCGTGGAGGGCGGCGGCACGGGCATCGGTCTCGCCACCTACGACGCCACGAGCGGCCGTATCACCAAGACCGGCACGGTCGCCGGCGTCGGCGACCCGTCATACCTCGCTGTGCATCCGAACGGGCGCACGCTGTACGCGGTGAACGAGCGCGAGGCGGGTGCCGTAACCGCGGTGCGGCTGTCCGATCGCAAGGTTCTGGGGAGCCGGAGCACCGGTGGTGGGGGCCCCTGTCATCTGTCCGTGCATCCGGGCGGGCGCTGGCTGCTCAGCGCCAACTACACGTCCGGCAGCGTGGCCGTGCACCCGATCGACGCCTCGGGCGCACTCGGTGAGCGCGCCGACCTGGTCACCCACTCCAGTCCGGCGCCCGGTCCGGGTCAGGAGGGTCCGCACGCCCACCAGTTCCTGACGAGTCCCGACGGCGGCCATGTGCTCGCCGTCGACCTGGGCACGGACACCGTGTACAGCTACCGCCTGGACGAGCAGACCGGCCGGCTCGACGAGGTCGCGCAGGCCCACACCCGGCCGGGTGCCGGGCCGCGGCACCTCACCTTCCACCCCGGGGGGCGGTACGCGTATCTGGCCAACGAGGTCGACAACACGGTCGCGGTCTGCGCCTACGATCCGGACGGCGGCCGATTGACCGTCGGTGACGCCCAGTCGACGGGAACGGGGTCGGGTACCAGCTACCCGGCGCAGATCCTGGTGACGTCGAACGGCGCGTACGCCTATCTCGCCAACCGGGGCCACAACAGCCTCACGCGCTACGCGGTGGAGGCGAACGGCGCCCGGCTGCGGCTGATCGACACGGTTCCGGTGTCCGGCGACTTCCCGCGGCAGATCGCCTTCTCGCCGGACGGGACGCTGCTGTTCGCGGCGAACCAGAAGTCCGGCACGGTGAGCGTCTTCCACGTGGACGAGAAGAGCGGTGGACTGCGGCTCGCGGGCGAGCCGTTCGCGTCACCCGTCGCCGTCTGCGCGCTGCCGCTGTAGCGCCCGCGGACACGTGGTGGTGCCGGCCTGGGTGAGCAGGACGTGCATGCGCTCCGTGAGCTGGGAGACGTCGTCGGCGGGCCGGTGGAACGCCAGGCGTACGTCGCCGTGGGCCCGGGCCCGCTCGACGCGCAGCGTCAGTCCGTGCCGGTCGACCGCGAGGGGCTGGACACGGACCGCGCCGTGCAGGCTGTCGGAGTCGACGAGGCGGGTGAGCCGCTCGACCGCGTCGGCATGGCAGTCGGCGAGATGGGTGAGCAGCCGGGCCTCGGCCGTGGCCAGCGGGTCGGGTGCGGCGGCGGCGAACTCGTCGAGGTCGACGACCACCGCGCCGGAGGGCCGGCGCAGCACCACACGCGTGGCCCGGAACGCCAGGCGGCCGTCCTCCGGGACGAACCATCCGGCCATCCACAGCCGGGCCCGGATCCGGTTGCGCACCGGGACGGGCGCGACGTCGGCGAACTCCAGGACGGCGGACGGCTCCCCGCGGGGCGCGCAGATCGAGGCCGCGAGCAGGGTGCTGTCCTCGGGCACCTGCAGCAGCACCCGCCCGTCCTCGGTCACGGTGTGCGCGCCGACGAACTCCTCGCGTCCGCCCTCCGCGGTCACCGCGCAGGACCACGCGGCGGCGAGCACCGACCGGGCCCACTCCGCCCCGGAAGGTGCCGCCGTCCAGGTTTGGCTGTCACCCATCCCAAAACCTCCTTAGGTAAGCCTTGCCTAACCTATCGAAGATCGGAGCCGAAGCCAACCACGGGCGGCCACGGATTGCCGCCGGGGCGGATCAGAGGGTTCCGCTGCCACCTCAGGATCAGAGAACGCCCAGCAGCGCCCGGGCACACAGGTCGCGCACCTGTTCCCGGGAGAGGTCCGAGCCGCGGAGCCACTCCAGACTCACGGCGGTGATGAACCCCAGCCAGCCCCGGACGGCCAGGTGCAGTTCGGGCCGCGTCTGCGCGAGCGGGCCGAACTCGGGATCGGCGGCCAGGGCCGCGAGGATCTGCCGCTCCTGCGCGGCCAGCGCCCGCCGGTAGACCTTGCGCACGCTCTGGTCGCCCGACGCGTCGGCACGGTGGAAGGCTCGGTAACCGTGTGCGTGGGCCTGGACGTACTCGAGATACGTGTCGAGGCCGGCGGCGAGCTGCTCGCGCACCGGTACGCCGGGCACGGCAGCCGACATCCGCAGCATCCGCTCACTCTCGCGCTCGACGACCGCCGCGAAGAAGTCCCGCTTGGTCGGGAAGTAGTGGTACAGCAGCCCGCGCGAGACACCGGCGATCTCGGCGACCTGCTCGATCCACACCTCGTCGTACGGGCTCTCCGAGAACAGCCGCGCCCCCACCGACAGCAGCTGCTCCCGACGCTCCTCGGTGCTGAGCCGACGGCGTGCGCGTGCGCCCTGGTTCGCGGCCATGCCCGCACTTTACTTGACGTCGGTTCAACAGCGGGACCAGACTGAAAGGCGTTGTTGAACCGACGTACAACACGCTCGACCTGCCGCTGCATCAAGGGAGATGGGCCATGGCGGAGACGACGACAGAGGCCACGCTGCCCGCAGGCTTCCGCGGTGCGGAGCAGGGCTGGCCCGAGCTGCACCGCATCCCGCATCCCCCGCACCGCCTGCCCCTGCTCGGTGACGTGGTCGGCGTCGACCGGCGCACACCCCTCCAGGACACCCTCCGGTACGCCCGGCAGCTGGGGCCGATCTTCCGGCGCAAGGCCTTCGGCAGGGAGTTCGTGTTCACGTGGGGTGCCGACCTCGTGGCCGACCTGGCGGACGAGTCGCGGTTCGCCAAGCACGTGGGGCTCGGGGTCGCGAATCTGCGGCCGGTCGCCGGGGACGGGCTGTTCACGGCGTACAACCACGAGCCGAACTGGCAACTGGCGCACGACGTCCTGGCCCCGGGCTTCAACCGGGAGGCCATGGAGGGCTATCACTCGAAGATGCTGGCGGTGGCCGGGCGGCTCACCGACCACTGGGACCGCGAACTGGTGGCGGGCCGGGCGGTGGACGTGCCGGGCGACATGACGAAGCTGACCCTGGAGACGATCGCGCGGACCGGCTTCGGACACGACTTCGACTCCTTCGAACGGGACCGCCTGCACCCCTTCGTGACCGCGATGGTGGGCACGCTCACCTATGCGCAGCGGCTGAACACGGTGCCGTTCCCGCTGCTGCTGCGCCGGGCCGCGCGGCGCAACGAGGCCGACATCGCGTACCTCAACCGCACGGTCGACGATCTGGTCCAAGCCCGGCGCACGACAAGCGGGAGCGGGGACGGGGACCTGCTGGACCGGATGCTGGAGACGGCCCACCCCGAGACCGGGGAACGGCTGTCCGCGGAGAACGTCCGGCGTCAGGTCATCACCTTCCTGGTCGCAGGCCACGAGACCACCTCGGGCGCGCTGTCCTTCGCCCTGCACTACCTCGCCCGGAATCCGGACGTCGCCGCCCGGGCCCGCGCCGAGGTGGACCGGGTCTGGGGCGACACGGCGCCGCCCGGCTACGAGCAGGTGGCCAAGCTGCGATACGTCCGCCGGGTGCTGGACGAGACGCTGCGGCTGTGGCCGACGGCGCCCGCCTTCGCCCGGGAGGCCCTGCAGGACACGGTACTGGCGAAGACGCATCCGATGCGGCGGGGCGCGTGGACGCTGGTGATCACGCCGATGCTGCACCGCGACCGGGCGGTCTGGGGTGCCGACGCCGAACGGTTCGACCCGGACCGCTTCGAGGCGAAGGCCGTACGGTCGCGTCCCCCGCACACCTTCAAGCCGTTCGGGACGGGGGCTCGGGCGTGCATCGGGCGGCAGTTCGCGCTGCACGAGGCCACCCTGGTCCTCGGCCTGCTGCTGCGCCGCTACGAGCTGCGGCCCGACCCGGACTACCGGCTGCGGGTGACCGAGCGGCTCACGCTGATGCCGGAGGGTCTGCGGCTGCACCTGGAGCGACGGGCAGCCATCACCTCGGACTCGTCCGCCACGCCCGCCGAGACCGAGGCTCCCTCAGAGCTGCGCTGCCCAGTGCACGGGGCGGGCGACTGATCCCGGCAACCGGGTGCCCGCGCTGCCCCGGGCCGCGTTCAGCTGCGGCTGGGTGAGGAAGAAGGCGTCGGTCAGGTCCGCGTCAGTGAGGTCGGCGTCGCGCAGGTCGGCGCCGATCAGGTCCGCGCCGCGCAGGTCGGCGCCGGTGAGGTCGGCGGCGATGAGGTAGGCGCCGCGCAGGCTGGCGCCCCGCAGGTCGGCGCCCTTGAGTCGGGCGCCCATCAGGTCCGCGCCGCGGCGGTTCTTCTTCTTGCCGCCTGCGCCCGCCCGGACCAGCTCACTGGTCTTCAGCAGGAGCACGTTGATCTCCTGCCGGTGTGCGCCGACGTCCAACACGCCGAGTTCCTCGGGGGTCTGACGAGTCAGCGCCTCGGTCCGCTCCAGCGCCCGGCTGAGGTCGGCGTGGATCGGGCGGGCGGCCGGCAGGGTCAGTGCCTCGGTGAGGTACCAGAGCAGTTCGTGGAGTTGGCGGACGACCGGGAAGACGTCGACCATGCGCCGGACGTCGTCGCTCCGGGCCGTGCGCCCGCCCCGGCCGCCGAAGGTGATCTGCGAGACCTTCTGACCGGCGCCGAAGCAGTCGTAGACCGTGCAACCGGTGAAGCCCTTGGTCCGCAACTCGGCGTGGATACCGCAGCGGTGGTCGCCCCGGAGATTCGGGCAGGGCTTTCCGGCCGGCTTGTCGATGGCGAAGTCCGCCGACGCGGAGAAGGGCAGGGCGACGCAGCACAGGCCGAAGCACTGCTCGCAGTCGCCGCGCAGGCCGGTCCGGTCGGTTATGTGGTCGGGCATGCCCTCCAGCCTACTTTCCCGCAGGTCATGTCCCGGATTCGCGCCGGCCCGCCCCTGGGGGGCGCGGCTGGGGACCGGAAACTCACCGCTGAGTTTCCGGCCTTGTGGGGGTCCCCTCATCCAACCGAAAACAACCTCGGCTACCACAGAGGTAGGAGCCGACCGAGCCAGGAGCCGTACCCGGATCGAGGAGAGACGTCATGTGCAGCCACCAGCCCCCGTGCCCTTCCGCCACCGCCCCGGGCCACCACTGCGCCGTGATCGTGTCGGCCCACCCCGAACAGGGCTGGAGCCTGCTGTGCAACGGCACCATCGTCTTCGACGACACCGGTGAACTCCTTCCCGACGGAAGGATCGTGAGCCCGCACCGCATCCTCGGCATGCCGGCCCTGGCCGCCTGACTCAGCCGGTCGCGTCCGGCAGTTCGAGACCGGCGAGGCGTTCGGGGTCGGCCAGGATGTACATCGCGACGATGCGGCCGTCGACGACGGTGACGCCCATGACCGACTGCAGCTGTCCGTCGGGGGCGTTGAGCAGGCCGATCTCGCCGTTGACGAGGGCCAGTTGGGCGAGTGGGGCGAACTGCCGGAACATCAGCGCCTGTTCGGCCACCGCCTTCGCTCCGCTCACCAGCTTCGAGACGGCGGCACCGCCGACCAGCACCCCGGAGTCGACCCGCAGCACGATGTCGGGGTGGAGGACGGCGAGCAGCGCCTCGAAGTCCCCGGCACGGCTGGCGGCGAGGAAGGCGTCGACGACCTGACGCTGCCTGCCGAGATCGGGTTCGGCCGAGGGCGTGCCCCCCTGCACGCGGCGCCTTGCCCGGCTGGCCAGTTGGCGGGTCGCGGCGGAACTGCGCTCCAGGATCGACGCGATGTCGTCGAAGGGCACCGCGAACATGTCGTGCAGGACGAACGCGAGCCGCTCGGCGGGTTCCAGTGTCTCCAGGACCACCAGGAGGGCGAGACCGACCGAGTCGGCCCGCAGGACCTCCTGTTCCGGGTCGGTCACTGTCAGGGGCCGGATCACGGGATCGGGGACGAAGGTGTCGTCCAGGGGATCCTCGCGGCGCACGGTGCGTGAGCGCAGCAGGTCGAGGCAGATCCGGCCGACGACGGTGGTCAGCCAGCCGCCGAGGTTCTGGATCTCCCCGGCATCGGTGCGGCTCAGTTTCAGCCAGGTCTCCTGGACGGCGTCCTCCGCCTCGGCCAGCGAGCCGAGCATGCGGTAGGCCACTGCCCGCAGGTGCCCGCGGTGTTCTTCGAAGCGGTCCGCGAGCAGTTCTGTGTCGTTCATGTCGTCCCCCCAAGACGATCCCGGTGCCGAATGAAGGCGTGATGATCCAACCACGCCCGCTCCGGGCTGTGAACGTCCCGTTCTCAGTACCGGTGTGCCTTCGCGGCGGCCACCGCCACAGCAACGCCGGCCGACCGCGACCGGACGGGAGTGACGATGGGTCCGGGCATCCGAGCCTCCTGGCCGACGACTTGCACCTTGTGTCGGGATTTCGGCACAGCATGTCGGGATCACGGCGCATCCCGGATCACCTTCCGCGCTGATCCTGCGAGGGCTCGCGGCACGGGCAGCCTGACGCCGTGCAGTGCCCGCCCCCGACGGCCTACCGGCCGAAGACCTCGAAGGCGACCGCCGGCTTCCCGCCGAACCGCTCCCCGGTGGCCTCGGCGTTGCCCGTCAGGAAGCCCCGTACGTACGTCTCCGGGTCCTCGTCGGTCAACGCCTCGATGTAGGTGCGGTGTTCGAGCAGTGAGTGCACCGCGCGCTCCAGTCCCGGCGTCGCGTCCACGGCGTGGGTGGGCGTGCTGGAGCCGGCGACGGCGACCCAGCGCACGCCGTTCCAGGGTTCCAGGCCCTGCTCGACGAGTTCTGGGAAGATCCAGCGGTTGCCCGCGTCGCCCGCCGCGTCCAGCGTGGCCCGTCCCACCGCCACGTGGTCGGGGGTGTTCCAGGCGACGCCGCCCCAGGTGTCCCGGTGGTTGAGGGTGATCACCAGTTCGGGCCGGTGCCGGCGGATCGCGGCGGCGATGTCGCGGCGCAGGGCGGTGCCGTACTCGACGACCCCGTCCCGGTGGTCGAGGAACTCCACCACCGACACGCCCACCACGGCGGCACTGGCCCGCTGCTCCTGCTCCCGCAGCGGGCCGCACTCGGCAGGTGCCAGCGTGTCGATGCCGGCCTCGCCGCGGGTGGCGAGGACGTACGCCACCTCACGGCCGGCGTCGGTCCAGGCGGCGATCGCCGCGGAGCAGCCGTACTCGAGATCGTCCGGATGCGCCACGACCGCGAGCGCGCGCCGCCAGTCGTCGGGCATGGGCTGGAGCTGGGTGGTCTTCGGCTCGGTCATGGCCGCAGACTAGTCCGCGGCGCTGACATCTCAAGGCGGCGTCAGACCTCGTCGCGGGTCAGTGACAGCAGGCGGTCCAGCACGCGCGGGCCGCTCGCCCGTACGCCGTCGTGTTCGAACTCGTCGGTGACCCAGGTGCGCAGGCCGCGGATCGTCCGGGCGGTCTCCAGGGAGTGGGCCGTGTCGACGTACATGTCGTCGTGGTACACGGCCGCCGCGACCGGCACCTCGTTGGCGGTGAGGCGGGCGGGGTCGTAGAGAGGGGTCCAGTCGGTGCGGGCGGCGAGGAGTTCGGCGGTCTCGCGCAGGGGGCGCAGCGCCGGGTCGCAGTCGAACATCCAGGGATGGACCGACTCGCCGGTGAACAGCAGCGGTCCGTCGCCGGCGAGGGTCTTGGCGGCGTCGAACCGGGGGAACTCGGCACGGACGCGTTCGGCCGACCAGGCGGTGGGGCGGCGGTCCTGGCCGTAGATCGCCTCGTGGACGAGGGCGTACAGGGGGTGGCTCGCGTACGACAGGAGGGACTGGACCTCTTCCTGGAACGCGTCGGACAGGGCGGGCCCCTGCGGGGTGCGGACGAAGGCGTGTTCCAGGAGGAAGTGCAGGCGGTGGCTGCCCTCGCCGCCGCCGAGGAGGATGCCGAGGGACTGGAAGGCCTCGGCGGTGAGACGGTAGCCGTTCGGCAGGACCGGCTCGTGCCGCAGGACGTACTCGGCGATCTGCCGGGCGCGGTCGACGTCCTGCGGGTAGCGCTCGTAGTGCGCGGCGACCTTGCGTTCGATGCGCGGGTAGGCGGCCCGGTAGACGTCGTCGGCGTGGGCGTCGAGCGAGGGCAGGCCGCCGGTGACGACGGCGGCGCGCAGGCCCTCGGGGGCGGTGGAGAGGTAGTTCACCGTGCAGAAGCCGCCGAAGCTCTGGCCGAGGACGGTCCAGGGGGCACCGCCGGTGACGGCCGGGCGGATCGCCTCGCAGTCGCGGACGATCGAGTCGGCGCGGAAGCGGGTGAGGTAGTCGGCCTGTTCGACGGGGCCGCCGCGCAGCGGGAGCGTCTGGCGGTTGGCGGGGGTGGAGTGGCCGGTGCCGCGCTGGTCCAGGAGCAGGACGCGGTACTCCTTCAGGGCGCGGCCGAGCCAGGCCGGTTTGCCGACGAAGCGGTTCGCCCCGAAGCCGGGGCCGCCCTGGAGGTAGATCAGCCACGGCAGGTCCTGGCCCGCCTTGTCGCTCGCGACGACCTCGCGGGCGTAGAGCTCGATGGTCTCCCCCGCCGGGTCGTCGTGGTCGAGGGGCACGGTGAAGCGGCGGTCGGTGAGGACGACGCCGGGCTGGCGGTAGGTGAGGGACAACAGGGCTCCCGGGACGGACGGATTGCGGACCGCGTCCCAGTTCAGCACATGTTCCTCCGGCCACCGACCCCCGGGATCATGAAATCCTACTGACTGGGGGGTCAGCGGGCCGAGAGGCTGGAGCGGCGCACGACGAGTTCCGGCTGGAGGACGACCCGGCGGTGCTCGTGCCCCCGTGGCGAGGTCTCCTCCTCCGTCTCCTCCAGGAGGAGTTCGGCGGCCAGGGCGCCCATGGTGACGGCGGGCTGGCGGACCGAGGTGAGCGGGACGGCCGCCGCGGCGGCGAACTCGATGTCGTCGTAGCCGACGATCGCCAGCTCGTCGGGGACGCCGACGCCGGCCGCGTACATGGCCTGCAGGACGCCCAGGGCGAGCAGGTCGTTGGCGCAGAACACGGCGGTCGGGCGGTCACCGAGGCCGAGCAGGCGGGCGCCGGCGTCCCGGCCGGCGGCCACGTCGAGCCGCTCGGTGGGCAGTTCACGCAGGGCTTCGGGGCCGAGTCCGGCCTCGGCCAGTGCGTTGAGTGCGCCGGTACGGCGGTCACGGACCTGGTTGAGGCCGGGCGGACCGCTGACGTACGCGATGGAGCGGTGTCCGGCGTCCACGAGGTGGCGTACGGCGAGCGCGCCGCCCGCCACGTCGTCGACGGAGACCGAGCACTCGGTGGTGCCCTCGGCGACCCGGTCGACGAGGACGAAGGGGATGCCGTGGCGCCGGAACGACTCGATGTTGCGGCCGGTCGCGTCGGCCGGGGTCAGCAGGACCCCCCGCACCCGCTGTTCGGCGAAGAGCGAGAGGTAGTCGGCCTCCTCGCCCGGGTTCTGGGCGCTGTTGCAGACCATCACGCCCAGGCCGGCCTCCCGCGCGGCCCGTTCCGCACCGCGCGCGACGTCGACGAAGAAGGGGTTGCCCATGTCGAGGACGAGCAGGCCCATGATCCGGCTGCGGCCCGCGCGCAGCTGACGCGCGGACTCGCTGCGGACGTAACCGAGCCGGTCTATCGCGGACAGCACCCGCGCCCGGGTCTCGGTGGCGACCGTGTCCGGACGGTTGATGACGTTCGAGACGGTGCCGACGGAGACTCCGGCGGCACGGGCGACGTCCTTTATACCCACCGACTGGGCCATCGGGCGGGGACCTCCAGGGAGATGGGAAGCGGCGGGTGCGCGTTCACACTACCTTCGTGGTTCGCACGCACCCGCCACTGCCGCGTCGGTCACGGTTTCCCGGTCCCGACGGTACGGATCAGGCAGGCAGGCTGAAGTTGATCGAGCGAAGCGCCGAGGGCGTCGTACCGCTGGACTTCTCCTGGTACATGACCGACAGGAAGTGGTCCGCACCGATCCGTGACTCGTCGAACACGACCTCGCCGAAGGCGTTCAGGCCGGCGCCGACGCCGTCGTACAGCATCGTCCAGTCGGTGTACCCCGAGGCCGCGGAAGCGGCGGCGATCCGGAGGAAGGGGAAGAGCGCGTAGGCGTTGTCGTACTTGTCGAGGAACAGCTTGGTGCGCTGGCTGGAGTTCAGCGGCACCGGTATCTCGGTCTTCTGCCAGGCGCCGGAGGCGTTCTTGCGGACGTGGAAGGCACGGCCGTTGTTGGTGCGGTCGGTGACGTAGTTCGTCGTGCACTGCCCGAAACGGCCGGGGACGTAGCTGATTATGGCGTGGGGGCGTCCCGCCGAGTCGGTCCACTGGCTCTCCTGGTTCATCAGGGAGTGGTCCGGGTTCAGCGAGTCGATCACCAGCCCGCTGTCGGTGACGGCGACCTTGTCGGAGCTTCCGGTGGTGCCGACGACGGCGCCCGCGTTGTTGCGCCAGGTGCGACCGCGGTCGTCCGAGTAGACGTAGCCGGTGTCGTGGTTGGTGATGCCGCCGCTGTTGCACATCACGGCGCCGTTCTGCTCGCGCCAGGTGAAGAAGGAGTGCAGGCGGCCGTTCGCGTCGTAGTCGATGCCGTGCAGGTACATGTTGCGGGCCGTGCTCGAGCCGTGCTCGCTGGTGTAGGTGCCGGTGGAGCTGGACCACTCGCCGAGGTTGGTCCAGGACGTGCCGTCGTACTCGGCGATCGCGTTGCGGCCGTTGCCGGAGATGGCGACGCGGTAGCTCAGCTGGAGCTTGCCCTCGGGCGTCGAGACGAACTGCGGGTAGGTGAACTGCGAGGTGAGGGCGAGGCCGTCCAGGGTGGACTGGGGAGCGCCGAAGCGGCTCGTGGTCCAGCTCAGTCCGCCGGGGTTGTCCATGAGGCCGGCCACCGACTTGACGTAGGTGAAACCGTCGCTGTGGGAGTCCATGTTGAGGTGCAGTCGGCCGTCGACCTTGGAGATGCCCATGGAGATGACGTTGTGGGAGTCGTCGGTCTTGAGGGTGTGGCCGACCTTGACGGTGGACCAGGTGTTCGAACCGAACACGCGGCGGCCGACGACGGCGTTGCGGTCGGCGGTGTACCAGACGGCGTACTGGTAGCCCTTGTAGGTCAGCATCGCGTTCTTCTGGAACGAGTTGTTGTTGACCAGGCCGTTGTACGACACGAAGAACAGGGCCTGGGTGTCGAGCGTGGTGGTACCGGTCACGGTGACCGAAGGACCCGGGTCGGCGGCACGGGCGGTGGCTGCGCCGAGGACGGGTGTCACCACGGCGCCGGCGAGGGCGGCACCGAGCAGTGTGCGTCTGTTCATCTCGGGGGACTCCATTGTCGAACGAGGTGCGGATACGGGGAGGGGGTCTGGCGACGGGGAGGTGTAACACGGTCTCAGGCGAGGTGGAACACCTCGGTGAGGGGCTTCATGGCCTCGTCGGGCCGGGCGCCGTCGAGGGACTCGAAGAACGGCGCCATCTCCTTCTGCCAGCGGGCGTTGACCTCGGCGGCTTCCATGCCGGCCAGCGCGGCCTGGAAGTCCTCGGTCTCCAGGTAGCCGACGAGCAGGCCGTCGTCGCGCAGGAAGAGGGAGTAGTTGTGCCAGCCGGTGGCCGAGAGAGCTTCGAGCATCTCCGGCCACACGGCGGCGTGCCGCTCGCGGTACTCGTCGATCCGGTCCTGTCGGACTTTGAGCAGGAAACAGACGCGCTGCATGAGGTACCGCTCCTTAGCGGGGTGTTGAAGAGGACTGACGACTAGAAGTTGAACTGGTCGATGTTGTCCTTGGTGAAGACGGTCGGCTTGCCGAGGGAGATCACGCCGTCCTTGCCGATGGTGAACTCGCCCATGTCACCGGCGGTGAAGGTCTCGCCCTCCTGGCCGGTGATCTGGCCGGAGACCAGCGCCACCGAGGTACGGGCGGCCAGCTCGCCGAGCTTCGACGGGTCCCACAGCTCGAAGCCCTCGACGGTGCCGTTCTTGACGTACTTGCGCATGTCGTTCGGGGTGCCGAGGCCGGTCAGCTTGACCTTGCCCTTGTACTTGGAGCCCGACAGGTACTGGGCGGCCGCCTTGATGCCGACCGTGGTCGGGGAGATGATCCCCTTCAGGTTCGGGTACTCCTGGAGCAGGCCCTGGGTCTGCTGGAAGGACTTCTGGGCGTCGTCGTCACCGTAGGCGACCTTGACGAGCTTGATGTCCTTGTACTTCGGGTCCTTGAGCTCGTCCTTCATGAAGTCGATCCAGACGTTCTGGTTCGTCGCGGTCTGCGCGGCCGACAGGATCGCGATCTCGCCCTTGTAGCCGATCTGCTCGGCGAGCAGCTGGACCTCGGTGCGGCCCAGGTCCTCGGCGCTGGCCTGCGAGACGAAGGCGTTGCGGCACTCCGGCTTGGTGTCGGAGTCGTAGGTGACGACCTTGATGTCGTTGCTCATGGCCTGCTTGAGCGCGGTGCACAGGGCGCCCGGGTCCTGCGCGGAGACGGCCATCGCGTCGACCTGCTGCTGGGTGAGCGTGTTGACGTAGGAGACCTGGCCGGAGGTGTCGGTGGCGCTGGAGGGGCCGACCTCCTTGTAGCTGGAGCCCAGCTCCTTCAGGGCCGCCTCGCCGCCCTTGTCGGCGGAGGTGAAGTACGGGTTGTTGACCTGCTTGGGCAGGAAGCCGACGGTCAGGCCCTTCTTGAGGGCAGCGTTCGGGTCGGCCTTGCCCGCGGAGGCCGCGGAGGCGGTGCTCTCGCTCTTCACGTCCTCCTTGGTGGTACCGCCGCAGGCGGTGGTGGCCAGGGCGAGGGAGGTGACGGCGGCGAGGACCGCACAGGAGCGGCGGAGGGTCGACTTGCGCATGAGGGTTCCTTTGGTACTGAGGGACGGGCGGGTGAGGGTGTGCGAGGTCGGCGGTGGGGGGGCCAGCCGTTCAGGAGACTGGAGTGGGCGCCTTTGGCACCGGCGCTGAGGCAGCTCTGCGGCCGGCCCTCGCGACGGAGATCTGATGTGCGACCCGGGGGCCGAGCACGGAGAGGACGAGCAGGACGCCGGTGACGACGATCTGCGACTGGGCGGAGACGTCCGAGAGGCTCATCACGTTCTGCAGCGTGCCCAGCAGGAAGACTCCCGCGATCGCGCCGCCGAGCGTGCCCTTGCCGCCGTCGAAGTCGATGCCACCGAGCAACACGGCCGCGACGACCGAGAGTTCGAGTCCCGTCGCGTTGTCGAAGCGGGCACTGGCGTAGTGCAGGGCCCAGAAGATGCCGGTGAGGGAGGCCATCAGGCCGGTCACCGTGAACAGGAGCAGCTTCTGCCGCTTGACGCGGATGCCGGAGAAGCGCGCGGCTTCCTCGCTGGCGCCGATCGCGTAGAGGGAGCGCCCGAAGGGGGTGAGGTGCAGGGCGACCACGGCGATGACGAGCAGCACCAGGAAGGGGATGAAGGCCTGCGGGACGAAGCTCTCGCCGATCCGGCCGGCCGCGAAGTCCAGGTACTGCGTGGGGAAGTCGGTCACCGCGTCGGAGCCGAGCACGATCTGTGCGATGCCCCGGTAGGCGGCGAGGGTACCGATGGTGACGGCGAGGGAGGACAGGCCGAGCCGGGTGACCAGCAGGCCGTTGATCAGTCCGCAGACCACGCCGAGGAGCAGGCAGATCGGGATGATCACCTCGATGGTCATGCCCTGGTTCCACAGGGCGCCCATCACCGCGCCGGACAGACCGGCGGTGGAGGCGACCGACAGATCGATCTCGCCGGCGACCACGAGCAGCGTCATCGGGAGGGCGATCAGCGCGATCGGCAGGGTGTTGCCGATGAGGAAGGACAGGTTGAGCGCGTTCCCGAAGCCGTCGACGGTGGTGAAGGACAGCAGGAGCACGACGATCAGGAGCGCGCCGACGGCTGAATCCCACCTTTTCAAGGCGGACCTGCGAATCGCGCGCGACAGGGTGGAGTCAGCCATGGCGGGCGTTCCTCTTCTTCAGAGCGGCCGCCACCCGCAGCGCGACCACACGGTCCACGGCGATGGCGAGGATGAGCAGGATGCCGTTGATCGCGAGCACCCAGACCGAGCTGACGCCGAGGGCGGGCAGCACGCTGTTGATGGAGGTCAGCAGCAAGGCACCCAGGGCCGCCCCGTAGACGCTGCCGGATCCGCCGGTGAAGACGACGCCACCGACCACGACCGCACTGACGACGGTCAGTTCGTAGCCATTGCCCGTGCCGGAGTCGACGTTGCCGAACCGGGCCAGGTACAGCGCGCCCGCGAGTCCGGCGAGGGCGCCGCAGAAGGTGTACGCGACCAGGATCCGCTTGCGCACCGGGATACCGGCGAGACGGGCGGCCTCCGGGTTGGAGCCGAGCGCGTACAGCTCGCGGCCGCTGCCGAAGTGCTTCAGGTAGTACGCCGTCGCCACCAGCACCACCAGGGCGATCAGCGCCAGGTACGGCACCGCGGAGAGTCCGCCGGAGCCGAAGTCCACGAAGCCGTCGGGCAGGTCGGCCGCGGTGATCTGCCGCGAGCCGACCCAGATCGAGTCGATGCCCCGGATGATGTAGAGCGTGCCGAGGGTCACGACGAGCGCGGGCACCTGGCCGAGGCTCACGAGAAGGCCGTTGAGCAGGCCGAAGCCGATACCCAGCAGGACCGCCAGGACCACGGCCACGACCGCGTTCCCGCCGCCCTGGAGATACGTACCGGCGGCGAAGGCGCTGATGCCGAGGGTGGAGCCGACCGACAGGTCGACGTTCCGCGTGATCACTACCAGCGACTGACCGACGGCGACCAGCACCAGGATGGTCGCGTTGAGCAGCAGGTCCTTGATGCCCTGCTCGGTCAGGAACTCGCTGTTGCCCAACTGGGTGACGACGATCATCACCAGGAAGACGGCCAGGATGGCGAGTTCACGCATCTTGAAGACGCGGTCCACCAGCCGGGTGCCACTGGACTTGGGCACCTCGGTGACGGGGGTGTTCTGAGGGGTGGTCACCGTCATGCGGCGGCCCTCCCGGTGGCTGCGGCCATCACGGATTCCTCGGTGGCTTCGGAGCGAGGGATCTCGGCGGTGAGTCGGCCCTCGTGCATCACGAGCACGCGGTCGGCCATACCGAGGATCTCGGGCAGGTCGGAGGAGATCATCAGCACGGCCACCCCGTCTGCGGCGAGCTGGCTGAGGAGGCGGTGCACCTCGGCCTTCGTGCCGACGTCGATGCCCCGGGTGGGCTCGTCGACGATCAGCACCTTCGGGCCGGTGGCGAGCCACTTGGCGAGGACGACCTTCTGTTGGTTGCCGCCGGACAGGGTGTTGACGGTGTCGGCGATCCGGGCGTACTTCACCTGGAGCTTCACGGCCCAGTCGAGGGAGCGGCTGCGCTCGGCGCCGCGGTCGACGAGGCCGGCCTTCACCGTCGTGCGGAGTCCGGTGAGCCCGATGTTCCGCTCGATGGACATGTCCATCACCAGGCCCTGGGCGCGGCGGTCCTCGGGGACCAGGGCGAGCCCGGCGGACATGGCAGTGGAGGGGGCGCCGTTGGTGAGCGCCTTGCCGTCGATGTCGACCTCTCCCGCGTCCCAGCGGTCGATGCCGAAGACGGCCCGGGCGACCTCCGTACGGCCGGCTCCGACGAGGCCGGCCAGGCCGACGATCTCGCCGCGGCGGACGTCGAAGGAGACGTCCGTGAAGACGCCCTCGCGGGTCAACCGGCGTACGCTCAGCGCTACTTCGCCGGGCTCGACCTCCTGCTTGGGGTACAGCTCGTCGAGGTCACGGCCGACCATGCGGCGGACCAGGTCGTCCTCGGTCATCCCGTCGATCGGTTCGCTGGATATCAAGGCGCCGTCGCGCAGCGTGGTGACCCGCTGGCAGATCTGGAAGATCTCCTCCAGGCGGTGCGAGATGAAGAGGACGGCCGAGCCCTGCTCGCGCAGGGTACGGACGACGCCGAACAGGCGGGCCACCTCGCTGCCGGTGAGGGCGGCGGTCGGCTCGTCCATGATCAGAACGCGGGCGTCGAAGGAGAGCGCCTTGGCGATCTCGACGATCTGCTGGTCGGCGATGGACAGACCGCGGGCGGGGCGGTCGGGGTCGAGTTCGACGCCGAGCCGCTGCATCAGGGCCAGGGTCGCGGCGTGCGTGGCCTTGTGGTCGATCCGGCCGAGAGCGCGCCGCGGCTGGCGGCCCATGAAGATGTTCTCGGCGATCGACAGGTCGGGAAAGAGCGTGGGCTCCTGGTAGATCACGGCGATACCGGCGTCGCGGGCGTCGCCGGGTCCGTGGAAGAGGACGGGCTCGCCATCGAGCAGCACCTGGCCGGCGTCCGGTCGGTGCACCCCGGCGAGCGTCTTGATGAGGGTGGACTTGCCCGCGCCGTTCTCACCGGCGAGGGCATGTACCTCGCCGGCAAACAGCTCCAGGGAAACGTCCCGCAGTGCGCGCACCGCTCCGAAGGACTTCGAAACGTCCTTGAGCGACAGCACCGGGGCCAAACCCGCGTCGGACGGGTGGGTCATGGGGGCTCCTCGACAACGCCGGCGGAGGCCGTCACAGCGTCATGAAAGGTTTCAACTCGGTTGCCGGGACGTTAGGCATGCAGCCCATGTCACGTCAATGGGTTCGTGTCGAAAACATTTCGATGCAGGTAGGTCACGGCGTGGTCACGAGCAAAAGGCTGGGTCACAGGGCTTGACACCCCTCCGGGGGACTCATAACTTCGCCTCTTGAATCGTTTCATCCTGAAGCCCTTTCAGAAGACATTCCGCCCCGACGTCACAGGAGCCCCGAAGTGACCGAACTCGCCGCCGTGAAGGCCGCTCTCAAGACCCAGGCAGTCGAGACGCCGTCGTGGGCGTACGGGAACTCGGGGACGCGTTTCAAGGTGTTCGCGCAGCCCGGTGTCCCCCGCGATCCATGGGAGAAGCTCGCGGACGCGGCGAAGGTCCACGAGTTCACGGGTGTGGCACCGACGGTCGCCCTGCACATCCCGTGGGACAAGGTCGACGACTACGCAGCACTGGCGAAGTACGCCGAGGAACGCGGCGTGAAGCTGGGCGCGATCAACTCGAACACGTTCCAGGACGACGCCTACAAGCTGGGCAGCATCTGTCACGCGGATGCGGCGGTGCGGCGGAAGGCCGTCGATCACCTGCTGGAGTGCGTCGACATCATGGACGCGACCGGCTCGCATGATCTGAAACTGTGGTTCGCGGACGGGACGAACTACCCCGGGCAGGACGACATCCGGGAGCGGCAGGACCGGCTCGCGGAAGGGCTGGCCGAGGTGTACCGGCGGCTCGGCGACGACCAGCGGATGCTGCTGGAGTACAAGTTCTTCGAGCCCGCCTTCTACACCACGGATGTGCCGGACTGGGGGACGGCCTACGCCCACTGCCTGAAGCTGGGTGAGAAGGCGCAGGTCGTGGTGGACACCGGGCATCACGCGCCCGGCACCAACATCGAGTTCATCGTCGCCACGCTGCTGCGGGAGGGGAAGCTCGGCGGGTTCGACTTCAACTCGCGGTTCTACGCGGACGACGACCTGATGGTGGGGGCCGCGGATCCCTTCCAGCTGTTCCGGATCATGTACGAGGTGATCCGGGGTGGCGGGTACTCCCCCGACGTGGCGTTCATGCTCGACCAGTGCCACAACATCGAGGCGAAGATCCCGGCGATCATCCGGTCCGTGATGAATGTCCAGGAGGCCACGGCGAAGGCTCTGCTCGTGGACCGGGAGGCGCTGGATGTGGCGCAGCGGTCGGGGGACGTGCTGGAGGCGAACGCGGTGATCATGGACGCGTACAACACGGACGTGCGCCCGCTGCTTCGTGAGGTGCGGGAGGAGATGGGGTTGGACGCCGATCCGATCGCCGCGTATCGGCGGTCCGGGTGGGCCGCGAAGATCGTGGCGGAGCGGGTGGGTGGTCAGCAGGCCGGCTGGGGGGCGTGATCGCCGATTCTCATCTGCCCGTACCACTCGTTGCAGGCTGCCGGCCGTACGTGGCTGGTCGCGCAGTTCCCCGCGCCCCCCAAGGGGCGCTGTCCGAACCCTCGTTTCAAGAAGGACTGAAGAGACATGGCACCCCACCCCGAAGCCGCCGCCCTCCTCGCTCGTTCCCATCGACTCGGCGCCGATCCCCGTAACACCAACTACGCCGGCGGCAACACGTCCGCCAAGGGCACCGACACCGACCCCGTCACCGGCGGGGACATCGAGCTGATGTGGGTGAAGGGGTCCGGTGGTGACCTCGGGACACTCACCGAGGGCGGGCTGGCCGTGCTGCGGCTGGACCGGCTGCGCGCGCTGACCGGTGTGTATCCGGGCGTCGAGCGCGAGGACGAGATGGTCGCCGCGTTCGACTACTGCCTGCACGGGAAGGGCGGTGCGGCTCCGTCCATCGACACCGCCATGCACGGGCTCGTCGAGGCCGCGCACGTCGACCATCTGCACCCCGACTCCGGGATCGCGCTGGCCTGCGCCGCGGACGGGGAGAAGCTGACCGCCGAGTGCTTCGGCGACACCGTGGTGTGGGTGCCGTGGCGGCGGCCCGGTTTCCAGCTGGGGCTGGACATCGCGGCGGTGAAGGAGGCCAACCCGCAGGCGATCGGCTGTGTCCTCGGTGGGCACGGGATCACGGCGTGGGGTGACACGTCCGAGGAGTGCGAGCGCAACTCGCTGCACATCATCCGGACCGCGGAGGCGTTCCTCGCCGAGCGGGGGAAGCCCCAGCCGTTCGGTCCGGCGCTCGAAGGGTACGAGGCGCTGCCCGAGGGCGAGCGGAAGGAGCGGGCCGCGGCGCTCGCGCCGTACGTCCGTGCCGTCGCCTCCCAGGACAGGCCGCAGGTCGGACACTTCACCGACGCCGACGTCGTCCTCGACTTCCTGTCCGCCGCCGAGCACCCGCGGCTCGCCGCGCTCGGCACCTCCTGCCCCGACCACTTCCTGCGGACCAAGGTCCGGCCGCTGGTCCTCGACCTGCCGCCGACGGCTCCCCTCGACGAGGCGATCGCCCGGCTGAAGGAGCTGCACGCCGAGTACCGCGAGGAGTACGCCGCCTACTACCAGCGGCACGCCGAGCCCGACTCCCCCGCGATGCGCGGCGCCGACCCGGCGATCGTGCTGGTGCCGGGCGTGGGCATGTTCTCCTTCGGCAAGGACAAGCAGACCGCCCGCGTGGCCGGCGAGTTCTACGTCAACGCGATCAACGTGATGCGCGGGGCCGAGGCGGTCTCGACGTACGCGCCGATCGAGGAGTCGGAGAAGTTCCGCATCGAGTACTGGGCCCTCGAGGAGGCCAAGCTCCAGCGGATGCCGAAGCCCAAGCCGCTCGCGACGCGCATCGCGCTCGTCACGGGCGCCGGGAGCGGGATCGGTAAGGCGATCGCCGAGCGGCTGGTCGCCGAGGGCGCGTGTGTGGTGATCGCGGACCTCGACGCCGAGAACGCTTCTCAGGTCGCCCAGGAGCTGGGCGGGCCCGACAAGGCCGTCGCCGTGACCGTCGACGTGACGTCCGAGGAGCAGATCGCCGAGGCATTCAAGGCGGCGGCGCTCGCCTTCGGCGGGGTCGACCTGGTGGTCAACAACGCCGGGATCTCCATCTCCAAGCCGCTGCTGGAGACGTCGGCGAAGGACTGGGACCTCCAGCACGACATCATGGCCCGCGGCTCCTTCCTCGTCTCGCGCGAGGCGGCCCGGGTGATGATCGCGCAGGAGCTGGGGGGCGACATCGTCTACATCGCCTCGAAGAACGCCGTGTTCGCCGGCCCCAACAACATCGCCTACTCCGCGACCAAGGCCGACCAGGCCCATCAGGTACGGCTGCTGGCCGCCGAGCTGGGCGAGCACGGCATCCGCGTCAACGGGATCAACCCGGACGGGGTGGTACGCGGCTCGGGCATCTTCGCGGGTGGCTGGGGTGCGCAGCGGGCGGCCGTGTACGGCGTCTCGGAGGAGAAGCTGGGCGAGTTCTACGCCCAGCGGACCATCCTCAAGCGCGAGGTACTGCCCGACCACGTCGCCAACGCGGTCTTCGCACTGACCGGCGGGGAGCTGACGCACACCACCGGGCTGCACGTCCCGGTCGACGCCGGCGTCGCGGCCGCCTTCCTGCGATGAACGCGCACGTGAAGTCGTACGCCGCGGTCGACCTCGGCGCGTCCAGCGGACGTGTCATGGTCGGCCGCGTCGGCCCCGACAGCCTGGAGCTGACCGAGGCGCACCGCTTCCCCAACCGGCCGGTCCGGGTGCCCGAAGGGCTGCGCTGGGACATCCTCGGGCTGTACCGGGGCGTCCTCGACGGACTGCGGGCGGCCGGCCGGGTCGACTCCGTCGGCATCGACAGCTGGGCCGTGGACCACGGCCTCCTCGACGCCGACGGGGCGCTGCTCGGCAACCCCGTGCACTACCGGGACGCGCGGACCGAGGGCGTCGCGGAGAAGGTGTGGGCGACCGTGCCCGCCGAGGAGCTGTACGCGGCGACCGGCTTGCAGTACGCGCCCTTCAACACCCTCTACCAGTTGGTCGCGGCCCGCTCCTCCGGCCAACTGGCGCACGCGAGGCGGCTGTTGCTCGTCCCCGACCTGCTGACCTACTGGCTCACGGGCGAGCAGGGCACCGAGCTGACCAACGCGTCGACCACCCAGCTGATCGATCCCCGCACGCGCGAGTGGTCGCACGACGTCGCCTCCCGGCTCGGCATCGATCTCGGGCTGTTCGCGCCGCTGCGGCAGCCCGGCGATGCGGCGGGCGTGCTGCGTCCCCAGGTGCTGGAGGAGGTCGGGCTGAGCGGTCCGGTGCCGGTGACGGCGGTCGGGTCGCACGACACCGCGTCCGCGGTGGCGGCCGTCCCGGCGGGCGGCGAGCGGTTCGCGTACATCTGCACCGGCACCTGGTCCCTCGCGGGCCTGGAGCTGGACGCGCCGGTACTGACCGAGGAGAGCCGGGCCGCCAACTTCACCAACGAGCTGGGCCTGGACGGCACGGTCCGCTACCTGCGCAACATCATGGGGCTGTGGCTGCTCCAGGAGTGCGTACGGGGCTGGGGCGACCCCGATCTGGGAGCGCTGCTCCTCGACGCGGCCAAGGTGCCGGCGCTGCGGTCGGTGGTGGACGCGGGTGACGCCGCGTTCCTGGCGCCGGGCCGGATGCCGGAGCGGATCGCCGAGGCGTGCCGTGTCTCGGGGCAGCCGGTGCCCGAGTCGCCCGCCGAGATCACGCGCTGCATCCTCGACTCCCTCGCCCTGGCTCATCGCCGGGCCGTCGAGGACGCGCAGCGGCTGGCCGACCACCCGGTCGACGTGGTGTACGTCGTCGGCGGCGGCACCCGCAACGCGCTGCTGTGCCAGCTGACCGCCGACGCCTGCGGACTGCCGGTCGTCGCGGGCCCGACGGAGGCCGCGGCTCTGGGGAACGTCCTGGTGCAGGCCCGGGCCCACGGCCTCGTCGGCGACCTGGCGGGAATGCGCGGACTGCTCGTCCGTACGCAGCCGCTGACGCGGTACGAGCCGCGGGGCGACACCGCCCGGTGGCGCGAGGCGCAGGCCCGGCTCGCCGTGGGGTGACCGGGACTCCCCCCGGGCTGCGGGCCCGGACTACCCTTCACTCATCCGATGATCGACCACCACAAGGAGCCGCGATGCGTGTCGCCCTGTTCCTGACCTGCGTCAACGACACGCTCTATCCGGACACCGGGCGCGCCGTGGTGAAACTGCTGACCAGACTGGGCGTCGCCGTCGACTTCCCGATGGCGCAGACCTGCTGCGGGCAGGCGCACTACAACACCGGGTACCGGCATGAGGCGGAACCGCTGGCCCGGCATTTCTCCGATGTCTTCCGGGACTACGAGGCGATCGTGACGCCGTCCGGGTCGTGCGGGGCGATGGTGCGGGAGCTGTATCCGCGGATGGGCGAGCGGGCCCGGGCCGAGGGGCGCGGGGACACCCTCGCGGCCGCCTTGGCGCCGGTGGTGCCGAAGACGTACGAGCTCACGGAGTTCCTGGTGGACGTGCTGGGGGTGACGGACGTCGGGGCGTACTACCCGCACACCGTGACCTACCACCCGACCTGTCACGGACTGCGCGGTCTCGGGCTGGGCGACCGGCCCCGGCGGCTGCTCCAGGCCGTGAAGGGGCTGGAGCTGGTCGAACTCCCGGGCGCCGACGAGTGCTGCGGCTTCGGCGGCACCTTCGCCCTGAAGAACGCGGACGTCTCGGCGGCGATGGGCACGGACAAGGTGCGCAGCGCCGAGTCGACCGGCGCCGAGGTGCTGTGCGCGGCCGACAACTCCTGTCTGATGCACATCGGCGGGACGATGACCCGGCTGAAGACGGGCATGCGGCCGGTGCACATCGCGGAGATCCTGGCGAGCACGGAGGAGGAACCGGCGGCATGAGCGGAACGTTCGTAGGGATGCCCGCATTTCCCCCGCCCGCCCACCCGGCCTTCCCGGAGGCCGCGCACGAGGCGGTCAACAACCCGACCCTGCGGGGCAATCTGCGCCACGCCACGCACACCATCCGTGCGAAGCGGGCCAAGGCCGTCGCGGAGATGTCCGACTGGGCGGAACTGCGGGAGGCGGGCAAGCAGATCAAGGACCACACGCTCCGTCACCTGGACCGGTATCTCGTACAGGTGGAGGAGTCGGTCACGGCCGCGGGCGGCATCGTCCACTGGGCCGCCGACGCCGACGAGGCCAACCGGATCGTCACCGAACTCGTCAAGGAGACGGGCGAGTCGGAGGTCGTCAAGGTCAAGTCGATGGCGACACAGGAGATCGGGCTCAACGAGGCACTCGAAGCCGAGGGGATCCACGCCTACGAGACCGATCTCGCCGAGCTGATCGTGCAGTTGGGCAAGGACCGGCCCTCGCACATCCTCGTCCCCGCGATCCACCGCAACCGGGGCGAGATCCGGGACATCTTCGCGCGCGAGATGAGCGAGTGGGGCCGCCCGGCCCCCGAAGGGCTCACCGACACCCCCGCCGAACTCGCCGATGCGGCCCGGCTGCACCTGCGGGAGAAGTTCCTGCGCGCCAAGGTCGGCATCTCCGGCGCCAACTTCATCGTCGCCGAGACCGGCACGCTGGTGGTCGTGGAGTCCGAGGGCAACGGGCGGATGTGCCTGACCCTCCCCGAGACGCTCATCTCGGTCGTCGGCATCGAGAAGATCGTGCCGACCTGGCGGGACCTGGAGGTGTTCCTGCAGACCCTCCCCCGCTCCTCGACGGCCGAGCGCATGAACCCGTACACGTCCATGTGGACCGGCACGACGGACTCCGAAACAGCCGACGGGCCGCAGACCTTCCACCTGGTCCTGCTCGACAACGGCCGCACCGACACCCTCGCCGACGAGGTCGGCCGCCAGGCCCTGCGCTGCATCCGCTGCTCGGCGTGTCTGAACGTCTGCCCGGTGTACGAGCGGGCCGGCGGCCACGCCTACGGCTCGGTCTACCCGGGCCCGATCGGCGCCATCCTCAGCCCCCAACTCCGGGGCACGGCAAGCGAGATCGACGCCTCCCTGCCGTACGCCTCGTCGCTGTGCGGGGCCTGCTACGAGGTGTGCCCGGTCGCCATCGACATCCCCGAGGTCCTGGTGCACCTGCGGGAACGGGTCGTCGAGGGCGGCCCGGTGACCCGGGAGGGCAACAAGGTGGTGCTGAAGCCCGCGAAGGGGCATGCCGCCGAGCGGGCGGCGATGCGTGCGGCGCGCTGGGCGTTCGCGCGCCCGGGGGTACTGCGCACCGGTCAGCGGCTGGCCTCGCGCACCCGTCGCTTCCATCCGCGCACGCTGCCCGGTCCCGGCAGCGCGTGGAGCGGGACGCGGGATCTGCCGCCGGTACCGGCGGAACCGTTCCGCGACTGGTGGCAGCGGACGCAGGGCGGGAACGGCGACAAGGGGGCCGCGAAGTGAGCAGCAGGGAGCGGATCCTGGGCCGGGTGCGGCGCGCGCTGGCGGACGTACAACAGGACGACACGCCGTACGAGCAGGCGCTTTCGCGGGACTATCTGCGCGAGCACGGTGACCGGAGTGTCGAGCAGACGGTGGATCTGCTGGCCGAGAACCTGGCGGACTACCGGGCGATCGTGCACCGCTGCACCACCGCGGACCTGGCGGCGACGATCGCCGGGATGCTGGCCGCGCGGGGCTCGAAGACCGTACTGGCACCGCCGGGTCTGGACCCGCAGTGGCTGTCGGCGGCGGAGGCCGAGCGGGTCTGCGACCGGGCGGAGAGCACCCCGCACGAACTGGACCGGGTCGACAGCGTGGTCACCGCGTGCGCGGTGGCGATCGCCGAGACGGGCACGATCGTCCTGGACGGGAGCCCGGACCAGGGCCGCCGCCGCATCACCCTCGTCCCCGACCACCACATCTGTGTCGTACGGGTCCCCGAACAGGTCGTGGCGTCGGTCCCGCAGTCCCTCGAACGGCTCGATCCGACCCGCCCGTTGACCTGGATCTCCGGGCCGTCCGCCACCAGCGACATCGAACTGGACCGGGTGGAGGGGGTGCACGGGCCGCGCACCCTGGAGGTGGTGCTCGTGACGGCTTGAGCCGCGGTCGTCAGGACGGGTGCCGCCGGTGAGCGGTGTGCGGCAGGCGCCTCGGTGACGGACGCCTGATCAGGAGTACGCGACGGGGCAGCCGCGGCGCAGTGAGTGCTGGGCGGCGCGGAGGTACATGGCCACGTAGAAGGCGGTGTCCAGGTCCTCGCTCCACGGTCCCCGCCGGGCGGCGGCCAGGTCCTTGGCCGGGCCGTCCAGGAACCACAGCGTCAGGCCGAGGTTCTCGAACACCTGCGGCACCTCGGGCGGCAGCCCGATCACCGACGCCAGCCGCTGCGCGAGGGCGAGCACCTGAGGCGCCCCCGCGATCACGGTCGTGTCCGTGTAGGCGGAGCCGATGGGCAGATGTATCTCCTGGTCGAGCGAGACCGGCACGAGCACCGACCAACCGCAGAGCGTCTCTTCCTCCTCCCGCGTCAGGTGTGCGCGGCACAAGGCGCCGAACCCGTCCATGGAAGGGCTCAGCTTCTCCTCGAACCACACGGCCGGGCCCGGCTCCGGAACGGACTCGTACGGCGGCAGCCCGCGGCGTCTCAACTCCTCGTTCAGCGCCGAGGCGATCGCGCCCTTCCCGCCCTCGCCCTCGTCCTCGCTGAACCATTCCTGCGCATCGACGCCGACCAGATAGACACCCATGCCCGCAACGTACAAGGCCCCACTGACAACCCGATTCAGCGGCCTGCGTCCTCCGGGGTGGCGTCGGTCGTGGTGGTGAGCGCCCTCTCGTCCTGGCCGCTCGGCACGGCCCGTCCCGCCCGGGTCGTGCCGACGCCCATGAGGTCCACGCGTGCGGTGTCGATGCCCGGTCGGCGTCAGTGCCCGTAGGCGGGCTCGACGCAACCGCCCTCCATGTAGGGCCCGTGGGCCTCGATCGTGCTCTCGTGGGTCGGCAACAGGGTTCCCGTGACGCACACTCCGTCGAGGCCGATGACGAACTGGACGCCCTGGCCGGTGCTTCGGACCTGCTCGACCTGGTAGCCGTAACCGAGACGGGACAGCGCGGCGTCGACCTCCGCCCTGTCCACGGGGACGCTCCTCAGGTTCTCCGTGAGCCGCCCGACGTGCACGTCGCCCCGGCAGACGGCCAGGCCTTTGAGGGGCAGGGCGCGCCGATAGGCGTTGTTGTCGGCGTAGTTCGGGGGCCGGTCCTCGACGGCATCCGTCGAGGGCGAGGCGGAGCTCTCCTCGGCGGACGGCGGCGGTGTCGTGGTGCCGCACACCGAGTCCTCCGCCTTCCGCAACTCGGCGCTGATGTGACGCGGGGCGGGCGAGTACGACGGCGCCGTCGCCGTCGCCGCGGGACTCGGGGTGGTGGCCGTGGACTCCGCCCCGGCGCGGATGTTGCCGCAGCCGGCCAGGGTGAGGACGGTCACGCCCGCCACGGCGTAGCGGCCGATCGTGCTTCTTCGCATCCGACGAGTCGATCAGGACAGGCCGGGTGGTGCTGTGGCGGAAGCCATACCTCCGGTCACAGGCGTGTCACAGCTTCCACAGGAGCATCGTGGGGAGCGTCTCCTCCAGGATGGGCCGCCGGGGCAGGGTGAGACCGAAGTGCCGCTCGATGACCTCCAGTGAGGTCCGGTGGACGACGCGCCGCTCCAGCTCCTCGTCGGGCAGTCCGGCGGCCGTCAGCCGTTCCTGCACGGCGGACGCCACCTCGGGGTCCCCGTGCGGCTCGCCGTATGCCCACGTGCTGTCCAGGTGCAGGTTGAACGCGCACATCAAGCGCTCGTCGTGGAGGTATGCGAACCGCGGAGGCACCGGCTTGCCGTTCTCCTCCTGGTACTCCAGCAGGAAGACGTCCGCGCCACCGCGCGAGACCGGGGGCGGGTCGCCGAACTCCCCCTGCCAGCCGCCGTACTTGACCACGTACGCCCACTCGTCGATCTCGCCGTGGCGCAGGGCGACGCCGTTGTGGACGTCCCCGAAGAGGCCTTCCAGCAGGTCCTGCACCTGTCGGCCGGTGAGCTCTCCGACGGACCGCTTGTCCCGGCGCGGGCCGGACACGGTGTCGGCGACGCGCGAGGCGAGTGTCTCCGAGGCGAGGTCGCGGGCGATCACGATGCCGTAGCCGCCCCAGGCGATGGACCGGGGCTCGGCGAGCCAGGCTATTCCGTCAGTCATGGAGATCACCTTGGCGCATCGGGCCGTTGGGTGTCACTGAGTACACCCCGGGATACGGGTTCTGCGCCCCATGTGCTCCGGCGGCCGTCTCCGTAGCTTCTTGAGCGAGGCACAGGGCGTGCCGGACGGGGAGTGATGACGATGTTTCGCGCAGGCTCGCGACGTACGCACGACACGGGACCCGCCGCCGAAGCACTGCGGCTGGTCAAGGTCAGCAAGACCTACGGGACGGACGAGAGTGCCGTGACCGCCCTCGACGGGGTCACACTCACCCTCGGCCGCGGCACCTTCACCGCGGTGATGGGGCCGTCGGGCTCCGGCAAGTCGACGCTGTTGCAGTGCGCGGCCGGCCTCGACATGCCCGACAGCGGCATCGTGCGGGTGGACGGCACCGAGCTGACCGGGGGCGGTGAGGCCGAGCTCACGAGGTTCCGGCGCGGCCGGATCGGGTTCGTGTTCCAGCAGTACAACCTGCTGGACACGCTGACCGTCGCCCAGAACACGGTGCTGCCGCTCAAGCTCGCCGGGCGACGCGTGGACCGTGAGCGGGCCCGCGAGGTACTGACGTCCGTCGGGCTCGGTGACCGCCTCGGCCATCTCCCCGACCAGCTCTCCGGCGGCCAGCGCCAGCGTGTGGCGATCGCCCGCGCCCTGGTCACCGAGCCCCGGGTGATCTTCGCGGACGAGCCGACGGGCGCCCTGGACACCCGCAGCGCGCGAGACGTGCTGCGGCTGCTCCAGCAGACGGTGCGGGTGCACGGGCGGACCGTGGTGATGGTGACGCACGACCCGGTCGCCGCCTCCTACGCCGACTCCGTGCTGTTCCTCGCCGACGGCCGGCTGGCCGGTCGGATGGACGCTCCCACGGCGGACGCGGTCGCCGAGCGGCTGGCCCATCTCGGCGACGACACGATGGCGGGGGTGTGAGCGATGTTCATGCTGGCCATGCGGTCGATCCGGCAGCGGCCCGGACGGTTCCTCGCGACGCTGCTGTCCGCCTTGCTGGGCGCGGCGATCATCATGACGTTCAACTCGATGCACGACACGGCGGCGCAGGACGGCGTCGACTCGGTGAGCTCGCAGACACTGACCACCGCGGCGAGCGTGGTCGGCGGCTACGGCACGCTCCTGGTGTTCTTCGCCGTCGCCTCGTCACTCACGGTCAACGTCCGCCAACGTGCGGCCGAGTTGGAGCTGCTGCGCTGCTCGGGGGCGACTCCGGCGCAGATCAAGCGGATGGTGGTGGGTGAGGCGGTGGCCGTGGCCCTGGTGGGCGCCGTGCTGGCGATCGGTCCGGCGGTGCTCGGCGGGCGGGCGCTGCTGGAGGTGTTCCAGGACAGCGGGCAGGTCGCGCGTACCGTCGACCACTCCTTCGGTCCCTTCGCGCTGCTGTCGGGTGTGGACGTCACACTGCTGGCGGCTGCCGGCGCCGCGTTCCTCGCCGTCCGGCGGGCGACGCGCGGGCACGAACGGCGGGGCAGGGGACGGACGTTCTTCGCGTACGCCGCGCTGCTCACCGGAGCCGCGGCCGTGTGCTCCACCTTCGCTTTCTCGGCGACGGACGCGGCGCTGATGGCTGCGCCCGCGTACGGGGCGATCCTGTTGTCGGTGGGCTTCGCCCTGCTGTCGCCGCGGCTGCTGAAGGGCGTGCTGGACCGGCTGCCGCTGACCGGCGCGAGCGGCTGGCTGGCGGTGCGCAACCTGCGCCGCCGGGCGGAGCACCTCGCCGGGATCCTGATGTCGCTGATCCTGTTCACGGCGGTCGCCACGGCCACGCTGTACATGCAGGCGGTGGAGAGCGACGCGGTCGACGCCTCGGGTCCGACGAAGTCGGTCGACGCCAAGAACCTGGAGACGCTGAACTTCACGGTCGTCGGCATCATCGTGGTGTTCGTCTGCGTGATGCTGGTCAACTCGCTCTACGCGGCGACCACTTACCGCGGCCGGGAGTTCGGGCAGCAGCGCCTCGCGGGGGCGACGCCGGGGCAGGTCCTCGGCACGGTGGGCGCGGAGGGCCTGGTCCTGACGGTCACCGGCCTGTTCTTCGGCACGGTGGCCGCGCTGGCCGGGATCATCCCGTTCACCGTGGTCCGCACCGACTCGGTGCTGCCGGGTCAGGGCCTCGGTATCTGGCTCGCGGTCGTGTCGGTCGCGGCGGCGGCCACGCTGGGGACGAGCCTGGTGACGGCCCGGCGGGTGCTGCGTACTCCGGCCGTGGCGGCGGTCGCGGTGGCTGCGTGAGGACGAGGAGAGGGGGCGGCCGTTTCGACGGCCGCCTCTGTCTTTCCCTCACCTCTGTCTTTCCCTCACCGGATTCCTGGTGACACAGGCGCTGAACAAGCGCTTAGATAGGTGGCGGTCCAGGTATCGCCGCCGAGCTGGAGGCCCCCGTTGTTCACTTCCGTCGACGATGTCTCCGCACGTCTCGCCGAGACCGGTTATCTCGCGTCCCCCGCCGTCGCCACGACCGTCTTCCTCGCCGACCGTCTCGGCAAGCCGCTGCTCGTGGAGGGCCCCGCCGGGGTCGGCAAGACGGAGCTCGCGAAGGCCGTGGCCCAGGTCGCGGGGGCGCGGCTGGTGCGCCTGCAGTGCTACGAGGGCGTCGACGAGTCCCGGGCGCTGTACGAGTGGAACCACGCCAAGCAGTTGCTGCGCATCAGCGCCGGCCGGGACGAGACCTGGGACGAGGCGCGCACGGACATCTTCAGCGAGGAGTTCCTGCTCCCCCGTCCGCTGCTGACCGCGATCCGCGGCGACGAGCCCAAGGTGCTGCTCATCGACGAGACCGACAAGGCGGACGTGGAGGTCGAGGGTCTCCTCCTGGAGGTGCTCAGCGACTTCCAGGTCACCGTCCCCGAGCTGGGCACGATCACCGCGACCCGGCGCCCCTTCGTCGTCCTCACCTCGAACGCGAGCCGTGAGCTGTCCGAGGCGCTGCGCCGCCGCTGCCTGTTCCTCCACATCGGGTTCCCTCAGGAGGAACTGGAGCGTCGGATCGTACGGCTCAAGGTGCCCGGTCTGGACGAGGCGCTGGCCGAGTCGCTGGTCCGGGTGGTCGGCGCACTGCGGGCCATGGACCTGCGGAAGGTGCCGTCGGTCGCCGAGACCATCGACTGGGCGCGCACGCTCCTCGCGCTGGGTGCCGACACGCTCGACGAGACCGTTGTACGGGACAGTCTGGGCGTGCTGCTCAAGCACCAGGACGACGTCCTCAAGGCCGGTGCCAAGCTGGACCTGGGAGCTCTGTGAGCACGCCGGCCGGTGTCCCGGAGCGGCTGACGTCCCTGGTCGGCGCTCTTCGCGCGCACGGTGTCCGGGTCGGCACCGGGGAGACCGTGGACGCGGCGCAGGCGGTGGCGGCACTCGGGCTCGCTGACCGTGAGCTGCTGCGGGAGGGGCTGGCGGCGACGCTGCTGCACGGCACGGCCCAACGGCCGGTGTTCGACCCGGTCTTCGACCTGTACTTCCCGCGGGGCGTGGGAGCGCCGGAGACGGAGGCCGCGGACCGGGACGGCCTGCGCGACCGGCTCGCGGCCGCGCTGGCCGCCAACGACCGGGCACTGATGGGCCGGTTGGCGGCCGAGGCGGTCGACGGTTTCGGCGGATACGGTTCCTCGCCGGCGTCGGACGGCTGGTCGTCGTACCAGACGCTCGATCGGATCCGCCCGCAGACGCTGCTCGCCCGCGTACGCGACGACGTGCGGGCGCAGGGCCGCGGCCAGGGGTTCACGGATCGGCTCCTGGAGGACGAGATCCGGCGGCGCATCGAGGCGTTCCGCGCCCTGGTGGGAGCCGAGGCCCGGCGGCGGGTCGCCGAGCGGCGGGACCGGGACGAGATCGCGCGGCGGGCGGTGGCCCCGACCGCCGACCGGGTCGACTTCCTGTTCGCCGGGAAGGACCGGCTGGCCGAGCTGCGCAGGACGGTGCAGCCGCTCGCCCGCAAGCTCGCCACCCGGCTCGCGGCCCGGCGGCGGCGTGCCGCGCGCGGCAGCATCGATCTGCGGCGGACGCTGCGCGGGTCGCTGTCGACGGGCGGGGTGCCGATGCGGCCCGTGCTGCGCCGGCGGCGTCCCGCCCGGCCCGAACTGGTGCTGCTGTGCGATGTGTCGGGCTCGGTGTCCGGGTTCTCGGACTTCACGATGCTTCTGGTGCAGGCGTTGCACGACCAGTTCAGCAAGGTGCGGGTGTTCGCCTTCGTCAACCGGATCGACGAGGTGACCCGGCTGCTCGTACACGGTGCGGCCGACCCGGAGGGTCTGGGCGCCCGGATCCGCGCGGAGGCGACGCTCACCGGCTGGCACGGAAGCAGCGACTACGGCGTCGCGCTCGGCGAGTTCGCGGAGCGGTACGGCGACGCGGTCGGCCCGCGCACCACCGTGTTCGTCCTCGGTGACGCCCGTACGAACATGAGCGATCCGAACCTGCCCGCCGTCCGGCAGATCGCCGAACGGGCCCGCCGTGTCTACTGGTTGAACCCCGAGGCGCACACCCAGTGGGGCACGGGCGACTCCGCCGCCCCCGCCTACGCCGAAGCCGTCGAGATGCACGAATGCCGCAACACCCGCCAGCTCAGCGCCCTGGTGGGGCGTCTGCTGCCGGTCTGACTCGCGGTGCCCCGGCTGAGGCCGCCCCTCGTGAGCAGCTCGGCTCATCCCGGAGACGTAGGGCTTGTCCCCGATAGCCGTCCCGCCTTCCCGCCTCTACGCTCCGCAGCAACAGAGGGGGACCGATGAAGGCAGTGGTCCAGGACAGGTACGGCTCGGCGGACACCCTGGAAGTCAGGGAGGTCGACGCGCCCGTGCCCGCCGCCGGCGAGGTGCTGGTGCGGGTGCACGCGGCGGCGCTCAACGCCTACGACTGGCATCTCATGCGCGGCGACCCGAAGATCGCCCGCCTGGCGTTCGGACTGCGCGCGCCGAGGGCGAGGATCCGCGGCCGGGACTTCGCCGGGCGGGTGGAGGCCGTGGGTGCGGGGGTCGGGGGACTGCGCCCCGGCGACGAGGTCTACGGCGAGGCCGACGGCGCCTTCGCTCAGTTCGTGTGCGCCGCCGACGACGCCGTGGACCTGAAGCCGGCCGGCCTCACCTTCGAGCAGGCAGCCGCCATCCCCCTCGCCGCGAACACCGCGCTCATCGGCCTGCGCGACCTGGCCGGGGTCCGGGCGGGCCGGACGGTGCTGGTGAACGGGGCGTCGGGCGGGGTCGGCACGTTCGCGGTGCAACTCGCCAAGGCGTACGGCGCGGAGGTGACCGGCGTGTGCAGCACACGCAACGTCGACCTCGTCCGGTCGCTCGGCGCGGACCACGTCATCGACTACACGCGGGAGGACTTCACCCGCGGCGGACTCCAGTACGAGGTCGTACTGGACCTGGTGGGCAACCATTCCCTCGGCGCGTTCCGGCGCGCCGTGACCCCCACCGGGACGCTCGTCCTGTCCGGCGGGGGTGTGTTCGAGGGCGGCAGCCTGGTCGGCCCGATGGGGCTCTTCTTCAAGCGGCGCCTGGTGTCGCCCTTCGTCCGACAGCGCCTGCTCGAACTCCCGGCAAAACCCGGCAAGGCCAACCTCGCGGCGCTGCGGGAGCTCGTCGAGGCCGGGAAGATCGCCCCGGTCGTCGACCGCACGTATCCGCTGAGCGAGGTGCCCGAGGCGATGCGGTATCTGGAGGTCGAGCACGCGCGCGCGAAGGTGGTCGTCACCGTGTGAGGCGTGCGCCCGCGGTCGGCGTCAGTCGGCCTTCGCGTACTCCTTGGCCATGCCTCCCGCGAAGTCGTACACCACGGCCTGTTCGTCGCCGACGACCCAGGCGTCATGTCCGGGCGGGCACACGAAGACGTCGCCGGGACCCACTTCGCTCTCGCCACCGTCGTCCATGCGGATGTGCATGCGCCCCTGCACGACATAGCCGTTGTGGTGGACCTCGCAGCTGTCCGTGCCCGCGATCGGGGCCACGGACTCCGACCAGCGCCAGCCCGGTTCGAAGGTGGCCACGGCGAAGTCGAGTCCACTCATGTGGACGGCTTCGAGATGACCCCGGGGGAAATCTCGGCGCTCGTCCGGCTTGTCGAGCGTCTTCACCTCGATCATGACGACTCTCCCTTCCGGCCGGGCTCTGTACGGCCGGGGCCGGCCTCCGTCTCCCGCCCACCGCGAGCGGCACCGGCGGGGGCCGTGCCCCACCACTCCATCGTCCGCCCGTCCGCCGGGAACCGCCATTCGGGTGACGGCGCCGCCGCGTCAGTCCATGCCCCCGCACAGCCGGGCGAAGCGCTCCGCATCGACGTTCCCCCCGGAGATGATCACCCCGACCCGGCGTGGCAGGCTGCCCATCCGGCCCGCGAGCAGGGCGGCCAGCGGCGTGGCACCGCTCGGCTCGACGACGATCTTCAGACGCTCGAACGCGAACCGCATCGCCTCCCGGATCTCGTCGTCCGAGACCAGGGCGATCTCGTCGACGAGCAGCCGGTTGATGGAGAAGGTGAGTTCGCCGGGTGTGTGCAGGGCCTGGCCGTCGGCGATGGTGTGCGGCACGGGGATCTCGATGCGACGGCCCGCCTCCAGGGACCGCTTGGTGTCGTCCCCCGCCTCCGGCTCGACGCCGATCACCCGCAGGTCCGCGTGCCGGCCCTTGGCCGCGGTGGCGCTTCCGGCGATCAGTCCGCCACCGCCGACCGGAGTCATCAGCGCGTCCAACTCCCCCGTCTCTTCGAGGAGTTCGAGTGCCGCCGTGCCCTGCCCGGCGATGACATGGGGGTGTTCGTAGGGCGGGATGACCGTCAGGCCCCGTTCGGACGCCAGGGCCTCGGCGATGGCGACGCGGTCGCCGGTGTAGCGGTCGTACGTCACGATCTCGGCGCCGTAGCCCGCGGTGGCTTCCCGCTTCGAGGCCGGGGCGTCATGCGGCATCACGATCACCGCGGTGGTGCCGAGCTCGCGGGCGGCGAGGGCGACGGCCTGGGCGTGGTTCCCGGAGGAGTAGGTGGCGATGCCCCGGGCGAGCTGCTCCGGGGTCAGCCGCGAGGCCGCGTTGTAGGCGCCGCGGAACTTGAAGGCTCCCACCCGCTGGAAGTTCTCGCACTTGAGGAAGACCTCGGCGCCGACGAGCGCGTCGAGGGTGCGGGAGCGCAGCACGGGTGTGCGGTGCGCGACGCCCTTGAGCCGGGCGGCCGCGGCACGGATGTCGTCGAGGGTGACCGGCAGGGTGGTGGGCGTCACGCGTGTCCTCCGGTGGAGTCGGGGGTCGCGTCCGTCGCGGCCCGGGCCTGGGCGAGGTAGCTGTACGCGGAGGCGCGGGAGATGCCGAGCCGGGCGGCCACCTGCTCGACCGAGCGGCGCACCGCGAACACCCCGCGCTCTTCGAGGCTGCGGAACAGCTCCAGGCGTGCCGCGCGGTCGAGGCCCGCCCACGCCCGGTCCTGTCTCAGGTGGTGGTCGTCGAGGATGACGTCGACGACGGAGTCGATGTCGTTACCGAAGGTGGTGACCGGGAGTTCGGCGGACGGCCGGCCGAGGCCTGCGAGCGCGCCGAGCACGGTGTGGGCCTCGGTGAGCGCGGTGACGTCCAGGTTCACGCACACCGCGCCGAACACCGCGCCCGTGGAGTCCCGCAGCACCATCGTGGACGACTTGACGGTCTGTCCGGTCCGGGTCCTGGTGACGTAGTTCAGCTCGTCGTCCGCCTCCTCGCCCCGGGCGACGATCCGCATGCCGATCTCGCTCATCGCACCGCCCACCGCGCGCCCCGTCACCGAGCCGGCGATGGCGACCACCGACTCCTCCGGGCGCCGGTAGTCGTGGAGCACCACCTCGCACACCGGGCCGAACGTGGCCGCGATCCCGTCGACCACCGGGACCAGCGCGGCGATGACCGCGTCCCGCTCCGCCTCCACCCTCGCCCCGCCCACCGGCATGCCCTTCCTTCCACCACCACCAGGACTTCTAGACTACACGTCCAGCCACTGGACCGACAGTCCAATTCCTTTCTGCGCACTCATCTGCGTCCGGGATCTTGACGGCGACTATGTTACCGGTAACATCACAACGGTCGGAGCGATCGAGAGGTGTGCTGTGCCGGGGGGAAAACGAGTTGTCGACAGCAGCAGGCCGATGTCGTCCACCCGAGTACGGCCGGGCACGCCGGTCTTCAGTCCCGCCGCCGTGGCCGCCTCCTGCGTGGGCTTCGTCCTCATCGGCGCGCTCCAGGCGCTGTACGGGCCGGCCATCCCGGCCTTCCGCGGGGAGTTCGGGCTGTCCCCCTCGGCCGCGGGACTGGGGCTGAGCGCCCACTTCGTCGGCGGGGTCGCGGGTGTGCTGCTGTTCGACCGGCTCTACGGCCGGCTCGGCAACCGGCAGATCCTCGGCGCCTCGTACCTGCTCATGGCGGTCGGCGCGGCAGGCTTCGCGCTCGCGCCGAACTGGCCCGCCGCACTGACCATGGCGCTGCTGGCCGGGCTCGGCTTCGGCGGGATCGACTACGGCCTCAACCAGCTGTTCGCGGTCGGTTTCGGTCGCCGTTCGACCGCGATGCTGAACATCCTGAACGCGCACTTCGGCATCGGCGCGATCCTCGGTCCGGCGCTGATCGGCGTGGTCGGCTCCGCGCACTACCCGGCGGTCTTCCTCGGTTTCGCGCTCGCCAACCTGCCGTTGCTGCTGTGCCTGAAGGGCGTACGCGACCACGCGCCCGGACCGACCGACGGCCCCGAGAGCGGCGGGCGACGGGTCCTCGGCCGCAGCCTGGGCTCGGTGCTCGCCGTGTTCGTCGCGCTCTACGTGCTGCACGTGGGCATCGAGGCGGGCGTCGGCGGCTGGGAGCCGACCCATCTGGAGACCGTGGGATACGGCGCCGGGGTCGCCGCGACCGCGACCTCCGTGTACTGGCTGATGATGACCGTCGGCCGGTTCCTGGTCGCCCCGGTCGCCCTGCGCTTCTCCGCCCAGGCCATCATCACGGTCTCCTGCGCGGGCATGACGGTCTGTCTCCTGCTGGCGTCGATCCCGGCGCTCGCGCCGTACGCCTACGCCGGTGTCGGTCTGTTCATCGCCCCGATCTTCCCCACCGGCCTGCCCTGGCTGCACCGGGCGGCCCCGAGCGCCCGGCGGGCCGGAGCCCTGGTCATCGCCGCGTCCATGGTCGGCGGAGTCGCGGCGGGACCGGCGCTCGGCAAGGCCATCGAGGCGGCCGGCATCCGGTCGGTGCCGCTGCTGCTCGGCGGTGTCTCGGCGCTCTGCCTGTCCGCCACGCTCTGGCTGATCCGCAGCACGCGAACTCGTTGAACCGGGGCGTACGTGAGCCCGTTGAACCGCGCTGTCGAACCCGAACCGAAGGGAAGCACCCGCATGCCCGCTCTGACGACCTCGTCCGACGGCTTTTTCCTGCACGGCGAGCCGTTCCGGATCATCTCCGGGGCCCTGCACTACTTCCGCGTCCATCCCGACCAGTGGACCGACCGGCTGCGCAAGGCACGTCTGATGGGCCTCAACACCGTCGAGACGTACCTGCCCTGGAACCTGCACGAGCCGGAACCCGGCACGCTCGTCCTCGACGGGCTGCTCGACCTGCCCCGCTTCCTGCGGCTGGCCCAGGCGGAGGGCCTGCACGTGCTGCTGCGCCCCGGGCCGTACATCTGCGCCGAGTGGGACGACGGCGGGCTGCCCGCGTGGCTGATCTCCGACCCCGACATCCGGCTGCGCACCAGCGACCCCCGCTTCACCGATGCCTTCGACCGCTACCTCGACCTGCTCCTGCCGCCGCTGCTGCCGCACCTCGCCGCGAACGGCGGCCCGGTGATCGCCGTACAGGTGGAGAACGAGTACGGGGCGTACGGCGACGACATCGCGTACCTCAAGCACGTCGAGCAGGCGCTGCGTTCGCGCGGGGTGGAGGAGCTGCTGTTCACCTGCGACCAGGCCAACGCCGAGCACCTGGCCGCCGGAAGCCTGCCCGGCACGCTCGCCACCGCGACCTTCGGCAGCCGGGTCGAGGAGCATCTGGCCGCGTTGCGCACCCACCAGCCCGAAGGCCCGCTGATGTGCGCGGAGTTCTGGATCGGCTGGTTCGACCACTGGGGCGGGCCGCACCACACGCGTTCGGCGGCCGACGCGGCGGCCGACCTGGACCGGCTGCTGTCCGCCGGTGCCTCCGTCAGCATCTACATGTTCCACGGGGGCACCAACTTCGGCTTCACCAACGGCGCCAACCACAAGCACGCCTACGAGCCCACCGTCACGTCCTACGACTACGACGCCCCGCTCACCGAGAGCGGCGACCCCGGCCCCAAGTACCACGCGTTCCGCGAGGTCATCGCCCGGCACGCACCGGTCCCTGACGAGCCCGCCCCGGCCCCGGGCCGCAAACTCCCGCTCACGGACGTCGACCTGGACCACCGGGCGCCGCTGCTTCCGTACCTCCGCGGGCCGGCCGCAGCGGTGCGCTCGCAGGACCCGGTGACCATGAACGAGCTCGGGGTGCACACCGGTCACGTGCTCTACCGCACCAGCGTTCCGGCCTCGGGCGACGGGCTGCTGCACTTCGCGGGCGGGGTGGGCGACCGCGCCCAGGTCTTCGTGGACGGCGCCTGCGTCGGCGTACTGGAGCGCGAACGCCACGACGAGACGCTGCCCGTGCGCGTGCCGCACGCCGGTGCCGTGCTGGAGGTTCTCGTGGAGAACCTGGGCGGCGTCAACTACGGGCCGCGCATCGGCGCGCCCAAGGGCCTGCTCGGTCCGGTGTCCTTCCAGGGCACCGCCCTGCACGGCTGGGAGTGCCGGGCCGTTCCCCTCGACGACCTGGCCGCCGTGCCGTTCGGCCCGTCCGACGCCGCCACGGACGCCGTCCCCGCCTTCCACCGGGGCACCTTCGACGTGGACACCCCTGCCGACGCCTTCCTCGCCCTCCCCGGCTGGACCAAGGGCCAGGCCTGGGTCAACGGCTTCCACCTCGGCCGCTACTGGAACCGCGGCCCGCAGCGCACGCTGTACGTCCCCGGCCCCGTCCTGCGCTCGGGCTCCAACGAACTGGTCCTGCTGGAGCTGCACGCCACGACCGGCACCCGCGCCCAGCTGACCGACACTCCCGACCTCGGACCGGAGAACGACTGATGACCCACCCGCACCGCCTGCGCGTCCCCTCCCCCGCCGGTCCGCCGCTCACCGGGCACCTGCCCTTCGCGGATGCCCCCGGGGTGCCCGACCCGATCGCGGTCAACAGCCGTTGGCTCACGCGTGGCGGCCGCCCCTGGTTCCCCGTCTCCGGCGAGTTCCACTACTCCCGCTACCCCGCCGGGGAGTGGGAGGAGGAGCTGCTGAAGATGAAGGCGGGCGGGGTGACCGTCGTGGCCAGTTACCTCATCTGGATCCACCACGAGGAGATCGAGGGCCGCGTCCGCTTCGACGGCGACCGCGACCTGCGCCGCTTCGCCGAGCTGTGCGCCCGCCACGGCCTGGACTTCATCCCCCGCATCGGACCCTGGTCGCACGCAGAGGTCCGGGGCGGCGGCCTGCCCGACTGGCTGCTGGCCCGCGACTGCACCCCGCGCACCGACGACCCCGCCTACCTGGAGCCCGTCCGCGCCTGGTTCACGGCGATCGCCGAGCAGCTGCGCGGCCTCGACCGGGCGCACGGCGGCCCGATCGTGGCGATCCAGATCGAGAACGAGCTCTACGACCAGCCCGGCCACCTCCTCACCCTGAAGCGCATGGCCCAAGAGGCAGGAATGAGCGCCCCGCTCTGGACGTCGACGGCCTGGGGCGGGGTCCAGCTCCCGCCCGACGAACTGCTTCCGCTGTACGGCGGCTACACCGAGACCTTCTGGACCGAGGCGGACGGCGGCTGGCCCGACACCTGCCGCAAGCACTTCTTCTTCACCCACCAGCGCGACGACGAGGGCATCGGCGCCGACCTGAGGCCCACCACCGTGCGCGGCGGCGAGCCGGACGCCTTCGCGGACCGATTCCCCTGGGCGACCTGCGAGTTGGGCGGCGGCATGGCCGTGTCGTACCACCGCCGGCCGCGCGTCGACCCCGACGACATCGGCGCCCTCGGCCTCACCAAGATCGGCTGCGGTTCGGTCTGGCAGGGCTTCTACATGTTCCACGGCGGCACCAACCCCGCCGGTGAACTCACCACCCTGCAGGAGTCCCACGCCACCGACTACCCCAACGACCTGCCCGTCCTGACGTACGACTTCCAGGCCCCGCTCGGCGAGTACGGCCAGTACCGGCGGACCTACCACGAACTGCGTCTCCAGCACCTGATGTTGGCGGACTTCGGTCACCTCATCGCGCCGATGGAGTCCGTGCTGCCCGAGCGGCAGCCGGCGGCTCAGGACGACCGGGAGACCCTGCGCTGGGCCGTGCGGAGCGACGGCGCCTCGGGGTTCCTGTTCGTCAACAACCACCAGCCGCACGAGCCTCTGCCGGACCACCCGGACACGTCGTTCACGGTCGGATTCCCGGACGGCTCCGGTGAGTCGACCCTGCCCAGCACTCCTGTCACCGTCCCGAGCGGCGCCTACTTCTGCTGGCCGCTGCGGCTCGACGTGGCGGGGCTGCGGCTGGAGTGGGCCACCGCCCAGCCGGTGTGCACGGTCGACGTGGACGGCCGTACGGTCCTGGTACTGGCCGCGACGGACGGCATCGCCCCCGAACTCGCCCTGGACGCCTCGACGGTGGCGTCGGTCGGGGCGCCGACCGGGGACATCACGCCCGTCGGCGACCGGCTGCTGGTGACCGGGCTGCGCCCCGGCACCGACGCCCTGGTCGAGGTGGAGACGGCACACGGCCGACGGGTCGGCCTGCTCGTCCTCGACGCGGCGACGGCTCGTACCGCCTACCGGGGCCGGGCGTGGGGTGCCGAGCGGCTGGTGCTGTGCGGGGACGGGGTCGTCTTCGACCGCGAGGAGGTACGGCTGCACGGCTCGCAGGCGCCTGTGTCGTTCGCGGTACTGCCCGCACCGGAGCGGACACCGGTGGTGGACGGGGTGCCGGTGAGCCCGGAGGCGGACGGGGTGTTCACCCGTTACGCGGTCCCGTCTCCAGAACGCGGAGAGGACACCCCTCAGGTCACTCTCGTCCGGCCCGCCGGTCCGGCGCCCGAGACCGCGACCGGTGTGCAGGGCCGGGCGAGCGCGCCCGCGGACAAGTACTTCGACACCGTCGCCGCCGAGTACCGCGTCGACGTGCCGGACGACCTGCCGCCGGGGACCCTGCTGCGCCTGCACTGGACCGGTGACGTGGGGCGGGCGTACGTGGGGGACACGCTCGTCGCCGACCAGTTCTTCTCGGGGCGCGGGTGGGACATCGGCCTCGACCGGCTGCCCGCCGGCGCCCTGCGCGCCGACGGTCTGCGGCTGAGGGTGCTGCCCCTGCACGCCGACGCCCCGGTGTACGTGCCGGAGCAGGCGGGCGGCGCCGGGGAGACGGCGGCCGTCGTGCGCGCCGAGTGGGTCACCGCCCGCACCTGGACCGTCCGGGCCGGCTGACCGCTCGACCGTACCGCCCGAGGGTCCGGCGCCCCCGAGCCCTCGGGACTCTCCCGCCTATGCTGTGGTCCTGCCGGGCGGGACCACACCGCCGCCACGACGTCGAGGAAACCGCCACCATGACCCGAAGCGCCGCCGACGGGGCCGTCCCGAAGGGGCGCAGCAGACGGAACTTCGCGGGCTCGCGCCCCGTGATGGACGACGTGGCCCGACTGGCCGGTGTCTCCAAACAGACCGTCTCCCGCGTGCTGAACGACCACCCCTCCGTCCGCCCGGAGACGCGCGAGGGGGTCCTGGTGGCCATGCGCACGCTCGGCTACCGGCCCAGCCGCAGTGCCAGGTCGCTGGCTAGCGGCCGGACCCGGATGCTCGGGGTCATCTCCTTCGACGCCGCCCGCTACGGACCCGCCGCCATCCTCACGGCGATCAACACCGCCGCCCAGGAGGCCGGTTACCTGGTCAGCTCCATCGCCCTCGACACGGCCGACCACGACACGGTCATCGAGGCCGTGAACCGGCTGTCGGCCGAGGGCGCGGACGGCGTGATCGCCATCGCCCCGCAGCTGTGGGTGGGCCGCGCCCTGGCCGACACCCACCTCGACACACCGCTGGTAGTACTGGAGAACGGCCTCGACGATCACACCGAGCTGGTCACCGGCGACTCACGGACCGGGGCCCGCAAGGCCATCGAGCACCTCCTCGGGCTCGGTCACGCGACGGTGTGGCACATCGCCGGCCCGACCGGCTGGACCTCCGCCGACCACCGGCTGGACAGCTGGCGGTCGACCCTCGCCGCGGCCGGCGCCGAGATCCCCGAACCTCTGGTCGGCGACTGGAGCGCCGACTCCGGGTACGAGCGGGGCCGACGACTGGCCGCGCGCCCGGACGTCACGGCGGTGTTCGCCTCCAACGACCAGATGGCCCTCGGCGTCCTGCACGCCCTCCACGAGGCCGGCCGCTCCGTGCCGGGCGAGGTCAGCGTCGTCGGCTACGACGACATCCCGGAGGCCGCCCATCTGCTGCCGCCGCTGACCACCGTGCGCACCGACTTCGCGGAGATCGGCACCCGCTCCCTGCGCCTCCTGCTCAACCGCATCGACGGCTCCGCCGGACCCGAGCAGCCGGAGTCCCTCGTCCCGGTCGACCTCGTCGTCCGCCGGAGCAGCGGGCCGGCGCCGCGCTGAGTCGTCCGCCGCACCTGCCCGGCTCCATGCCGAAGGATCAGCAGCCGCCCGAATCCGACGAGGACGAGGGTGAGGAGGGAAGGTACGACGACCCGATCCGGTACACGCCCGCACTGCCGACCGTCAGCCTCGTGAACTCGCCCTCCTGGCTCAGACAGCCGCCCTCGACCCGCAGCCACGGCGAGTACGCGATCCGTACGGTCACCGAGCCCGGCTTCGGTATGCGCACGTCGAGTTCGGCATCGGTCGTACGGACCACGGTGGCGGGGGCCGACACCAGCGGTACGGCGTTCCGCACCCGGTAGACCTTCCAGTGCGCGTCGCGCCACACCGGTTCCAGCCACGCGGCCCCGCCGCGCACCAGACGCGCCTCGGCCTCCCCGTACCGGTCGGGCTCGGTCGCAGGCAGCACCACGAAGCCGACGGCCCAGCGGGCCAGCCAGGCCCGGTAGGACATCGGCGTCAGCGTGCCGTCGTAGAAGAGGCGGCCGCGTGTGACGTCGAGCTGGGTGTTCCAGCCGCGCGCCATGTTCACGTACGGGGCGAGCAGGGCGGCCTCGCGGTGGTCGTGGGCCGGGACGACCTCGACGCGGGCGCGGTCCGCGCCGAGCCGGCCCAGGGCCCGCACGACTCCGTGGCTGTCGGCCGCCCAGGCCGGCACCTGCCCCGTCCCGCGCAGGAAGGAGGTGGGCGTGCCCGATCCCAGCCAGAACAGGGACCCGGCGAGCGCCAGCGCGAGCACACCGCGCCCGTACCGCGGGCGCCGTTCCGCCGAGAGCAGGGCGGCGAGGAGCACGGCGGGCGCGAAGAGCAGCGCGAGCCGCTCCACGTTGGCGCCGATCGGCGAAGGGATCAGATAGGTCAGGACGACACCCGCCGTGTACACGGCGCCGCCGAGTCGCACGACGCGCCAGGCGCGCGGCGCACACACCGCCACGGCCGCGCCCAGCAGGGCGGGCCACAGGATCCGTCCCGCCGCCATCGGTTCCTCGCCGTGGAAGGGGAACAGCAGTGTGGTCGCGCCCACCACCACGAACGGCGGGACCGCCAGCGCGGCGGCCCGCCTCCCGTCGCGGAGCAGCGCGTAGGCCGCGCCGGCCACCACGAGGAACAGGCCGGCCACCGGGCTCGCCGTCGTCGCGAGCATCGCGTACCCGGCCGCCAGTACGACCCGCCGCTCGCCCACCAGCAGCACACAGGCAGCCAGGGCGAAGGCGACGCCGAGAGCGAAGGTCACGCGGCCCGCCGCCACGTCGACCCACAGCCCGAACGCGGCGAGCAGCGCCGGTGGCAGCGGGCATCGGATCCCGGACCGTACGAACAGGACCGCGGTCAGCCACCCGGCGGCGAGACCGGAGGCGACGGCGATCGTGCGCACGCCGAAGAAGCCCATCAAGTACGGAGAGAGCACGCTGTAGTTCGCCGTGTGGACCCCGCCGTACCAGAACAGGCCGTACGCCGAGCCGCCGTGCTCGGCGGCGAAGCGCGCCCATGTCTCCTGGGCCGCGAGGTCCCCGCCGCCGTTGGCGCGGAAGAACGCCCACACCAGGTACAGCGGAAGCATGGTGAGGGTGGCGAGGGGGACGCGGCGGCGACGCGCGAACGCCGGGATCCGGCGGTACGGCGGCTTCCGGGGCGGCGTCGCGGCGTCCGCCTGGGCGGGAGCCGGCACGGCAGGAACTGTCATGAGGGCGGCGTCTCCGTTCGGGAATGAGGCGCAGCCTGGTCGGTGCCGGGTATGCGGGCGCGACCGGCCGGGACATCACGGCGCCGGTGGCGTACGCGGATGTGCCCTGGTCAGGGAGGCCGTCGGCTGCGATCTCATTCTTCGGCCGTGGGCAGGTGCCCGGCATCGGCCGAACGGCCGGAGGCGCGGCGGTGGGGCATCGTCGTGGATCGGCCATTCGGCCGAGGCGGCTGCTGGAGGCGTCGGGCCGCGCGCGACGGGAAGGTGACGACAGGGCCCGGCGGTGGCCCGGCGGTGGCCTAGCGGTCGAACTTCCAGGTGACGGAGGAGTCGGTCACTGCGACGACCTTCACGGGAACGTCGACCAGCGAGCCGTCGCCCCTGGTTCCGTGGCAGGTGAGCCTGGTCCCGGCGACGGCCTTCAGACCGGTCGGGCAGGACATGTCCGTCAACGAGGTGCCGACCCAGGGCAGCGGGTGGTACAGGCTCAGCGTCCGCCCCGCGACGATGTTCGATTTCAGAACCCAGTGACCGTCGATCGTCACCGCGCTGTAGTGGTCAAGGCCGGTGGTCGACTGCGTGGCGCTGACCTCATGGGTGAGCAGGAGGACTGGCCCGAGCACGGCGACGGCGCCCACGACGACACCGAGGATCTTGCTCCGCACCTGACGCTCCTGACCACGACCCGTGACGCGCGGCAGCGTAGTGCAGAAGGCCACGGAGGGCCGTGCCGTGCGACACACCCTCGCGGCCCGCGTCGAGCGGGAGGCCACGGGCGGCCCGAACGCTGGTCCTCGGCGAACGCCGGTCGGGTCTGGACGCCTCGGCCCACGGGGCCCTGGCCGAGTTCATCGACGAGGTCTCCGGCAGGGGCGGTTCGGTGGTCTTCACCGACCAGGTGAACTGGCTTGCCTGCCGGGTGTGTTGGATGCCGCCCGCCGGGACGGGGCCATGGTGGTGCGGGTCGTGCGGGTCGTGCGGGTCGTGCGGGAACACTCGGACACCGTTCTGCTGAAGGCTCTGCGACATCGCTGGTCGGTTGCGGGTCTCACCGGGGCCGCGGGAGACCGCGGCCCCGCGGCCCCCGTTCGGACGTCAGGAGGGATGCCCGGTGATCGCCCTGGTCCGCTACGCCTCGGCCGCCGGGGCCGCGCTGGTGTGTGCCGTCCGGCCGACCATGGCGCTGGTCGGCCTCGAGGACCAGCCGCACCGCTCGATCGTCGTCGTCAACGCGGGCGGCTCTCTTCGAGTGCTGCTCGGATCGGTCGGTACGGCCGTCCCCTGGAGCTGCTGCCGACCGTGCTGCCGGCCAAGGGCGTCTCTCCCCGAACGTCCTGCAGAACGCGTCGGGTTCGGCCCGTCTCCTCGGGTCCACGGGCGTCAGGAGGGGATGACCTCCTCCCGGACCACAGCCGCGGAGAGCACCGGATCGAGCCACCGGTGCCGGACGCGGTGGACCGGTCGTTTCAGTCCTGCGGTATCCGAGCGTGCCAGACGAGCGTGGTGCCGCCTTCGGGAGGGCTGCTCACTTCCAGTTCGCCGCCGAATTGCCGGGCCCGTTCGGCCATGTTGCGCAGCCCGCTGCGCCGGCCGTCCGGCGGAATCCCCACCCCGTCGTCGGCGACCGTCAGCCGCACGTCACGGCCGGCCGTCGTCAGGACGACGTCAGCCCGGCCGGCGTGGGCGTGCCGGGCGATGTTGGTCAGGGCCTCGGAGAGCACGGCCACCACGTGGTCGGCCACGCCCTTGGGCACGTCGGTGTCCACCAGGCCTTCCATGCGCACGCTGGGGGTGAAGCCCAGGACCGGCGCCGTCTCGCCGACGATCCGCACCACACGCGCCCGCAGCCCGGATCCGGCGGCGCCCTCGCGCGAGCGCAGACCGAAGATCGTCGAGCGGATGATCTTGATGGTCTCGTCCAGGTCGTCCACGGCCCGCCGGACCCGCTCGGAAGCCTCCTCGTGCTCGATGAAGCGGCCCGCGCTCTGCAGTGTCATCCCGGTGGCGAACAATCGCTGGATCGCCAGGTCGTGCAGGTCCCTGGCGATCCGGTCGCGGTCCTTGAGCACCGCGATCTCCTCGGCGTCCTGGCGGCGCGCCGCCAGCTCCATCGCGATTGCCGCCTGCGCGGCGAAGCCCTGCAGCAGCTCGGTCTCCTTCTCCGAGAACGCCGCCCGACCCGACTCGCGGACCAGCAGAACCACGCCTCGTACCCCGTCACCCGTGCCGATGGGGACCGCAGCGGCCGGACCGAGTCCCGAGAAACGCGGTGGCCCGGCCGATACCCGCGTGTCGTGGGAGACGTCCGGGCTGATGACGGGAGCCGCGTTGGCGAAGGCCTGGCCGATCAGGCTCTCGTCCACCGGCACCACGAGTCCACGGTGGGCTTCCGCGTCCCGCCCGATGGCGAGCTCCACCGTGAGTGATCCGGTGTCCTCCATCGGCACCGCCACCACGGCGAGGGCCGCGCCCGTGATCTCCCTGGCCCCTTCGGCGATCAGGCCGAGGACCTCCATGCGCTCGCTGCCGGACATCAGACTGTGAGTGATCTCCGCGCTCGCCCGCAGCCAGCGTTCACGCAGCCGGGACTCCTCGTACAGGCGGGCGTTGTCGATCGCCACACCGGCCGCCACGGCCAGCGTCGACGTCACCGAGACGTCCTCCTCGTCGAACTGCGCACCACCCCGTTTCTCGGTCAGGTACAGATTGCCGAAGACCTGGTCACGCACCCGGATGGGAACGCCGAGGAAGGTGTTCATCGGCGGGTGGTTCGGCGGGAAGCCGTACGACGCCGGGTGTTCGGAGATTTTGGCGAGGCGCAACGGCTCGGGCTTGCGGATCAGCTCCCCGAGGATGCCGTGGCCCTCCGGGTACGGGCCGATGCGGGCGATCTCCTCCGCACTGACGCCGACCGTGTGGAAGGCGGACAGCCGCTTGCCGTCGGGGCCGATCACCCCGAGGGCGGCGTACTCGGCGTCGACGAGCACCGCGGCGGCTTCCACGATGCTGCGCAGTGCCTGCTCGAGTTCGAGTTCCCGGCCGACGGAGAGCACCGCTTCCAGCAGGCTGTGCACCCGGTCGCGGGTGCCGCGGGCGGCGTCCAGACGGGCCTGCAGTTCCTCCAGCAGCTCGTCCAGCTTCAGCTGCGGCAGCCGTAGGCGGGCCTCTGACTCCTCGGAGCTTCCCACCTGCGTACCTCCGGTCCCCTCGACGCACGGACACCCACCGCGCCGGTCACGTGCCACGGTAATCTCCCGCGGCGGGTGACGGTACGGAATCGGGTGTGCGTGGTGGGCCGACCGGCCGTTCCGTCGGCATGACGCCTTCCGGCAGGCTCAGGGCATCAGGTGCAGGCCGTAGATCGTGCGCCCGCCGACAAGTTCGCGCCCGGTCACCAACTCGGGCTCGATGCGGACGAAGACCTCGTCCGGGGCGGGCACCCAGGAGCGTGGGCCGGTCCGGATCAGGCGTGCGTGCTCGGCGGGGTCGGTGACGACAGTGGCCGGCCCGGTGACGACGACGCTCCAGCCCGAGTGCGCCCTCACGTCGACCTCGTCGGCCTCGAAGGCGACCACCGCGCCGTCGATCGCGCGGACCAGTTCGGACGACGCGGAAGTACGCAGCATCACGGCGTTGTCGTTGTCCAGAGAGAAGTTGACCGGCTGCACGGCGGGCAGGGCCTGGCGTGTGTGGACGATGCGGCCGAGGACCACCTTCGCCAGCAGCCGCAGGCATTCCTGCCGGTCGAGTTCACGGAATCCGTCATTGGGGTACATCAGCGTCGTCTCTCACCAGATAGGAAGGTTGGGCGTGACCGATCCACGTCACACAGTGATCCGGCGGCCGGTGACGGCGATCGGATCCACACGCACCCACTGGTCGCGGCGGCCTCCGGCCCAGGGCGTGCTGTACGCCCGTTGGGCGAGCCGGCGTGCCTCGTCGGGATCCGTCACGGTCCGCGCGTGGCCGCGGACCAGCACGCTCCAGCCCCGGCTGAACACCTCGTCGATGTGGTCGGCCTCGAAGGCCACCCGGCAGCCGGTCGCCAGTGACGGCGTCGCTCCGGCGGCTGTCCTGAAGACGACCGCGCCGTCGACGACGCTGTAGTTGACCGGCACGATGACGGGACCCGAGGCGGTGGACAGCGCGAGTCTCCCCACTCCGTGTGTCGAGAGCAGGGCTCGGCACTCGTATGTGCTCAGTTCCCTGAACTCAGGGGTGCGGGCAGCCTGTCCACGGCCCGGCGGCAGATCGACGTTGCCACCGGTCAGGTCCGTCACCGTCGTTTCCAGGGCGCCGGCCAACTTCAGGAGGACACCCCCGTCGGGCGCCGCAGTGGCGTGCTCCTCCAGGTGCCGCAGGTAGTTGGCCGCCATGCCCGCCCGGGCGGCTGTCTCTGTCCGGTTCAGGCCGAGTTGTTCGCGCCGCGCGACGATGCGTCGGCCCAGGTCGCCCACGTGCCGTACCTCCGCTGCGCTCGCCCGCTTCTGTTCGGCCATGGCCGGTCACGTCCTCTCGTCAGGCCTCGCCCACGGCGACGACCTCGTGCTGCTGCCCGCCGAGTACGACCTTGAGCGCGCCGGTGTCGGCGGCACGGGCGAAGACGTCGTACGCCTCCTCCATCCGGTCCAGCGGGAAGGTGTGGGTGACCAACTGCGAGGTGGGCAGCCGCCCGGCGGCCGCCATCCGCAGCAGGGTGGGGGTGGAGTAGGTGTCGACGAGACCGGTGGTGATGGTCACGTTCTTGATCCACAGGTCTTCGAGGTGGAGGGTGGCCGGCTTGCCGTGCACGCCGACGTTGGCCACGTGTCCGCCCGGCCGCACCATGCGGGTGCACAGCTCGAAGCTCTCCGGCACGCCGACCGCCTCGATGACCACGTCGGCGCCGAGCCCGTCGGTGAGGTCGGCGATGAGCTGTTCCGGGGCCTCGCGGGCGTCGGCCACGGCCTCGGCGCCGAGTCGCCTGGCCGCCTCCAGCCGGGCCGGGGCCAGGTCGACGGCGACGATCCGCTCGGGCGCGAACAGCCGGGCCGTGGCGATCGCGGCCAGTCCGATGGGGCCGGCCCCGACGACGGCGACGGTGTCTCCCGGACGTACGTGTCCGTTGAGCACTCCCACCTCGTACGAGGTCGGGAAGATGTCTGCCAGCAGTACCGCGTCGTTGCTGTCCAGGTCGCCGGGCAGCGGGTGGACGGACAGGTCGGCGTAGGGCACCCGGACGTACTCGGCCTGGGTACCGTCGATCAGGTGGCCGAGGATCCAGCCCCCGCCGCCCCGGCACTGGCCGTACATGGCCTGACGGCAGTAGTGGCAACGCCCGCATGCGGTGATGCAGGAGACCAGGACCCGGTCCCCGGGCCGCACGGTGCGGACGTCGCTGCCGACCTCGACGATCTCACCGACCGCTTCGTGTCCCAGGACCGTGCCGGGCTGCACCTCGGGCACGTCGCCCTTGAGGATGTGGAGGTCCGTGCCGCAGATGGTGACGGCGTCGACGCGCACGATCGCGTCGGTGGGGTCCTTGATGCCTGGGTCCGGGACATTTTGCCAGGAGGACTGTCCGGGGCCGTGGAAAACGAAGCCTTTCATGATGCTCCTCACGCCACTCGGTCTTCGGCGGAGCTCGGGTGACCCCGCGGCCCGACGGCTGCCGGTACGAGCCTGTCGCCGGTACTGTGCCGGGATTGCCCCGCAGATCCAGCTTGTCCGGGCGGCCGTCGTACCGCTTGGGCCGGTCGGCCCCCATCGGCGGCCGGACGGGGTCGTCGTACGGCCGATGCCCGGCGGCGAGCGAGCGAAGATGTCCTGCGAACCACGGCGGCCCCGGTGCCGGGTGACATCCGGGCACCGGGGTCGCGACGATCGGACGTCGTCTCCCTTCCTCCACCGCTCTCCGTCTCCTCTACCGCTCTCCCGCTCCTCTACCGCTCTCCCGCTCCTCTACTGCTCTCCCGCTCCCCTACTGCTCTCCCGATCCTCTATTTCTCTCCGTCCGTCACCTCGTCGGCGACGCGCGCCGCCCACGCCTCGATGTGAGCGGCGTCCCGGAAGTCCCCGCCTTTCCCGGAGCGGAGGATCATCCCGGCCACCAGCCCCTTCGCGCCTTCCTCGAGGCAGCCGCCGAACGTGACGTGCCCGTTGGCGTCCAGCTGCGTCATGACCCGCTGCACACCGGGCACGGGCGGAATGTCCCGCTCGGAGGCCGAGGCGTCGAGCGGGCCGCTGCTGAAGAGCCAGAGGGGGCGTTCGGCGAGAGCCCGCCGGTGGCGCCGGACGAAGCGGCGGGCGTCCTTGTGCCAGCGTCCGGCGTACAGGCCGCCGCCGACCACGACTGCGTCGTACGGTGCCACGTCGGCCACGGACCGGGCCGGCAGCGCCTCGGCGGTCAGGCCGTCCTTGCACAGGACCTCGGCGATGGTTTCGGCTATCTGTGCGGTCGCACCGTTCGTCGTTCCGTAGGCCACCAGTACCTTGCCGGTCATGGCGGTCCGCCTCCTCTCACAGCCGGCGCAGCCAGTCGTCGGCCACGCCGTGCAGGGCCTGCTCGTCGGGCTGCAGTCGCGCGTCGTCCAGCCGGTAGGTGAGCTGGTCGACCACGGCGACCACGCCGTCGATCTGGCGGGTCATCGAGACGGCGATCTCCGTCTCGCTCTTGCGCTCCATGTGGCCGGCGAGCGTGACGACGCCTTCCGTCACGGAGACGTCGATGCCGCGGGGAGCCAGCCACAGCGCGCCTACCAGCACTTCCTCGACCACCTCGCGCCCGATCTCGGAATCCGGCCGCAGGAAGACCTGGAGCAGGTCGCGCCGGGTGACGATGCCGACCAGCCGCTCCGCCTCGTCGAGGACCGGCAGCCGCTCCACGTGCCTCTGGGCCATGGTCCGGGCTGCTTCGACGATGGTGTCGTCGGCGTGCACGGTGACCGGCGGTTCGGTCATCAGCTGACCGGCGGTACGTGCCTTCGCCTTCGCGGCCTGTCGCCGGGCGCTGCGGGTGAGCGCCACGAGCCTCGGGCGACGCCTGGGCTGTTCGTAGGGGTCGGGCGTGGCCGCCTGGCGCATCACCAGGTCCGTCTCGGAGATGACGCCGATGACCTTGTCGTCCTCGTCGACCACCGGCAGTCCGCTGATGCGGTGATCCGCGAGCCGCCGTGCCACTTCCTTGAACGGGGTGCCGTACTCGGCGCGAACGACGTCCGTGGTCATCACGGAGCCGACCTTGTTGTGCTTCATGTCCGTTTCCTCCTCAGCGGAGCCGGCGCAGATAGGGGTCTTGGGGTCGACGCGGAAGCAGGCGGATCCGCGCGTCGAGCACGGTGACCTGGCCCGGCGTTGCGAGGACCGGGTTGAAGTCGGCTTCGGCGAGCTGCGGCAGATCGCCGGCCAGGCGGGAAAGCCGCAGGAGCAGCTGCTCCAGGTCTTCGAGGTCGACGGGTCCGCTGCCGCCCGCCCCGAGCAGGAGCGGAGCGCAGCGCGGGGACGTGATCAGGTCGTGCACGTCGTGGTCCGTGAGCGGGGCGAGCCTGGCGGCGTGGTCGGCCAGTACCTCCGTGGCCGTACCGCCGAGCCCGAACAGGACGAGCGGGCCGAACACCTCGTCCTGGACGACACCCGCGAACAGTTCGGTGCCGCGGGCCGCGAGCGGCTGCATGACCACGCCGGTCATCAGCCCGGCGAATCGTGTCTCCAAGTCCCTGAAGGCGGCGCGCACCTGGGAGTCGCCGCGCAGGTCGAGGTGAACGGCGTGCTGTTGGGTCTTGTGCACGAGCCCGGGCCAGTGGGCCTTCATGACCACGCGGCCGTCGAAGCCGCGCAGCCGGTCGGCGGCCAGGACGGCTTCGTCCTCGGTCTCCGCCCAGGCCCACGGGATCTGCGGGATGCCGTAGCAGGCCAGGAGGTCGGCGCAGGTGCGCGGGTCGAGCCAGCCGCCGTCGATGGGGGTCCCCCCGGTCGAGCGAAGCCGAGACTGGGGGAGTGCGGCGAGGTAGTCATCGACCACTCGGCGGGCCCGCTCGGCCTCGATGCCGTCGAGGTCGGGGACCGTGCCCGCGGGCCGGGCGAGCCAGGCGGCGCGATGAGCGGCATGGGCCAGGGCGCGTGCGGCGGCCTGGGGTTCGGCGTACGAGGGGATCGTGCCGCCGTAGGTGGCGGGGAGCAGCCGGACCGGCAGGTCCTGCTCCAGGCGCACCACGACGACCGGGCGGGCCGGGCGCCCGGGCGCCCGGGTGAGGGCCCGCACGAGGTCGTCGCCGGTCGCCTGGGCGACCGCCGTGGGCACCAGGGCCACGAGCACCGCGTCGATGCCCGGGTGGCGCAGGAGCCGTTCCACGCACTCCTCGAGCTGGTCCTCCGTCACCGCTGCGGTGGCGTCCACCGGGTTGCCGGCGGCGGCCCCTTCGGGCAGTACGGCGAGCAGGTCGTCGACCAGCGCGGGAGTCGGCGGCGGCAGGGCGAGTCCCGCCTCGGCGCAGGCGTCGGCGGCCAGGACGCCCGCGCCGCCCGCGTTGGTGACGATCGCCACGCGGCTGCCCGTCGGCAGGGGCTGGGAGTGCATCAGGGCGGCGGTTTCCAGGAGTTCGCCGACCGACCGGGTGGCGGTGATGCCGGCCTGGGTGAACAGGGCCTGCCGGGTCATGGTGCGGGTGGCGGCGGCCGCGGTGTGCGAGGCGGCGGCCCGCCGGCCCGCGTCCGTGCGGCCCGCGTCGACGGTGAGGACCGGGATACGTCGGGTCACGCGGCGGGCGGTACGGGAGAACGCCCGCGGGTTGCCGAAGGACTCCAGGTGCAGCAGGGCCAGGCCGGTGCGGCCGTCGCTCTCCCACCACTGGAGCATGTCGTTGCCGCTGACGTCGTACTTGTCGCCGAGCGAGACGAAGGACGAGACGCCGATGCCGAGGCGGGACAGCCCGTCCAGCAGGGCGATACCGACCCCGCCGGACTGCACGGCCACACCTGCCGAGCCGGGGCGCGGATGGTCGGCGGCGAAGGTGGCGTCGAGGCGCAGGTCCGGGTCGGTGTTGGAGATCCCGAGGCAGTTGGGGCCGACGAGTCGCATGCCGTAGGTGCGGCAGGCGGCCAGCAGCGCCTGTGCCTGGTCGCTGTCGAGACCCGCCGAGACGACCAGCAGGGCCCGTACCCCCGTCTTCCCGCACTCCTCGGCGGTGGCCGGGACCGCGGCGGCGGGCACGGCGATCACCACGAGGTCCGGGACCTTGGGCAGGGCGCTGACGGAGGGGTAGGACGGGACGCCCAGGATCGCGCGGACACCGGGGTTCACGGCGAAGAGGCGTCGGGTGAAGCCGCCCGCGCGCAGATGGTGGAGGATCGCCCGGCCGACCGACCCGGGCCTGCGTCCGGCGCCCACGACGGCGACGGCGTTCGGGCACAGCAGCGGCCCGAGGCTGGCCACGTCGGCGGCCCGGCCACGGGCCTCCACTGCCGACAGATAGGTGTCGTCCTCGGTGAGCAGGATGGTGCAGCGCACCTCGGGCCCCTCGAAGTGGCGTGCCACGCGCAGGCCGAGATCGGAGAAGAGGCGGAGCACCTCGTGGTTCTCGCTGAGTGCGTCGGCCGTGAAGGTGGTGATGCCGTCCGCTCGGGCCGCCGCGACCAGGTGTTCGATGAGCAGGGTGCCCACACCGCGGTGGTGCAGTCCGTCGGCGACGGCGACGGAGATCTCGGCGGAGTCCTCGTCGTCGCCCGTGTCGTACTCGGCGAGACCGATCACCTGGCCGTTCGTCTCGGCCAGCAGGGCCCGGTAGCCGGGGCGGGCCGGAGCACAGGCCCGCTCGGCGGCCATGGCGGCGGACCGCCGGCTCGCCGCGAAGAACCTCAGGCGCAGGTTCTCCGGTGACATGTGCTCGTAGAGTCCCTCCAACTGGTCGTGGTCGTCCGGCTCGGCGGGGCGTATGCACACGGTGGTGCCGTCCGCGAGCAGGGCGTGGAGCGGGGGTCGGCTGAGCACGTCGTCCGTCATCCGGGGTCACCTCCAAGGTTTGTCCACTTCGAGCATCCACCGGATCGGCGGGGGGTCCCATGGGCTGTCCGGGTCGGGAAAGAGGGCCGGTCGGCCCAAGGCTGCGCTGGTCGTCCCCGGTGCGGGGCGGGGACCGGTGGTCGTCGGCACCGGGCCCCTTGGGATGTGTCAGTCGTCCGCGACCAGGGCCGTGAGGTCGAGGAGCCGGTTGGTGTAGCCCCACTCGTTGTCGTACCAGCCGAAGACCTTGACCAGGGTGCCGTTGGCCTGGGTCAGGGCGGGGTCGAAGACGCAGGAGGCGGGGTCGCCGATGACGTCGCGGGAGACGATCGGGGCCTTCGTGACGCGCAGGACGCCGTTCAGCGGACCCTCGGCGGCCGCGGTGAACGCCGCGTTGATCTCGTCCACGGTCGCCGCGCTGTTCAGCACCACGGCGAGGTCGGTGAGCGATCCGTCCTCGACAGGCACCCGGACCGCGATGCCCTCGAGGGCCCCGGCCAGCTCCGGCACGACGAGACCCACGGCGCGGGCGGCTCCCGTGCTGGTGGGGATGATGCTCAGCGCGGCCGAACGGGCCCTGCGCAGATCCTTGTGCGGGCCGTCGAGCAGTGCCTGGTCATTGGTGTAGCCGTGGATGGTGGTCATCATGCCGCGGTCGATGCCGAAGGTCTCGTGCAGCACCTTGACCATCGGGGCGACGCAGTTGGTGGTGCAGGAGGCGGCCGAGACGATCCGGTCGTGGTGCCGGTCGTAGGTGTCGTCGTTGACGCCCATCACGATGGTGGCGTCCACGCCCTTGCCCGGTGCCGACAGCAACACGGTGTGGGCGCCGGCCTTCAGGTGCAGTCCGGCCGAGTCGCGGTCGCGGAAACGCCCGGTGGACTCGACGACGATGTCGGCGCCGTAGTCGGACCAGTGGAGGGACGACGGGTCGCGCTCGGCGGTGACGGCGATGCGCCTGCCGTCGACGATGATCGAGCTGTCGTCGTGGAGGACCTCCCGTCCGATGCGGCCGAACGTCGAGTCGTACTCCAGCAGGTGGGCCAGGGTGGCGGGCGGCGCGATGTCGTTGATCGCGACCACGTGGGCGTACTGGGTGCCTGCGTCGGCACGGTCGAGTGCCGCGCGCAGATAGGTGCGGCCGATGCGGCCGAACCCGTTGATGCCGACGCGTACGGTCATGGCGGTGAACTCCTTCCGTTCCGGAGGGACCGGGGTCAGGCGTTCCAGCTCCAGTCGGCGACTTCGGGCAGGTCGGTGCCGTGTTCGCGGATCCAGGCGTGATGGCGGGTGCGGACGTCGACCATCTGCTGGCGTACGGCGGCGGCACGCACGCCCAGACCGGGGACGCGGTCGATGACGTCCATGACCAGGCGGTGGCGGTCCAGGTCGTTGCGCACGACCATGTCGAACGGCGTGGTGGTGGTGCCGGACTCCTTGTAGCCGCGCACGTGCAGGTTCTTGTGGCCAGTGCGGCGGTAGGCGAGGCGGTGGATGAGCCACGGATAGCCGTGGTAGGCGAAGATCACCGGCTTGTCGGTGGTGAACAGGCCGTCGTACTCGAAGTCGCTCATGCCGTGCGGGTGTTCCTCGCGTGGCAGCAGCCGGGTCATGTCGACCACGTTGACGACCCGTACGGCCAGCTGGGGCAGGTGTCGACGCAGCAACTGCGCGGCGGCCAGCACCTCCTGGGTGGGCACGTCCCCGGCGCAGGCGAGTACGACGTCGGGCTCGCCTCCGTTCTCCGTGCCGGCCCAGTCCCAGATGCCGACGCCGCGTGCGCAGTGGGCCCGCGCCTGGTCCATGGACAGCCAGTCGAAGCAGGGCTGCTTGCCGGCCACGATCACGTTGACGTAGTCCCGGCTGCGCAGGGCGTGGTCCGCCACCGACAGCAGGGTGTTGGCGTCGGCGTCCGGCGGCAGGTAGACCCGGACGACCTCGGGGCTCTTGTTGAGGACGTGGTCGACGAAGCCGGGGTCCTGGTGGGAGAAGCCGTTGTGGTCCTGACGCCACACGTGCGAGGTGAGCAGGTAGTTCAGCGAGGCGATCGGGGCCCGCCAGGGCAACTCCCTCGATGTCTTGAGCCACTTGATGTGCTGGTTGACCATCGAGTCGACGATGTGCACGAACGCCTCGTAGCAGGAGAACAGCCCGTGCCGTCCGGTGAGCAGGTAGCCCTCCAGCCAGCCCTGGCAGAGGTGTTCGGAGAGGATCTCCATCACCCGGCCGTGCCGGTCGAGGTGCTCGTCCACCGTGAGCGTCTGCGCCTGCCAGGCCTTTCCGCTGGCGTCGAAGACGGCCTGCAGCCGGTTGGAGGCGGTCTCGTCCGGACCGACGACTCGGAAGTCCCGACGGATGCGGGTGTCCTCCATGATCCGTTCGAGGAGGTCTCCCAGGACCCGGGTGGGCTCGTGCAGGGTGGTTCCGGGCTTGTCGACGGGCACGGCGAAGTCGTCGAGGGACCTGACGGGAAGGTCCCGGACGAGCAGGCCGCCGTTGGCGTAGGGGGTGGCGCCGAGCCGCTTCGTACCGTCGGGTACGCAGGCCAGGACGTCCGCCGCAGGGCGCCCGTCGGGGTGGAACAGCTCGGTCGGGCGGTAGGAGCGCAGCCACGCCTCCAACTGCCTCAGGTGCTCCGGGTTTTCGCGTACGCCGGACAGCGGGACCTGGTGGGCGCGCCACGTCCCCTCCACGGGCTCGCCGTCGACCTCGGCGGGGCCGGTCCAGCCCTTGGGGGTGCGCAGCACGATCACCGGCCAGTGCACGCGCTCGCTGACGCCGTCCTCGCGTGCCGTGCGCTGCATCACGTCGATGCGTTCCAGCGCTCGGTCGAAGGCCTGGGCCATCGCCCGGTGGACCTGCATCGGGTCGTCGCCGCTCACGTGGATCGGCTCGTGGCCGTAGCCGCGCAACAGCGCGTCCAGCTCGGCCTCGGGGATGCGGGACAGGACGGTCGGGTTGGCGATCTTGTAGCCGTTCAGATGCAGGATCGGCAGCACCGCGCCGTCATGCACCGGGTCGAGGAACTTGTTGGAGTGCCAGGAGGCCGCCAGCGGCCCGGTCTCCGCCTCGCCGTCGCCGATCACGCAGGCGACCAGCAGGTTCGGGTTGTCGAAGGCGGCACCGTACGCGTGCGCCAGCGAGTAGCCGAGTTCTCCGCCCTCGTGGATCGAGCCCGGTGTCTCCGGCGCGACGTGGCTCGGCACGCCGCCCGGGAACGAGAACTGGTGGAACAGCCGCTCCATGCCCGTCGCGTCCCGGGACACGTCCGGGTAGGTCTCGCTGTAGCTGCCCTCCAGCCAGGCGTTGGCCAGCACGGACGGTCCCCCGTGGCCCGGGCCCCAGACGCACAGGGCGTCGAGTCCGCGCGCCTTGATCACCCGGTTGAGGTGGGTGTACACGAGGTTGAGGCCGGGCGAGGTGCCCCAGTGGCCGAGCAGTCGCGGCTTGATGTGCTCCGGCTTCAGCGGCTCGGTGAGCAGGGGGTTGGCCATGAGGTAGATCTGGCCGGCGGTCAGGTAGTTCGCGGCCCGCCAGTGGGCGTCCAGGGTGCGCAGTTCGTTGTCGGAAAGTACCGTGGCGTTCTGGTGTTCGACCTTGGACATGGGTGACTCCGTAAGTCATCGACGTAGGTCATCGGGTGGTGGAGGCGGCATGGCGGGCAAGAAGGCGGAGAAGGTGCCGCGCAAGACGTACGAGGAGGAACTGCTGCGCCTGCAGACGGAGTTGGTGAAGCTGCAG
>NZ_LGDG01000224.1 GCF_001279775.1 Streptomyces sp. MMG1533 | reverse complement strand
GAGCAACGGCCCCCCTCCCCGCCGCATCCTTCGACGCCCCGTCGACCCGGCGAGTTCCCTCCTTCCGTATATGAACAAAAGTGAGCGAATCCGGCGGTCGTTGGCCCATGCAGACGTCCGAAACCACGTGGGGACGTAGGCCCGTGGGCGGAGGGGGCCCCACACGGACCGGTACCGGCGGCCGAAGCCCTACCGGGCGATGGCGCCGAAGAGACGGACCTCGGGAGCGAACGCCCGGATCGCGGTCCCGAGGCGGGCCGCGTCCACCTCGCACAGGTCCATGCCGACGGTCGACATCGTGGTCCCGCGGAACGCCGCCACGAAGTCGGGCTCCACCTGGGTGTCCAGGTTCCCGTCGATCGCCCGTGGCGCGGGGGAGTCCACGGGGCTCGGCGGCGGCGCGGCGTCCGTCTCGCGCCACAGGACCTTGAGCGCGCTCCCTGCTCCCGGCGTCAGGTGGAGACCGACGGACGCGATCGCCGACCAGGGCAGGAACCGCCGCCCGTCCAGGGAGGCCGCACGGCCCGGCGTGATGCCCGTCGGCCCGATGCCCACGGCGACCCTCCGGGTGGAGAGCAGCAGGAGGAACGCCGCGACGAGCGGAACGAAGGCCCACTCGCTGTGGCCGTCCCCCGCCGCGACGGCCCCTGGGACGAAGCCCACGGCGACCACCGGCGCGAGGAGCAGCACGAGACCCACCGCGCGGGCGTTCCACCCGTAACGGATCGCACAGGTCTCACCCGGCTCGTCCACGCCGCACCCCCTGGACCTGCGGCCCGGCCGTACTCGCCCGTTCCACCAGCCGCGTCGACAGTTCCGTACGGGTGCTCTCCGGGCGGTCGCCGTCCATCATCCGCACCAGCAGCCGCAGCGCCGTCGCCGCCATCTCGGAGAGCGGCTGGCGGACCGTGGTGAGGGCCGGGGTGAGCCAGCGGGCCTCGGGCAGGTCGTCGAAGCCGACCACGCTCATGTCGTCCGGCACGCTCAACCCCCGCTCGGCCAGCGCCTCGTACACCCCGAGGGCCATCCGGTCCGAGCAGACGAAGACGGCCGTGGGCGGCTCGGGCAGGTCGAGGAGTTCCCGCATCCTGCGGCGGGCGACGCTCTCGTCGAAGCCGGCGTGCCGGACGTACTCGGGACGCTGCCGGACCCCGGCCGTGGCGAGTGCCGAGCGGTAGCCGGCGACCCGCGCGTTGCTGCACATCTTGCGCTGGTGACCGGCGACGACGGCGATGCGCTCGTGGCCCAGCGACAGCAGGTGCTCGGTCGCCGTCACCCCGCCGTGCCAGTTCGCCGCGCCCACCGACACCACGCCCGCCGGCGGTTCGAGCACCGGGTCGATCATCACGTACGGAATGCGGTGCTGGTCCAGCCAGGCGTACTGGGACTCGGTCAGTTCGGCCAGGTTGAACAGCACCCCCGACGAGCCGCGGGCGATGAGCTTGTCGAGCCAGCCGCGTTCCGGGCGCCCGCCGCGGGTCCTGGTGAGGCCGGCCGACACCACCACCTCGAGGCCCGCGTCGTGCGCCGCCGCCTCCACCCCGTGCAGCACGGCACCCGACCAGGAACTCTCCAGCGAGTGCACGACCAGGTCGACCAGCCCCGACGCCTTCGCCGCGTCGAAGCGGGGTCTGCGGACGTAACCGAGCCGGTCCAGCGCCTCCGTGACCCGACGGCGGGTCTCGGGGGCGACGTCCTCCCGGCCGTTGACCACCTTCGACGCGGTGGGTACGGACACCCCCGCCTCGCGGGCCACGACCGCAAGGGTCGGCCCGGCCGTCACGCTCGCACTCTCCGTACGGACCATCGGGAACCACCTCTCCGGCCCGCCCGAGGGCCATGAAAAGTTTCGACAGCGCGCTGCCACCGCGGGTAGGGAGACCGAACGGATAGTAAGCGCTCTCTACCCTAGGTTCGCGGCCGGACCTCGGGAAGAGGCCGGAGTTCGCAGGTCTGTGCCGGGTCGGGTTTTCGAAACTTCGAACACGGCTATCGGCAGTCCAGGCGGAACCCCGAGAAGTAGGCCGAGAAGCCCGCGTCCACGAGATCCACGGCATGGATCCCGGCCATCGCCCCGGTGAAGCGCAGCTTCGCTCCGTGGTCGTCGGAGAGCCTGCCGAAGTCGAGCGGCGACCCGACCGGCGTGCGTACACCGTCCCGGACGTACCAGAACCGTGCCTCGGCGCCCTCGGTCGTCACACCCAGCGTGAGCGCCCCGTCCGCGTCGACGTCCACGACGGCCACCTGCCGCGTGCCCGCCTCGTCCCGCTCCACCAGGCTGAGCACCGTACGGCCGCCGCCCCGCCACTGCTGACCGCACTGCCCCTCGCCCGCGGGCTCGGCCCAGGTCAGGTCGAGGGCGAGATACGCCTCGGTGTTGTACCAGAGCACCAGCCCGGCGGCCTGCGTGAACGTCCGCGGCCGGGCCTCGACGGTGACCTCGGCCTCGGCGCGGTGCTCGGTGATCCGCCGAGCCAGCAGACTGTGCGCCCACCACGACTCGGGACCGTGCCGGCCGCGCAGCCGGATCCGGCCGGGGCGGGTGGTGGCGTCCGCCCAGGACGGGTCCGCGTATCCGCGCAGGGTGCTCCAGGGCCAGCCCAACGGATCGGCGCCATCGCCGAGTTGAGCTCCTTCTCCATCCGGATGCGTCGGTACGTCGACCTCCACCGCCGGATGCCAGCCCCCGTGCCGCAGCCTCGGCCACCCCTCCGCGTCCCAGGTCACCGGCTGGATCGCGGTCTCACGGCCGAGCGTGCAGCGCGGGCCCTCGGGCGTGTCCAGGGGCCGGGCCGTCAGATGGCTCAACACCCAGTTCCCGTCGGGGGTTTGAACCAGCTCGCCGTGCCCCGCCTTCTGCAACGGCAGTGACGGATCGTCCCGTGACGTCAGCAGCGGCCGGTCGTCGAGCTCGTACGGACCGGTCATCACGCGACTGCGCGCCACCCGCACCCCGTGCTCGAAGCCCGTACCGCCCTCCGCCAGCACCAGGAGGTACCAGCCGTCCCGCCACAGCAACTTCGGCCCTTCGACGAGCCGTTCGTGCTGGAGGAGGAGGTGGGTGTCACCGAGGGGGTCCAGGGTCTCGCGGTCCAGCTCCGTCAGCACGATCCCGGCGAAGCGCCTGCCGCCCGGGCGGTGGTCGTTCTGGAGGTTGAGCAGCCAGAGCCGGCCCTCGTGGTGGAAGAGCGCGGGGTCGAAGCCGTGGCTCGCGACCCGGCGCGGTGCCGTCCACTTGCCGCTCACGTCCGTGGCCGTACTGACGTAGGTGTCCGTGTCGAAGTACGGCGTGCCCACCGAGCGGACGATCGAGTAGACCATCCAGAAGCGCTCGCCGTCCCAGCTCAGCGACGGCGCCCAGACGCCGCCCGAGTCGGGCACACCCGCGAGCGAGTCGCCGGGGACCGCGCCCCGGACGTGGCCCGCGTACTCCCAGTGCGCCAGGTCCCGCGAGCGGTGGACGGGGATCGTCGGGAACCACTCGAACGAACTCGTCGCCACGTAGTACCACTCGCCCACCCGCACCAGGGACGGGTCCGGGGCGAAGCCGCGGAGGACGGGATTGCGCAGCCGGGTCACTTCGAGGCTCCCTGGATCACGGTCACTTGCTTCGAGGCTCCCTGGACCACGGTCACTTGCTTCGAGGCTGCCTGGATCACGGTCACTTGAGGGCCCCCATCGTCACGCCCGACCGCCAGTACCGGCGCATCGCGACCATCATGATCGCCATCGGCACGATGGACAGCAGCGCGCCCGTCAGCACCAGGCTGGTCAGGTCGACGCCGGACTCCGCGCGTTTGCCGGACCAGTTGTACAGGCCCAGGTTGAGGGTCCAGTTCTCCTCGCCGCGCAGCACGGTCAACGGCAGGAAGAAGGCGTTCCAGGTGTTCACGAAGGCCAGCAGGAACACCGTCGCGCCGCCGGTCGTCATCATCCGGAGCACGATGCTGAAGAAGATCCGCAGCTCGCCGGCGCCGTCGATGCGGGCCGCCTCAAGGAGCTCGAAGGGGATGGTGGCCTCGGTGTACACCTTGGCGAGGTACACGCTGAACGGGTTGATCAGGCAGGGGATCAGCATCGCCCAGGGCGTGTCGACCATGCCGATCTCCGAGAACAGCAGGTACAGCGGCAGGGTGAGCAGGGCGATCGGGATCAGGAACGAACCCACGACGCACGCGAACACGGCACTGCGGCCCGGAAAGTCGAAGCGTGCCAGGCCGTAGCCGGTGGCGAGGGCGATGAGGGTGCCGCCCAGGGAGCCGACGCCCGCGTACAGGAACGAGTTGGCGGTCCAGCGCAGGAAGATGCCGTCCCCGTAAGTGAACACCTGGCGCAGGTTGTCCCACAGGTGCATGTCGGAGAACCACAGGCCGTTGCTCTGGTACAGCCCCACACGGTCCTTGGTCGCGGCGATGATCAGCCAGTACACCGGGAACAGGCTGTAGGCGCTGGCCAGCGCCAGACCGACGAGGAGGAAGCGCTGGCCGCCCCGGGAGCGCGCCGCCGGGTCCGGACGGGTGAGCCGCCGCACGGTGCGCCCGCGGGGTGGCTCACTGCCGGCTTCCGTGCCGTTTTCCTTACGGTTTTCCGTCAGTGCCATCAGTCCGCCTCCCTCGAGGTCAGCCGGTAAAAGAGGAAGGATGCGACGCCGAGGAACAGGGCGAGCAGCACGGACAGGGCCGCGGCGTAGTTGTAGTTGCCGGCGTTGAACGCCTGGTTGTAGATGATCATGATCGGGGCGAAGCTGTCGCTGATCGTCTGCGGAGTCACGTTCCGGAACAGGGCGGGCTCGTTGAAGATCTGCAGCATCTGGATGATCGACAGCAGCGCGGTCAGGACGAGCGCGCCGCGCACGAACGGGATCTTGATGCTCAGTGCGATCCGCAACTCCGAGGCGCCGTCCAGCCGCGCGGCTTCGAACAGATCGCGGGGCACGCCCTGGAGCGCCGAGTAGATGATCACCATGTTGTAGCCGATGCCGTGCCAGGTCAGCAGGTTGCCGATGGACGGCCACACCATCGAGGGGGCGAAGAAGTTCCAGTCGAACCCGAACAACTCGCCGAGCGGGGTCAGGGGACCCACCTCGGGGCTGTACAGGTTGATCCACACGATGGCCGCGACCACGCCGGGGATCATGTACGGAACCAGCAGCAGGATCCGGAACCGGCCGGCCACCCGAGAGGTGACCGCGTCCAGGCAGAGCGCCAGCACCAGGCTCATGAGCAGCATGAACGGGATCTGGACACAGGCGAACAGCACCACCCTGAGGATGGAGGTCATGAACGCCGAGTCGGTCAGGCCGTGCTGGTAGTTCTCCAGCCCGACGAACTCCGTGGTCGAGCCGCCGAGACCGAGTCCGGACCGCTTCTCCAGGTACAGCGACTGGTAGATCGCGTAGCCGATCGGAAGCAGGTAGAGGAAGACGAAGCCGAGCTGGAAGGGCACCGTGAAGGCGGCGCCCTTCCAGCGCTGCGAGCGAATCATGAAGTGTGCCTCAGCCCTTGACGCTGATGCCGCGCTGCTTCAGGTCGTTGACCGTCCACTCCTGCATGTGTGCGAGCAGATCGGTGACCTTCTGCTTCTTGCCGACGACCGCGGCCCACTCGTCCTGCATCTCCGTGAACATCGCGGTCCAGTTCGGGCCGAAGGTCCAGTCGTCGGTGATGGTGGCCATGCTGTCCGTCACGACCTTCTGGGCCGGCGTGTAGTTCTTGCCCAGCAGCTTCTCGGGGATCGCCTCCGGGACGTACGAGCTGCTGTCGGCCACCGCGGGCATCACGCCGCTGCCGGTCTCCGGGCTCGCCATGGTCTTGACCGCACCGGCGTCGGTGGACATCCACAGAGCCGCCTGAGCGGCCTGTTCCTTGTTCTTGCACTGCTCGGTCACCAGCGTCACCCCGCCACTCTGGTTGGTCCCGGCGGGAGTCTTGGGCGCCTCGCCGTTGAACGTCGGCCACGGGGCCAGTGCCCACTTGCCGAAGGACTTGGTGAAGTTCTGCACCATGCCGGACATCTGCCAGGTGGAGATCTGCCGCGTCACGGTGCCGGCCTCGTCGTAGTTGCGCTGCACGGCCGCGTAGTCGGCGAACGAGAGCTTGGAGTTGAGGTCGTTGTCGACGATCTCCTGGATCACCTTGGCGGCCTTCAGGGTGCCCTCGTCCTGGAAGTCCACCTTCCAGGAGTTGCCGTCGATCGTGTACCAGTGCGCCCCGGCCTGCATGGCGAGCACCTCCAGGGTGCTCGGGTCCTCACCGGCGTAGTTGGTGATCTTGATGTCGTGCTTCTTCAGTTCCTTGCCGGCCGCGATGAAGTCGTCCCAGGTCGCGGGCGCCTTCAGGCCGTACTTCTCGAAGACGTCGGTGCGGTAGATGGTGAAGGCCGGCGCCGAGCTGGTCGGGATGCCGTAGACCTTGCCCTGGACCTGGCCGACGGCCCACGAGCCGGGGTTGAACTTGTCCTTGCTGGACTCGACGTACTTGGTGATGTCGGCAAGGGCACCCTGCGAGACCCAGCTCGTGACGTACTCGCCGGTGTTCTGCAGCAGACAGGGCGCGTTGCCGGCCTTGACCGCGTTGGTCAGCTGCTTCTGCATGGTCAGCTGGTCGGTGACCTTGGTGTACTTGAGCTGGACGTCCTTGTGCGAGGCGTTGAACGCCTTCACGACGGCCTCCTGGCCGTTCGCCCAACCCCAGAAGGGGAGGGTGACCGGACCGGACGACTTGGCGTCGTCGCCGGAGTCCGATCCGCCGCATGCGGAGAGCAGACCTGTCAATGCGAGTCCCGCCACGGCTGCGCGGGCGAACCTTCTCCGGGGGCTGGTGAAGTTCATCTGACCGTGTTCCTTCGGAAAGTAGGGCGACTCAGAGGGGAGAGAACGGCGCCTCGATGTGGGCCGGGAACGGCGGCCGGAAACCATCGGCTCGCGGTTGCGGGGGGTCGGCCAAGCGGAAGCTGTAGTAAGCGGTTGCTGGGACGGTAGGACGCCGATCCTCCTCATAGCAAGAGGTGTGCGGCAATTTGTTACGCCGGTTTGTCCGTGGGGTTATGCCCGGGTGCACGTGCACCGCAGCGGACCTGGACCGAATCGGCGCAGGTCAGCCGCATGTCGAGGGAACCCGAGCAAACCTCGGCGGGCATCCCGGGCCGGCTCGGAGTGCTGTCAAAAACTTAGGGAAAACGTTTACGAAACGATCTGCTTGCAGCCGTCCACGTCAGACACGCCGAGCAGGCGGCTGCACCGAGTTCCGTACGACGACATGGGTGCCCAGCACCAGATGGTCGCCGTCGCTGCCCTTGCGGCGGCCTCCGCCGCCCTCGCGCCGGTCGGCGACGGCACGCAGCGCGACCCGGCCCATCTCCTCGTAGGGCACGTGCACGGTGGTGAGCTGGGGGGTCAGCTGGGACGCCAGCGGGATGTCGTCGTAGCCGACGATCGAGACGTCCTCGGGCACCCTGAGACCGGCCGCGCGCAGCGCCTGCATCGCGCCCGCGGCGACCACGTCGGTGCCCGCCAGCACGGCGGTGAAGTCGAGCCCGTCGCGCAGGCTGTCCTCGACGGCCTCGTAGCCGTGCTCGTAGTCGTACGGCCCGTGCCGCACCATGTCCGGGGCGAAGGACACGCCGTACGCCTCGAAGGCGCGCTGTGCGCCCTTCAACCGGCCCTGCGCTGTCGTGAGTTCGGCGTGGCCCGGGAGCACCAGGACCTTGCGGTGGCCGGCCGAGAGCAGGTGGCTGGCCATGGCGTACGCGCCGCCCTCGTTGTCGTAGTCGACCGTCGTGGCCGGTACGTCGCCCTCCAGGGGAGGCCGGCCCACCAGCACCAGGTGGGAGCCGGCCGCGTCCAGGGAGCGGGCGAAGCGGGCCATGCGTAGCTGGTACTCGTCGTAGTCGTAGGCGCCGCCGAGCAGGACCACGGCGGCGACGCCCTGCTGGCGCATGAGGTTGACCAGCGCGAGTTCCCGCTCGGGGTCGTCGCCGGTGGTCCCCACCAGGGAGAGCCAGCCGCGCAGGGTGGCCGCGCCCTCGACACCCTTGGCCACGTGGGCGAACGCGGCGCCGGTGATGTTGTTGATGAGGATGGCGACGGTCGGCGTACCGCCGCCGGCCAGCGAACGGGCATGGGCGTTGGTGACGTAGTCCAGGTCCCCGACCACCTTCATCACCCGGCGGCGCAGCTCCTCCGAGACCGGGTAGTTGCCCGACAGGACACGCGACACACTCGCGACGGAGACCCCCGCACGCTCCGCGACGTCGCGAATCGTGGCCCGTCCGGTGTCACCGGCCGCCTTGCGCTGACTCACCGTTGCGGCTCCTTCATCGTTGCGACTGCTTCGCCTGACGACCGTAACCCCGGTTCGGCGAATGGTCGGGGGCCCGGCCCGGCGCCGGTGCGGAAACGGTATCCCATTGTTTCCGCCGGGTACGGGGAGTCGATCGGGACCGAACAGCAAGGCCCCACTGAACCCCCGCACCCAACGGCGAGGGCCCACCGACTCCCACTGTCCCCACGCGCCGGCCGCGCGAGAGCCGAAGGGGCGCGCCGGTGTCGAGACGGCGAACGCGCGCAGGCGCGAAGCGCTGAGCACGATCGTCGTTTCGGCACCGGCTGAGGCGCCCCGTGGGTGAACGAGCCGTCAAGCACGGCTCACGCAACCCGGGCCAGGTCCGAGTGTCGAACCTCGTGAGTGAGCGGCACCCCCGTCACCAGCCGTTCCAGCTCCTCCACGACGATCCGCCCGAGTCTCTCCAGCTCGTTGCCGAGGGACCCCGCGATGTGCGGCGTGAGGAAGACATTGGGCAGCCGGTAAAGGGGCGAGCCCGCAGGCAGCGGCTCGGGTTCCGTGACGTCGAGGATCGCGTGCAGCCGCCCGGAGACCAGCTCGTCGGTCAGCGCGTCCGGGTCCACCAGCGCGCCCCGGGAGGTGTTGATGAGGACACCGCCGTCCCTGATCAGGGCGAGTCGGCCGGCGTCGAGCATGCGGTAGGTCTCGGGGATGTCCGGGGCGTGCAGGGACACGATGTCGCTGTGTCTGAGCAGGTCCTCCAAAGGCAGCAGTTCGGCGCCCAGGGCGGCGGCCTCGGCGGTGCTGACATACGGGTCGTGCAGCAGCACCGAGAAGTCGAACGGCCGCAGCAGCTCGAGGAGTCGGCGGCCCACCCGGGACGCGCCGATGACGCCGATGCGGCGGCCGACGTTGCCGGTGTGGGCGGTCTCGGTGGGGGTCGGGTAGGTGTGGGTGGCGCGGAAGCGCTCGCGGTGGGCGAAGGTGTCCTTCCCGGCGAGCAGGATCATCGCGAGGGTGTACTCCGCGACCGGCAGGGCGTTGCCGGTCACCGCGCTGGAGACGGTGATCCCGCGCTCCCACAGGGCCTCGCCTACCAGCGAGCGGACCGACCCGGCCGCGTGCAGGACCGTGCGCAGCCGGGGGGCCGTGTCGAGGACGCCGGCGTCGAGGCGGGGGCATCCCCAGCCGGTGATCAGGAACTCGGCCCGGGCCAGGGCGTCCGCCGCGTCCGGATCGGCGAAATCCCGCACGACGAGCGCGGGGTCGAGGTCGGCCGCCCGCGTCAGCCGGGCCATGAGCGGCGGGGGGAACAGCAGGGGGAGGTGTACCGGATCCATCGCGAACACGGCCCTGGGTGGCTGCGGGCTGGGCATGTCTCTCCTGACACACTCGGTGGAAACATTTTCAGAAAGCGTCTTCTACCGTAGATCTGGCGGTGACGGGCGGTCAATCGGCAGGACGGAGCGGCGAAGGCGACCTTGGTCGGGTGGGCCGACGGCCGGGGAGTGCCGAATGTCGTGAAATCGCTTACTGCGGTGCTGGTGTGCTTGCCGGATCCGGGTGGAGGTCGTGTCCGGAGTCCGGTCCGGAGTTCGGCCGGAGTCCGGTCCGAAGCCCGTCCGGATCAGGTTTGGGAACCGGTTCCCAAACATCTGTCGCCGGAAGCGCGGCTCCGCCTCCCCGTTTCCTTCGCAGATCAGGCCGCGTTCCACCGGTCCCGTTCGGCCGGTCGACCCATGACGCCGAGGTTACACAGTCTTTTCGAAAGTCCGTCAAGACTCTTGACGTCGTTTCCGGACAGGAAGAAGCTCTGCCCCAGCGCACAGCAACCGGTTGTCTAAACGGTTACTCGCGATCGCTGAGCCGATCTTTGGCCGACATCCCGAACGGAACAGAGCAGGAGGTGGTGCGTTCATGCGCCCACATGCCGGTGCCCCCCTGAGTCGCCGCCGATTCCTCGCCCTCTCGGCGGCCGGTGCCGCGACCGGAGCCGCAGCACTGAACGGCTGCGCCCTGCAGGTGTCCACCGGGGTCAGCGGCCCGGGCGAGACCGTCACGGTGATGGCCAAGCCCGACGACATCTCCCCGGAACTGGTCCAGCAGGCCCAGAAGGACATCGGAGTCAAGATCGTCACGGTGAGATACGACCTCACCAAGCTGATCGGGATGATGACCAACGGCAACCCGCCCGACCTGGTGCGCGGTGTCGGCGCCGTGGACGCGCCGTACTTCGCGGCGCGGGACGTGATGGAGGACCTGGACCCGTACTTCGCCAGAAGCACGGTGCTCAAGCTGGACGACCTGGACCCGGTCAACGACCTGTGGCGCTACGACGGCCGCACTCAGGGCAAGGGCCCGCGCTACGGCATGGCGAAGGACTTCTCCCAGGACTCCATGTTCTGGTACAACACCGCGCTCTTCGACCAGGCGGGCGTCGACCACCCGCCGGAGCTGGAGCCGATCACGTTCGAGGAGTGGCTGGACAAAGCCAAGCGGCTCACGCAGCGCAAGAACGGCCAGACGACCGTCTTCGGCGGCAGCTACAACGGCGTACTCACCCCCAATCTCCTGGCGAGCCTGACGGCGGCCGCCGGCGGAAGTCTCTTCAGCGACGACTTCTCCCGGATCGACTTCACCACCCCCGAGGCCCGCAAGGCGCTGGGCTGGTACATCGACTACGGCCGCACCAAGGTCGGGCCCAGCATCATCCAGCCCGACCCCAACGCCTGGGACGGGCCCACCTACCAGGCGAACCGAATGGCCATGTCGGGCAGCGGCTACTGGCTCGGCGGTCTGATCAACGCCGACAAGAAGCTGGCGCCGGTCTCGCGCCTCGCCCCCGCCCCCGTCTTCCAGGGCGGCGCGCGGGTCAGCCCCTGCCAGGCCGGCACCGGGTTCTGGATGCCGAGCAAGGCACGGAACAAGGACGCCGCCTGGCGGGTCTTCGAGTGGTTCTTCGGCGAAGCACCGGCCAAGGGCCGCGCGTCCGGCGGCTGGGGCATCCCCACCCTGAAGTCCCTGCGGCCGCTGATGCCGGCCCAGGAGGACTACCAGAAGCGGGAGTTGGAGGTGCAGAACGCCGAGCTGAACCACTTCTCGGTGATCGCCTTCACGCCCTACGCCACGGCCGACTCGCTCTACTCCCTCTTCAACCAGGTCGCACCGGCCGCGATGCGGGGCCAGATGTCCGTCGACACCCTGGCGGGACGCCTGAACTCGCTCATGAACGAGCAGCTGAAGCGCGGTAAGGAGCAGGTGGGATGACGACCGATCAGATCTCCTCCGTGGCGGAGCGGCCGCCGGGCGCGACCACGGACGCCGGCCGGGCGCGGGCCACGGATCGACCGCGGACCTCCATGACCGCCCGCAGGCACCGGGCGTTCTACATGTTCACCTCGCCCTGGATCATCGGGTTCCTGCTGCTGACCATCGTGCCGATGGCGTACGCGCTGTGGCTGAGCTTCACCACGTTCGACGGCATCTCGCCCAACTGGCGTTACGTCGGCTTCGGCAACTACAGCGAGCTGTTCACCGACTCCCAGACCTGGGACTCCCTGGGGCGCACGGGCCTGTTCGCGCTGACCTCGGTACCCCTGTCGATCATCGCCGGGCTCGGGCTCGCGGTCCTGGTCAACCGGCCGATCAAGGCACGCGGCCTGTTCCGCACCCTGCTCTATCTGCCGGCCGTGGTGCCGCCGGTGGGGGTGGGCCTCGCCTTCAAGGCGCTCTTCGACCAGAACTCCGGTGCCGCCAACGGCGTCCTGACCCTGTTCGGTTTCGACGCCCTGGGCTGGCTCGCCGACCCCTACGCCCGCTACGTGCTCCTGATGAGCGTGCTGTGGGCCGCCGGAAACATCATGATCATCTCGCTGGCCGGGCTGCAGGACGTGCCCCGCGAACTGCACGAGGCCGCCCGAATCGACGGGGCGAGCGCCTGGCGGACCTTCCGCAGCATCACCGTGCCGCTGCTCTCGCCGGTGCTGCTCTTCCAGACGGTGACCGGCGTGATCGCCTCGGTGCAGACCATCATGCCGCTGCTGCTGACACCGGACGGCACCACGGCGGGCGTCACCGCGCTGCCGCAGTCCAACTACCTCTACATGATGCACGTGTTCGGGCAGTACTTCGCGCTCGGCCGCTACGGCTACGCCTCCGCACTCCTGTGGGTGCTCTTCGTGCTGATCCTCATCGTGACCGGACTCATCTTCAAGTTCACGTCCGGCGTGGTGTTCTACAACGTCGACCCGGAGGCGAAGAAGTGACAGCCACCAGCCTGCCCGCGAAGTCCCCGGCGTCCACGACCCGGGTGCGGATACGTGTGAACCGCCTCGTCCTCTACACGGCGCTCGTCTCGATCACCGGCCTGTTCCTCGGCCCGGTCGGCTGGCTCGTCCTCAGCGGACTCAAGACTCCGGCCGAACTGGCCGCATCACCCGTGCACTGGCTGCCCGAGAACTTCCAGTGGCACAACTTCGCCGACGCCTTCAACCTGATCGACTTCCTCGGCTACGCCCGCAATTCCCTGATCATCGCCCTGATCTACGCCACCCTCGTCACCCTCAGCTCGGCCTGGGTCGGCTTCGGTTTCGCCCGCCTGGACGCGCCCGGCAAGAAGCCGCTGTTCGGCATCCTGCTCGGCTCGATGATGCTGCCCCAGCTCATCACCCTGCTGCCGACCTACCTGATCTTCGCCAAGCTCGGCATGGTCGACACCTACTGGCCGTGGGTGCTGTGGGGCCTGGCCGCCGCCCCGTATCTCGTCTTCCTCTTCCGGCAGTTCTTCGCCGGACTGCCCCGCGAGCTGGAGGAGGCCGCGATCGTCGACGGCTGCGGCTACGCCACGATCTTCTGGCGGATCTTCCTGCCGCAGTCCTGGCCGGTGCTGTCCGCGAGCTTCGTGATCGCCTTCACCTGGAGCTGGGGCGACTACATCGCGCCCCAACTCCTGTTGTCGACCGACAAGTCCACGCTCGCCGTCGCCGTCATGTCGACGTACGTCACCTCGGCCGGCACCCCGGTCGCCAACCTCCAGGCCGCGGCCTCCGTGATGTACGTCGTCCCGATCCTGTTGATCTTCCTGATCGCCCAGCGCGGTTTCGTCGCGGGGATGTCCACGACCGGCCTCAAGTGACCTTCCGTATCTCTCATCCCTCCCTTTACTGAAGGACTGCTTCATGAACGACACCCAGAGCACCGGTCTGTCCCGGCGCACAGTTCTCCAGGCCGCGGGTGCCACCGTCGCCGCGTACTCACTGATCGGAGCGGCAGCCGGCACCGCGAGAGCGGCGGACGGGCCCGCATCGACCGACAAGCTGGTGGTGTACCCCATCCCCAGCGGGGTCCCGACCAACGCGAGCTACACCGTCAAGGCCCGTACGCCGGGCGGCGAATGGCAGACGGTGCCCGTCTACCGCTCCAGGGCGAAGCAGATCGACGCGAACACGGGCAGCGGTCCGGTCTTCAACTCCTCCGTCGCCACCTTCGACTTCAATGGCACCGTCGAGGTCGCCGTCACCTCGGCCAAGGGCGCCATCGGCACCGCGAGGATCCGCCCCCTGTCCTACGGCACCCAGTTCACGGTGGACGGCGCCACGGTGAGCTTCACCCTCACCGAGCCGCGCAACCTCTCCATCGAGGTCGACGGGGACCTCTTCAACAACCTTCAGCTGCACGCCAACCCGATCGAGACGAACGCGCCCGACCCCGACGACCCCGATGTCCTCTACTTCGGCCCCGGCCTGCACAAGACCACGGACAACGTGGTGAAGGTGCCCAGCGGCAAGACGCTCTACCTGGCCGGCGGCGCGGTGCTGACCTCCCGGGTGGAGTTCGTCAACGTCGAGAACGCCCGGCTGATCGGCCGGGGCGTGCTGTACAACTCGCCGAGCGGTGTCCTGCTCCAGTACTCCAAGAACATCGAGATCGACGGCATCATGGTGCTCAACCCGAGCAGCGGCTACTCGGTCACCGTCGGCCAGTCCAAGCAGGTCACCGTCCGCAACCTGCACTCGTACAGCCACGGCCAGTGGGGCGACGGCATCGACGTCTTCTCCAGCGAGGACGTCCTGATCGACGGCGTCTGGATGCGCAACTCCGACGACTGCATAGCGATCTACGCCCACCGCTGGGAGTACTACGGCGACTGCCGCAACATCACCGTCCGCAACTCCACCCTCTGGGCGGACGTCGCGCACCCGATCAACGTCGGCACGCACGGCAACACCGACAAGCCGGAGACCATCGAGAACCTCGTCTTCAGCAACATCGACATCCTCGACCACCGCGAACCGCAGATGGACTACCAGGGCTGCATCGCGCTCAACCCCGGCGACAGCAACCTGGTGAGCAACGTCCGCGCGCAGGACATCCGGGTGGACGACTTCCGCTGGGGCCAGCTGATCAACATGCGGGTCATGTTCAACAAGTCGTACAACACCTCCGTCGGCCGGGGCATCGACGGGGTGTACATCCGGAACCTGACCTACACCGGGACGCACGCCAACCCGTCCGTCATGGTCGGCTACGACGCGGACCACGCCATCAAGAACGTCACCTTCCAGAACCTCGTCATCAACGGCAAGGCCATCGCGAACGGCATGAAGAAGCCCGGCTGGTTCAAGTTCACCGACATGATGCCGGCCTACGCCAACGAGCACGTGCTGAACATGCGGTTCCTGAACTCCACCGAGGCCACGTCCACCGTCAAGCCCGAGATCAGCAGCCCGGACCAGGCCACGGCCACCAAGAACCAGGTCTTCAACTACTTGATCACGGCCACCGAGCTGCCGACGTCGTTCAACGCCGACGGGCTGCCGAAGGGGCTGGACATCGACACCGCCACCGGTCTGATCTCCGGTACCGCCGAGGACAACGTCGGCACCTTCACGGTCACCGTCTCGGCCACCAACAGCGTGGGCACCGTGACGCAGCCCCTCACGCTCACCGTCCAGCACGCGTGACGCGGCCCTTGCGAACCATGGAGTCACCCGTGCTTCCTCTCAGACGACGGTCCTTCCTCGGCGCGGCAGGGCTCGTGATCGCGGCCGGAGGCGGGCTGCTGTCCGCCTCCGCCGCGGCGGCGTGGGCCCAGGACGACAAGGCCCGGCTCCGGGCCTTCACCCACCCCGGACTGCTGCACAGCGCCGCCGACCTGGCACGCATGAAGGCGGCGGTCGCCGCGCAGGAATCGCCCATCTACGACGGATACCTGACCTTCGCGGCCCACGCCCGGTCGAAGTCGACGTACACGATCCAGAACACGGGCCAGATCACCTCCTGGGGCCGCGGCCCCACGAACTTCCAGAACCAGGCCGTCGCCGACTCGGCCGCCGCCTACCAGAACGCGTTGATGTGGTGCGCCACAGGCGAGCGCGCCCACGCGGACAAGGCCCGCGACATCCTCAACGCCTGGTCGGCGTCACTGACCATGATCACCGGTGCCGACGGGCCGCTCGGCGCGGGCCTGCAGGCCTTCAAGTTCGTCAACGCGGCCGAGCTGCTGCGGCACGGCGACTACGACGGATGGGCGGACGAGGACATCGCCCGCTGCGAGGAGTCCTTCCTCGACGTCTGGTATCCGGCGGTGTCCGGATACATGCTGTACGCCAACGGCAACTGGGATCTGACGGCCCTTCAGACCATCCTCGCCATCGGTGTGTTCTGCGAGGAGCCCACCCTCTTCGAGGACGCTCTGCGCTTCGCCGCGGCCGGCGCCGGCAACGGCAGCATCGGCCACCGCATCGTCACCGCGGACGGCCAGGGCCAGGAGAGCGGCCGCGACCAGGGCCACGAGCAGCTCGCCGTCGGCCTGACCGGCGACATCGCGCAGGTCGCCTGGAACCAGGGCGTCGACCTGTGGGGCTTCGACGACAACCGCATCCTCGCGAACTTCGAGTACGCCGCCCGCTACAACCTCGGCGGCGACGTGCCCTTCGTCCCGGACCTCGACCGCACCGGCAAGTACATCAAGAAGGCCGTCTCGGCGACCGGCCGCGGCAACCTGCCCCCGATCTACGAGATGGCCTACGCCCACTACGCCGGCGTCCGCGGACTCGACACCCCGTACACCAAGGCGGCCGTCTTCCGCGGCACCGCCGGCGCCCGCCTCGTCGAGGGCAGCAACGACGACCTGCCCAGCTTCGGCACCTTCACCTACGCCGGTACGAAGGCCCCCGCGCCGACCGCGCCGGCCGCTCCGGCGGGCGTCACCGCGGTGGGTGACGACAGATCCGTCACCGTCAGCTGGCTGCCGACCGCATGGGCCGACACGTACACGGTCTCGAGGGCAACCGCCCCGGACGGGCCGTACGAGCAGATCGCGACCGGTATCGACAAGCCGACGTACACCGACCGCGACGTACGCCCGGGACACAGGTACTACCACACAGTCACCGCCACCAACTCCCAGGGCACCAGCGCCAGTTCCGCGTGGGCCGCGGTCGCCGCAGGTCTCCCCGAGCCCTGGACCACCCAGGACGTCGGGGACGTGAAGATCCCCGGCTCGGCGCTCTTCGACGGCGAGCGGTTCGTGCTGGAGGCGTCCGGCACCGCCGACACCCACCGCCTCGCCTACCTGCCGCTGCCCGGCGACGGCACGATCACCGCGCGGATCGTGTTCCCGCTCAGCTCCCAGTACTCCAAGATCGGCGTCACCCTGCGCGCCTCCCTGGGCGCGGACGCGGCGCATGCCTCGATGCTGATCCAGGGGCTGCCGCTGCACACCTGGAGCGGCGTGTGGACCGTACGCCCCGAGACCGGGGCCGGTATCTCCGCGACCGGGAGCACGCCGGTGCCGCCCTCCCAGCAGCAGGCGATCACCTCGAGCGCCGCCTTCCCGATCTCCAACCTCGGCACGCTGCCCGACTCGGCGACCCCGCTCACGGCCCCGTACGTCGAGGGCGCGGGTGACGGCTACCGGATGCGGATGCCGTACTGGGTACGGGTGACCCGCCGGGGCGACCGCTGCACCGGCGCCATCTCCCCGGACGGCATCCGCTGGACCGAAGTCGGCTCCACCGAAGTCGAGTTGGGGCGCGCCGCATACGCGGGACTGACCCTCACGTCCTGCCTCGGCGTCGACGAGGACTACGCCGATACCGGCACCGGTGCCTTCGACAACGTCAGCGTCACCTCCCGCACCTTGGGCGAGGTCTGGTCCGTGCCGCGACCCGACCGCGCCGCCACCGGCCTGCGGGCCACCGCGGGCGCCGACGCGGTCGAGCTGACCTGGACCGACCCGGACCTCGCGGCCTGCTACAAGGTGCTGCGGTCGACGGAGGCTGACGGCCCGTACGACACGATCGCGACCGGCATCGGCCCCGTCGGCTTCGGCACCCGCATCCAGTACGCGGACGCCACCGGCACGCCCGGCACCACGTACCACTACGTCGTCGCCAAGACCAACTGCGCCGGCCGCGGCCCGCTGTCGGAGTCCGCCGCCGCGAGCATGCCGGCCCCTGCCTCGCCCCAACTCACCTCCGCCACCACGGCGTTCGCCAACAAGGGTGTCGCCTTCCAATACCAGCTGCGTGGCTCGCACGAGCCCATACGGTTCGCCGCGACCGGTCTGCCCGACGGACTCCGTGTCGACAAGCGCACCGGCCTCATCTCCGGAACTCCGACCGAGACCGGCGAGTTCAGGGTCACCGCCACCGTGGGCAACGCGGCCGGAGACGGCACCGGTACCCTCACGCTCACCGTCGGCACACCACCGCCCGCCCCCTGGACCTACGGCGATCTCGGCGACGTCGTCCTCGACGACCGCGACTTCGGGACGCTCGGCGTGGTCGCGATCCGTACCCCGGGCAGCACCGCCCACGAAGACGGGACCTTCGTGGTGCGGGGCGCCGGAACCGACCTCACCGTCAACAACCAGGGAATGACGGGCCAGTTCGTACGACGGCCCGTCACCGGCGACTGCGAGGTCACCGCCCGGCTGGTCTCCCGCACGGGGGCCACCGCCGACCGCGTCGGCCTGCTCATGGCCAAGTCCCTGTCGCCGTTCGACCAGGCGGCCGGGGTGATCGTCACGGGCGGCACGACCGCGCAGCTCATGCTGCGCACGACCGTCGCCGGCAAGTCGACCTTCAACGGGAACGGCACGGTTGCTCTTCCCTGCCTGCTGCGGCTGAAGCGCACCGGGACCGCCTTCGCCGCCGCCGTCTCCACCGATGACGGCGCCACCTGGACCGCCCTCGCCTCCGGCGAGGTCCCCGGCTTCGGTGACGCCCCCTACTACGTGGGCCTCGTGGTCTGCTCCCGCAACCCCTTGGCTCTCGGCACCACACAGTTCGACGAGGTGAGCATCAACACCGACTGATCCCCCACGGATTGGAATGCACCGCATGAGCCGCATGAGCCGCATTTCCCCCCACGGGTACCTCCCGCCCACCGAGCTGAGCCGCCGCGGTCTGTTCAAGACCGCCGGCGGTCTCGGCGCCGCTCTCGCGCTGGGCTCCGCGTTCGCCGCCACCACGGCGGACGCGGCGCCCGCCGCCTTCGCCCACCCCGGCATGCTGCACAACGCCGGCGACATCAACCGCGCCAAGGTCAGGGTCGCCGCGGGCGACGACCCCTGGCTGTCCGGCTGGAACAAGCTGACCGCCAACTCCCACTCCCAGTCCACCTGGAACCCCAACCCGCAGGCCACGATCTACCGCGGATCGGGCTATCCCGAGAACTACGGGATCCTCTACAACGACATCGCCGCCGCCTACCAGAACGCCCTGCGCTGGAACGTCGCCGGCACCAGCGCGCACGGCGACTGCGCCGTGCGGATCCTCAACGCCTGGTCGAACAAGCTCACCTCCATCCAGGGCAGTGCCGACCGCTTCCTGGCGGCGGGCATCTACGGATGGGAGTTCGCCAACGCCGCCGAGCTCATGCGCGGGTACCCGGGTTTCGACCTGGCCCGGTTCCAGCAGATGATGCTCAAGGTCTTCTACCCGATGAACAACGACTTCCTGCTCCACCACAACGGGGCCTGCATCACCAACTACTGGGCGAACTGGGACCTGTGCAACATGGCCTCGATCATGGCCATCGGGATCCTGTGCGACGACGGCGCCAAGTACGACCAGGCCGTCAACTACTTCAAGACCGGCGCGGGCAACGGCTCGATCCAGCACGCGGTTCCGTTCCTGTACTCCAACGTCGAGGGCTACGACCTCGGCCAGTGGCAGGAGTCCGGCCGCGACCAGGGCCACACCATGATGGGCATGGGCCAGATGGGTGCCATCTGCGAGATGGCCTGGAACCAGGGCACCGACCTGTACAGCTACGACAACAGGAGGTTCTTCAAGGCGGCCCAGTACGTCGCCAAGTACAACGTCGGACTGAACGTGCCGTACACCACCTACACCTGGGGCAGTGGCACGTCCTGTGCCCAGAACACACAGACGGTGATCAACTCCGGATCCCGCGGCCAGGTCCGTCCGGTGTGGGCCCAGCTCCACTTCCACTACAACCGGCGCGTGTACCTGGACGACAAGTACATCTCGCAGATGTACTACAACCTCGTCGCCCCCGAGGGCGGCGGAGGTGACTACGGCTCCACCAGTGGCGGCTACGACCAGCTCGGCTTCGGCACGCTGATGTACGCCAAATAGCCGCAAACCGCGCTCGTGCGCCGGAATAACGGGCCACCCTGTGGTGCTCTGTTGTTCACGGTGCACGAGCGCGGTGCACGAGCGCGGTGCGGGAGGCTGGTGGGCGTATGACGGCAGCAGACCAGGCGGACGAGGCGGGCCGGACGAGCCGGGACCCGGTGGTCAGGACGCCGCACGGGGCCGTGCGCGGCCGGTACGAAAACGGTGTCGCGGTGTTCCGGGGCATCCCCTACGCGGCCCCGCCCTTCGGACCGCACCGGTTCAGGCCGCCCGTGCCGCCCCGGCCCTGGGACGGCGTGCGCGACGCGGGCGCCTTCGGGCCGACGGCGCCGAAACCGCCGTACTCCGAAGCCTTCGCGCAGTACCTGTCCGATCCGGTTGTGCCCGGCGACGACTGCCTCAATCTGAACGTCTGGACACCGGAGCCCGGCCCTGGTACCCGGCTCCCGGTCATCGTGTGGCTGCACGGCGGCGCCCTCACCCGGGGCTCGTCGGCCGTGCCCGTGTACGACGGGCGCACCTTCGCCCGCGACGGGGTCGTCTTCGTGTCGGTCAACTACCGGCTCGGCGTGGAGGGTTACGGCCTGTTCCCGGACGTCCCCGCCAATGCCGGCCTGCGTGACCAGCTCGCCGCCCTGCAGTGGGTGCGCGAGTCGGTGGCCGCTTTCGGCGGCGACCCCGACCGGGTGACGCTGGCCGGTCAGTCCGCCGGGGCGATCAGCGCCGGCGCCCTGCTGGCCGCCCCGCAGGCCCAGGGCCTGGTCCGGCGCGCGGTCTTGCAGAGCGGGCCGCCCGAGGCGAGCGATCGCGACAAGGTACGGCGGATGGTGCGCCGGATGGCGACCCGGCTGAAGATCCCCGCCACCGCCGCCGCGTTCGCCGACGTCGACCGCGAGCTGCTGCTGCGCACCCAGGCCGAGGTGGGCAAACTCAGTAGCCCGGTGCTCGGCGGCCCCGCGTTTGGGATCGTCGTCGACGGTGACCTGGTCCCGCGCGATCCGCTGGAGGCCCTCATCGACGGTGACGTGGCGGCGGGCGTCGACCTGATGACGGGCTGGACCAGCGAAGAGTACCGACTGTGGCTGGTGCCCGGCGGTCTCCTGGAACGCGTCGACCGGCTCGGTGCGGTCGCGCTGGCCGGCGCCATGGCCCGCTGCCGCTGCGGCCACGAGGTGCCCCGCGGCTACCGTGCCCTGCACCCCGAGGCCGGCACCGTCGAGATCGTCGGCCAGATGGTCACCGACCACCTGCTCCGCCTCCCGCTGCACCGCCTCGCCGACGACCGCCCGGGGGCGTCGTACGTCTACGAGTTCGCCTGGCCCTCCAACCTCCCCGGTCTCGGTGCCTGTCACGCCCTCGAACTCGGCTTCGTCTTCCACACCGGCGAGGTCCCCGACTCCGCGAAGCTCGCGGGCTGGGGAACCCCGCGTGAACTGGCCGACGCGATGCACGGGGCGTGGGTGCGGTTCGCCACCGATGGCGACCCCGGCTGGCAGGGCTGGGACGCCTCGCACCCGGTGCGGATCTTCGGCGACGGTGAGCCGTATACCGCATACGGTCCACGAGATCCTGAGCTGGCGGTGTGGACGGCGGACGCGGCGGCCCGGGACGCCGCGGCCGCGGCGGAGCCGGATCCGGTCGACGTCGGTTCGGCCGTGCGGCGAGTGGAGCCGCGGTCGGTCGTGCGGCGTCTGCGCCGCCCCGGTGGGGTCCGTCGGCAGTGACCACACACCACCAGGTTTGATGCGGGCCCACCCTGCACATGGCCCGGCACGCCCACTGGGGCGAGGCCGGGCCGCTCGTCGACCGGTGGCGGCCTCCCTCGGCCGGTGGAAAGATCGCAAATATCCATATATGCGAGCGTGCTCGAGGAGCGGCATGGACGACGAGGGCACCGAGGATGTGACGGCGACCGACTACGAAGACGACTACGAAGACGCCGACGACGACGCCGACGACTACGCCGACGAGGAACTCGTCGGTGCCGGTTCTGCGGAGCCGGACGTTCTTCTGGACGTCCCGCTGCTGAAGGTGGACGAGATCGTCCTGGACGTAGAGGACCTGCGCGCGAGGGTCTCGCTGCAGGCGGAGGTGCTCGACCTGCTCCGGCTGAACGTGGGGGCCGATGTGGCGCTGGGCGCCGTCCACCTCGACATCAAGGGCGTGGAGGCGCAGGCGTTGCTGAAGGTGCGTCTGGACAATGTGGTGGAGGTCATCGGGAGGGTTCTGACGACCATCGACCGTAATCCGGACATCCTCAGGGACGTGACCTCGGGTGTCGGGTCCGCCGTACGTGCGGTGGGGACCGGGGCGGGTCGCACGCTCGACGAGGTCGGGCGTGGTGCAGGCAGGGCGGTGGAGGACGTGGGGCGTGGCGCAGGCCGGGCGGTGGAGGACGTGGGGCGCGGGGCCGGTACCGCGGTGGAAGACGTGGGGCGTGGTGCTGGTACCGCGGTGGAGGACGTAGGGCGTGGTGCTGGTACCGCGGTGGAGGACGTAGGGCGTGGTGCCGGTACCGCGGTGGAGGACGTGGGGCGCGGGGCCGGTACCGCTGTCGAGGGTGTCGGCAGCGAGGCCGGGACCGCGGTCGGGCGGCTGGGGGACGACACGGGCAGGGCGGTCGCGGGGCTCGCGGAACGGACCGGGGACACGGTGGAGGGAGCCGCCGCGCGGGCCGACGAGACGCCGGCGGACACCGGAGAGGTCGTGTCCGACGTCCCGGAGGCCGCGAGCGGCCACGCGTCACGCGTCGGGAAGGCCGGGGGCGCGACGGGCCGCGCGGCGGGCAAGTCCGCGCGTGAAGCCCCCGCGCGCACGCGGCGGCGGGCCCCCGAAGGTGGTGAGGTACCGGCGCGACGGGGCACAGCGGCGCCGCGTCGAAAGGTGAGGCGTGTGAAGGAGCAGGAGGCGGCTGACGAGAGCCGGCCTCCGTGAAGGCCTGAACACCGGCGCGCGGACATCGACTTCACCTCCACCGTCGCGGCCGGCATGCTGCGTTTCCGTCGGCGGCCGAGAGCGGACGTCCGTTTCAGCGGGAGTCCGGGCACGCGCTCGGCCACGGTCAGCACGAGGACGAACCTGCCCGACCCGGTCGACGTCGGCGTGGAGCACCGGAATGTGCAGGTCCGGTACGGGCTGTCGAACACACTCGGCACCGAGGAGCCACCCGCGGACCCGGCGTGATCGGGTCACCCGGAGACCGGCCGCCCGGGACCCACCTGGAAACCGGTTGCCGTCACCGAGTCCCGTACCACCACATGTGTCCCCAGCAGCAGATGGTCGGCCCCGGCCTCCGTCGTGCGGCCCAGCGCGGTGCGCACGGCGAGTCGGCCCAGTTCCTCGTAGGGGACGTGGACCGTCGTCAGCGCGGGGTGCAGGTCGCGGGCGAACGGGATGTCGTCGTAGCCGGCCAGCGACACGTCCTCCGGCACGTTCAGGCCCGCCTCGTGCAGGGCGGTCAGCGCGCCCGCCGCGACCATGTCGGTGGCGGCGACCACGGCCGTGAACTCCAGCCCTTCCTTCAGGGCCTCGCGCATCAGCCGGTGGCCCGCGTCGCGGGTGAAGTCCCCGTGCAGCACGAGCGCCGGGTCGGGTTCCAGACCGCGGGCGCGATGGGCGGCCAGATAGCCGCGCTCCCGGCCCTGTGCCGTGGTGTGGTCCGGCTTGCCACCGAGGAACAGCACCCGGCGGTGCCCCTGCGCCAGGACATGGGCGACCAGGGCGTAGGCGCCGCCCTCGTTGTCGTACTCGATGACCGACACCGGCGCCCCGGGGCCCAGCGTCGGACGGCCGCACAGCACCAGGCGGGAGCCGGCCGACGCCAGCGAGTCGGCCATACGGCGGGTGCGTTCGCGGTACTCGGCGGTGTCGGCGACGCCGCCGACCAGGATCACGGCGGCGGCCCGCTGGGCGCGCATCATCTCGACGAACTCCAGCTCGTGCCGGACGTCGCCCTCCGTGCTGCACACCAGGCAGAGGTGCCCGAGCCGGGTCGCCTCGCGCTCCACGCCGTGCGCCATGAGCGCGAACGACGGTCCGGTGATGTCCTCCAGGACGAACGCCAGCGTGGGCGTGCCGACGCCCGCCACCGCCTTGGCGCGCGCGTCGGCGACGTAGTCCAGCTCACGGACCGCCCGCATCACCCGCGTGCGGGTCGCCGAGCTCACCGGGTACACACCGCCGAGCACCCGCGACACGGTCGACGCGGACACCCCCGCACGCGTCGCCACGTCCCGGATCGTGCTCCGCCCCGCGGCATCGCTCTTTCTCGTCATACCTGCCTCGTCCCTCTCCCCGGGCTGCGTCGCGCCCACCCCTCGGGAACTGCGGCAACATGGATGGAAACCGGTTCCCGAAGCGGAGGCTAGCAGTGGTAGGGGACGGGGACGAGCGGAAACGACAGGACTGGGCTCACGCCCTCGTCGGCATCACGCTTCGTCAGCGACTCAGGCTTCGTCAGCGACTCATGCTTCGTCAGTGGCTCACGCTTCATCAGTGGCTCAAGGCTCGTCAGTGGCTCACGCCTCCGTGAGCGTCCGCGCGATGGAGGCGATCGCCTGCGGCCCCACCCGGCAGCACCCGCCGATCAGCCGAGCTCCGGATTCCCGCCAGCCCCGCACCTCCTCGGGCGCGAACGAGGAACGGCCGTGCCACGCGCGGGCCTCGGCGTCCCAGGCTTCGCCGCTGTTGGGGTAGACGACGACAGGCTTGCCGGTGACGCGGGCGGCGGTCTCGATGGCGTTGTCGACATCCTCGGGGACGCAGCAGTTCACGCCGACGGCGATGACCTCGTCCGCGTCGGCGGCGAGAGCGAAGGCCTCCTCCAGCGGCTGCCCGGCGCGGGTGCGGTCGCCCGCGACGCTGTACGACAGCCAGGCCGGCACCCCGAGGCCGCGTACCGCCCGCAGCAGCGCCTCTGCCTCGTCGGCGTCGGGCACCGTCTCCAGGGCGAGGACGTCCGGACCGGCGGCGGCCAGCACCTCCAGGCGGGGCCGGTGGAAGGCCTCGAGCTCGGCCACGCCGAGCCCGTACCGGCCCCGGTACTCGGAGCCGTCGGCGAGCATCGCGCCGTACGGCCCGACCGAGGCCGCCACCCACAGCGGCCGGGTGACACCCTTCGCCCGCGCCTGCGCCGCCGCGTCGCGGCCCAACCCGACGCTCAGGCCGAGGAGTTCGGCTGCCCGCTCCCGCTCGACCCCCCGCTTCGCGAAGCCCTCGAAGGTCGCCTGGTAGCTGGAGGTGATCGCCAGGTCCGCGCCCGCCAGGAAGTAGGCGAGATGCGCCTCGGCGATCGCCTCGGGCCGTTCCGCGAGCAGCCGCGCCGACCACAGTTCGTCGCTCAGGTCGTGCCCGGCGGACTCGAGCTGATTGGACATGCCGCCGTCGAGGACGACCGTCCCGGCGGCGAGGGCTGCGGAGAGAGAGGAAGGCTTGTCGCTGGTCATGTCACGACGCTAGTCGACGGGGCTGCGAGACAGCCGTGTGTGTCCAGTACATGAACAGATTGCCCAGCATGTGGAATGTCAGGTTACGATCACGCCCTCCCCGCCCCCTTTCCCCAGGGATCCGCCATGACCGCCCCCAGCCCCACCGAGACCACCGAGCCGGACCCGGCTGCCGCCGCCCCGCGCCGCCGCACCTTCGGCCCGGCCGCCGCCACCGCCCTCGTCATGGGCAACATCATCGGCGGAGGCATCTTCGCGCTGCCCGCCACCGTGGCCCCGTACGGCGGTGTCAGCCTCCTCGCCTTCGTGGTCCTGTCGATAGGCGCGGTGCTGCTCGCGCTGCTCTTCGGCAAGCTGGCCCGGCGCAGCCCGGTCACCGGCGGTCTGTACGTGTACCCGCGCGACGCCTTCGGCCCCTTCGCGGGCTTCCTGTCGGCGTGGTCGTACTGGACGATGTGCTGGGTCAGCATCGCCGCCCTCGCGGTCGCGGTCGTCGGTTACGTCGACGTCCTGATCCCGCTGCACGGCAACCACACCCTCGAAGCGCTGGTCGCGTTCGCCGCGCTGTGGCTGCCGGCCGCCGCGAACTTCGCCGGCACGCGCTGGGTCGGCGCGGTCCAGGTCGTCTCCACGATCCTGAAGTTCGTGCCGCTGCTGCTCGTCGCCACCGTCGGTCTCTTCTTCGTCGACACCGACAACTACGGCCCGTTCAACGCCTCGGGCGAGAGCGTCTCCGGCGCGCTGGCCGCCTCCGCCGCGCTGCTCCTCTACAGCTTCCTCGGCGTCGAGTCGGCCGCGGTCAGCGCGGGCGAGGTCCGCGACCCCGAGCGCAACGTCGGCCGCGCGAGCGTCCTCGGCACGCTGGGCTCCGCCCTCGTGTACATCCTCGGCATCGTCGCCGTGTTCGGTCTCGTCCCGCACGACAAGCTGGTCGACTCCGGTGCCCCCTTCGCCGACGCCGTGAACTCGATCACCGGCGGCACCTGGGGCGGCACCGCCATCGCCCTGGTCGCCGTCGCCTCGATCACCGGCTGCCTCAACGGCTGGATCCTGATGGCCGCGCAGATGCCGTACGCCGCCGCCCGCGACGGCCTCTTCCCGGCGCCGTTCGCCCGCGTGGGCAAGGGCGGGGTGCCGGGCTTCGGCGTCTGGGCCGTCGCGGTCCTCGGCACGCTGCTCATCGCCCTCAACTACACGGCGGGCCCGGACACCACGTTCCGCGTCCTCGTCCTGATCACCACGTTCACGGGGTGCGTGCCGTACCTCCTCTCGGCCGCCGCCCAGCTGTACTGGCTGGCCAAGGGCACCCGCGAGCAGGTCCGCCCGGCCGGCCTGGTCCGCGACCTGATCGTCGCCGCCCTCTCCTTCGCCTTCTCCTTCTGGCTGATCGCGGGCGCCGGCTACGCGGCCGTCTACCAGGGCGTGCTGTTCCTCTTCGCGGGCATCCCGGTCTACGTGTGGCTGCGTGGACGCCGGGAGACGGCGGAGGACCCCGCCTAGCCTTGGGGCATGCCTGACACCGATGCCGTGGACGCCGAGGGCCCCGAAGTCGCCGATGCCGAGGCGGTGTCCGAGGAGGCCCGGCAGGTCCTCGGCCCCTTCACCGGGCCGATCTTCCTGTCGTCCCTCACCCACAACCCGAAGAACGGCGTCACCGGCGGCGTCTGGACCGTCAGCGCCGGTGACCGCTCGGCCATCCTGAAGGTCCTCACCCGCAACAAGGCGGCCACCGGACGCTGGGCGGCCTCCGACGACCCCCGGCACTGGAACTACTGGCGGCGCGAGGCCGACGTCCACACCTGTGGCCTCGCGCAGCTCTGGCAGCCGTACGGCGTCCGCGCACCCCGGCTGCTGGCCTGCGTCGAACGCTCCGGCGGCGACATCGCACTGTGGCTCGAGCGGGTACGGGGCCAACCGGCCACCCGTTGGAAGGTCGCCCGGCACATCGAACACGCCCGCCGCCTGGGCGCCGCCCAGGGAGCCGTCGGCGCGACGGACGACCGGCCGTGGCTCTCGCACCGCTTCCTGCGCCAGTACGTCGGCAGCAACACCCTCGGCCAGGAACTCCTCGACGACGACGAGGCCTGGCAACAACCCCTGGTCCGCGACCACTTCCCCGAGAGCCTGCGGCACGAGATGGTCCGGCTGCATCACGACCGGGACTGGTTCCTCGACGTGATGGAGTCCCTGCCGCGCGCCTTCAGCCACCTCGACCTGTGGCCCGCCAACACCTGCGCCGACGGCCCCGGAAGTGCCGTGTTCGACTGGGCGTTCGCCGGCGACGGCGCCCTCGGCGAGGACCTCGGCAACTACCTTCCCGACTCCGTCTTCGACCTCTTCGTCCCGGCGGCCCGCCTCCCCAAGTACGCGACCAGGGCCTACGAGGCGTACCTCCACGGCCTCCGCTCGACCGGCTGGAGAGGCGACGAGAACCTCGTACGCCTCGCGGTCTGCGCCTCGGCCGTCAAGTACGACTGGCTCACCGCCCTGATGCTGGCCAACGCGGGGGAGGAGCAGCGGGACTACGGCGGCGCCCGAGCGGTGGATGCCGAACGCCGTTACCGCGAGCGGGGGTTGACGTTGGCGTTCCTCGGGGAGTGGGCGAGGGAGGCGCGGGCGCTGGCCCCGAGGTTGGGGTTCCCGGAGGCACCGAGCGGCAGTTGACGCGCCCGATCGGCCGGGGGCAGCCGAGGCGCTCGGGCGGCTCCCGACCCACAGATGGCGGCACCCGGCCGGGGCGGGCGAGCGCCCCTGGCCCGCTACCCCTGCGCCGCGTGCCGCCCGCCCCTCCGCCGGCCACCCCTCCTGTACAGCGACGCCGGCACCACGAGCCCGAGGAGCAGCCCGACGGCCAGGACGTAGGGCCACCAACCGAGCCCACTGCTCGCGGTGTTCGCGGTACGTGTGTCGGCCGCCACGGCCCCGGACGACTCCGTGCCGCGAGCGGCGGACGGTGACGGGCTCGCGGCGACCGCGCCGAGCACCACGTCGTTCCCGTCCCCGCCCTTGTAACTGATCCGGTACGTCGTGTCGGCGAGCTTCACCTTCGCGCCCTCCTTCAGCCCGGTGAACGCCCCGTTCGTCCTCGCCCGTCCCGCATGGTCGAGCACCGTGATCTCCGGCGCCGGGTCGGCCCCGGCGGCCGACAGATCCAGGCTCCCGGCCAGCCGCACCGCCCCCGTCACCTTCAACGGCTTGTCCCGCAAGACGAGTTCACCCTTGGCGCGCTGCGTGTAGTCACCGGACACGGTGAGGCCGCCCGCCACGACCCCTTCGTTCGTCACCGCCCCCTTCACCTTGCCCTTGCCGGTCAGCGTGGTCGCGACGCGCAGCCCGGACGTCGAGGCGTCCAGCCGTGACCCGGCCGAGGAAAGCCGGATCACCTTGCTGCGTACGAGAGTTGCCCCCGATCGCAGCGCCAGCGTGCCCTTCTTGACCGTCGTCGCCCCGGAGTACGTCACCGCGCTGCCCGTCAGCGTCGTCGTGGCCGCCCCCGCCTGCACGAACGCACCGCTTCCGCTCACGTACGCCAAGGAGATCGCCCTCTTGGCGTTGTTCACGAAGAGCGTCCCGTTGTTCACCACCCGGCGCCGTTCGGTTCCCGTCAGCAGGGAACCGTCCCCCTGCCCGGAGCCCAGTCGCAGCACCGCGCCCTTCTCCACGGTCGTCGAGCCGTCGTAGTACTGCTTCGCCGCGAAGGTGACGTCGTTCCCGCGCGTCCCCGCGATCACGATGTCCCCGGCGCCGGGTGCGGACAGCGTGTCGTGGAACCGGCCGCCGCCGATGGGGGCGCCGAGGGTCACCGGCCCGTTGTAGTCGAAGGTGAGCAGCGAACGGGAGCGTGCCGCGAGCAGGTTGATGTAGACGGTCTCGGCCGTGCCCGGCATGAAGATCTTGTTCGTGGTGCCGTCGCCCCACTGGACGTTGGCACCCTTGATGTTGGTGCCGCGCTTGTTGACGTTCTTCCGCGCGGGCGTCCAGTTCAGGGCGGGGTCGCTGAGCGAGGGGGCGGTGTCGCCGCCCTGGTTCGACCAGCTGTACTGGCCGGTCAGGATGACCTTGCTGCCCGGCCGGGACTGGACGTTGATGTCGCTGCCGTACTCGCGCTGGTAGAAGTCCATGCGCTGGGTGACGGTCTGGCCCAGCGGGGTGTCCACGGTCCAGGTGCCCTGGTTGAGAACCTTGCGGACGTTCGGCAGCGAGGTCGCGAACTCCGGCCGTCCGGCGTTCACCTGTGTGCCGTTGTCGATCACCCCGGAGAAGGGGTGGGTGCCCGACAGGTCCCAGGTGCCCCACAGGAACCTCGGCTGGGTGACCAGGCCGGAGCCACTGATGGTGCCCAGGTTGTAGCCGACGTCCTTCAGCGAGAGCCGCAGGGTGCCGTCGACCCGGATGTTGTCCTGGTTGAGCCGGAACGCCGGGGTGCTGTACGGGAAGTGGCCGATCAGCCCGGTCGAACCACCGTCGCCGTACTGCAGGGTCGCCCCCCGCTCGACGGTGACCGCGGGCGGATCCGGGTTGGACGTGGTGACGTACGGGTGGTTGCCGCCCTGCGTCGACACCTTCTGCCGCTGCCGGGACTTCGGCAGCGTGAAGTCGCTGTCCTTGGTCAGGACCAGCGTCCCGCTGCCGCGCACGGTGAGTGCGCCCTCGCCGCGGAACACGCCGTCGTACGTCGTCGTCCCCGACGGCACGCTGACGACCGTGTCGCCGGTGAGCGTCACGTCCCGGTCCGCGAGCACGTCGGCGGTGACGTCCCGGGCACCGGCGGCCGCCGCGGGGGGAGCGGTGGAGAGGAGGGCGGCGACCGCCGCGAGGGCGCCGGCGGCCGCTGCTGTCTTGTGGGTATGGCTGTGCACGTAACGGAGACGGGCCGGGTCGCGGCCGATAACAGAAATCTGGCCGCAGAAAGCGCCTTCTTTAGTCACGTCCAACCCGTTGACCTCCCCGTTCCACGCGCTTACCTTTTCGGCGTTCGGAATAACAACAGATGTTCTCAATATCGAACATCGCTCTCAGGACACCCCCACCCCCGAGAGGCAGTCCGTATGAGCCGCGACAACGACCTGCCCGAAGATCCTCACCGCAGACTGCTGCTGAAGGGCGCCCTGGCCGCGGGCACCCTGGCGGCGGCCACCGCCGGTGTCGCCCATGCCGCGCCCACCCCCAAAGCACCCCCGTTCGTGAACCCGCTCGTCCGCAACCGGGCCGACCCGCACATCCACCGTCACGCCGACGGCCACTACTACTTCACGGCCACCGCCCCCGAGTACGACCGGATCATCCTGCGCCGCTCCCGCACCCTGAACGGCCTCGCGACCGCCGCCGAGTCCGTGATCTGGACCAAGCACGCGACCGGCGTCATGGGCGCGCACATCTGGGCGCCCGAGATTCACCGCATCGGCGGCAAGTGGTACATCTACTTCGCCTCGGCGCCCGCCGAGAGCGTCTGGGACATCCGTATCTGGGTGCTGGAGAACGCACATCGCGACCCCTTCAAGGGGACGTGGACCGAGCGCGGCCAGATCAAGACCGCCTGGGAGACCTTCTCACTCGACGCCACCACCTTCACCCACCGGGGCACCCGCTATCTCGCCTGGGCCCAGCACGAGCCCGCAATGGCCAACAACACCGCGCTGTGGCTGTCGAGGATGGCGAACCCGTGGACCCTGACGGGCCCTCAAGTCCGGCTTTCGACACCCGAGTTGGACTGGGAGTGCATCGGCTACAAGGTCAACGAGGGCCCGTCGGTCATCGTGCGCAACGGCCGTCTGTTCATGACCTACTCCGCCAGCGCCACCGACTACAACTACTGCATGGGCCTGCTGACCGCCGACGTGGACAGCGACCTGATGAACCCCGCGAGCTGGGTCAAGTCTCCGACGCCGGTGTTCACCAGCAACGACACCACCAAGCAGTACGGCCCGGGCCACAACTGCTTCACCGTCGCCGAGGACGGCCGCACCGACGTCCTCGTCTACCACGCCCGCCAGTACAAGGAGATCGTCGGCGACCCGCTGAACGACCCCAACCGCCACACCCGTGTCCAGAAGCTCGGCTGGAAGGCGGACGGCACCCCCGACTTCGGCATCCCCGTGGCGGACACGGCGCCGGCCGCCTCCGCCGAACCGGTCAAGGAGAGTGCGTGAGTTGACTTCCTCCCCCGCCTAAAGGCGGGGGATTCCAGCGGTCGCCCGCTGGGGTTCCTGCTTCACCGACGACCGCCCCGTCCGGGAGGACTCCCGTTGAGGTCTTACACCGTCTCCACAGGCAGACGCCGCCAGCCCGGCGGCCAGGATGTTGCGTGCTGCGTTCACGTCGCGGTCATGCACGGTGCCGCAGGCGCACGTCCATTCGCGGACGTTCAGCGGCAGCTTCCCGCGGACCGTGCCGCAGTTCCCGCACAGCTTGCTGCTGGGGAAGAAGCGGTCGATCACGACGAGCTCGCGCCCGTACCAGGCGCACTTGTACTCCAGCATGGAGCGCAGTTGCGTCCACGAAGCATCGGAGATGGCGCGTGCGAGCGTGCCGTTCTTCAGCAGGTTGCGGACGGTGAGGTCCTCGATCACGACCGTTTGGTTCTCACGGACGAGTCGAGTCGACAGCTTGTGCAGGAAGTCACGGCGCCGGTCGGCGATCCGCGCGTGGACCTTGGCGACGCGACGACGGGCCTTCTCCCGGTTCGCGGAACCTTTGGCTTTGCGGGACAGCTCCCGCTGCGCTCGGGCCAGGCGGGCGCGGTCACGCCGCTCATGCTTGGGATTGGCGACCTTTTCCCCGGTGGACAGTGTCACCAGGGACGTCACGCCCGCGTCGATACCGATGGCCGCTGTGGTGGCGGGGGCCGGGGCGATGCTGTCCTCGCACAGCAGGGACACGAACCAGCGACCCGCCGCGTCGCGGGACACAGTCACCGTCGTGGGCGCGGCACCCTCCGGCAGGGGCCGCGACCAGCGGATATCCAAAGGCTTGGCCATCTTCGCCAGGGTCAGGTGCCCGTCGCGCCACGTGAAGGCGCTGCGGGTGTACTCGGCCGACGCGCGGGACTTCTTGCGGCTCTTGTAGCGCGGGTACTTCGCGCGCTTGGCGAAGAAGTTCCCGAACGCTGTCTGAAGATGGCGGAGCGCCTGCTGGAGCGGGACGGAGGACACCTCCGTCAGGAAGGCCAGTTCTCCGGTCTTCTTCCACTGCGTCAGCGCGGCCGAGGACTGCACATAGGAGACGCGGCGCTGCTCGCCGTACCAGGCCCGCGTGCGCTCCTCCAGCGCCTTGTTGTAGACGAGGCGGACACAGCCGAACGTGCGCGACAGCTCAGCCGCCTGCTCGCCGGTGGGGTAAAAGCGGTACTTGAACGCCCGCTTGACCTGCTGCGTCATACCTTACATTCTATCAGTTCTTGTGTGAGTGACGGATGTCGACCTGTGGACGGTATACGCCGGTCCGCCCTGGCGGCGAACTGGCTCTTCCTGCCCTGCTCCGCAGGAGCTTCGTTTCCTCCCCGGCCTGAAGGTCGGGGTATCCACGAAGGAAGGCCCCGATGAGACGTACCTACGCCGCCCTGTTCGCCCTCTGTCTCGCGCTGCTCAGCGCCCTGGCCACCGCCGGACCCGCCCAGGCCGCACCCCAGACCATCACCAACGGCACCCAGTTCACGGACACGTCGGGCAGCCCCGTGCACGCCCACGGCGGCGGGGTCCTCAAGGTCGGCTCCTACTACTACTGGTTCGGCGAGAACCGCAACGCCGACAACACCTTCCGGTACGTGGACGCCTACCGCTCCACCGACCTGAAGAACTGGGAGTTCCGCAACCACGTCCTGACCCAGTCGAGCGCCGCCGAGCTGGCCACGGCCAACATCGAGCGCCCGAAGGTCATGTACAACGCCTCCACCGGCAAGTTCGTGATGTGGATGCACAAGGAGAACGGCACCGACTACAGCGAGGCCCGCGCCGCCGTCGCCGTCTCCGACACCGTCGACGGCAACTACACCTGGAAGGGCAGCTTCCGCCCGCTCGACACCCACATGTCCCGTGACATCACGGTCTTCGTGGACACCGACGGCGCCGGCTACATGGTCTCCGCCGCCCGCGAGAACTACGACCTGCACATCTACCGGCTCACCGCCGACTACACCGGCATCGCGAGCCTGGTCGCCGACCCCTGGCACGGCGGCCACCGCGAGGCGCCGGCGCTGTTCAAGCGGGGCGGCGTCTACTTCATGCTGACGTCGGGCGCGACCGGCTGGAGCCCCAACCAGCAGCAGTACGCGACGGCGACCTCGCTGTCCGGCCCCTGGACGGCGATGACCAACGTCGGCGACTCGACGACGTACGGCTCGCAGACCGCGTTCGTCCTTCCCGTGCAGGGCAGTTCGGGCACCTCGTACCTCTACCTCGGCGACCGCTGGGGCAACTCCTTCGGCGGGACCGTCAACGACTCCCGGTACGTGTGGCTGCCGCTGACCTTCCCGAGTTCGACCTCGATGTCCATGTCCTGGTCCCCGGAGGTCACCATCGACACGGCCGCCGGCACGATCAGCGGCACGAGCGCCACGTACAACACGCTGATGGCCAGGCACTCCTCCAAGTGCGCCGACGTGACCAGCCAGTCGCTGTGGCAGGGCGCGCAGATCAAGCAGTACGACTGCAACGGCGGCAACAACCAGAAGTACTGGTTCAAGTCCGTCGGCAGCGGCTACTACCAGCTGATGGTCAGGAGCAGCTCCCTGTGCGTCCAGGAGAACGCGAGCACGGTCACCCAGGAGAACTGCAACGCGACGTCCACCGCCCAGCAGTGGTCCCTCATTACGACGGGCTCCTACGTCAACGTCAAGTCCCGCGCGACGGGCGAGTGCCTGGACGTGAACGGCGCGTCCACCGCCAACTCCGCCGCGATCATCACGTACACCTGCAACGGAGCGACCAACCAGCAGTGGACGCGAGGAACCTGACGCTCGGTCGGCTCAGGCCAGCAGATCGATCGCGTCGATCGCCGTGCCCGCGCTGAGGTAGGAGGTCAGCCCCGAACCGCTCACCACGTTGATCTTCAGGGTGTTGTACTGGCTGGTGTCCGTGAGCCAGGCACTCGCCGGAACGCTGTAGGTGAACGTGTGGTTGTTCCCCCGGTAGGACCCGTTGGTCAGCGACCGGGTGTCCGGCTGGGTGGGCGGGGAGGGGATGGCCGACGTCCAGCTGTTGACGACGACCTGCGGCCGGCCGTTGGCGTAGGCCGTCGTCACGCCGATGCGCAGGGTGTGCGCGGCGGCGGCCTGGGCCGCGGTCAGCTTGAAGTACACGAGCAGACCGCTGTTGACGTCCTTCCAGATGTAGCAGGGGAAGGCGGAGGTCTCGCTGCCGCTGCCGATCACCACGTTGCCGGTCCAGGCGGAGGCCCGGACGTCCGACGGATGCGCGTACGTCATCAGGTCGGCGTTCTTGAAGCCGCTCGGCGTACCGGTCCAGTCGTTGATCCGCCAGATCGCGCTCGCGTTGCTCGGGTCGTTCGAGGACGGGATCGCGATCGAGTTGAGGGTGGTCGTACCGCCCGCGGATACGGTCACCTGCGTACTGTATACAGCCAGCTCGCTCTTGTAGACGGTCAGCGTGTACGTCCCCGGCAGCACCCCGCCGATCGAGTAGTAGCCGTCGGACGCCCGCGCCGAACCCCAGTACTGCGCGGCCGAGTTGGCCAGCCCGACCGTGTACGCGTACGCGGTGTTCCGCCCGGTGATCCCGACACCCGCGACCCGGCCCCGGCCGCTCGCGGCGACGTACCCGGAGATACCGAGCGAGTCCGCCCACGAAGTGGTCAGTGTGCCCGGGAACAGTGACGACGAGGGTGCTCCGCCGTCCGTGAAGGCGATGACGTACGGGCCCTGGAGGCCGAAGCGCTGGGCCTCGGTCTGGTTCTGGCCGTAGTAGAGGATCTCGTACAGACCGCCGCCGTCCGCGCTCTGGTGGCGCAGCAGGGAGCGGTAGAAGGGGCCGCCGGAGGCCTTCTCGTGGTTGCTGCGCACGATCCACAGGCCGACGCTGCCGGTCGTCCAGCCGATGTGGCTGTAGTCCATGACCCGAAGCTTCGAGAAGTGCTTCGAGCGGGTCTGGCCGTCGGACTTCGCGAACACGTCCGAGGCCTCGATGGTGCTGTTCGTGTACGTGTAGGAGTCGGGCTCGTCGTTGAGGAACAGGCCCTTCTTCACGCGCACGATGTAGCGGGTCGCGGAGACGGACGTGTCGGCCTTGTTGGTCCAGAGGTAGACGTTGTTCTCGCCGCTGCGGGCCGCGTAGTAGTGCTTCAGCGTGCCGTACGCGACGGAGATCAGGATCGTCGTGCCGGACTGCTTGACGGACACCGTGGACGTGCCGAGACCGGACTCGATGTGCGAGTTCATGCCGCCGTAGCCCTGGTACTCCACGCCCCGGTAGACCAGCGAGGTCAGGTCGCCGTTGGACTTGCTGACCTTGAAGACGAGGTTGGCGCCGGTGTCGACGACGTAGTTCGACCCGTCGTCGCTGTAGCCGAAGGCCGCGGCGGACGCGCTCTGCGCGAGCGGGCCGGCGAGGGTGGCCGTACCGGCGGCGGCCGCGGTGCCGAGAACGAAGGTGCGGCGTCGGACCGGTCTGTTCGCGGTTCCGGACATGGGGGTGCCTCCTTCGGGAGGGTGTGGGGGTGCGGGTGCCGGGGCCTGCCCGGCGGATCCTGGTTGGCAGAGTGACAGTTGAATCGATTTCGCGAAAGGGCTTTCGCGAGCCCCGAGTCAGCAATCACGTGAAATCGATCCAAGGTCTAGAAAGCGCTTGCCAAGAGCGGTACCGTCCACCGGCCAGGCCTTGTCGCCCTGTCGCAGGACCGTCGGAGGAGCCGTATGAGACGTTTCAACCTCGCCGTGCTGGCGGCGCTGACCCTGGGCGCCGGAGTGATCGCCGTACCGGCCCAGGCCCATGGCGGTCAGCGCCCCCTGGGACGTGAGAACTGCACCACCACCGCCTGCCACTTCGATGTCGCACCCGGCACGTACGACGTGTCGGTCCTCCTCGGCGGCGACGCCGAGTCGAGCACGAGCATCGCCGGCGAGACCCGGCGCTCCCTGCTCCCCGAGACCGCCGTCCCGGCCGGCGAGCGCGTCGCCCGCAGCTTCACCGTGAACGTCCGCACCCCCGAGGGCGAGCCGACCGGGCCCGAGGGCACCCTGGGCCTGGACCTCGTACTGGGCGGCTCGGCGCCCGCGCTCGCCGACATCAAGGTCACCCCCGCCCGGCACGCCCGCCAGATCTTCCTGGTCGGCGACTCCACGGTCTGCGACCAGCCCGGCGACCCGTACTCCGGCTGGGGCCAGCAGCTGCCGCAGTACCTCCGCAAGGGCGTGTCCGTCGCCAACTACGCGGACTCCGGCGAGAGTACGGTGACATATCTGGGGAACCCCCAGTTGTGGGCCACCGTCCAACCAGAGATCCGCCGCGGTGACCTGGTGCTCATCCAGCTCGCCCACAACGACAAGACGACGGACGAGGCGACCTACCGGGCGAACCTGGAGACCCTGGTGGCGGGCGTACGGGAGAAGGGCGGCAGCCCGGTCCTCGTCACCCCGATCGTGCGCCGCTGGTTCAACTCCGACGGCACCCTGAACAACGACATCGCGCTTCTGGTCAACGGCCTCGGCGTGAACCATCCTGAGGTCGTCCGCTCGGTCGCCGCCGCCGAGGACGTCCCGCTGATCGACCTGACGGCGAAGACGAAGGCGATCGTGGAGTCGCTGGGAGTCGAGGGCTCCAAGGCGCTGTACCTCTACAACGAGAAACGGGACAACACCCACACCTCCGCGCACGGCGCCACCGTGTACGCGGGACTGGTCCGCGACGAACTCGTCGCCCGGCATCTGGTGCCGGAGGGCCTGGTAAGGGTGGGATAGACCCCTGGGGCGCTCCGACCGGAACCGGGGCGCCCCAGGCTTCCGTCGACCCGAGCGTCCCGAGGTTCCGAGCGCTCCCCGCTCTCCCGGCGCTCCGAGCACTCCCAGCACGAAAGAGACCCATGCAGCTGCCTCCCGACGACCGCACCCTCAGCCCGCTCACCGGCTGCACCCGCGCCCATTGGGAGGCGGCCGCCGACGCCCTCCTCGCGGCCGTCGAGCCGTACGCCGGCGAGGGCCGTGCCCTCTACCACCTCCCCGGGGACCGCGAGAGCTGGTCGGGACGCCTCTCCGACGGCCTGGAGGGCTACGCCCGTACGCTGCTGCTGGCCGCCTTCCGCCGAGACGAGACCGCCCTCGAACGCTACGCCGACGGACTCGCCGCCGGGGTCGCGGGCGTCTGGCCCCGCATCGAGGACCGCAGTCAGCCGCTGGTCGAGGCGGCGTCGATCGCCCTCGCGCTCAGGCTCACCCGGCCGCTGCTGTGGGACCGCCTGGACGACGGCGTGCGCCGGCGGGCCGCGGCCTGGCTCGGCGACGCGCTCACCGCCGAAGCCTGGCCCTGCAACTGGGAGTTGTTCCCGGTCACGGTCGGCGGGTTCCTGCAGGAGATCGGCTACGAGGTCGACGCGTCCCGCAAGGCGATCGACAACGGCCTGGAACGCATCGAGCAGTGGTACGTCCGCGACGGCTGGTACACCGACGGCGACGGCCGCAAGTTCGACTACTACAACGGCTGGGCGATGCACCTCTACCCGGTGCTGCACGCCTGGCTGGCGGACGACGACCGGCTCCTCGACCTCTACGGCGGCCGCCTGGAACGCCATCTCGCCGACTACGCCCGCCTGTTCGGCGGCGACGGCGCCCCCATGCACCAGGGCCGCTCCCTGACGTACCGCTTCGCCACGACCGCCCCGCTGTGGCTCGGCGCGATGACGGGCCGTACGCCGCTGGCGCCGGGGGAGACGCGCAGGCTGGCCTCCGGGGCGCTGAAGTACTTCCTGGACCGGGGAGCGGTCGACTCGCGGGGCCTGCTCACACTCGGCTGGCACGGGCCCGACTCCGCCGTCCTGCAAGGCTATTCAGGCCCCGCGTCCCCGTACTGGGCGAGCAAGGGCTTCCTGGGCCTGCTGCTTCCGCCGGACCACGAGGTGTGGACGGCCCCGGAGGAACCGGGCCCGGCCGAGCAGGCGGACGCGGTCACGCCGATCGCCGCCCCCAACTGGCTGCTGCAGTCCACGCGTTCGGACGGTGTGGTCCGCCTCCACAACCACGGCAGCGAGGACGTCCGCTACGACCCGTACTACACGCGCCTCGCGTACTCGACGGTGACGACGCCTTCGTCGTCGTACGACAACAGCGTGATCGTGGACGACGATCCGAGCCGTACCGGGATCGAGCCGTTGGGTGTCGGAGACGGCTGGGTGGCCTCGCGGCACACGGCGGGCGGGGGTGCCCGGGTGACGAGTGTCGTGCTCGCGCGCGGAGCGGTGGAAGTGCGCGCTCATGTGGTGGCGGGTGCGGAGCCGGGTACGGCGGTGCGGGTCACCGGATGGGCGGCGGCGGACGGTGTGCGGGCGGAGGTCGTGCCTGTCGTCGGCCTTGACGGTGAACTCGCGGGCGTCACCGGTGACGGCGACACCCTCTTCGTCGCGCTCGCGCGTCTCACCGCCGAACCGGAGCCCGTGCCGCTTGAGGAGACGGTGAGCGTGCGGGTGGACGGGGCGGGGGAGTTGACGGTCCGCTGGAGCGCGGGGCCTCAGGTGCGGGTGCGGTTGGACGCGGGCGCGGGCGTAGTCGTCGAGGAGCTCCGTCGGGCACGATGAGCCCCATGGCGGGTGGAAAAGACGAGGTGTTCGACCGGTTGCGGCGGGCCGGGCTGGAGATCGCTGCCGGCGACTGGCGGATCGAGGAGGTACTGCCGCCCGGCGCCGCGTGGCGGCGGGTCATCGGGTTCGAGACCGAGCCGACCGCGACCGTGCGGACGGACCGGACCGATCTGGCCGAGTCGGTCAACCGGGAGTGGCACCGGCTGGCGGCCGAGGCGGGGATCCTCGACGGGGACGGAGTGTTCCTGATCGGCGTGGCGGGCAGCTGCTCGCCCTGGACCCGCGTCCGGCTCACCGCCGACTGGGACCTCGCCGGAGTGCTGGGCGAGCGGCCGGGGCAGCCGGAGTTCGTCACGTTGTCGCTCGACGGGGACGCCCTGGTGGCCGCCACGGTCGAGGAGTACGACGTCTGGCTGATCGCCGAGGAACGGATCAAGGAGCGTCAGGAGGCGGCGGCGCAGGCTGCGGCCGCTCTGGACACACCGGAGCGGCGGGCCGCTGCCTGGGCTTCGCTGTTCGAGGGGCCGGGACCCGGCGAGAAGCTGCTCGACGCATGGGCACGCGGACTCTCGCTCAACGACGTCATCCCGGAGGACCTGCGAATCCAGCTGTTCGGCCGGTCCCACCACGTCATGTACCGCTACCTGCCGACGGCGGTCGTGGACGCGGCACTGGCCCACCCGGACTGGAAGGTAAGGGCGTTTGCCGCGGAGGTGCAGCCGAACATCACGCCCGAGCAGTGGGCTCGGGTGATCCTTGGTGCGCAGGACACCCGGCAGCGGTGGCTCCTCACCCTGCTGGCCGCGGACCGTCGGGCCGAGCTCACCGAGGACATCTGCCAAAAGCTCGCATCCGATCCGTCCGCGCGCGTCCGCTCCGAGGCCGCCCGGCTCGCTGGCCTGCCCGCACCCCTCGCGATCGCGCTGGCCGCCGACCCCGACGACGGAGTGCGGTGCGCGGTCTGCCCGGCGGCCTGGCCGCATCTGGACACCCCGGGCCGAAAGGCGCTCCTGGCCGATCCCGCCGACAAGGTGCGCAGGGCTGCCCTCCTGCTGCACCACCGGGAGCACCCGGTGCCCCCCTCGGTGTTCGAAGCCGAAGACCTCCAAACCCGTGACCTGGAGACGCTGTGCCTGGAGCGCGACCTCGCCGAACATCTGGCGCGGCACGGCGAGGAGGCCGAGCGAGTCGCCCTCGCCGGCAACCCGCACCTGGACCCGGACCTGGTGGCTCTCCTCGCCGAGGACCCGGACGAAGGCGTCCGCTACGCGGTGTCGGTACGAGGTGACCTCACCGAGGAGCAACGCGCCCGCATCCCCATCGACTTCGAGCTGCGCTCACGCAGCCACGAGCTCGACTGGGTCGCGGACCTGCACCACGACGAGGACGCCATGCGCCGCCTGGCCGCCTCCTCGCACCCCCTCGTCCGCAGAAGCGTCGCCCGGGCCCGGCACCTGCCCTCCGACGTCGTCGCCCGCCTCGCCCGCGACGAGGACCGGATCGTCCGGCTCTTCCTCGCCGAATCCTGCGACGACGCGCCCGCGGACATGCTCATGGAGGTCTGGCGGTGGTGGGACGGAAGCCTCAGCTTCCCCGACCGCCCGCGCAGCCACCCGAACTTCCCCCGCCACGACCTTCTGCGGTACGCCGACGACCCCGACCCGCGCATGCGCCGACTGTCCCCGGACGATCCGGACTCGACGACCGAGCTGGTCGAGCGGCTCAGCCGGGACGTGAGCGCAGAGGTGCGCTACCGGACCGCGACCGACCCGCGGTTGCCGCCCGCATGCGCCGTGCGACTGCTGGAGGACCCGCACGAGCACATCCGCCGGTCGGCCGCCCGCCACCCCCGACTCCCGGCCCACGTGCTGACCCGGCTGTTGCGGGAGACCGACCTTGCTCAGTGGGCGGCCCGCAATCCGGCGCTGCCCGTCGAGGTCATGCGCCGGATGGCCGAGCGGATGCGTTAGGGCGTGAGGCGGGCGATCCTCAGGGTCGTCGCGGTCGGGGACGCACCGGTCAGCGGTTTCGCGTACGACGGTGTCGCGGGCGCGTACGCCCAGGTCAGGGTGCCGTCCTTGAGGACCGCGAGGTCACCGGTGATCCGCGCGCCCATCACCTTGTCCGCACTCTGGAACTTCCCGTTCCAGTCGATGAGCCTGAGGTGCGTGCCCGTGAAGGTGCCGGTGCAGGTGCCGCTCGCGCACTTGGCGTTCTTCAGGGACTCCCAGGACAGCAGCAGCCGGTTCTTGCCGTACGGGGCGAGGCGCACGTTGACGTGTTCGGTGCCCGGCGTGTTGGACAGGCGGATCGCCTTGCCGGCCGGGGTGTTGCGGTTCTTGAGGAAGGCGACGGTCACCTGGTGGGTGCCGGTCTTCGGCTTCACCGTCCAGCCGCGTCCGCTCGCGTCGTCCGGGTTCTTCGCGGCGGAGGCGGCGCCGCGCGAGGCGAAGGCGGTGGCGTAACGGCCGGTGGACGACTTCACCAGGTCGCCGGTACGGCCCGCGAACGTGCCGCCGCAGTAACCGGCCCAGCACTGCTCGCGCTGCACGACCGGAGCGTTGTCCGGGGCGCCGATCCCGGTCGAGACGAACAGCCCCGAACGCCAGTCGTCGAAGCAGAGCGAGGTGAACGCGCCGGTCTTCTCCGCGTGCAGGGCGATGCCCTCGTTGTGGCTGCACCCCCAGCTCCAACCACCGCTGAGCTTGGCGCCCTTGGCGCTGACGTACGACAGCTTGTCGCCGAAGTGCCCGTCGGCGAAGCCGCCCGCGCCGTGCACCACGAAGTACGCGCCGTACTTCGTGCCGTTCCAGGTGAGCTGGCCGTCGAGGAGCGGGGCGGTGTCGTGGGAGGAGGTGGAGGTGAGCTTGGTGCTCCAGGTCTTCTTGGCACCCGTGTAGCGGACGACCGCCGCGGCCGTCTCCTTCCACTTGTTGGTGTCGGCGACGCGGGTGAGCAGGGCGAAGCCGTCGTTGTGCGCGACCAGGCCGCCGACCTCCTTGGCCCCCTTCACGACGGTGTCCGCGCCCGAGCGCTTCCCGGCGGCCGTCAGCGGGGTGACGTGGATGCCGTCCGAGGCGGGCCACGCGACGCGCAGGGTGCCGTTCGGGGCGGCCGCGGTCGCCGTCCGCGTCCACTCGCGGGTGTTGTTGTAACCGGCGGACAGATAGGGGAACTTGGCCGGCAGGCTCACGGCCGTGGTGGTGACGGCGAGCGTCGGTGCGGCGGTCGTGGCGGCACCGGCCACGGCGTACCAGGCGCCGACGAACGCACCGGCCGCGACGAGTCCGGCGAGGACGGGCTTGCGGGCGGCACGGACTCGGCGGTGGCCGGCGGGGTGTCTTGCAGATGTCATGTCCGAGGGTTGCCGCCGGACGATCAAAGGTTGCCGTGGGTTTTGGGGGCCGTCGCAGGAACACTTCGGCCGGTACCGAACCGAGCCGCGCCTACCGTGGCGGACATGACCGCCTTCGCCGACCTGCACCACCACCCCGAGGAGCCCTTGCTCCTCCCCAACGCCTGGGACCACGCCTCCGCGACGGCCCTGGCCGCACAGGGCTTTCGCGCGATCGGCACGACGAGTCTCGCCGTCTCCGCGGCCGTCGGCCTGCCCGACGGATCACCGGCCACCCGCGAGCACACCCTCCAGCTCGCCCTGACCCTGGGCACCGAACCCTTCCTCCTCTCCGTCGACGCGGCGGACGGCTTCAGCGAGGACCCAAAGCGGGTGGCGGAACTGGCGCGTGAGCTGTCCGTGGTCGGGGCGGCCGGCATCAATCTGGAGGACGGCCTGGGCCCGGTCGCCCTGCACGCCCGGAAGATCGCCGCGGTGAAGTCGGCCGCCCCGGCCCTCTTCGTGAACGCCCGCACGGACACCTACTGGCTGGGCGACGGAGGGGTCTCAAAGACGTTGACCCGCCTCGACGCCTACCAACAGGCGGGCGCCGACGGCGTGTTCGTCCCCGGACTGACCGACCCGGCACAGATCACCGCCCTGGTGAAGCGGCTGGCCGTCCCCCTCAACATCCTCTACTCACCCACCGGCCCGACCGTCCCCCACCTCACCGACCTGGGTGTTCGACGCGTCAGCCTCGGCTCGCTGCTGTACCGGAGGGCGTTGGGCGCGGCGCTGGAGACGGTGCGGGAGATCCGGGCGGGCCGGTCCGTGCGGGGTGCCGCGCCGTCGTATGCCGAGGTCGAGGCGTGGTCAGCCAGTCCCGGGGGCGGCCGGAAGCAGCGTCTGAACAAGCCGTTCGGCGAAGGCGCCCGGGTGTTGGACGGCACCGATGTGCCCGCCGGGGAACTCGACGAAGTCGCTGCCGGCCCGCTCCGCGACGAACTCGGCGGTGCGATGGAGGAGTTGCCCCCGTGAGTCCGACCCGGCGGCGAGGGTGAGACGTGGGGTCAGGGCTCCCGGTTCGGGTGTGTACGAGGTGAACGGCACCAGGACATGGGCGAGGAAGATGGCCATGGGAAGGCTCAACTCCTCCTCGCGGGACAGGGGCTGCCCCTTGGGATGCTCCTTCGCGTCCCGCCCCTCCAGCCCGGCGCCGAGCCGGGCGGCGGCAGCCTGGAGCCCCGCGGTGCGATACGTGTCGTACACCTCCCGGAACATCGCCTGGTGCCGATCTCCGTCCGGCAGTACCGCAACGCAGGGCGGCTCGTGTGCGACGACGTGCCGCAGCCGCTCGGGATGCCGCGCGAGCAGGTCGAGGGCCGCGATGCCACCGGAGCTGGTGCCGAGGACGTGGGCGAACTCCCCTTCCGGAAGGGTCGCTTGGAGCACCCGGTTCGCTCCGTCGCTCCAAGCCTGCACCCGCTGGTCGTCGACGGACATCCCGAGGCGGCCGTGGGCCAGGCCGAGCGGGTCGTACGTGACGACGGTGAACCGCTCGGCGAGCACGTCCGTCATCGCGTCGAGCCCCATGGGGTGACCCGCGCCACCGGGGATGACGAGAAGGACCGGCCCGTCGCCGCGGATGTCGTAGGTGAGCTGTTCCTCAGTGATGGTTCTCCTCCTCGCGAGGCCAGTGTTCGAGGCTGATGTGCAGGGCGTCGATCGCCTTGTCCCAGGACGCCTGGACGGCACGGGGGTGGCCGAAGCCGCCGCTGGACTCCAGGGCGCAGTAGCCGTGGAAGGTGGCGCGCAACAGCCGTACGGCGTCGGTGAGGTCGGGCTCTTCGAGGCCGTAGGCGCGGAGCATGCCGTAGGTGACCTCGGCGGTGCGGAGCATGGCGGAGGTGTCGGCGACGAGCGCCGGGTCGACGCGGACCTGTGTGGCGGCGTACCGGCCCGGGTGTTCGAGTGCGTACTCCCGATAGGCCCCGGCGAACGCCGCCAGGGCGTCCTTCCCGGACCGCCCCACCACGGCGGCGGCGATCCGGTCGATCATCTCCCCGCCGACGAGCAGCGCAACGCGTGTGCGGAGGTCCTGGAGGTTCCTGACATGCGAGTACAGGCTCGCGTCCTTGACGCCGAAGTGCCGGGCCAGCGCGGACAGGGTGACGTTTTCGAAGCCGACCTCGTCGGCGAGGTCGGCGGCGGCTGCGGCGAGCCGGGCGACGGTGAGTCCTGCGCGGGGCATGGGGTGACCTCCAAGGAAGCCTGCGAGCACTAGCCATCAGCCTAATACATCTAGGAAATGGCTCATCGCATCAGCAGCGGCAGCCCGGTCAGCACGGCCCAGCCGGCTCCGCCGGCCGCGAGCAAGGCGGTCGGCCAGGACGCCCCGGCGAGGAGTGTCAGGCCGCCGACGACGGCGGCGCAGAGCAGGGCGAGGGTGAGCGCGACCAATGATCGGATGTCGAACAGCGGCATACCGGGTCCTTCCTTTGCACCTCGGGGTCTGTGCTGCCAGCTTGCGGCCAGGCAGCAGGGCCCGCGGCAACGGCGAACGACTCCGAAGGACCCCGAAGGGCTGACGGGATCTCCGAACGGGCCCTGCTGGATACGCTGATGACGCAGTTCGGCACCGGCGTGCAGAGGAGAACCATGGCAGCCCCACAGGCCACTTTCGAACCGCTGTTGCGCTTCTGCGGCAGCCTGCGTGAACTGAGGATCGTCTCCGGTGAACCCTCGTACGCCGACTTGGCGCGGCGAGCGCCCGGACGTCTCGCCGGGGGCACCCTCAGTCCGCTGCTCGCGGGGAAGATCCGCCGGGCTCCTCGGTGGGAACTCGTACGCGACTTCGTCGGCGCCTGCCGGGAGCACGCGCAGGCCAACGGCATCACGCTCCCCGAGGACCAGGTGTCCCCGGACGCCTGGCGCCGACGCCACGAGGATCTGGTCCGGGCCCTGAACGGCGCGCCGGCTCAGCGGTCGCCCGACGAACTCGTCCGTCTGCTGCACATGGCACCGGACAACCGCCCGCCCACTCTCGGCGAACTCGCCGACAGCGACCTGGGGGTGTCCCGGCCGCTGCCCGGTGCGGACGCCGGATACATTGCCCGGGCCGACTTCGACGTGGAGATGCGCAGCCTGCTGTCCCTCGAAGGTCCGCCGTACCCGTATGTCATCGCCTACGGAGAGGAAGGCGCGGGCAAGACCCGATCCGCCGTCGAGGCACTGCGCGCGCAATTTCCCGCCGAGACGCCGATTCTGATTCCGCGTGACACCGCCGCGGTGTCCGAACTGCGCTCCCTGGCCGATTCGCTCGACCGGCTCGGACGGCCGGTCGTGGTCTGGCTGGACGACCTGACGGCCGCCGACCTCGAACACCTGACGCCGGAGCTGCGGGAGTGGCTCTCCGGCTGGGCGGTGACCGCCGGGACCATCCAAGCGCGCCGGTTCCGGGAGATCCGCGAGGAGACCGCATCGGGCGCGGGGGCGGTCTCCCGGGCCGCGCTGCACGGTGCGTGCCTCGTCCATCTGCCGCTGGAACTCGGCGATGCCGAACGGGCACAGGCCGTCTGGCACTTCGAGGACGCTGCCGTGCCAAGGAGTTTCGCCGAGGCGGCGGACGTCCCGCAGGCACTGGAGATGCTGCTTCGGCTCAACACCGCGGGGGCGGCCAACCAGGTCGGCGTCTGCGTCGTGCGGGCAGCGATCGACTGTCATCGGGCGGGCCTGGTACGGGGTTTGACGCGCGACGAGTTGCTCCGGCTGCTGCCGTCGTACCTGACCTCGCTGGGTGCTCCTCCGGCCACCGACGCCCAGTTCGAGCAGGGGCTGAGCTGGGCCCAGGCCCCGGTCGCCAGAGGCCGGGCGCTGCTCCAGCCCTGGGCGCACGGATCCGGTGAGCCACGGTGGGAGCCGGCGCGGGAACTGGTCACCGAGGCCGACTCCGGGCCCGTGCCGGGCTTTGCGTGGACCGAGGTGATCGACTTGGCGACCCCCGAGGAGTGTGCGGGAATCGGCTACGAGGCGATGGGCAGGAAGGCCCTGGTGTACGCGGCCGAGGCTTTCACCAGGGCTGCGGAGTACGAGCCGTGTCGGCCGTATGTGCTGCTGGCGCTCGGGCAGACGAGGCACCTGCTCGGCTTCGACACGGCCGCCAAGGACGCGTTCCGGGGCGTCATCGAGATGGGGGATCCCGTCGCCGTGGCCGCGGAGGCCGCTCTCCGGCTCGGAGACGTGCTGAGGAAGGAAGGCGACACCGCGGGGGCCGAGGAAGCCTGGCGTCTGGCGGCGGCGACCGGGGACGAGTACCACGCGCCGATGGCCCTGCACCAGATGGGCCTGATGCGGGTGAAGCAACACGACTTCACGGAGGAGACCGAGTCCTTCTTCCGGCAGGCCGCCGCGAGCGGAGACCCCGAGATCGCCCCGAGGTCGTGGGTCCTGGTGGCGACGCTGCGCGAGTACCACGGCGATCCGCAGGGTGCCTTGGCGGCGTACGAGCGGGCCGCGGAGTGGGACAACCCGCACGTGATGGCGACGTTGGAGGATTCGGTCTCCGAACTGCGCGCACGGATGGCGGAGTTGACGGAGGTCGGTGGCAGCGGACCCGGTGCGGAGTCGGATGCGGAGGACCTTCTGGAACGGGCCGAGCTCCTGGAGGAGCTGGGAGACCCGGCGGGGGCGCTGGCCGCTTTCACCTCTGCCGCGGACTGCGAGGACCCGGACGTACGTGCCCGGGCGCTGTACGGTGCGGCCGGGATCCTGACGGCGGAGGACCGGATCGACGAGGCGTGTGAGGCCTACGAGGCCGTCGCGGAGTGCGGCGTGCCCGAGCGGGTGGCCGAGGCGCTGTTCGAACTCGGGATGATCCTGCACAGGACGGAGGACTGGGCGGGGGCACATCGGGCCTGGTCGAGGGCTGCGCAGACCGGTGTGCCTGGTCCGGCGCAATGGGCCGCGCTCAACCTCGGTCTGCTGGAGCTGCGGGTGGAGAACACCGAGGCCGCGGCTACGGCCTTCCGCCGGGCGCTGGAGACGCAGGACGCGCCGGTCCGGGCGCAGGCGGCGTTGAACCTGGCCTTGCTGGGGGCCGACGGCGGCGCGGACGAGGAAGCCGTCGACGCCTGGTACCGGATCGCCATCGAGTCCGAGGATCCGGAGTTCATGCCGCAGGCCGCCCTCGCCCTGGCCGGCCGCCTGATCGGCCGGGGACTGCGCAACGAACCCAAGCGTCTGATCGACAAGGCGGTCGACTCCGGCGATCCGGAGTCGGCGGTGCGAGGACCACTCCTGCTCGGGATGCTCCAGGAATGCGACGCGGACGAGGACGGGGCCGCAGCCCTGTACCGCAAGGCGATCGAGTTCGGACACGCCAAGCATTCCATCCACGCCCATGTGCTGCTGGGACGTCTCTGCATCCGCACCGGACGCCCGGACGCGGCGCGCTGGCACCTGCAGACCGCGCTGGACGCGGGGCACCCCGACCACTCACCCGAGGCGGGAGTGCTGCTCGCGCGGGTCTTCCGGGACAACGGTGAGAGCGACAAGGCCCAGCTGCTGCTCAGGCAGCTCGTGGAGATGGGCCACCCGGACGCGGCCCCCGAGGCCGGGGTGATGCTCGGAGACGTACTGGTGCGCGGCGGCCGCACCGAGGAGGCACGGAAGGTGTGGAAACGCGTGGTCGAGCAGGGCAGGGAGCCGCACGCGGGCAACGCGCGCGCCCGCCTTGCGGCATTCGACGGCAACGGCGACTGAACTGCGGTCGGGTCACACCGCCGGTCCTCGGCTGCGAGGCGGCGATGACGCGTTGGGGCCCGGCGTCCGGCAGCGGGTGGGGCGGACTCAGCCGATCGGCGCGTACAGCACCCCCAGCTTGTCGATCTCGTCGCCCGCCCGGCCCGTGAAGCCGACGATCTGCCAGCCGGACGGGGCCGTGAAGGATTTCGTGTCCGTGGTCGCCGTACCGGAGGACAGGGTGCGGCCCTTGTCCGTCGTGAAGGACGCCGAGAAGAGCCGGGTACGGCCGTCCTTCTGACCCTGCGTCAGCTTGACGGACGTGAGGTGCTCGCCGGAGGCGAGAGTCAGCGAGGTGGCCGTGCCGCCCGTACCGCCGTGGGGGAGCGTCGTACCGCCGTCGTGGGTGAGGGACACCGCGTCCAGGCGGGAGCCGCCGCGCAGCGTGAGCGTGCGGGGGGACGGTGTCGCGGGCAGGTCGTCCGCGTCGTTGAACGCCGTGCCGTGCGGGCCGCCGAAGAAGTCGCTCGCCTTCAGGGAGGAGTTGAGGGTGTAGGAGAAGTCGACCGTGTGCGGGAAGTGGTCGGAGAGGTTGGCGCCCGCGGAGTCCAGGAAGGACGCCCACTCGTTGTTGTAGCGGGTGGCGTCCAGGGTCAGCAGCTTGCTGCCACGGTAGAAGACCTTGTCCACCACCTCGCAGTCGTTGGTCGGGGCCGTCGTCGGGCACAGCAGCGCGTCCGCGCCCAGCGGCGGCGGCGTGCCGCCCTTCACCAGCTTCACCCACGGATCCGTCAGGCCGTTCTCCTCGGCCAGCGTGCGGATGTTGTCGCCCGTGCGCGTGTACCGCGTGTTCGTGTCACCCATCACGATCACCGCGTTGCCCGCGGAGTTCGCCTGGATGAAGTCGGAGAGCTGCTCGACATTGGCGCGGCGTGCGGCGTGCGCCTCGTTCGTGTCGTCGGCGTTGGTGTGGACGTTGTAGAGGTCCACGAAGACGCCCTCGGCGAGCCGTACCCGGGCGAGCGTGAAGCCCTTCGGGGTAAGGCAGTTGGTGCCGGTGCAGTTGTTCCACTTCACCCGCTCGAAGTCCTCGAAGGGGACGTCGGAGAGGGTGTTGAGACCGTCGCCCAGGCCGGCGCCGCCGCTGGTCGCGGTGCGGTACGGGTGGTTGTCACCCGCGTACAGGGCGGCGTGATAGTTGAAGTCCTCCTGGACGTTCACGATGTCGTACGACGCCAGGCGCGGGGAGATCAGCGGGGTGTTCGTCTCCGGGTTGCCGGAGCTCAGGCCCTCAGGGAGGCCTGCGACGTTGTACGTCAGGACGTTGAACGAGCCGGTGGTGGCCGCTGCCGCGGGCATCGTGCCGGTAGCGGCGAGGCCGGTCACGGCCAGGGCTGCGGCCGCGAGCGTGCCGATGAGTCGTCTCATGGTGGGGGTGTCTCTCCGGGGGAGGAGGAAGCGGGGACGGAAGGTGAACGCTGCTCAGGTTCACCGGCAACCAGTGTGACCGGCAAGGGCAGTTGGGGAAACAGTGAAGGACGAACCCGCCACAGTTCGGGTCAGCCGTATGCCGTATCTCGCACCCCGTATCTCGTATCCCACATCCCGTATCAGGCAACTGCGCCCGCGTCCGGTGGAGAACGCCGCCGCCTTCCGCTGAGCCCCCGCATCACAGCTCCCACGCCCGCCGTGCCCACCCCGCAACGGTCACCCGGCCACGGTCACGCGTTGGGATTCAACCCGTTCGACAGCCCCGTGTACGCCGGCTTCGCCGCATAGCTCTCGTTGTACGGCAGCGCCGCCCCGTATCCGCTGAACGTTCCCGGCACCCACGAGTACTTGTCGGTCAGGCCCCACACCGTCACCCCGGCGCAGCGCGGGACGCCCAGGCAGTTCTCGCTCGCCGTCTTGTAGTCGGTGGACTGCTGGGCGAGTTCGGCTGTGGAGGCGGGGAGGGGGATGCGGATGTCGAGTTCGGTGACGGAGACCTCCAGGCCGAGGTCGGAGAAGCGTTTGAGGTTGGCCTTCATGGAGGACGGGACCTGGCCCACCACGAAGTGCGACTGGAAGCCGATGCCGTGCAACGGCACGCCCTGCGCGAGGAGTTGTTTGGCGAGGGCGTACAGGGCGTCGCTCTTCGCGTTGTCCGCCTCGATGTTGTAGTCGTTGATGTACAGCTTGGCAGCCGGGTCCGCGGCGTGCGCCCAGCGCAGGGCGTTCGCGATGTAGCCGGTGCCGAGCTTGTCCTGCCACAGCGAACTGCGCATCGAGCCGTCCTCGTCGAACGTCTCGTTGATGACGTCCCAGGCGTAGATCCGGCCCTTGTAGCGGCCGACCGTCGTGTCGATGTGGTTCTTGAGGATCGTGTTCAGCTGGGACGCGGAGAAGTTGCCGTTCTTCAGCCAGGACGGCAGCTGGGAGTACCAGACGAGCGTGTGACCGCGTACGCCCTGGTCGTGCGAGGCGGCATGGTTGACCAGCCGGTCCGCCGCCGCCCAGTTGTAGCTGCCCCGGCTCGGCTCCAGCGCGTCCCACTTCATGGCGTTCTCCGCCGTCACCGAGTTGAACTCCCGGTCCAGGACGGTGGTGTACGAGGAGTCCGAGGTGAGCGGGGTGTCACCGACCGCCGCGCCGACCCGCACGCCGCGCGCGTCGGCGAATCCGCGCAGGGTCGTCGCGGCGGAGGCGTCCGGGGTGAGCTGGGGGAGCGTGACGGCCACGGTGGCGATCAGGGCGCCCGCGACGGCGAGCGGAAGCGGGCGCAGGACACGGCGGCGGCGGTGGGGGCGGGGACGGGAGGTGTGGGGCACGGCTGCTCCTCCGGAGGGGGCCACATATTCGTGTGCTGGTCGCCGCAGGGCGCCGTAAGGTTGCCGCGGACCGGGACGAGGGGGAGGGGTCGCTTGGCGCACGAGGCGCAGCGCGAGGAGGAATCGGGCAGCTCGACTCCACGCGTACGACACACCGGGCAGCGGTCCTCCGACAGCCGACCGCTGTGGCGGCAACGGGACTTCGGGATCTTCTGGGTCGCGCAGACCCTCTCGGTCCTCGGCGACTCCTTCGCCCTGATCGCCCTGCCCCTGCTGGTCCTCCAGGCCACCGGCTCCCTCGCCCGGATGGGCCTGCTCACGGCGGTCGGCGCAGCCGCCTCGGTGCTGGCGGCCGTCTTCGCCGGGGCCCTGGTGGACCGGGTCGACCGCCGCCGGCTGCTCATCGCCTGCGACCTGGTGCGCATGGTGCTGTACGGCGTGATCCCCCTGGTGTGGCTGCTCGGCCCGCAGGTCTGGCTGCTGTACGCCGTCCTGCCGCTGTGCGAGGCCGTCGGCATGCTGTTCGCCGTCGGTTACGTCACCGTCGTCCGCAGCCTGGTCGGCACCGAACAGCTCACCGAGGCCAACGGCCGGCTGAACGCGACCGCCGCCGCGGCGGGCGTACTCGGCCCGCTGTGTGCGGGCCTGGTGGCCGCGTGGACCGGCCCGGCCGCCGCGGTGGGCGTGGACGCGGCCAGCTTCGGGGTGTCGGCCGCCTGCATGCTCTTCGTACGGTTCGCCCCGCGCTCCGGGGGCGACGGCGGCCCGGCCGAGAAGAGGAGCCTGTGGCAGGACCTGCGGACCGGGGTCTCCTTCCTGTACGGCCACCCGGTGCTGCGCTCCCTGACCGCCCTGCTGTTCGTCTTCAGTTTCCTCACCCTCGGCATGACCGACCTGGTCATCTACCACGTCAAGCACGACCTCGGCCACGACGACGGCACGGTCGGCACCGTCATGGCCGTCGGCGCCCTCGGCACGATCACCGGCGCCCTGCTGGTGGCCCGGATCCGCCGGAGGCTCGGCTTCGGTCCGACCTGGACGGGAGCGGTGGCGGTGTGCGGGCTCGCGTTCGCCGGGCTGGGCTGGGCGCGGGACGTGTCCGTCGTCGCGGCGCTGAGCGCGGCGTTCCTCGCCTGCGGCGGCATCGCGGGCACCTGCTCCATGTCACTGCGGCAGGAGGTCACACCGGAACCACTGCTGGGCCGTGTCACCTCCGCGTTCTGGACCCTCCAGTACGCCGCCGCCCCGATCGGGGCGGCCGTCCTGACCTGGGCCGCGGACCGGCGGGGCACCGCACCCGTCGGCCTGGTCGCCGGCGCGTGCTGTGTGCTCATCGCGGTGGTCGCGCTGTTCACGCCGATACGACGGTCCACAGGAGCGGGATCGCCGGCCCCGTCAGGCCCTTCGCCCGGGCAGCAGTGACGCCGGCAGCAGCGCCAGGGCGAGCAGCCCCGCCGCCACCGCGTACGCGATCCGGAAGCCGGCGGGATCGGCGCCCGCCGAGCCCAGGACCACGGAGATCAGGGCGGTACCGACCGACGCCCACACCTGCGCGTTGATGCTCAGCGCGGTGCTCGCCGCGGCCATCCGGTCCATCGGCAGGTCCCGGCTCGCGGTCGTCATCGTCGGCATCAGGACCATGCCGGAGCCGACGCCCATCACCATCCCGGCACCGACGAGCCGCCACGGGGCCACGTCGTCCGTGCCGATCTGGACCGCCGTCAACGCCATGCCGAGCGCCCCGATCGCGATCCCGGCCGGGATCAGCCGTCGCGGCGACACCTTGTCGATGCGGCGCGCGGCGACCTGCATCGTGATGCCGACGGTGAGCCCGATCGGCGCGCCCAGCAGTCCGGCCGTCGTCGCGCTCGTGTCCCGGACCTGCTGCCAGTACACCGGGGTGAGCAGCATCGACCCGAAGTAGCCGCAGGTGAACAGCGCGAGCGTGCCGATGCCGACGGCGAACGTGCGGTCGCCCAGCAGCCGGAGGTCGAGCAGCGGCTCGCGGGCGGTCAGCGCACGCCGTACGAAGGCGGCGACGAGGGCGACACCTGCGAGGGTCGGCACCAGTGCGCCGTACGAGGCGAAGTCGCCCCGTTCCCCGCCCCGCGCCAGCCCGAACAGCAGCAGGGCGAGGCCCGGCGAGAGCATCAGCAGGCCCAGGACGTCCAGCGCGGGCGGCCCCGCCTGGGGCTCGTCGGGTCGCAGCAACCTCGCCGCGAGCACCAGTGCCACCGCACCGACCGGCAGATTGACCAGGAAGATCCAGTGCCAGGACGCGGAGTCGAGCAGCCGGCCGCCGAGCACCGGCCCGGCCGCCGGGCCGACCAGGATCGGCAGTCCCAGCAAGGCCATCGACCGTCCGAGCCGTTCCCGGTCGGCGATGCGCATCACCATCGCCATGCCGACGGGCATCAGCAGCCCGCCGCCCAGACCCTGAACGGCACGGAACGCGATCAGGCTCGGCGCGTCCCAGGCGAACGCCGCGAGCAGCGAGCCGAGGGTGAACAGCACGAGGGCGGTCAGGTAGGTGCGCTTGGCGCCGAACCGGCCCATCGCCCAGGCCGCGGTCGGGATGACGGCGGCGAGTGCGAGCGTGTACGCCGTGGCGGTCCACTGGATCGTCTCCAGCGGGGCGTGGAACGCCTCGGAGAGGCTGCGCAGCGCCACGTTCACGATCGTCATGTCGAGCACCGACATCACCGAGCCGATGATGACGACGGCGAGGGTGCGATGGAGGGCCTTCGCGGCGGCCCGGGAGTCCGCCGGCGGCGCTTCGAGGGCCGGTGTCGTGGACATCCCCCGTACCCCTCTCAGCCCTCGTACGGCCGGGTCGCGCGGGCCGACCGCAACGCCCGCCCCCACCAGGACAGTTGGCCGAGCATGCCCTTCGCGGCGCTCTCGCACACGGTGCTGTCGCGCGGGGTGCCGTCCTCGGTGAGGCCGGACCACGGGCCGTGCAGGCTGACGGAGTCGCGGACCGTCATGGCGTGCAACTCGGCGAAGACCAGCCGGAGTTGCTCGACAGCGCGCAGGCCGCCGGAGAGACCGCCGTAGGAGACGAAGCCGACGGGCTTGGCGTGCCACTGGCCGCGGTGCCAGTCGATGAAGTTCTTCAGGGCCGCGGGGAAGCTGTGGTTGTACTCGGGGGTGACGACGACGAAGGCGTCCGCGGCGGCCAGCCGTGGTGTGACGTCGGCCAGTGCGGCGGCGGCCTCGGGGCTCGGCGTGCGGCCCCAACCCGGCATCGCCAGCGGCAGTTCGACGTCGACGAGGTCGACGACGTCTAGTTCCAGACCGTCCGATCCCTTCGCGGCGCCGACGAACCAGTCGGTGACGGCACGTCCCGCCCGCCCCTCGCGGACGCTGCCGACGACGACGGCGACGCGCAGCGGAGCGTCCTCACGAGCGCTCGGGGCGGGCACGGCTTCGGTGACAGACATGGTGGTATCTCCTCATGAACGGGGCGACGGACCGATGCGGTCCCCCTCCGGTAAGCTACAACGGTCGTTGTAAAAATTACAACGCTCGTTGTAATTCGATGAGGAGGCGAGTGTGGGCATCAGCAACGACGCCTGGATGGACAAGTCCCGGCGAGAGGTACCGCCCCGCAGGCTGGAGAAGCAGCTCGCGATGGCGGGCGCCGCCTGCACGGTCTTCGGCCGCGAGGGCTACACGCGCGCCTCGGTCGACGCGCTGGCGGCCGCGGCCGGCGTGTCCACGCGCACGCTCTACAACCACTTCCCGGGCGGCAAGGCCGACCTCTTCCGTACGGTCGTCAGCTGGACGTCGAGCGAGGTCAAGGACGCCCAACTCGGCCGTCTCCATGCCCTGCTGGATCCCGAGCGCCCACCACGGCCCGAGGACCTGGAGCGCGATCTCGTCGCCCTCGCCCGGGCCTTCGTCGGCGTCATGACCGAGTTCCCGGACCACTTCGCGCTCGTCCGGCACATCCACGCCGAGGCCGACCACGTGCCGCCCGAGGTCCTCCAGACGTGGCAGGAGGCAGGGCCGGGGCCCGTCGGCCGCGGGCTCGCCGACGCGATGGCGGGCCTCGCCGCGGCCGGTCTGATCGACGTGCACGGGGACGCGGCCCTGACCGGCGCCCACTTCTCGGCCCTGACCTCCCACCAGATCGTGCAGCTCTCCCACTACGGAGTCCGCCCGCTGTCCAAGGAGAGGACGGAGCGGCTGATCACGGGGGGTGTGGCGGCGTTCCTGCGGGCGTACAGGACTGCGTGATCCGGTCGGGGGCGGCGGTCGAGCCCTGTCCCGTCACCCCGGCGGGCTGACCGGCCGGCCGGCCACGTGAAGGGGTCCAGGGCACGACGAACACGAGGCTCACCGCGAGGCGGGACGTCAGCCGGAGGATGTCGCGGTGGTCATCCGTTCACGCCCGAGTAGTGCCGCAGGCTCCACCGCCACAGCAGCCGCGCCCCCAGGTACGCCACCACGCCGAGCAGCGGTGAGGCCGCCGCCAGCCAGTACGGGACGCCGGTGTCGTGGCCGTGCCCGGTGAGGACGGCGGCCGGGAAGTACGCCACGAACGCGAGCGGAAGGCCGAATGTCAGGAATCCGCCCACCGCCTTGGGCAGTACGTTCAGCGGGTAGCTGCCGAAGGTGCCGAGGAGTTCCTCCAGCCAGCGGCCCCAGTAGTCGGCGGCCGGGAAGCGGAGGGAGGCGGAGGCCACCGCCGTGAACAGGGCGGCCTCCAGGAGCATGCCGCCGAGGATCGCGGCGATCAGGTACGAGATCCGGCCGGCGGTCCAGTCCAGGTCGCTGCGGCTGAGCGCGCCCGCCATCAGGCCCGCGGCGACGGTCAGGTCACCGATCGCATTGGTGGGGAAGAAGGCGAGCTGGACCTGCCGGTGCACCGGCATGGGGCGCACCAGATAGACGTCGATCCTCCCTTCCTGGATCTGCCGGCCGATGAGGTGCACCCGCCCCAGCACCAGCACGAACAACCCGTGCGCCAGCATCCGCGTCGCCGGGATCAGCAGCACCTCCGAGCTGTCCCAGCCGCCCATCCCGGTGAACCGGGTGAGCAGGACCGTCGCGAAGACGATCACCGACACCTGCCAGATCGCACCGATCGCGATCATCAGCAGGAACTCGGTGCGGTACTCCAGCTGGGCACGGAAGTTGAGAAGCGTGACGCGCCACGCGATCCGGACGGCGTTCACAGGCATCAACCTCCTTGGGACATGACACGAAGGGCGGCCCGCCGCCACAGGAAGCGGGTGAACAGGGAGAGCAGCACGACCCAGGCGGCCTGGATCGCCAACTGGCCGGCCGCGTCCGACAGCGGGATACGGCCGATGTAGAGGGACAGGGGCACGCTCAGCGTCGCCTGGAAGGGCAGGAAGCCGCTCATCGTCACGAACCAGTCGGGGAAGAACCACAGCGGCGCGTACACCCCGGACAACAGGTTCTGCGCGAAGATCAGGATCAGCATCGCCGCGTTGTTGCGGACCGTCCAGAAGCACAGCTGGTCCAGCACGAGCATCACGTGGTACAGGACCAACTGGCCGAGCAGCAGGCTGAGTGCGAACACCCCTGCCACTGCGGCCGACCGGGGCGGCTCGACCACCCCGGCCGCGAGGCAGACCGCGTATCCGCCGAGCGCCCACGCGAAGCCGTACAACTGCTCGCCGAGGGCGCGCAGGGCGTGGTAGCGCTGGGGCGGCAGCGGGCGCAGGTACCAGTAGACGATCGTGCCGAAGTGCATGTGCTGCAGCACGGTGTCCCGGCCCGCGTACTGGTCCAACTCCCTTAGCCGGGAGGCGAGTACGGCCAGGACGGCGTACGTCACCGCCTGGTCGCGGTCGAGTCCGGCGGTGGTGCCGGTGTGGGCGTACAGGCCGTGCCACAGGGACGCCACCAGCACCACCTGCACGGTCAGCCGGAGCAGTACGGCGGTCATGCGGGGCGGGGTGTGCAGCTCGCCGAGCGGCGTGACGCGGGCGGTGCGCCAGGCGTGGAGTACGGCCATCACGCCGCCTCGGCATGGACGTAGGCGGCCCGCATCACGTCCTCGAGATCCGCCTCGTCGATGGCGATGCCGGTCACCTCGTAGTGCTCGATGACCGCCTTCAACGCCTGGTGCACCGTGGGGGCGTCGGGTCCGTCGGGTCCGAACACCACCTGTGGCCCGTCGTGCCGCAGCACCGCGATCCCCGGCAGCGCCACGACCTCGGCGTGCGCATCGGCGAGGGTCGCCCGCACCTGCCATGTCGAGCCGAACTTGCGGCGGATCTCGTCGAGGCTGCCGTCCAGGACGAGCCGGCCGTGGTTGATCAGGACGACCCGTTCGGCGAGCCGCTCGACCTCCGTCATGTCGTGCGTGGTCAGCAGGACAGTACGGCCGCGCTGTTCGACCTGGTGCCGCAGGAACTCCCGCACCTGTTCCTTGACCACCACGTCCATGCCGATGGTCGGCTCGTCGAGGAAGACGACCTGCGGGTCGTGCAGCAGGGCGGCGGCGAGGTCGCTGCGGACGCGCTGGCCGAGGGAGAGATGGCGCACCCGGGTGTCCCAGAAGGACGACAGGTCGAGCAGGTCGTCGAACTCCTTGAGACGGGCGGCGTGTTCGGCCTTCGGCACCTCGTAGATGTCTCTGAGGATCGCGAAGGACTCGCGCACCGGCAGGTCCCACCACAGCTGGGTGCGCTGCCCGAACACCGCACCGATGTTGCGGGCGTTGCGCTCGCGCTCCTCGTACGGCACCACGCCGGCGACCCGGGCCTCGCCGGAGGTGGGCGTGAGGATGCCGGTGAGGATCTTGATGGTGGTGGACTTGCCCGCGCCGTTCGGGCCGAGCAGGGCGAGGAGTTCGCCCGCGCCGACGTCGAAGGTGATGTCGGCGACGGCGTGCTTGGCGACTCGCTCCGGGTTGACCAGGGAGCGGACCGCGCCCGTGAAGCCCGGGCGGCGGACGGTGGTGTGGAAGGTGCGGGACAGACCGCGGACCTCGATGTTTCCGCTCACACTGGCAACTCCCTTGCTCCGAACGCGAGTGCGGCCGGTCGGCTGGAGGGGCCGACCGGCCGCGGGCACCTCACGACGGTCGCAGAATGTCGATCAATCGTGCAATGGATTAATCGATCAGTGAGTTGGACTAATCGATCACCGAGAACACGAACGAGAACTCCGTCGGCTCGGCCCGCAGGACGTACTGCGGCAGCGGACCCGGACCGCACGACTGCGAACCGACGCCGTGCAGACCGTGGTCGAGGTTGACCCACACCGTGTCGCCGGCCGTGAGGTCGGTGAGATGGGAGGCCGCGTCCAGCTGCTCGGTCGTCCAGCGGCGCGCGCTGAACCAGAACTCCGGGTCGCCCTCGATCCTGAGGCCGCCGAGCTCCGCCCAGCGGACGTCGGCACGGGCGCCGTTCTCCTGCGGACGGACGTACGGAGTCTGCAGATCGTCCACAGTCGACTGCCAACGGCCGACCATCGACGCCGACTTGGTGTCGGGGTACGCCTCGCCGGGACCGCCGCCGAACCACCTCACCTGGTCCGCCTCGGGGAGTCCGAGCCGGATGCCCAGCCGGGGCAGCGGCAGCGTCCACTCGCCCTCGGGAGCCACGGACACGGTCAGCCGCAGCCGGCTGCCGTCCGAGGTCCAGCGGTACACCGTGCTCAGGCCCACCTCGCGGGCGGCGGGCGCCACCCGGGTCCGTACCGTCAGTGCGTCCTCGCCCATCTCCACGGAGTCCAGGCGGTGTTGCATACGGTGCAGGCCCAGCGTGCGCCACAGCACCCCGTAACGGGTGTCGGTCTGCCACTCCGCGCCGTCGTCGTTGTCGGTGGGCGCCCGCCACACGTCCAGGCGCGGGCTTTCGACGGCCACGCCGCCGATCGTCTTCAGCGCACCCGTGCGGGCGTCGAAGGACGCCGGGCCGAGGGTGATCAGCTTCTCGCCGAGCACCGGGCGGTCGGTGGGCGCGACGGACGGCAGCGACCGGGGCGCGGCCGGGAACTGACCCCAGGCGACGACGTGGTCCTTCGGCGCCCACGCGGTGTCGGCCGCGAGCAGCGCCAGTACAGTCCACCGGGTCTCCGCACCGCGGGCGTCCGAGGGCGGCTCGGGCAGTTTCACGTCGGCGGACTCGCCGGCCGCCAGCTCCGGCACCGACAGCGTGCCCGCCTCGACCGTCTCGCCGTCCACCTGGTACGACCACTCGAAGGCCAGCGCGGACAGGTCCGCGAAGTCGTGCCGATTGGTCACGCGCACGGTGCCGTCGGAGCCGTCGCCCTCGATGAGGACCGGCTCGATGACCTTCTTGTACTCGATGAGCCCGGGGGAGGGCCGCCGGTCGGGGAAGACCAGCCCGTCGCAGACGAAGTTGCCGTCGTGCAGTTCCTCGCCGAAGTCACCGCCGTAGGCGTAGCCCAGCTCCGGGTGCTTGATGCCGTGGTCGATCCACTCCCAGATGAAGCCGCCCTGCAGCCGCTCGTACTTCTCGAACAGCCGCTGGTAGTCGGCGATGCCACCGGGGCCGTTGCCCATGGCGTGCCCGTACTCGCACTGGATGAAGGGCAGTTCGCGGCGCTTGTGCGTGCCCCCGTCCAGGCCCTGGCCGATGCTCTCGACCTCGGCGTGGAAGGCGTACATCCGCGAGTACACGTCCGTGTCCCGGCAGTCCCAGTCGCCCTCGTAGTGCACGAGGCGGGAGGAGTCGCGGCCGTGGATCCACTCGGCCATCGCGGTCAGACCGCGGCCGGTGCCGGCCTCGTTGCCGAGGGACCAGAAGACGATCGACGGGTGGTTCTTGTCCCGCTCGACCATCCGGGCCGCACGGTCCAGGAGGGCCGGGGTCCAGCGGTCGTCGTCGACGGGGTTGTCCCGCCAGCCCTGCTCGGTGAAGCCGTGGGTCTCCAGGTCGCACTCGTCGATGACCCACAGGCCGTACTCGTCGCACAGGTCCAGGAAGGCCGGGTGCGGCGGGTAGTGCGAGGTGCGGACCGCGTTGAGGTTGTGCCGCTTCATCAGCAGCACGTCCTCGCGCATGGTCTCCAGGTCGAGCGCGCGACCCATCGTAGGATGCCACTCGTGGCGGTTGACGCCCTTGAAGAGGACGGGCTTGCCGTTGACCTTGATCAGGCCGTCTTCCAGCACGACGGTACGGAAGCCGACGCGCAGGGGCACCCGCTCGCCCTCGGTCGCCAGCACACCGTCGTAGAGGTACGGCGTCTCCGCCGTCCACGGCCGGACCGGCACCGTCACCGACTCGCCGGTGGCGACATCGATGTCCAGTGCGGGCACGGTCACCCGCCCGTCCACGTCGGAGTCGACGCGCAGGGTGCCCTCGCCGGAGACGTGGTCGTAGGAGGCGTGCACGAAGAAGTCCAGGGCGCAGCCCGCGGGGCGGTGCAGCAGCGTCACGTCACGGAAGATGCCGGGCAGCCACCACTGGTCCTGGTCCTCCAGGTACGAGCCCGCCGACCACTGGTGGACGCGGACCGCGAGCACGTTGCCGCTCGGCTTCAGCAGGTGGCCGACCGCGAACTCGTGCGGCAGCCGGGAGCCCTTGAACTCGCCGATGTCCGTCCCGTTCAGCCAGACCCGGGCGCACGACTCGACGCCGTCGAAGCGCAGCACCACGCCGCCGTCCGCGGGCCAGTCTGCGGGCAGGTCGAAGACCCGCAGGTGGTCGCCGGTCGGGTTCTCCGTCGGGACGTGCGGCGGGTCCACGGGGAAGGGGTAGAGATGGTTCGTGTAGATCGGCGACCCGAACGAGCCGTCGCCCTGCAGGACCCAGTGCCCCGGGACCGTGACCTCGGCCCAGTCCCCGGCGTCGTACCCCTCCTCGGCGAACGAGTCGTCCTCGGCGTCGGCGGTCGCCGACACCCGCAGGCGCCAACTGCCGTTCAGGGACAGGGACGTGGCGTCCGAGGACGGGTACCAGGCGCGGGGCGGGAGGGCCCCGCTGCCCGGTGAGACGTCCTCGACGTAGTCGAAGTCGGTGGTGCGGAAAGACATCGGTCTCCTAGCTCAGCCCTTGATGCCGGTCTGCGCGATCCCCTGCACCAGCCAGCGCTGGAGGAAGAGGAACACGAGCAGCAGGGGCAGGATGGAAATGGCCGTGGCCGCGAAGATCAGGTGGTAGTTGACGGTCTGGTTGGTCATGTACGAGGACAGTGCGACCTGGATGGTCCAGGAGCTCGGGTCCTGACCGATGACCAGGGGCCACAGGAAGGAGTTCCAGCCGCTGATGAACGTGATCGTGGCCATGGCCGCGAAGAAGTTCAGCGAGTTGGGCACGACGACCCGCCAGTACGCCCCCCAGTACGAGAGTCCGTCCACGCGTGCCGCCTCCTCCAGCTCCTTGGGGAACCCCAGGAAGTACTGCCGGAACAGGAAGCAGGTGAAACCACTGAACAGGGCCGGAATGATCAGACCGCGGTAGGTGTCCACCCAGCCCAGCGACGAGACCAGCACGAAGCTCGGCACGAAGGTGACGGCCGTCGGGATCATCAGGGTCACGAGGACCATGTAGAAGATCTTGTTGGCGTGCTTGTACGGGATGCGGGCGAGGCCGTAGCCGGCGAGCGAGCAGATCAGCAGGATGCCGGTCGTGTGCAGGATGGCGACGACCCACGAGTTCCACAGGGCCCGGCCGAAGTCGACGGTCTCGTCGTTGAACGGCTCGCTGAAGTTGCCCCACTGGATGTCGGTGGGGAACCACTTCCAGTTCTCGCCCGTGATCTCCGGGTCCGTCATCAGGGCGTTGCGGACGATCAGATAGAAGGGGATCAGGAAGAGCAGGGCGGCGATACCGGTGGCGATGTACAGACCGGAGTTGCCGATGACCTTGCCCCCGCGCTTCTTGCCGGGGGTCTTCCTGACGTCAGGTGCGGTGGTGGTCACTTGGACTCCTCACCCCTTCCGAAGCCCATGATCTTCCCCTGGAACAGGGTGATCACGAGGATGAGCAGGGTCAGGATGACGGCGCCCGCGCTGCCCTGGCCGTAGTCCTGGCTTTCACCGAGGGCCGTCTTGTACAGCTCCACGAGGGGAGGCTGGCCCCAGGTCGCCTTGCTGAGGAGGTTCCAGAACTCGTCGAAGGCCTGGTAGGCGGCGATCAGCAACAGCAGGATCACCGCGGTCGAGGTGGCCCGCAGCTGGGGCAGCGTGATGTGGCGGAAGGTCTGCCAGCCCGGCTTGGCGCCGTCGATGGCGGCGGCCTCGTACAGCTCCGCCGGGATGTTCTGCAGCGCCGCCAGGAACAGGATCATGTAGAAGCCGGCCTGCAGCCATAGGCGCAGCGTCACGATGACCAGCCAGTACCAGGGCGGGTCGGGGTTGGCCAGCCAGGCGACGTTGTCGACGCCGAACCAGCCGACGACCGTGTTGGCCAGGCCGAAGCGGACGCCGTTGAAGATGGACATCTTCCAGATCAGCGCGGCGGCGACGTAGGAGACGGCGGTCGGAATGAAGAACACCGAGCGGAAGAACGCCTTCATGAAGGTCAGCCGGTGCACCAGCAGCGCCAGGCCCAGTGAGAGCGCCCAGGTGGTCGGCACGATGAACGCCGCGAAGACGGTGAAGGTGATCAGGGCGCCGGTGAAGTCCGGGTTGTCCAGGATCGCCTGGTAGTTGTCGAAGCCGATGAACTCGCTCGGCGAGACGGTGAAGCGTGCCTCGAAGAAGCTGAGATAGATGCTCCAGCCCATCGGCACGAAGACGAAGATCACCAGGCCGATGAGGAAGGGCCCGGTGAAGAGCCAGAAGTTGAGGGTCGCGTTGGCCCGCAGACTCCGCCGCGGCCGCGCCTTTTCAGGCTTGGCCGGGGCGGAGGTCGCGAGGTCGATCTTGGTGGTGGTCGACATGTTCTGGTCCGCCCGCCGGTCTATCCGAAGAGCTTCTTGAGCTCTGCGTTGACCTTCTTGTCACAGGCGTCGAGCGCGGCCTCCGGGCTGCCGTTCTTGCGCACGGAGTTGGCGATCACGTCGTTCACCGAGGCGATCATCGACTGCGTCCAGGCGATGTTGTCGAAGTGCCCGTAGTCGGTGAAGAGCTTGACGCCCTCGGCCGGCAGACCCGACTTGAGCTTGGTGGCGGACTGCGCGATCGAGGTGCGCGGCGGGACGTGGAAGCCGTAGGACAGCGCCCAGTCCTCCTGGTACTCCTTCTGGTCGATCCACAGCCACTTGACGTACTCCTTGGCTGCGTCGACGTTCTTGCTCTTGGCGTTGACGAACATCGACCAGCCGCCGTTGATGACCGATGCCTTGCCGGCGGAGCCGACCTTGGGGAACGGGAAGATGCCGACGTCGTCGCCGAGCGCCTTCTGGATCACGGGCATGGCCCACATGCCGCACCACTGAATGGCGGTCAGGCCCTGGGTAAAGGCCGAGGGGTCCCACCAGTCGGCGGGGGCGTCCAGGAGCAGGTTGCCGCTCGTGAACAGCTTGCGGAGCTGGCTCAGACCGTCGGCCACGGCGTCCGTGTGGTAGGCGATCTCGTTCTTCTCGTTGAGCGTGTTCGCGCCGGCCGACCAGATCAGCGGGTTCTGGACGGGGGTGATGTCGTTGCCGAGGAAGCCACCCTTGACCTTGTCCGTGGTGAGCTTGTCGATGGCCTCGATCAGCTCTTCCAGGGTCTGCGGGACCTCGATCTTGGCCTTCTCGAAGAGCGACGGCCGGTAGTAGAAGAACTGCGGGTCGTCGATCATCCGGACGCCGTATATCTTCCCGTCGACCGTGTGCGAGGCGATGTCGGCCGGGTTGAAGTCGTCCTTGACCGGGTTGATGATGTCGCTCAGGTCCGCCACCTGACCGCTCTTGACCATCTGGAGCTGCGGGTGGAACTCGAAGAGGTCAGGCGCGTTCTTGGTCAGCAGGGCCGGGAACAGCTTGTTCTCGAAGTTGCTGCCGGTGATCCACTGGGTGGTCACGTTGGCGCCCTTGTAGGCCTTCGCGTACTTCTTGATGGCCTGCTCGGTGCCCGCCTCGCCGTACGCGTGGAAGTACTGGGTGAGCACGTCGCCCGACCCCCCGCCGCTACGGCCGGTGTTCCCGCCGCACGCGGCCAGACCGCCGGCGGCGGCCAGGCCCATCGCGGCCCGCAGTACGTTGCGGCGGTCCCAGTTGGTGTTGCTCATTGCCGACATGGTGACGTCCTTGTCTTGAGTACGGCTTGCGGCTCTGTGCCGATGGCTCTGCGGCTCAGCGCCAGGTGGCTCAAAAGGGGTTGCGGTGCGGGACGTTAACCTTCGGCTAAGGCTTCGGCAAGGGGTTGGACGAAGTCTGTTCGAAGCGTTGTGTAGCGTTCGGGATTCCGGACGTGATGGGGGTGGCGGGCCGCCGCACCAGCGGCCCGCCACCGGGGTACTACTGGCGGAACCAGGCCTGGTTGGCCCCTCCGTTGCAGCTGTACACGCTCACCTTGCTGCCGTCCGCGGTGGCCTGCCCGCCGACGTCCAGGCACTTGCCCGAACCCTCGTTCACGACCTGCCCGTTGGAGTTCAGCAGCCACTGCTGGGAGGCGTCACCGGTGGCCGTGGGTGAGGCCACCAGTCCCGAACTCCCCGCCGTCAGAAAGCCGTTTGCGCCCTTCAGCCGGCCCTTCACGTCGTACGACCAGGACTGCTCGGCCCCGCCCGTGCAGGCGCCGATCACCGCGCCCGAGGCGTTGGCCGTCAGGCACTTGCCGGACTGCTTGCCCTGCCAGGCACCGGTGACGGCCGAACTCGGGGCGTAGCTCTTCTGGTCGAGGACGTACGTCGTGATGGAGCGGCCCGGAAGCGACGCGGAGACCGTGCCGCCCCGGACGGAGGGCTTGGTGACGTTCGCCCAGTTCTCGTCGGCCGACGTCCGCACGGCCTTGCTCGCCCGCACCGGAGTCTTGCTGTTGAAGTGCAGGTCGAGGGCCGTCTCGGTGGTGTTGTGGTTGTTGACCACCACCACCCACTTGCCGTTCTTGTCGTACGTCGACACCTCGACGCCGTCCGGCACCCCGGTCACGTTGTGCGCGACCGAGCCCGGCTTGACGAATTTGCTGTACTGGCCGAGCGCGTAGTAGCGCTTGGTGTAGTACAGGGTCTGGTTGCCGTTGGTGGCGTAGTTCGGGTCGTAGTAGATCAGCCCGTCGTTCCAGCCGTCGTCGTTCTTCGCGTACGGGTCGCTGCCGATCATCTCCGACAGGGCGACCCACCAGTGGAACGCCGAATCGTGCGCGGTCGCGAAGTCCTTGTAGATGATCCGGGACAGGTTCAGACCGCCGTCGATGGTCGGGTCGTACTCCTGCGCCCAGCCCGTGCCGCCCTTGCCGAAGCAGCAGATCTCCGTCGACCAGGACTCGATGCCGGCCGCCTTGGAGGTCTCGTAGACCTTCGCCCGGTTCGCGTCACTGGGGTTGTCGTACGTGTGGTGGGCCAGCTTGTCGACGTACTGGGCCGTGCCCGGCTGCGAGATCCACTGCGGGACCTCTTCGTTGAACTTGACCGTGCTGGTCGACTCGTCGGCGATGATGCCGGTCTTCTGGCGGCGCGCGTCCTGCTCGGCGCCCAGCGCACGCACGATGTCGTCGCGCTGGTCGACGTTCACCAGCATGCCCTCCTGGCCGCAGCTGTCGAAGCTGTTGGTCGGCTCGTTGAAGGGGCTGATGTAGTCGAACCTCTGGCCCAGCTTGGCGAAGTGGTCGGTGACGTCCGCGACGTACTTCGCGAAGTCCTGCTCGTTCTCCGCCTTCAGATAACCGCCGCAGCTCTTGGCGTTGGTCTTCCATTCGGCGGGCGCGCTGTTCACGAACGCGACCAGGTTCTCGACACCGTACTTCGCCGCGTAGGAGAGGAAAGTGCGGCCGCCCTTGTCCTTGCTCCAGTCGTACGTCCCGTCGTCGTCTCGGAAGTCCTCGGGGGCGCGGGACGGGGTGGTGACCGCCGTTCCGCCGCCGCCGATGTTGTAGCGGTAGTTGCTGAGGTCGAGGCCGCTGGAGGAGAACAGCAGTGCCGCGACCTTCGCCTGGACCTTCGGGTCGAAGTTCTTCAGGTCGTTGACCCACCAGGCGCCGGAGGCACCGATGTTGTCGATGGTCTGGGCGGCGTGCGGGGAGACCTCGGCCAGCGTGGGGGTGGCGGCCGAGGCCGTCGGGGCGGATATGAGAGGCCCGGAGACAGCTAACGCGGCCGCGGCTGTCAGCAGGACCGATCTCCTGGGGCGGGGGTGAGTCACGTGCATCCCTTCCGTCGTCATGAAGGTGGTGCGGTACGGCTCCTTGCGGGGGTGGTGCGTTTGCCGTTCCTCTGCCCGACCGACTGCAGCGCCCCTTCCAGCGCGAACGTCGCCGCGCCCAGGCACACCGGGTCGGTGGGGATCGGGGAGAGGACGATCTCGGTGGCGGCCATCGGCCGCGGCAGCGCGTGCCGGGCCACGGCCTCGCGCACCTCGGCGACCAGCGGTTCGCCGAGGGTGGCCGCGACCCAGCTGCTGAGCACGACCACTTCGGGGTTGAACAGGTTGACCAGGTCGGCGATGCCGGCGCCGAGGTAGCGGGCGGTGTTGCGGACCACCTTGAGCGCCACCGGGTCGTGCGCGATCATCCCCCGGGCCAGCGCGTCGATGGTGGCGGTCTGGTCCTCCGGGTGCAGCAGCAGGCTGCGGGGGCTGAGCTCCCGCAGGTTCAGCATGATGCCGGGCGCCCCGACGTACGTCTCCACGCAGCCGTGGTTGCCGCAGTGGCACAGCCGGCCGTCCAGCACGATCGTGGTGTGGCCCCACTCGCCGGCGCTGTTGCTCACGCCCCGGTGCAGCCCGCCGCCCAGGACCAGGCCGGCGCCCACCCCGGTCCCGAGGTTGACCACCACGGCGTCCCCGCGCCCGCGCGCGGCTCCGAACCACAGCTCGGCCACCGCGCAGGCGCGCAGCGGGTTGTCCAGGTAGAGGGGGTAGGCGATGTGCTCGGTGAGCAGGTCGAGCAGCGGCACGTCGTGCCAGTCCCAGTTGGGCGCGTACTCCGAGATGCCGGTCGCGCGGTCCACCTGCCCCGGCACGCTCACACCGACGCCGAGCACCCGGGCGCCCTCGATCCCGGCCTGCGCGACCACCGAGCCGACGGCGGCGGCGACATGGCCGACCACCTGCTCGGGGCGGCTCTCGCCGGGGCGGACGTCCTCCTCGGCGCGGGCCAGGACGTTCAGCGCGAGGTCGAACAGCTCGACATGGACGTACGTCTCCGCGATGTCGACGCCGATCAACGCGCCCCCCGACGCGTTGACGGCCACAAGACCCCGGGGGCGGCCTCCCGCCGAGTCCTCGAAACCGACCTCCGTGATCATCCGGAGGTCGAGGAGTTCGCCGACCAGCGTGGCGACGGTGGCGAGGCTCAGACCGGTGGCGGCCGCCAGCTCCTGCCGGGAGGTGGGCGACTCGGCGATGATCTGGCGCAGCACCTCGTAGCGGTTCGCGGTGCGGATGTCCCGTGATGTGCGCTTCACCGGCCCGGCCCCATCCCTTCAGATCGTGCCGGGACGACATCGGCACCGGCGCGGCGCAAGGCTATGGGCTGCGGGGGACTTTCGACAAGGGGTTAGGAAAGGGGCTTTATAAAGTCAGTCGGCGAGAACGCCCTGTACGAAGGCGTTGGCGAATTTACCCGCCGGGTCCAGCTCCCGCGCCAGCACCCGGAAGTCGTCCAGTCGCGGGTAGAGACCGCGCAGCACCGCCGCCGGCACGGCGAACACCTTCCCCCAGTGCGGCCGCGCGTCGAAGGCGCCCAATGCCTCCTCCAGCCGCCGCACCACCGGCAGCACCGCCTCCGTGTCCTCGACCCAGGTGAAGTGCAGCGCCACGGTGTCCCGGCCGTACGCCGGGCTCAGCCACTGCTCGTCGGCGGCGACGGTACGCACCTCGCAGGTCTGTAGTACACCGGCGACCGCATCTCGGATACCGTCGATTGCATACAGTGCGTCGACGGCATACGGGCGCGGCATCAGGTACTCCGACTGCAACTCGGTACCGCTGCTCGGCGTGAACTCGGCCCGGAAGTGCGGCAGTCGCTCATGCCACGGCCCCGCCACTCCGAACTGCTCCGTGCAGTTGACCGCCGGCATCCCCGGCACCGGGTGCATCTTCTCGACGGCCGGCGCGGCCCACGGGAAGTCCGGCAGCGGCTGGTCCGTGCGCCGCTTCAGCCACACCTGCCGGAAGCCGGGCTCACGCCAGTCGGTGAACAGGCTCACGCTGTACGCCGTCGCCGCCACGGTCTCGAAGTCCAGCCCGGCCAGGGGGAGTTCGGTGAACACGTGCTGCTCGACCTCGAAGGAGGGCTCCAGGTCGAGGGTGAGTGCCGTGACGACACCGAGGGCACCCAGGGAGGTCACCGCACCGCCGAAGCGCTCGTCCCCCCGTCCGATGACGACCGTCGACCCGTCCGCCGTGACGATCTCCACCTCGCGCACGGCCGAGGCGAGCGGACCGTTGCCGACGCCCGAGCCGTGCGTGCCGGTCGCCACCGAGCCGGCCACCGAAATGTGCGGCAGGGACGCCATGTTGGGCAGCGCCAGCCCGTGGGCGTGCACTCGGCGGGCCAGCTCGGCGTAGCGGACGCCGCCGCCGACCCGTACCGTGCGGGCCGCCGTGTCGACGTCGACCTCGTCGGGCAGCGCGGCCAGCGACAGCAGCACCCCGCCCGGTCCGGGCTCGGCGATCTCGTTGAAGGAGTGCCCGCTGCCCAGCACCCGCACCTTCGCGCTGCCGGCCACGAGCCCGGCGAGTGCGGTGAGCGAGTGCGGGCGGTGCAGCTCCTTGGCGAGGTAGGTGATGTTGCCCGCCCAGTTGGTGACCGTCTCCGTCATTCCTGTCGTCCCTTTCGGAGAGTGCGTTGCGTTGACCCTCTCATTTGCCGCCACCTACCGTAGAGAGCGTTTTCTATCGCCATGCTGCCGAGCCGGAGGGTCACCACCTTGCCCGAGCGTCCCCAGGCATTGTTCGCCATGACCGCCGAGAACGTGCCGCTAGTCTTCCCGCCCGAGGTGCTGGCACGGCTGCGGGAAGCCGTGGACATCGACCCCGCCGTGGTGGCCGAGGACCTCACCGACGCCACGATCCAGGAGACGCTCGCCCGCACCGAGATCCTCGTCACCGGCTGGGGCTGCCCCCGTCTCGACGCGACCGTCCTCGACGCGGCCCCGAAACTGCGCGCGGTGCTGCACTCGGCCGGCTCCGTGAAGAGCTTCGCCACCCCCGAACTGTGGCAGCGCGGCATCGCCGTCTCCTCGGCGGCCGAGGCCAACGCCGTCCCCGTCGCCGAGTACACCCTCGCCATGGTCCTCCTCGCCGGCAAGGACGTTCTCACCGGCCGCGAACGCCTGCGCACCGAGCGCGTCCACCCGGGTTGGGGGCTCATTCCGGGCATCGGCAACCACGGCCGCCGCGTCGGCATCGTCGGCGCCTCCCGCATCGGCCGCCGCCTCATCGAGCTGCTGCGCCCCTTCGACCTGCGTCCCGCTCTCACCGACCCGTACGTCGACGAGGCCGGGGCCGCCGCACTCGGCGTACCGCTGCTCGGCCTCGACGACCTGCTGCGCACCTCCGGGATCGTCACGCTGCACGCCCCAGAGACCCCGCAGACCCGGCACCTGATCGGCGCCCGCGAGCTGGCCCTGATGCCCGACGGCGCGGTGCTGATCAACACCGCCCGCGGCGGACTCGTCGACCACGACGCCCTGGTGGCCGAGCTGCGCACCGGGCGCCTGGCCGCGATCCTCGACGTCACCGACCCCGAACCGTTGCCGGCCGACTCCCTCCTCCTGGACCTTCCGAACGCCTTCGTCACCCCCCACCTCGCGGGCTCGCAGGGCAACGAGGTGGCCCGGCTCGGCGCGAGCGTCGTGGCGGAGGCAAAGCGGCTGGTGTCCGGCGGCCGGCTTGCCCATCCGGTGGATCCGCGGGCCCTGGAACGGGAGGCGTGAGGGCCCGGACCCCGGCCAGCACCCCCGTACCGGGGCATAGTGCGCGGCGCGGGGGACCCGGCACGGCTCACGCAGGGGCGAGGGCATACCGTGAGGAGTCGTACGTCCGATCCGGGAGGAGACACGGGATGGGCAGCCGTACCGCGCTGGTCGAGGATCTGATGGAGCGATTCCCGCACGTACCGCGGGAAGCCGTCTTCAAGGAGGATCTGCTCCGGGGCGGGGTGGCCTTCGATCCATCGGCCCTGAGCGACACCACCAACGAGGCGGCCGGCGAGGTCAAGCCGAAGTCGTACTTCATCTTCTCCTTCGACCACGGCACCCTGCCCGAGCTCGGCGAGGCCGCGCTCCGGCGCCCGCCGGAGGAGATCATCCTCACCGGTGGGCCGTACGACCTGCGGCGGACCGTGGTCTCCGTGCGCGTCAACCCGTCCTCGCCCTACCGGGTCGCGGCCGACGAGGACGGTGTGCTCGGGCTCTACCTCGACGGGAAGCGGATCTCCGACGTCGGCGTGCCGCCGATGCCGGAGTACTACCGGCACACCCTCGCGAGCGGGAAGTCGGTGATGGAGGTCGCCCCCACCATCCAGTGGGGCTACCTGATCTACCTCACGGTCTTCCGGGTCTGCCAGTACTTCGGCGCCAAGGAGGAGTGCCAGTACTGCGACATCAACCACAACTGGCGCCAGCACAAGGCGGCGGGCCGGCCGTACACCGGAGTGAAGGACGTCGAGGAGGTGCTCGAAGCCCTGGAGATCATCGACCGGTACGACACGGCGAAGGCGTCCACCGCCTACACCCTCACCGGCGGCGCGATCACCAAGACGGTTGCCGGACGCGACGAGGCCGACTTCTACGGCCACTACGCCAAGGCCATCGAGGAGCGCTTCCCCGGACGGTGGATCGGCAAGGTCGTGGCGCAGGCGCTGCCGCGCGACGACGTGCAGCGGTTCAAGGACTACGGCGTGCAGATCTACCACCCCAACTACGAGGTGTGGGACCGCCGTCTGTTCGAGCTGTACTGCCCGGGCAAGGAGCGCTACGTCGGCCGCGACGAGTGGCACAAGCGCATCCTCGACTCGGCGGAGATCTTCGGCGCACGCAACGTCATCCCCAACTTCGTGGCCGGCGTGGAGATGGCCGAGCCCTTCGGCTTCACCACGGTCGACGAGGCGATCGCCTCCACCACCGAGGGCCTGCGCTTCTTCATGTCGCACGGCATCACGCCCCGCTTCACCACCTGGTGCCCCGAGCCGACGACCCCGCTCGGCAAGGCCAACCCGCAGGGCGCGCCGCTGGAGTACCACATCCGCCTCCTGGAGGCCTACCGCGCCACCATGGACGACTTCGGCCTGTCGTCGCCTCCCGGCTACGGCCCGCCCGGGCCCGGTCGCGCGGTGTTCTCCGTCAGCTCGTTCATGGACAGCCTGCCGGCGGCGGAATCGGCGGCGGTATAGGTGAGTCGGACGGCGTTCGCGTCCGTACTACAGGCAGGAGTCGAAGGGGCGCGGCCGTCCTGTCATGACATTTGAACAGGGCGCTTGTCAGTTGTGTGGGGGACGTGAAAAACTCCTCCCCTGCCGCGAGGTTCCCCCCAACTCCTTTGCCAGTATGGCGAGTTGACCTCGCCTGTCTACGCAGGAGACCCATGCCCGACCTGCCGACTCCCCAGGACGCCGCCGAGGCCGCGCTGCTCTCAGAGTGCTGGGACGCCGTGCTCTCCTACGCCGACCTGTGCACGTCCGGCTCCACCTCGGCCACCCAGCTGGCCACGGAGGCATTCTCCCTCGGCATGCGCGAAGCCCGCGACGCTGCGACCGCTCCCGCCCGCAGCGCCGGCCGCCGCCCGGCCCGGCTGCCCAGGATCCCGCTGCTGCTGACCGCCGTACGCAACACGGCGGCTGCCTGGGAGATCCAGGGCCAGGGCCACAAGCTCGACCCCCAACTGCGCCTGTGGCTCAACTCCGACAAGGCCGCCCGCTACAACGGCCCCCCGCTGCAGCGCCCGCTCGCGCTGCGTGGCCTGCGCGACCTCCAGGAACCGGACGCGGCCCTGCTGTGGCTGGCCGAGGTGGAGGCGCTGCCGCTCACCGTGGTGGCCCGCAGACTCGGTCTCGACCCGGCCGTCGTGGGGGAGGAACTCGCCCAGGTGCGCGGCCTGTTCCGGGACCGCTGCCACCGCAACCACCTCGACACGCCGATGGACGCGCAGTGCCGCAGCTACGCCCGGCTGCTCGACGCGGTCACCCGCTCGCCCATCGCCGACACCCCGAACGACCTCTCCCGGCACCTCGCCCGCTGCGTGGAGTGCGCGGAGGCCGCCGCCTGTCTCAGACTGCACGGAGGCGGACTGCCCGCCGCCCTCGCCGGCGGAGTGATCGGCTGGGGCGGCCTCGCCTACCTGGAGCGCCGCCGCCGGGCCGCCGAGGTCCGCCTCGGTGCCGGGCGGCCCGGTTCGCCGGACAGCGAGAACGGCCCGCCGAACCCGGGCGCGCACAAGGCGCGCGTCGTGCGCAACGGCCTCCTCGTCGCGGCCGTCCTGGTCTCCATGCTGGCGCTCGCCGTCTCGATGATGCCGGGCGCCGGCACCGACAACGGTGCCGCGTCACCCGGCGACTCGGCCGACCGCCAGCCGGTGGCGGACCCGCGCTCGTCCGTGCCGTCCATCGACGAGTTGCCGTCCGACTCCCCGGCACCGACGGCCTCGGGCTCGCCGAGCACCTCCCGGGCATCCGCCGGGACGAACCCCGGCACCACGCCCCACGGCACGGCCTCCTCCACCGCCCCCGGCGGCTCCGAGCCGGACCCCGACAAGAGCGAACCCGCCTCCTGCGAGGTCACGTACGACCTGGTCGGCGAGTGGCCCGACGGCTTCCAGGCCACCGTCACCGTCACCACCGAAGACCCCCTCGACTCCTGGAGCGTCGCCTGGTCCTTCCGGGACGGGCAGCAGGTCGGCCAGATGTGGGACGCGAGCTTCACCCAGAAGAGCTCCCGGGTCACCGCCACCGCCGCCGACTACAACAAGACGGTCCCCGCGGACGGCAGCCTCGCCTTCGGCTTCCTCGCGTCCTGGCAGGGGAAGAACTCGCCGGCGTACGACTTCACGCTGAACGGGCACAGCTGCACGACGGCCTGACACCCCGGCGGGAGAACCGCCCGGCCGTCCGGCTGCCGTGAAGCCGGGACGACGCATGCCGACCGCCCCGAGAGGCCGACCGAGCCGGGTGCCGGCGAACTGGGCCGCGCGGGTGAATGTCGCCGGGCTGCCCGCCGAAGGCACCGGTGGCACGGAATCAGTGACAGGTGAACGTTGGCAGGGGTGTGTCGTGGCGGCCGGGGCAGTGGGGATACGAGCGGGCCCGGAAGTGGCGGGTCAGCAAGAGCGGGTGGTACGTACCGCTGCTCGTGCTGACCTTTCTGGGGGCGCTGATCCTGTTGTTCCTGGCCGTCACGGCCGTCTTCACCCTGGCGGGCATGAACCGGAAGCAGGACCCGAGCTTCTGGTCACCGATGCTGTGGATCGACTCCCAGTGCGCCGAAAGCAGCTTCTCCTGCAGCGTCCTCCAGTCCGTCTTCATGCCCTTCCTCACTCTCGCCCTGGCGACCGTCGCCTACCTCTGCTTCCGGTTCAACCGCGTGCGCAGGGCGTATCTGAAGAAGGCCCTGGAGGCCCCGCACGAGCTCGTGGAGACGGCGGGCGGCATCTTCGGCGAAGTGGTGGGCCGCGACCAGCTCTGCGCCGTACTCATGGAGGACCTGCGGGACAGCCGGTTCCGCCGTACGCACGTCGTGGTCGGCGGTGTGGGAACGGGCAAGACGGCCCTGGTCGTGCTGCTGACCCGGCAACTCGCCCGGTACAACGCCGTCCCCGTGCCGCTGCGCCTGCGCGGGGCCGAGGGAGACCTGGACTTCCGGCAGCTGGCGCTCGAGCGGTTCTCCCGGGAGGTGCAGGGCCACATCCGATCCGGTGGCGAGGGGGAGAAGGTGTGGCGGCGGCTGTGCCAGCAGGGGCGGATCGTCGTCCTCGCGGACGGGCTGGAAGAGGCACTCACCGGTGAGCACCTGGCGGAGGAACGCGACACCATCATCCGGCTGGCCATCCGCCGGGCGAACGACCAGGGGCTGCCGCTGATCATCACCTCACGGCCCCACGACTCGCTCCGGGGGATGGAGGCATCCCTCACGGAGCTGGAACCGTTGAGTGAAGAGGCGGCTCTGAGGTACGTCTCCTCCGGCGACAGCCTGGAGGACCGGCAGCGGCTGGACTGGATCGTGGAGAAGGCGGGCATCGCCGATGCGCCCACCTATCTGCAGATCGCCAGAGAGCTCCACGAGGAGGGGCTGCTCGAGCGTGCCGCGGCCCGGCGCTCCGAGGGGGAGGCCGTGGAGACGCGCGGCGGGGACCGGGCCGCCCTGCGCTTCCATCTGCTCGACACCTGGATCAACGCGCTGATCAGCGGTCGCTTCCGTCCCGAAGTGCCAGTCAGCCAGGAGGAGCGGCGGGCGACGATCCACTATCTGTCCGCACTGGCATGCACCGGACTGGCAGCGGACTCCTCGGAGGTGCGGTTCGCCGACGTGGTCGACGACCAGGACCTCGCGCGGCCCCGCTACCCGGAGATCGTCCGGGAACTGATGAGAAGGGTCGAGGACAGCCGGCTCGACATTCGCCTCGCCGCGCACTGGGGTGCGCGTATGGGGCTGGTGGAGATCGCCGGGGACCGCGTCCGCTTCCAGCACAGCATCGTCCAGGCTCACCTCGGAGCCCGGTTCATGAACGCCGTGATCCATCCCGACGTCCCCGGTGAGCGGACGGAGGGGTCCTACTTCCCCGCGGCGCTGGAGAAGCCGGGACGCGAGCTGCTGATCGCCATGGTGCTCTACTCCCGGACGTCCGAAGGCTCGTGCGTGCATGAGGAGACGGGAGCGGGCCCAGAGCCCTGGTGCCCGGTGGCGGCCGCGCGCGACCTGCTCCTGAACGCCGCCTGCCGGGCGCAGCTGGCCAGGGGTGAGGAGCCGGGATCCCCCGACGAGCAGGTTTCCGGCGCCGGGGACTCGTCCGCGCGCACCCGTGCCTTCTTCGGACGCACCCTCCATACGAACGCCCTCGAGCTGTACGCGGCGGCCCTGGAGATCGACAGCGTCGACGCCGAACCGCAGCAACACAGCATCGCGATGCGGCTGTGCACCTCCTGGCCCGACCTGCGTGCCCGGGATCCGCGCACCCTGCAGGTGGCCAAGTCCCTGCTGGTGTCGCGCTTCGGCGAGGCGATGCGTGGTGTCGCTCGCCGGCGGACCCTGCAGCCCGCCTATCTCGAGCTGTTCGACATCGCACGCCAGGAGCCGTCGTACCCCATCCGCGTGGCCATCGCGCAGGAGATCGGGGCCGGTGGCGATGCCGCCTTCGCGGTGCTCCAGCCCCGGCTGCGCGGACCTCAGGTCGCCCAGGGCCGGTGGATGGAGCGCGGGAACGAGCAGGAGGTGGTCCTTGAGACGTATGACGCCCAACAGCCGGAACTGATCGCCGAACAGGGGACCAGGAGGCACCGCCGGGCGGAGGGCGACGTCGCTCGGGCCAAGCGTGAGCTGCGGGAGCGGGAGCGACAACGGCACGAGGAGTTCATGCGGGAGGCGGAGGAACGTGAGGCCGAGGAGAAGGAGTGGCGGGACAACACCATGTGCGCGTGGCTGATCCCCCTGCTCGTGGGCTCGGTCACCACCCATCGTCATCACGACACCCCCTACGAGTTCCTGGAGAGCTGGGTGCGGCGTGTGGGCGTGCCGGAACAGCCGGACGTACCCGCCCTCGACCTCACCCTGGAAGTGGCACTGGCCCAGGGGTTCAAATACGCGGCCAACCGCAGGCACCGCCATCCGCACGCCCGCCCCGAGGCGCGCGAGTACCTGAGCGAGCAGGCCTGGGACATGCTCAAGCGCACCCGGTTCTGGTTCACCCGGCTCACGCTGCTGCACGCGCTGACGCTCTGGAACATCCCCGACGGCGGCGCCGTCACGCGCCCCGAGCACGGACACGGCTCCGATCCCGCGGAACAGGTACGCCAATGGCTTGCCCTCCCGGCCGGGGAGCCGCAGCATCCCTTCGTGGAGGCCGCCGCCGAACTGTGCGTCTGGGCGCTGCAGTCGCGCCGGCCCGAGCGGTTCGTGTGGATCGACGAGTGCGGCATCGCCGCCCACGTCGGATCGCAGACCGCCTCGCAGGACGACGTCCGCAAGCACCAGTTGTGGATCCCGTCCTCGACGGGCTGGAGCACCCTGCACCGGCGCGCCCAGCAACTCCTCGCCGACGTGCTCCTGCTGCTCAACCTCGCCGAGCGGGGCGACTGGCCCAAGGACCGGCTCCGTCGCCTCCAGCACACCGTCCGGCCCGAACTGCCGCCCTGCCTGACCCGGGACCGCAGTCCTCTCGACCCGAGCCGCACGATCGTCCGTACGGCGGCCTCACAGGCGGGCTCCAACTGCCGGGACGACTGTGCCTTCGAGCTGTGTCCCTACCCGCCCAAGGGCCTCGACGGACACCGGGTGGAGCTGAGCCAGGCCTTCTGCCGTGCGCAGTCGACCCTGTTGTCGAGGTCGGGCTCCGTCCTCCGCCCCGGTGCGAGCTGGCAGCGGGGCGTGGACATCGGCGAACTCAGGGAGTTCTGGGAGCAGATGGGGCAACGGGCACAGGACAACCCCCGGCCTCGGTAGTCCCTCCGCGTACGAGGCGCACCCGTGCCGGGCCGGGGAGGGCCGTCGCGGAGCAGCCCGAGGACCTCTCGGCGCAAAAAGCAGTGGCGTCCGGTCGGGGCCTGAAGCTAACGTTTCCCTCGTTCCTCAGCGGCCGGTCGGCCGCTGTCGTCGGCTGAGCAGGACCAGGAGGTGTGACCGATGGCTGTCGTCGAGATGGGCGCTGCCCGCATCCGGAAGTTCATCCATTCCACCTCCGTGGTCTCCGGCTGACCTCTTTCTTCTCCCACGCCTGCGTGCGTGTGCCGGGGCCACCCTCCTGAAGGGTCACCCCTTGTCTTCCTCATCTCTCCTGGGTCCGTCGTCGACCTCACATCCTCTGGCTCCGTACGGCTGGGACGGCGCATGGGCCGACGAGTTCGCTCCCCATGAGCCCGAAGGGCTCCTGCCCGGGCGGGTGATCCGGGTCGATCGCGGGCAGTGCGACGTGGTCACCGCCGACGGGATCGTCCGGGCGGACACCGCGTTCGTCACCCCGCACGACCCGATGCGGGTCGTGTGCACCGGCGACTGGGTCGCCGTCGAACCCGCGGGCAACCCGCGCTACGTACGGACGTATCTGCCACGCCGTACGGCCTTCGTGCGCTCCACCTCCTCCAACCGGTCCGAGGGGCAGATCCTCGCGGCCAACGTCGACCACGCGATCGTCGCCGTGTCGCTGGCCGTCGAACTCGACCTGGGCCGCATCGAGCGGTTCCTCGCACTGGCCTGGGAGTCCGGGGCGCAGCCCGTGGTCGTGCTGACGAAGGCGGACCTGGTGCCGGACCCGGTGACGCTCGGGCATCTCGTGCAGGACGTCGAGACGACCGCGCCGGGTGTGCCGGTGCTGCCGGTCAGCGCCATGGGCGGGGCCGGGCTGGAGGTCCTGGTCGCCGTCGTCTGCGGTGGTACGTCCGTGCTGCTCGGCCAGTCCGGCGCGGGCAAGTCGACGCTCGCCAACGCGCTGCTGGGCGAGGACGTCATGGAGGTCCGGGCCACCCGGGACGCGGACGGCAAGGGACGGCACACGACGACCACCCGCAACCTGCTCGCCCTGCCCGGCGGCGGTGCCCTGATCGACACGCCGGGGCTGAGGGGCGTCGGCCTGTGGGACGCCGAGAGCGGCGTCGGACAGGTCTTCTCCGAGATCGAGGAGCTGGCCGCGCGCTGCCGGTTCCACGACTGCGCGCACGAGAGCGAACCGGGGTGCGCGGTGCTGGCGGCCATCGAGGACGGTGTGCTGCCCGAGCGGCGGCTGGACAGCTACCGCAAGCTCATCCGGGAGAACCAGCGGATCGTCGCCAAGACCGACGCTCGGCTCCGGGCGGAGATCAAACGGGACTGGAAGCGGAAGGGAGCGCAGGGGAAGGCGGCGATGGAGGCGAAGAGGGGGCGCTGGGCGTAAGGAGACGGGCGCCGGGCGGCCGGAGCGCCGACTCGGCGTCCGATTTCCGCCAGCCCCGGTCCTGGTCCTGGCCCACACTGGATGACGTGATGGACGAGGACACCAGGTACGAGGCGGTGCGCAGCCGGGACGGGCGGTTCGACGGCGAGTTCTTCTTCGCCGTCGAGACGACCGGCATCTACTGCCGGCCCAGCTGCCCGGCGGTGACGCCGAAGCGGCACAACGTCCGGTTCTTCGCGACGGCCGCCGCCGCGCAGGGCTCCGGGTTCCGGGCCTGCCGGCGGTGCCGGCCGGACGCGGTGCCCGGCTCCGCCGAGTGGAACGTACGGGCTGACGTGGTGGGCCGGGCCATGCGGCTGATCGGCGACGGTGTCGTCGACCGGGAGGGCGTCGCCGGGCTGGCCGCCCGGCTCGGCTACAGCGCCCGGCAGGTCCAGCGGCAGCTCACCGCCGAGCTCGGCGCTGGGCCCGTCGCCCTCGCCCGGGCCCAGCGGGCGCACACCGCGCGCGTCCTGCTGCAGACCACGGACCTGCCGATCACCCAGATCGCGTTCGCGTCCGGCTTCGCCAGCGTGCGCCAGTTCAACGACACCATGCGGGACGTGTACGCCTCGACGCCCAGCGGGCTGCGGGCCGCCGCACCGTACGGCGGCCGGGCCTCCCGCCGTACGGCCACCCCGAGCGCCGGGATCCCGCTGCGGCTCGCCCACCGGGGGCCGTACCGGTCCGGACCCGTCTTCGACCTGCTGGAGGCCGAGGCGGTGGCGGGTGTGGAGGAGATGAGCGGGGCGCGCGGGCGACGCACGTACCGCCGCACCCTGCGCCTGCCGCACGGCACCGGAATCGTCGCCGTCGACGAGCAGCCGGGTGCGGCGAGGTCCGCGTCCGGCGCCCATCCGGGCGGCTGGCTGGACGCCCGACTCCACCTCACCGACCCGCGCGACCTCACCACCGCCGTGCAGCGGCTGCGACGGCTCTTCGACCTCGACGCCGACCCGTACGCCGTCGACGAGCGGCTCGGCACCGACGAACGGCTCGCCCCGCTGGTCGCCGCCCGGCCGGGGCTGCGCTCGCCGGGTGCCGCCGACCCGGAGGAGCTCGCGGTGCGGGCGCTCGTGGGGCGGGCCGAGGCGGAGCGGCTGGTCCAGCGGTACGGCAAGACGCTGGACGCCCCCTGCGGCAGCCTCACCCACGTCTTCCCCGAACCCGCCGTCCTCGCCGGGGCCGAACCCGACGGCACCCTGGGCGCCCTCACCACCGCCCTCGCCGACGGCGCCGTACGACTGGACCCGGGCGCCGACCGCGACGACGCCGAGGCGGCCCTGCTCGCCGTGCCCGGCCTGGACGCCCGCACCGCGGCCACCATCCGCACCCGCGCCCTGGGCGACCCGGACGTCGCCCCACCCGGCCCGGACACCCCCGACACCTGGCGCCCCTGGCGCTCGTACGCCTTGCAACACCTTTGCGCAGCAGGGGAGTTGGCGTACTGATGACCACTGGAGTACCGATGAGCACCGGAGCAGTGATGACCACCGGAGTACCGATGAGCACCGGAGCAGTGATGACCACCGGAGTACCGATGAGCACCGGAGCAGTGATGACCACCGGAGCAGTGATGAGCACCGACACGCACTACGCCACTGTGGACAGCCCCGTCGGTCCCCTCCTCCTCACCGCCGACCCGACCGGCGTTCTGACCTCGCTCTCCGTACCCGGACAGAAGAACGGTCGTACCGTCCAGGAGGGTTGGCGACACGACCCGGGCCTCTTCCGCGCCGCCGAGGAGCAGCTCATCGCCTACTTCGCCGGTGAACTCAAGGACTTCCGGCTGGAGTTGCGCAGCGAAGGCAGCACCTTCCGCGAGCAGGTCTGGGCCGCCCTCGACACCGTCCCCTACGGCGCGACCACGACCTACGGTGAGATCGCCGCCCGCATCGGCGCCTCCCGGGCCGCCGTACGGGCCGTCGGCGGCGCGATCGGCGCCAACCCGCTGCTGATCCTGCGACCCTGCCACCGGGTGATCGGGGCCGACGGTTCACTCACCGGGTACGCGGGCGGGCTGGAGCGCAAGACGAGGCTCCTCACTCTCGAAAGGCATTCCGCTGCGGGTCGGTACAGCTAGGGCCTAGAAGGTCGATGAAGATCTTGGTGAGGGGCTGTCCGGCCGTCAGGCCGGACAGCCCCTCCGGTCATGCACCGGCGGGTGCGAGGTGCCAGGTGC
>NZ_LGDG01000223.1 GCF_001279775.1 Streptomyces sp. MMG1533 | reverse complement strand
CCCCCCCCCCCCCCCCCGCCATCGCCCCCCCCACCACCGGCACCCCGTCATCCCCCCCCCCCCCTGCCTCCCCCACCCCCCCAAAACGACCCGCCCACCCGCCTGCCCCACCCGCCAACCCCGCTACACCACCCGCGACCACGCGTTGGCCGCACTCCTCCCCACCATCACCCACACCCACCACCACACACCGGCCGCATGCGACCACTGCAACGGATGGCACAACACGGAGACCCCCAGGGAGTACCAGTGATTCCACCCAAACCCGCCGCGCACCTCCCGAAGAAACCGGCCCGCCGCCGCTACATCAGCGCCGGCACCGAGCAGCTCCTCCGCGACTGCTTCGCCGGCCTCGTCCCCGCCCACGTCATCGAGGAAGCACTCCGGCAGATGGCCATCCGCGAAGGGCGACTCCGGGCGCCACGGACAAAGCCCGGGAGGCAGGCGTGAGAAGCCCTGCCTACGAGGGCAAGCCGCTCAGCCCCGGCCAGCTCGCCGCGCTCCGCCTGGCCGCGTCCGGCTACACGAGCCGCCAGATCGCGGCCCGCCTCGACACGACCGAGCAGGGCGTCCACCTCCGCCTGAAGGAAGCCGCCGCCCGCCTCGGTGCCCGGTCCCGCACACACGCCGTCGTCATCGCCCTGCGGCGGCACGTCATCCACTTCGACGAAATCGAACTCGACCAGCACCAGGAGCACGCCGCATGACCGTCACGCACCACCCCGAGCCACTGCTGGATGAGCACTGGCAGGGCGAGGAACTCGCCGCCGACGACACCCACCGCTACCTGTGGATCTGGCAGGGCTTCAACATCCGCCTCATCGCCGTCCCCCACGACGATGATCTCGGCTACGACCACGGCTGGTGCTACCCCCGCGACCCGGCCGCGGTACGGGCCGCCGTCGCCGCCTGGGATCCCGACATCCAAGACGAGCCCGCCGGCTGGCACAAACGGCCCACCATGCCCGTCCGCCGCGCCCCACACCGCGACAAGGAGCCGGACTACAACCGGCCGCGCTGCGCGCACGGCTGCTACCTCCATGACGGCTGCCGCACCATCGGCTGCCCCGAAGGGATCGACGCGTGACCGACTCCGATCACGACCCCGTCGACATGCAGGAACCAGGCCGGGCCTGGATGGACGGCCACCTCAGCAGCAAGGAGTACTTCGACCTCATCCGCCGCGGCAACCCGCCAGCCACACCCCGGCCCACACCCCTCGACCGACTCCGGCGATGGCTCCGGCGACGGAAAGGATGAACACGGCGAAGGCCCGCACCCAGATGGGTGCGGGCCTCTTTTCGTGCGCCTCGCTACGACTTCGGCACGCCGTACCGGTCCACGAACGTCGCCACGGCATCCGGGTCGCGGCGCATTGCGGCCCACAACTGGTTCCGGCGGAAGCCTTCGCGGCCGACCTCCAGGACCTTCTCGTAGCCGTCGCGTGCCTCGACCAGGCGTTCCACTGCCAAGAACTCGATGATGTCCTCCAGGCAGGGACGGAAGCGTTTCCCGCCTACCGGGAAGTGCAGCTGCGCGAACGACCGGCCTGTATCCGTCTTCGGATCATTCAGCGTGCCGAACAGCTCCGACGCCCCGTACACCTGCAGGTGAGCGTCCGGGTAGCCGTCCGCCTTGTCTCGCTCGTAGTCGTAGTGGAACAGCCCGTGCTTTGCATCCTGTGAGCCGAACACGCCGAAGAACGACTTGTGGACCATCAGGTGCTCGCGCTCGGCGTCGAGGCGCAGCTGGAAGCTGACGTCCATCCACAGCTCGACCTTCGGTGCCCGCGGTTTCAGCCGGAAACGCTGCGCCGTCATCGTGGTCTTGTCGATCAGGTGCCCGAGCGCGAAAAGGCGGTCGTCGCCCTTGGAGAGCGCGACCGCCTTTATCTGGACGTGATTAGCGATGGTGCAGTTCAGGAGATTCTGGATCTCCTTGGCGAATCTGTTCGTCTGGTTGCGAAGCTTGTCAGAGATCAAGTGCGCCGCCGATAGATACCCACAGCGACTGTGCCTGCGCTGAGCTGAAGTCGCGCCGGCGCGCCATGTCCCGCAGCTCTGCGTAGGTCAGACCGATCCGGTCCAGGGCCGCGTAGGCGGCCTCACGGAACTCTTCCTCGGACAGTTCGGTGATGACGTCGTCGTCGTGATCCGAAGCCCGCTGCTCTTGGATGGTCATCTGAATCGCCCCTACCCCCCGGTAGCTTTCTCGATGACAGTAGTGTCCCATCAGGGTCTGACACTGTGACCGCCGTCACTAGCCGCTGTCCAGCCAGACGGCTCATCTGTCGAATTCTTCCCCCTTGGGGATGACCTGCACCCATCCGACTAGCCCTCTTGTACGCATCCAAGCGCCACCGCGTTCGAAGTGGCCCGGGCCTTGCTCGGCCGCCTACGGCACCCACTGCTCCGTGCACGCCAGGCAGATCCTGCGGTTCGCCCACGCGGCCCGGGCGTGGTCGCTCGCCTCCGCCTTCTTGTGGATCACGAAACCCCAGCCACCCCCAGCGGCGAGCGCCACCAGTCCCGCGAGGATCTCGCCCGACACCAGCGCGTACAACCCCACCAGAGCCAGCCCCGCCGCCAGCAGATACGAACCGTCGGCCCCGGCCGGCTCCGCGTAGGTGGACCTGTGCGGTGACCCGGTAGGCAGACCGTCCACGTAGTGCGACAGGAGTTGGACGTTCGACGAACCGCATTTCGGGCTTGGACAGTTCACGGCAACCTCGGCTGTGGCGCAGGGAGTTGAGGCCAGCAGCGTCCAGCGGAAGGAGACGCTCCGCCAAGCCGTCGACGGCGTCTGTGAGCGGGGCCACAGGCGGGCGACACCAGGGGTCCCGCCCGACGCAGACGAGACGTTCGGGTGACCGTCAGGACACCGACCGCAGCGGGAAGAAGGCGAGCTGCTGCGCCTGCTTGCCCTCGCGTGCGCCCGCGCGAACAGCTGGCGGGAAGCGAGGAAGGCGTCTCCTCTTCGAGGAGCGGGATATTCCAGCCAGCCTTCTTCCAGGTAGTGGTCTTACGTAGTTGACCCCCCAATCGCGGGACTCCGGACAGTCCGGCACCCGGAGCGTCCGGCTCCCGGAAAATTAGGGGTCCGGTGAGATCTGCTTCAGCAGCAGCAACAGGCCCTCCGGGGTGTCGCTCACGAGCGTCGTCGTCTGCCACCGCCCGCCCTTGCCCTTCTCCTTCGCATGCGTCACCAAGCCGGCGGCCCGCAGCTCCTTCAGGGCCTCGCGGATCGCGTGCTCGCCCTCGCCTTTGCCGCCTGCGGCCTTGTGGAGGTAGGCGAGCCGCTCGACAGTCATCCCGCTACCGTCGGGCTGAGACAGGAAGGTGACGAGCAGGCCCTTCGCCTTCAGACTCAGGACGTAGTTCCGGGCGACATGCTGGTTACTGGTCGGCGTCCAGCCGCTCTTCGGCTTGGAGCGGAACGTCCTCAACTGGCCACCGCCTGGTGGCGACATTGCGGCGTCATCGGTATCGTCATGCGTATACCTCGCTTGGCGGTGAGGGCGAACGAAGCGGGTGGCGACCCGCTTTGGATAGGCAAAGCGGCCGGACGGAATGAGCCCCGTCCGGCCGCTTCTTTTTGCTGCAATTCTAGGTGGCGGATGTGGCCCAAGTCGGCCATTCCGCCCGGCAATTCGCCGTCAGATCCGACTCGTGACGAACGGCTCCGGCAGCCCCGGCAGGCCGACGTCGAAGACCTGCGCCAGCAAGTAGCGGGCCACTGTGTCGTGCTCCAGCTCGGAGCGCCCCGTCGGCATCGACAGGTACAGCTCGCCGTTCTTCCGCTGCACGACCGCCCCGAAGAAGGTGCGGTCGGCGATCGAACTCGGCACGATCTCCGCGCCGGCCTCGGAGAGCAGGTCGGCGAGCGGGGCGTCGAGGATGCGGTCCGGCGACAGGGCGGGTGTGGCGTATGACGCAGGCGCGTGGGCAGCCTTGCGCAGTAAGGTGTGCATCTGGCCTCTTCTCTAGCGGGGAGTGGTTGTGGATCGGCGAGTTCGCGCTCGCCGGTTCGATCCGGCCCGGTGTTCGCGCACCGGGCCGCTCGCTTTTGAGGACGGATCAATTGTCGCGCCTGCTCACACTGTGATTGCTGTGTTCGGCGTCACATTTGCGGCCCGCCTGACGGGGCTCCTACTGCGACAACGCCTCGTCGAGGTACTCCTGAACCGGCTCGAACAGGCCGTAGGGCACCAGGCCGGGGATCTCCTCGTGTCGCACCCAGGCCACCTTGTCGAGCTCGTCAGCGTCGGCGACATACGCCTCGCCGGACACCGTCTTGCATGCCGTGTACGCCATGAACTTGCCGGACTTCGGGTGCACCCGGTCGCCGATGTACTTCACGACCTTCACCGTCAGGCCCGTCTCCTCGAGCGTCTCCCGCACGGCAGCCTGCTCCGCCGTCTCCCCGTCCTCGACGCCGCCGGCCGGGAACTGCCAGGACAGTTCGCCCTCCTTCACGCGGCGGCGCACCATCAGGACACGCTCACCGTCGGTGATGATCGCGGCGGACACGTCGGGCTTCTTCGTCTCGGTGGTCATACGGTGGCCTCCAGTGCCTCGAGGATCGGCGGGTAGATGCGGTCGTTGGGGATGTAGCGCGCGAGCCCGTCTATCGGGGCCCACGCCACGGCGACGTTCTCGGAGGAATCCCCATTGATCGCCTCGCCGTGCACGTAATCGCAAATGAAGTATGAGCAGAGCGCGCGCGTGATCGGATGGAGCCGTTCACCCAAGTGCTCGCGGACCATGCAGTGAATGCCGGTCTCGTCCAGGGTTTCCCGGACCGCGACTTTCGCCGCCGAGCCGCCCGGCTTCACGATGCCCGCCGGGAACTGCCAGGTGATGTCATCGCCGTCCTGCCTGCACACAAGCAGCACGTCACCGCCCCGGCGGACCACGGCGATCGCCACCCGCAACGCCTGCGCCTCCGGCTGTGGCGCCGCTATCCGCGACAAATGGATAAACCGCCTGCGCACCGCATCACCTGCCTTCTCGTAAGCCGTGTCCAGGATTCGCTGCGTTTCGCGCTGCGGAATCATGTTCGGCGAGGCGTGCCAATTGGCGACGCTGCGCACCGATACTCCGAGGCGACCCGCGAACTCTTCCTGGGTCATGTCGAATGCTTCCTGGAGCCAGGCCGCTTGCTGCCCGTTCCACTGCTGTACGACGTCCACTATCGGCTCCCGAGCCGCTGTCGTGGGCCTTCTCGCAACGGGACTGCATGGTGTCTGCATGTCCGCTGCATGATCACTGCATGTTGCTGCACGGGGTCTTCATGGCCTGGGCGCGCACGCACGCGAAGACTCGATCCCATGGATTCCCGGTCACTCTCCCTTGCCGTACTGGAAGGCGCGTTGGAGCGAGACGTCTCCCATGGCCTCCCCGATCTCCTTCCATGTCTTCCCCTCGTCGCGGAAGCCCAGAGCGATCTCCTGACGCTGCCGCCTCCGCCACAGCTCCAGCTCGTCCTCGAGGAACTCGGCGAGGCTGAGGTAGGCGGCCCAGCGCTCATTCAGGTCAGTGATCGCGCGCAGCTGCTCGTCGTAGCGGGTGAAGGGAGCGTCGGGGGAGTCGGCCATGACGCGAGAGTACGGGCCATCCGACGCCCACTCAAGACGCAACTAGAAGAGTTGAGTTGGGCGCTTGACTCGCCGCCGCGAGCCCTCTACGGTCGTACCAAGTCTTCAAGGCGACACCTAGAAGACGGCAACTTCGTCGTCCACTCCTACCGGACCCAGTCCGCGGACGGCACCCCACAAAAGAAGACGGGCCGGACACCGCGACTCCTACATCGCAGGCCGGCCCTCACCACGAGGAATCTCTGAAGGGTCCCCTCATGGCTACGAAGCAGCTTACCGGTGCGCCGACGCGCGCCGATCACCACCGCCCCACCGCCCCGCTTCCGGCTGGCGTCGAGTCGCTGGCCTGCGGCCTGGATGTGAAGCTGGCGTCTCCCGCGGATCTGCTGCGTGCACAGATCGGCCGCCTGGAAGAGTCGCTGTGGATCCAGTCGGAGGGCATCCGCGCGGATCTCGCGACGATGCGGGATCTGTCGCTGCCGGAGCTGGACCGGGCCGCCGCGGAGGGATCCTTCCACTCCACGATGAGGGAGATCGCTTCTCTGCGGCATCAGATCCGGCTGTTGGAGGCGGCCCTCGGCGCGCTGGCCCGGTACACGGATGCCGAGGTGACGTACCGGATGCTGGCGAAGTCGACGGCATGGATGGCGCCTGGCGAGTACGACCGGATGCTGTGCGTCGTCGACGCGATGGCCGGCGCTCGTGCGGAGCTCAAGACCGCCGGGATGCTGCACCTGATCGGCGGTGGCGTCTGATGGCCCGCGAGGTGTACGCCGAGTTTGCGGCCGGTAGCCCGCGCGGTTCCTGGCCGGCGGAGGAGAAGGCGGCCGAGCTGACCCGGTCCGGAACTCCGGCGACTGTCCGCATGGACTTGGACCGTGACCGCTTCGTGGTCGTGCCCGTCGAGGAGTCGCGATGACGGCCGACCAGTGGGCGGAGCTGCGTCGCAAGCTCGCAGAGGTCAACCGCCGCTCCGAGTCCCGGCCGAAGGCCTAACCCCCCAAGACGGCCGCGGTGGCGGTCCGACAATCCCCCCGTCCCGCCACCGCGGCTCCCAATCCCGAACCACCCCACCTTGTTGACCACTCGAAAGGCACCCCCATGTCTACGTCCCTGCTGTTTGACGCCGATCTCGCCGCGTCGGAACTCGGCCGGAAGCGTCGCGCCGCGATGCCTGTTGAGGCGCAGATCGTCGCCTCGTACCAGTCGGCCCGGTCTGATGGTGACCGCGAGCAGATGCGGCTCCTCCGCCGCAACGCCGCCGCCCTCGACCCGGAGCTGCTGGCTGAGCTCGACGGCTTCGACTACCCGGCAGCGGCGTGATGGGCGGCTGTGTGTTCTGCCGGATCGTGGCCGGGGATGCCCCGGCCGAGGTGGTCCGCGACTGGCCGGATGCGGTGGCGTTCACGCCGCTGAACCCGGCGACCGATGGGCACGTCCTCGTCGTTCCCCGCATCCACGTCGCGGATTTCACCACCGATCCGGATGTCACCGGTGCGACGGCCAAGCGTGCCGCCGAACTCGCCCAGGCACACGACTTGGTGAGCGCCAACCTGATCACCAGCAAGGGCCGGGCGGCCACCCAGTCCGTGTTCCACCTGCACCTGCACCTGGTTCCCCGGCGTGCAGGCGACGGGCTGCTGCTGCCGTGGTCCGAGCCGGCCGTCAACACCGTAGAGATTACGGCCTCGTCGGGTGTCTTCCACACCGGCATAGGAGCCCAGCACGTGCACGTCGGCAGCCGATAGCCCACCGCATCAAGCCTTCGGCAGGCCGAGTTCGGGCCTGCGCCTCGACAGCAGCCGAGGGCACGCACCACCAACCCAAACCGAATGACATCCAGGAGGAACCAGATGGGACGCAAGAACAACGACGTCGAGCGGAACTCCGACGTGGAGCGCGGCCACCGGCTGATGGACAGCGTCCGTGAAATCCGTGACACCGAGGGTCTCAGCGACTTCGCCAGGGTCGTCACGCAGGGCCTGCACGGGCAGGGCGGCGCCGACTACCCGCCCAAGGGCCACGACTACCCGAAGGTCTGAGCCTCCAGCCCCCGCCGGACCGAACCCGGGTCTACGCCTCGAACGCGGGCGGGCGGCACGCACCACCCATCCATCCAGCACACGAGAGGAAGCCCATGGCTGACGACGCCAAGCAGCAGATCGCCGCTTACGAGCAGGGTGCCGCGCAGGCCCGCGAATTCCAGACCCGAATGCTCGCGGCCGGGGATCCCGACACCGCGCAGGCCGCCAGCCAGCTGACGGACGGCTACCTGGACGCCATCAACAACACCAACCGCTGACCAGCTGCCCGATCCGCCGGTCTCGTACCGGCGGTGAGGGGAACCGCGCCAGCGTTCCACCACCCAACGAGAGGAGCCCTGATGGGCCGCTTCAGCAAGTCGTCTGCCGAGCGTGCCGAGTACCGCGACGCGAAGGCCGAACTGGCCACCCACACCGATCCCGACTCCGACAAGTTCGTCGCCGCCAACGACCGCGTCGTCGCCGCGCAGAAGGACCTGCCTGTCTGGCACCCCAGCAGGCGCGGCTGACCGGTTGCCCGATCCGCCCAACCCCTTGAGAGGAGCCCGTAGTGCACGCCTATCTGATCACCGCGAAGCCTGGCCGGCTGCATCGTGCGGCCGTGTGGGCGGGCCGGTGGGCGCTGCGGGCCCTCGCCCTGACCGTCATGTGCGCGCTCGGGGCGGTCGTGTTCACGGTCCGCTGCGCCCGCCCGGTCATCAACTACCTGGCCATCCGGGCCGCGTGGTTGGAGCTGTGGGCCGCCTCGGTGACCGGGATCGGCCCAGTCGGCGCGGCTGTCGGCTCCGGGCTGACCGACGAGTTCGTCCGCGAATTCCACAAGGCGCGTACCAGCGCGCCCGCCTGAGAGGAAGTCATGAAGAAGCCCCACATCATCGAGGCGATCGGCGGTGCCGCGACCGCCGTGCTCACCGGAACCACGGCCGTAAACCTCGCTGGCCACGATGTCGGCTTGCTGACCATCCTGGCCGTCGCCCTGTCCATGCTGTCGACCGGCCTGACCCTCACCGGGCAGATCACGAAGGCTGCGACCACCGAGGCGTACCGGTGCTCGGCGCAGGGCTGCACGGTCGAGATCCGCGCCACCCGCAACCATGCGCCCGAGCGGCTTGCCGTCCTGCGGGAGATGGCCACCGATCACAGTCGTCACGGATCGGCGGCCGTCTGATGCCGCTCACATTCCGCAAGTCGTTCCGGATCCTGCCCGGGGTCCGCCTGAACATCAACCGGCGCTCCTGGTCGGTGACGCTGGGCGGCGGCAACGGGCCGCGGTGGACGCGGAGTTCGACCGGCCGCAACACCGTTTCCCAGAACCTGCCGGGCGGCTTCGGCTACCGGCGCACCACCACCCGACGTAGCCGAGGAGGCCGCTGACATGCGCCTGAGCCGTCCCGTCCTGATCGCCATCGGCGTCGTCTCCGCCCTGCTGGCCGTCGCCGTCTCGTCCGCCATCGAAGAGCTCGGAGCACCCGGCCCGGCGACGGTTGCCGCGGCCGTCGGCGTGTTCTACGCGACCGCCTACGGCCTGGCCAACGCCACCGCAACGTTCATCGCCTACCGCGCCGCCCGCCGCGGCTGAACCTGAAAGGACCCGATCCGCCATGACCGCCAGCCCGCCCCTGAACGGCCACCAGAGGCCGGCCATGCCCGTACTCGGGGACTGGCGGCCCGCCACACCCGAGCCCGAGCCCGTCAAGGAACAGCGCGACCCCCAGCCCGAGCCGGCAGTCGAGACGGCGAAGTCGGACACGATCGCCCAGGCCGAAGCTGAAGCGATCCGAGCCCGCGCCTGGGCCGAGAGCGAAGAGCGCCGCATCAAGGCCGAAGCCGAAGCCAAGGCCATCGAGCTCAAAGCGGCAGCCGAGGCGGAGAAGCAGCGCCTCGCCAACGAGCGCCAGCGCATGCAGCTGGAACAGAAGTCTGCCGAGCACGAGGCCCGGATCGCCGAGGCCAACCGGAAGCGTGAGGAAGCCGAGCGGGCTACCGAGAACGCCCGGCGGCAGGCCGAAGAGGAGCAGGAGCAGGCAGCAGCAGCTGCCGAAGAGATCGCTGCCGCAGATGACAAGTGGCGGTCCTACGCGCTCTGGTTCTACCGCGTGTGCGCTGTCGTCGCGCTGCCCGTGCAGCTCAACGCCTTCTACGACCGGGATGCGCTGTGGTTGATGGCCGCACCGCTGATGCTCGAAGGTGGCGCCTGGGTCGTGCAGAAGGGTGCGGCGTCTGCCGTCGCCAACGGCCGCCCGTCGTGGCACTACCGGCTCATCGCCTGGCTGCTCGCCTTCATCGCTGCTGGCATCAACCTGTGGCACGGCCTCAACGCCTTCGACCCCGCCACTGCACTTGGTACGGCGTTCGCGTCGATCGCCGGCCCCGGCGTGTGGGACCTTCACGAGCACGGCCGCATCCGCCGCCGCGACGGCGCGCTGACCCGCCGGGAGCGGAGGGCGCGCGACAAGGCGGCCAAGGCGGAGGCCGCGCAGAGGACCGCCGAGGAGAAGCGTCGCGCCGCCGAGAAGGCAGCTGCGGAGAAGGCGGCCGAGGATGCGCGCACGGAACTCACCGAGCGGCGCATGCGGCTCTTCCCGAAGGTGTGGGAGCACGCGGAGAAGCTCGCAGCGGACCTCGGCGAGACCGATCCGAACGCGGTTTGGGCGCGCGCCAAGCTCGACGTCGAGGGCGCCAAGCCGGGCGAATCCGCGGAGGTCTTCCGCATGCGCAACGCCGCCGAAGCGCGCGTCGACGCGGCCCGCGAAAAGCGCTCCGTAAACGGATCATCACCGCAGGTCGCTTCGCAAGTGCTCGGTCCGAAGAAGCCCCGCGTCTACAACCCGCCTGCGCGCCCCGGCCGGCGCACCAAAGGCGACGTGAAGTACAGCCCCGTAGCGAGCCGTCAGGCGTCCATCGCAGCCCGCGATGCCGCCGCCAAGAAGACCGTCGAGAAGGACCCGTCATGAGCCTCGACCAGCACCCCGACCTCCCCCCGGACTGGGACCTGTCCAAGGTGATCCCCGGCGAGCTGCACGTGCCCGACGACCTGTCCGGTGAGGACATCGCGCCCGGCATCGTCGTCCCCTACGAGTCCCGGCCGCCCGTCCTCCGGCAGGCCGGTTCCGCGGCGATGGTCGTCGCGGCGAAGACCGGGCGGGCGTGTGGTCTGTCGGCCCGCTGGTTCTTTGCCGGCGCGGGTGCGGTCGGCTTCCTTGGCTGGCGGTACGTGCGCGCCCACGACCTCCAGGAGACTCTCGGCGGCATGTCGAAGAGCTCCGACTGGAACAAGGTCGACATCGTGCGCCGGAAGCGGTGGCGGCTCCTCGGCTGGACGGCGGGCATCACCACCGGCCTCAACCTGGCCGGCTGGTGGGCGCTGGTCCGCTTCGGTGAGATGACCGCCCTCGACTGGTCGTGGGTGATTCCGCCCACGACGACCGCAGCGATCGCCGCCACCCTGGTCACCATGTACGGGCGGTACCGGGTCAACCGGCCCGAGATCGGCCCCATGCAGATGATCGCCGACCAGGACAACCCCGAGTCCGACGAGCCGTTCCCGCTTGCCCTGTGCACCTCGCCCGGCATGGTCGAGGACTGCGTGTCCCGCGCCTTCGCGTGGGAAGGAATCGGCACCCGTGCCATCCGGGCGCTCGGCTTCCGCGGCAAGTTCTGGGAGATCGACGTTGTCCTCAAGGGCTCCACCCCCGGCAAGGTCAACGCCGTCGCCGAGCAGTTGGACGCCCACTTCAACATCAAGGCTGGCGGCACGCTCATCGACCCCGACCCGGCCGAGTCCGCGCACATCGTGCTGCGCCTCGTCACCGGCAACCCGTTCGAGGATATGCCGAAGCCCCGGGTGCACGCCCCGAACAGCCTCGACATCGCCGACGCCCACCACTTCGGCCGCTGCATGGACAGCAGCGACCTCACCCTCGTCATCGAAGGCCAGCGGATCCTCGTCATCGGCGTCTCCGGCGCCGCCAAGTCCACCGGCGTGCTGCGCGACCTGGCCGAAGTCATCACCGCCTGCCACAACGCGATCGCCCTCGACTTCGACCCCGTCAAGGATGGTCTGCGCGAGTTCGAAGGCGTCATGGCCGCCCCGCCGATCCGCGGCAACAGGGCCTGCGAGGAGTGGCTGGAGCACCTGGTGAAGATGGCCAAGGGCCGCAACGTCGTGCGAAACCGGCTCGGCATGGGCGACACGTGGGTGGCCACCCGGGAGCACCCGGCGATCATCGGGTTCTTCGACGAGTTCATCTATATGAGCCCGTTGGCCAAGGAGCGGTTCATCGAGCTGCTGCGGATCGGCAAGCAGTCTGGCATTTACGTGGTGGCCGCCGGCCAGGACGCCACCTCGGACGCCATGGGTGACGCGATCGCCGACACCTTCACCACGAAGATCATGCTCGCCTCCCGGTGGGACGACATCCGCATCGTCCTCGGCCAGGGCGCCGCCGCGAAGGGCTTCCGCCCCGACCGGCTCGTCCCGGCGCAGAACAAGGACATCAAGAACGACGCCGGACAGTCCTACATCAAGGGCCCGGGGCTCGACCGGCCGCTGCTGTACGGGTGGAACGAGCACAGCCGCAGCGGCATCCAGCAGTCCGTCGCCGACCGCAAGGCCGCGGGCCGACCGTGGTTCGACCGGGACACGCTCGCCGCCGCCGGTCTGCTCCACCTCGCCGACGGCGGATCGGGGGAGAAGCGCATCCCGGGCGACCGACAGATCGTGTTCGACGCCATCGAGGTCATGGCCGAGGCCGGCGTCGAGCGGATCCGCCCCGAGCCGCTCGCCGAAGCGCTCGCCGAGTTCAACCCGGACCTGTACGAGGACCTCACCGTGGCCGAGCTGAGGAAGCTCCTCAAGGACGTCGGGGTCGGCGCTCCGGTCCCTATCGGCGACATCGACGGCCTGATCAACCCGCGCGGCTACAAGCTCGAAGCGTTGACCGTTCTGACCTGATATGCGCACTGCTCGCGGGGTGCTCGGCACTGCTCGACCGCAGGTCACAGCTGCTCGACCAGGTGCTCGGACAACTGCTCGCCGAAACCGCGAGCACCCCGCGAGCAGCACCCCGAGCGGCTGTGACCTGCAACGGAGCACCAGCGAGCAGCACGCGAGCACCTCTCAAACCACCATAAAAAGATCACTCGCTTGAGGAGTCTGACCATGCCCGCGAAGCGCAAGCCGGCCCGCCGAACCGCCCCTGCGCGCGGCCGTAAGTCCACCGCCCGGACCTCCGCACGTAAGCACCCCGCTCGCCGGGTCAGGATCCCGAAAGGTGGGCCGATCCACGCCCGGATCGGCGCCAAGATGGTCCTCTTCGCCGTCTCGCACCTCGACCGGCGCGACGACACCGTCCTCTCCCGCAAGAACGCGGCCATCCTCAAGCTGACACACGAGGGCTGCCCCACCTGTAAGGGTCTCGGGCAGATCTACACCAAGGACAAGAAGACCGGCGCGTTCACCGGCGCCAAGCGCTGCCCCGCCAAACCGACCAAGCAGCACGTCTCCAAGTGGGCCGTGTACAAGGCCAGTCGGTTCGGGCCCGACAAGAGCACCGGCCTACTCGGCTGGGCCTGCCCGTGCGGGAAGAAGGAGAAACCCCGCTACAGGGACGCCAAAGCCGCCACCGCAGGACTGCGCGCCCATGAGCGGCAGAAGCACGGCGGCAGCAGCGTCGGCGGGGCCTGGTACGCGCAGGTCAGCGAAGAAGCCAAGCAGGCCGCAGACCCACAGCGAGAACCGATGCCGTCGAAGGTCGTCGCCGACTCCGGCATGACCGACCAGCAGTGGATCAAGAAGAACAAAGGCATGCCCGTCGGCAAAGCCATCGCCGCCGGCAAGTGCTGGAAGTGCTCCGGCGACGGCAAGCTCCACGCCGTCTTCGGCGACGAACAAATCCTCGTCGTCTGCCCCGAATGCAAAGGCAGCGGCAAGCCCGCCGTAGCCACCGCCAGTTGAGAGAGGAACCCCACCCGCCATGTACGACCTGCCCGAGCCGCCTGCCGCCCCCGTGGCCGGGCAGGCCACCCCGACCGACGCCGACCGTGAGCGGATCCGGCGCCTGTTCGCCGCCGTCGAGGAGATTGCCGCCGACAAGCCCACCGCGATTCGCATCGACGACCCGGCCGTGCCGTCATGGGCCGACGGATCTCGCATCGGCACCGCCCCGCCCGTCGAGCAGCCTGGGCGGCCGTCGATGACGCCGCAGGCGACCGGCGCCAGCGTGATGATGATCGCGGCCGGGTGGCTCAGCCTCTGCCTCGGCGCCGCAGTCTCGGCCGTCTTGTACTTCTCGCACGGCGCCAACGAGACCGTCGTCATCGCCCTGTGCGCGGCCCCGCCCGTCACGTTCTTCTCCCTCGGCGCCCTCGTGAAGAAGGTCAAGCAGGCCGCACCCGACGTGATCAACAATCACTACAACGGGCCCGTCCACCAGGACCAGCGCGAGGTGAAGAACAAGAACACCGGCATCTGGGTCAAGAACACCAACGGCTGAGCCTGATCAGCCAGCAGAAAGGCCCCGTCCGCTGTCATCGCGGGTCGGGGCCTTCGTCGTGGGTGCGGGGACTGCTCGCGCCACCCAGCCTGTACCGGCCGCGTCGGTAGGCAGCGTCGCCGGCCGGGCGTCCAGCAGCAGGCAGATCCGATCCAACTCCCGCTGACAGACCGCCCGGCTCTTCGCCCGCACCATGAACACCACATCGTCCATACCCGCAGTGTGGCGCGGCGGGTGGGGGAGCGGGGGCCGAATCCGGGAAGCGGCTACGGGCGCCACGTCTCGTCGTAGCCGCGCGCTCCGCGGTGCTCGTCAGCGAGGAGCCGCAGCTGGATGTCGGCGATCCTGCCCGTCGGGCCAGCCGTACCCAGGTAGGGGACGACGGTCTCGTCGAGGAACCGGGTGCGGGTTTCGGCGGCGTGGACTCTGCTGCGGGCCTGCTGTGCCGCGTCGGCCGGCTGCAGCCCGAGGTCGGCACCTGCGCTCATCGTGAAGGCTCTGGCCATCGACTGGGCGATGTCGAGCTTGTCGGCGTACTGCTGGCGCAGGAAGTCGACCATGGCGGCCTGCTCCGGGGTCATTTGCTCGGTTCCGCAGCTTGGGCGCGCTTGGCTTCGATCTCGCGGCCGACGGTGGGTTCCCGCTTCCGTTCGGCGCCGACGTTGCGGGCGATGCGTCGGAAGAACTCGTCGGATAGCCCGGTCAGTTTGGCGAGTTCGGCGGGTGTGGACCCGGCGAGCAGGTCGTCTGCCGCCCGCTTGCGGACTTCTTCGAGTTCGGCTTTGGCGGCTTCGTGGTGGCGCTTGTGGCGGGCGTAGATCCGCTGGTTTTCGTCGTCGGGTGTGTGGTCGGTGGCCATGGGCTCATGTTCGCACAACGCGTTGGCCAACGGGAAGGCCACTTGTGTTGGGGGACCTAAAGAATCATGGAGGCCAACGTGGTGGCCTCTTGCATGGCCAACATGTTGGCCTCTAGAGTGGAGTTATCGCCAGGGAGACCAGCAGGGGAGACGGAAATGCAGACCACTCGCAAAACCTGGAAGGCCATCCTCGAACTCGCCGAGCAGGACACCGGGGAGGGGCGCACCTGCAATCAGCTGGTCTCTGGATTCCTTGCTGCCAGGCAGGGCGAACGCCCTGACGTCGAGGTTCACGCTGGACGGTTCCGAATTGGGCAGCGCGTCCGCACCACCGTGGACACCCTCGGCCTCTCGCCCGCCACCCCTTTCCCGGCCGGAACGTTCGGCACCGTCGCCAATCTCCCCGACGAGTGGGGTGACTACGGCGTCGTCCTCGATGGCGAGCCGTCCGGACGCAGGCACGCCTACGGCGACAACGAACTCGCCCCAGCCCTCACCCTGCTCACCTGAACCCGTGAGACGCCCCACGCGGCCCGGCCTTCACCGGCCGGGCCCGCCGATCCACCGCACACCCGCACCAAGGGGGACCCGCAGATGCTCGCCACCGCCAAGCTCCGCAGTCGCACCAAGACGGCCGCCCGCACCGCCGTCAAGGCCCTCCGGTACTGCTGCATCTCCGGCATCGTCGCCGTCCTCGTCGACGGCGGGCAGCTCATCCGCACCGGCGATGCTCTCGACCGTTTCGGCGGTGGCGACCTCCCCGACGGTCAGCAGTCCTGGTACGGGCGGCACGTCGCCAAGGCGTACCGCAAGACGCACGGCGGCGACGCCATCCGCGTGTGGGCCCGGCACCGCACCACCGGCCGCTGGATCCACGTTCACGTATACGCCCCCGCCGACCCGGCGTTGCTTGTCGGCCTCCGCAGCTACAAGGCCACCCGGCACCTCGCTGACCGCGCCAACTTCGCGGAGGCCGCCTAAACCAACTTCGCCGCTCGCCTCCCGCTCGCCGACCCGGAGAACGCCATGGGAAACCACGCCACCGCCCAGCTGATCGGCGACCGCTCCCACCAGTGCGACGCTACCGCGACGTACACCCACAACGGCGCGCGTGCCTACGTCCTCTGCGACGGCATCGGCTCCACCCCCGCGGTACGCCGATGGACCCTCGCCACCACCCGCCGCCTCGCAGTGGTGGCCGCCCGCCATGGCGACGCCGAGGCCGGCTTGCGCACCGTCTACACCAACATCGCCCGCCAGCGCGCCCAGCGAGACCCGTGGACCCGCGACCGGATGCCCGCCGCGTGCGCCGTCGTCGCAGTCGCTGCCCCCGGCAAGCCCCTCACCGTCGCCTGGTGCGGCGACTCCCGCGCCTACCTCCTCACCCCCACCGGAACCCTGACCCGCCTCACCGAAGACCACAACCTGCGCCGCGTCCGGGGCGGCAACCGCAACCTCATCACCTCCTGCCTCGGCGGCACCGACACCGACACGGAGACGATCGACCACTCCGGCCACCCGGCCATCGAAACGGTCACCCGGCATGCCGACGGCTGCCGCCTGCTGTTGGCGTCCGATGGCGCCTACGAGCCCCTCGAAGACTCCTGCCGCACCCTGTCCGACTACCTGATCGGCACCCCCACCGAAGCGGCCCGCGACTTCACCCAGGCCGCCATCGACCACGCCGGCCAGTACGCCGACAACGCCACCGTCCTCATCGCCGACCTCGACTGACACCGCCACCTACGCGTAAGGAACCCGCCGTGACCGCCAACCAGATCGATGCCTCAGAACTGGCGAAGGCCCTCCTTCGACTCGCCGACATCACCCAAGGAATGGTCGAGCGGTACGGCATCTACCGCGACGGGCGGGCCCGCATCAGCGAACGAGCTGTGCTGTACGGCATGTTCGACCTCGATCCCGCCACCTACTTCCTGCCCGAGAACAGGGAAGGTCTGGCGATGTGGCAGGCCGAATGGAGGCAAACCCGCCGCGACGGCACCCGCGGGCACTACAACGCGCTGCGGGATGCCATACGCGACGCCCTGGTTGATCAGCTTCCCGGCGACTGGCGCAACGGTGGCCTCTACACGCCGGACCAGATCCGCGACATCGCGCATGCGGAAGTTACCGCCGAGGACCCGTCGTGATCGCCCGCCCGCCGCGTACCGTCCCGGTCCCGGACGCGGTGGCCCTGCTCGCCGGCCGCCAACTCCCGCCCCACGTGCGTGAGGCGGTCGGGGAGGCGGCCCTGTGCGGGAGGCTGCTCACCAGCCGCACCCACGCCGTCTGCCACCCGGCCATCCGGTACGAAGCCGCGCAGACGCTGTACGGGCGGATCGCCGGGGCGAACAAGCAGCTGGCCGCGTGCAATCCCGGACTCATCATCGGATGGGCCGACTTGCCCGGACTCAGGAAGGGGGAACGATGACCGCTCCCGCCGCCGTAACGGCCGAGGCAATCCGTGAAGCCCTCGCCACCGACCCCCGCCTCGCCAAGCACGTTACTCATATCCAGATCAGCGCTCGGCGTAAGACCCTCGGCATGGCCATGAGCCCGGGAGACGACGGCATCACCCTGCAAGTCCCCGCCGACGCCACACCCGGCGAAGTGCTCCGGCTCTTGTCAAAGAACCGGGACCGGATCGGCGTCATGCTGAACAAGGCCAAGAAATGCGTGCCCGGCCACCCCGTTAAAACCTTCATCGGCGGTGAAGGCTTCCTGTGGCTGGGTCGCTCCGCTCGCCTGCGCCTGGTCGACAACCCGGACGTGAAGCTGCGCCACGCCTCCGGCTACGGCACCGGCTACTGGTTCGAACTCGACTCCACCGCCGTGCCGAACGCGGCGACGACGTTCATCGACTGGTACATCCGCGAGGGAACCGCCTGGATTCAGGTCGAGGCTGAACAGATCTGGTCCCGCATGGCACCCCGCCGCCCCATGCCCACGGTGAAGGTCGGGAACATCGGCCGCACCCGGTGGGGCAAGCACGACGGTCGACCTGGGCGCGACGACGTCACCATCGCCTGGCAGACCCTCCAGCTCGACCCGCCCCTGGTCCGCCACGTTCTCACCCACGAACTCACGCATGCCACCCGCCCCGGCGGCACCTCGCACGGCCCCGAGTTCTGGCGCACCTTCGAACGCGCCGAGGTTGACGCCCGTCAGACCGCTCGCCGCCTCGACGAAGAGGGCCGTCACATCTGGATGGGCGATGTACGACAGGGACCCGCATGACCGCACCACCCGAGCCCGAGCCCGCCCCGCCGCTGCCGACCGAGCCCCGGCTGCACGACTGGGACGACGACCCCCGCACCGCAGCCCGATACGACCGGGCGTACTGGACCGACCGAGACGAGGACTAGCCATGCGAATGGTCACCGTAAAGAACGACGGCACGACGACCGTGGAACTGACCGACGTCGAGGCGCACGCCCTCCGCGACGTCCTCGGCGCCGTCGCCAAGACCGGCAACGACCCTGCCTGGACGCTGCACCGCCTCCTGGCCCACGCGCACGGAGACGAGGACTAATGACTGCCCCGCCCGCCCCGACGGTCGCCGAGCAGTACCCGATCCGAGGCGTCCGTTTCGTCAACGGCCGCACCCGACACCGCACCCGAAGGCCCGACAACAACCGCTGGTGGGACCTCCTACACGCCGCCTGCGGGAAAACCGGCTACAAGACCGACGCCTACACCTTCGGAACCATCCGCGACTGCAGGGGCTGCGCGCAAGCCATCGCCAGCAACAACCAGAAAGCCGCATGAACACCGTGGCCCTGCCCCCGCCGACCGGGACAGGGCCGCAGGCGTGTGCGCGGCACCACTGAGCCAATGGCCCAGCGTTGTCAACCTCGTGGTGCACCATTGGCCTATTGCGTCACCTGCTTCCCGCACCGCACGAGGAGCCTGCCGTGTACGACCACCCCACCCCCGCCGCAGAGTTCGACTATGAATGGCCGACCTGCGATCCCTGTGGACGCCAACTCCGCCATGACGAACTCGGGCGCACCGCCTGTCGGCTCTGCCAGGACCGCATCGATCTCGCCCTCCGGCAACTCCCGGGCCCCGACGGTCTGTATGCCCAACTCGCCGACCGGCTCGTCCCCGGGCGAGGCGGCGACGGCCAGGTCGTGTCCGTATCGCGCACCCCGCCCTTGCCGCTGCGCCTCGAACCGCTCAGCCTCATGGCCCGCGGTGGCGTCGTCACCATCCTGCAAACCTGGCAGGTCGACTGGCACGAGCACTTCGGCTGGCGTCACCCGCGATGGAACGGCGGCCTGCAGCAGCAACTCGACGAGGCCGTCCACGCGTTGCGCGTCAACCTTGAAGGAGCCGCGAGCACGCACCCGGCATTCGGTGAGTTCGCGCAGGAAGTCGCCGCCCTGGTCCGGCAATGCGAGCGCCAGATCACGGGTGAACGCCCCGAGCGTCCGATCGCTGTCGCCTGCCCGTGCGGCACCGTATTGCGGGTCACCGTTTCTACCCCCGGTGCAAGGTGTCGCGGCTGCTCGACTCAGTACGCGCGCACGGAAGTTCTCGACCTGCCGCTCGCCGAGAGAGCAGCCGCGTAGGCCAAGCTCGGGTCAGCGCTTGCACTGTTGATCGTTCGTATGTCACAGTGGCCTCGCCGGAACACAAGTGTGTCCGCAGACCTCTTAAGCCCCCAGCTTCCGCCGGGGGCTTTCTGCTTGCTTGGGGGTGGGCGATGCACCTCGCTGAGCTGTACCCCGAGGATCTGGTTTTCGAGCACGAGGCCGTGGCTGCGACCGGGGTCCCCGGCCCTGTCATCCGGCAATGGGCGCGGCGCGGGAAGATCCGCCGATTCAGGGGGCGACCCGGCGAATACTCCGGCCAGGGCCACGAGTACAAGACCATGTACGCCCTCCCTGAAGTCCAGACATGCGCCGCTTCCTACCGGCCGATGCCTCAGCGGGCACCCCACGCCGCCTAGATCCCCTGCGCTGGCGAGGCGCAGGCCGGGCCTTGAAGCGCCACGCGCTCGGCCCGCTCGTCCGCCTGGTCCTAGTGGGGGGCCAGGCGGACGCACCCCCCCCGGGGGGCGCCCGGTCCCACGCCCCGACGTCCCGCCGCCCGTAACGCCCCCGTCTCGGGCGGCGGGACACCCCGAGGAGGTGGCCGTGGCCTTCCCGAGTGGCGCCTCCACGATCACGCTGACCGGCACCTTCCCCGTCCCCGTCGCAGGCACCGCCCGCACGGGCCGTGTCGTCCTCACCCCGTCCGCGCGGCTCGTCGACTCCACACAGCAGGCGATCTACAGCGGCGGCGGCTCCATCACCCTCGACGCCGACGGCAAGTTCAGCGTCACCCTGCTGTGCACCAACGACACCGACGTCCAGCCCGCCGGCTGGCGGTGGCGGGTGGATGAGCAGCCCTCCGGCGGTACACGCGCCATCTACTGGATCGACCTGCCGTCCACCCTCGGCGCCACAGTCGACCTGTCGACACTCGCGCCCGTCTCCGAACCCGACGGCAGCGGCACCTCCACACCCCCCACCGGGGCCGCGGGCGGTGCGCTCACCGGCACCTACCCGAACCCGCAGCTGTCCCCGGCGACGATCGACGCATTCGACCCCGCCGGAGCAGCCGCCACCGCCCAGACCACCGCCGCCGCAGACGCGACCGCGAAAGTCGCCGCCCACTCGGCGGACACAGCAGACGTCCACGGCATCCCGGACACCGCCCAACTCGAAACCACGTCCGGCGCCCAGGCGAAAGCCGACAGCGCACAAGCCGGCGCAGTCGCAGCAGCCGGCTCCGACGCCACCGGCAAGGTCACGGCACACGCGACAGCAACGGACCCGCACGGCGACCGGGCGTGGGCGAACGGCCAGTTCGCGACCACCACCGTCGTCACCACCCTGACCGGAACCGTCACCACCCTCCAAGGGGACGTTACCGACCTCGACACGAGGATCGACGGCCTCGAGACCGCACTGCCGCTCAAGGCGGACAAGACCGGGGCGACCTTCACCGGTGCGGTGACGGTCAACGGAGCTGATCTCTCCGTTCTGGGAACGGGGAAGGGCTACCGATTCCGGAGGGGCGGCGGCGCCCTCGATCTGGAGGCGACCGGATCGGACCTGCTGATCTCCAACTGGTCCGGCCCCGCCTTCGACGGGACGCAGCGGAGCTACCTGCGCTTCAGCGCGGACGCCCTGAACACGCAGATCGCAGGGAAGGTCGAACATGTCGACACCCTGTACGGGACGGTCCGGCATGTCCTGGATGGCGCCGCCAACACGGTCGGCCTGTACGGCGCGGCGCCGGTAGCCCAGCAGACCGTGCCAGGCTCCCGAGCCGACGGAACCGCCCTCGCGAACGCGCTCGCCGCCCTGGATGCGGTCGGCCTCATCGACAACACCAGCGTCCCCGGGATCGCGAACCCGTGGCGGCGCCGCGACCTGCCGGACCCGGTCACCGCCGACAGCGTGTACACCGGCACGGCGCCCACGATCAGCGTCGCGCAGACCGGCACGCCGACGTCCGGGTACATCCGCTACTCGCCCGCCGGAGTGGCTCTCAGCGGCACGGACGTGACCGGCCCGTTCACCTACCTCGGCGCCGGCGGCTTCCAGGTCGGCACCGGCACCCCCGACTCCGGGTATGTACTGCCGACCTCCCGCTACCCCAACACCCGCGGCAACCTCACCAGCAGCCAGGCTGTGTGGTCGCTGGAGTTCGGGACCGACGCGCAGACCTTCCAGCTGCGCTTCAACTACCAGACGGCGGGCACCTACCGGCTGTCGATCGACGGCCGCAAAGTCACCGATCTGATGCAGGCCGTCGGCGGCACCACGGCGGGCAGCACGCACCTGATGACCGTCGACCTTGGCACGTCGGCACCGCGCCGCATCAGGTTCGACTTCTACACCGTGCCGTTCGGCGGGATCTACATCCCGCCCACCGCCACCCTGTGGGGCGTCCCCGCTCAGGGCGGGCGGCTGGCGGTGTTCGGCGACAGCCTCTCCGACGGCAGCAACCAGAACGCCGGCGGCGGCGCCGGCACCTGGGTTCAGCGTGCCGCCCGCCTCCTCGGCTCCACCGACGTGTGGGACGAGGCCCGAGGCGGCACCGGCTACATCACCGCCGGGTCCTACGCCACGCTCGCCGACCGGGTCAACACGGACGTCATCGGCTGGACGCCGTCCAGGCTGATCGTGTGGGCGGGCTACAACGACAACACCGGCAACCAGACGACGATCGCCACCGCAGCGGCCTCCCTGTACGCGGCCATCAAGGCCGGGCTACCGGCCTGCGAGGTGTACGTCATCGGCTGCTGGTCCCCGACCGGGTCACCGGGCGCGTCCATCACCAACACGGACACGACGCTGCGCACCGCAGCCGCGGCGGCCGGGTTCCCGTTCATCTCACCCGTCACCGGCTCCTGCTACGACGCGTCCGGCGCGCTCGTGGCCACGCACGGCGCGTTCATCACGACGGCGAACGCTGCCGCGTACATCGGCGCCGACGCGATCCACCCCAACGACGCCGGGCACGTCTACCTGTCCCGCCGGATCACCGCAGCAATCCGGGCCCTCATGCCCGCCTAGGAGGTGAGTCCGATCGCGGACAACCTTTCGAATACCGCCGAAAATCGGGCCCTGGACTGGCTGATGGGCAACGCCACCACGGCGCCCACCACGCCCCTCAAAGTGGCCCTCGTGACCGCGAACGGCAGCGACACGACAGCGGGCACCGAAGTGACGGGCGGCTCCTACGCCCGGAAGAACATGACCGTCGCAGCCGCCACCAACGGCGCCACCAGCAACAGCGCCGACCTGTCGTGGACGGGCATGCCCGCCGCGACCGTCGTCGGCGTGGAGGTGTGGGACAACGCCGGAACCCCGGTGCGGCTCTGGTACGGGGCGCTGACAACACCGCGCACCGTCGCAGCAGGGGACGAACTGAAGATCGTCGCAGGATCGCTGTCGTTCTCCCTGGCGTGACCGGAGGCCCGCATGCCGATCCTCAGCACGCTGGTCGACAATTTCAACGACAACACGATCTCCGGCAACTGGGGCGACTCCTACGGAGGGGTCACCGAGACCGGCGGCCGGGCACGGGTGCCGCTGGTAGCCGGGCAGTACGCCGGCTTCCAGACGGGTCGGGCGTGGACCCTGGCCGGGGCCACCATCTACCTGAAACTGGTCACTCGGCCCGCGGCGAGCACGGGCACGGACGTCGGCGCCAACTTCATGATCACATCGGCGACGGCGGGCACTGGACTCGGCTTCAAATACAACGCGGTCACCGCCAAACTGCGCATGCAATCCAACGTCTCCTACTACGACGCAGCAGCCGTCGAGATCACCTACGACGCCGTACAACACCTGTGGCTGCGAATCCGCGAAGACGGCACCAACATCTACTGGGACACATCCCCAGACGGCTCAACGTGGACGAACCGGCGCACCCTCGCCACACCCGCCTGGGTTGCGGCCAACGTCGACACCTGCGCCGTCGACCTGTTCTGCTACCGCGACGCCGGAGTCACGGACTACGCCGAATACGACAACGTCAACACGCTGTCCGACGGCGCCGTCTACAACGGGGCTGCGACGCTCACCTCCGACAGCACGCTCACCGCAGCAGCGGCAGCAATCACCGTCACCGCCGCAGACCTGACCGCGCAGAACAGCCTCACCGCCACAGTCACACTCACGGCCCACGCAGACGCCGCCCTCACCGCAGACGCCGACCTGACCGCCGACACCGCGGGCGCGGACCACTCCGACGTTGACTTCCGGGTCGGCCGCCCGACGGCCGGTTGGGCGGTGAGCACGCCATGGAGATAGCCGCCTCAAGCACCGAATACATCCGGGTCACCGCGACGTCGCGGGCGGCCGGCAGCACCGTGAACGCCGCAGCTCCGCCCAAGTTCGCGTTCCTGCCCGCCAGCGTGACCGGCAACCCGGAGGTGGCGGACTGGATGACAGGGGAGTGGGCGTCACCGCACGCCCGCATCCTCATCGGCCCATCCGGCGGCGCCACCACCCTGGAGGCAGGCGAGTACCGGGTGTGGCTGGCCTGGGCCGCCGGAACCGAAGCGCCCGTCTACCGGGCCGGAACACTCACCGTCTACTAGAAGGGCCCGCGCCATGGCCGACGACCTGCTCGTCATCATCCCTACCCGCGGCCGGCCCCACACCATCGAAAACGCGAGGTGACCTCATGCCCACCAGTGACACCGAGGGCAAGGACTGGTCCCTCGAGTGGTTCAAGCGCCACCTGCCGAACACGGTCACCGATGTCGGGCCCGGCGAAGGCACCTACGCCAAACTCTTCCGGCCCGTACACGAGGGCGTGTGGTGGACAGCGGTAGAGATCCACAAGCCGTACATCACCAAGTACAAGCTCAAGTCCACGAAGACGCGGACGATGTACGACGAGATCCACGTCGAAGACGTCCGCGAGAGCGCCGACCATCTCTTCTACCGGGACCTCGTCATCGCGGGCGACGTTCTCGAGCACATGCCGCGCGAGGACGCCGTCGCCCTCCTCGAACGCATCGTCGCCGCCGGAGCGTGGAACATCCTCGTCTCCGTGCCCATCGTCGAGAGCGTGCAGGGCGAAGTCGACGGCAACCCGCACGAAGAGCACGTGCATCAATGGGACGCCGACGGCATGGACGCCGTGCTTGGCGGACTCGGCGGGCAGGTCGACAGCCTTCGCGGATCGACGCTCGGCGTCTGGTGGTGGAACCGTGGCTGACCCCGACGACTGGTCGCGCCCGTTCCGCCTACGTCTCACCGACGGCCGCATCTGGCACGGTGCCGAGTTCGCCGACGGCTTCGTCTGTGTCCACCACCCCGACGAAATCAACATCTGCACCATCGCCGTCAGCATCGACGGACTCCTCGCCGACCGGCTGCCCGAGCATCCGATGTGCGGGGCGACCGTCGAGCGACTCGACACCTGATCTCCACGGAAGGCCCGCACCCATGGAACCCGTCAGCGACAAGTTCAAGGCGGCCCTGGTCGAAACGCGCGTCGAGCTGGCGGTCAACTCAGAACTGGAAGCCGACTTCAACAAGCACCAGCACCTACTGCCCGGCCGCGAGCTATCCCGACGGCGCGACGGCGAACACGTCATCCTCACCTGGCTGGCACCGGACGCGCCGCCCGAAGCCACCACCATGAGCCCCTATTTCACGCTCACAGGCGACCGCATCGAACTCGGTGGCATCGACTACTACGACGCCGCCGGACACCGCATCACCTGACCTCACGGAGCCCGCGCCATGAACCACCCGGCGGACCCCAAGGACTTCACCCTCCACGCCGAGCCCTACACCGACGGCAGCAGCGCCATCCTCTCCCTGCGCTGCCCGAGCTGCCACGGCTACGAACTCGGCAACTGGGACCCCAAGTACGACGAGAACGCCACACCGACCGTCGCCGACCTCCTCGCTGCGATCGCAGCCCACGAACACGTCCTCATCGGCTAGACCCAGGAGCCCGCGCCATGGCTACCGTCGAACTGCACGTCGCTAACGAACTCCTCGACGACTTCGAAGCGATCCGCCCCAAGCTCAACGGCCGCGAGACCGGACGTCGACCCAGCCCAGTCGACGGCGTGACCATCCTCGACATGCAGATGGACGGCGCGCCAAAGCAGGCCGCGACCATGGAAGTCGTGGTGCGGCGCGAGGACGGGCAGCCTGAGGTCAGCGAGATCCACTACTGGGATGAGCACGGCATCTTCCTCGCGCCCGTCGTGCCCTTCCGCAAGGTGGTGGAAGGCTGATGACCGGCGTACCCAGCTACCGGCAGCTCGCCGAGAAGACCCTCGGCCAGGCCGCCGCCGAACTCAACGGACTGCCGACCGGCCGTATCCCCACCGACATCGTCATGGCCAACGCTGCCAAGGTGCAGGCAACCGCCACCATCGCCGCAGTACAGGCGCTCCTGGAAATCGGCGATGTCCTCCGTGAAACGCTGAGGCGAGACTGATGCCGGCTTACCTCGTCATCCACCCGCGCGGACAGAAGCGCGACGACGTCCTCATCGAAGGCGACGACATCACCCTCACCATTCAAGGCAGCTGGGCCGTCCTCGCCGACACCGAAGGCGTCTGCCTCGCCATCCCGTCCGGACAAGGGGCGAGCATCCAACGCATCGACCCGCCAGAGGAACTGGCAGACCAGACTGGAGCGTTGAACAAGTAGGACCCCGGCGGATGCTACGAACATCCCCGGGGCGTGGCCGACCCTGAAGCGACAGGACCGACATGACCAACGCTACACGCGCCTGCGACCGCTGCGGCGCCGACATCTCCGCTCTCCACCGCAACGCCCGGCGCTGCAAGACCTGCCCCAAGCGCGAGCCCCTCGGCGTCTTGCCCGAACGGCCATGCGACATCTGCGGGACCATCTACACGCCGAAGCGCCGCGACTCCCTCTGCTGCTCACGCTCCTGCAACGGACTCCGCTACAACAGGCTCTACGCAGCCAGGCAGAAGGAAGCCGAACCCGAGCGCGCCTGCTTCGGCTGCGACGCCACCTTCAAAGCCTGGCGCACCGACCAGAAGTACTGCACCCCAGACTGCGGCAATCGGCATCGCGCACGGCGGGCCATCGTGTACGCCGATCTCACGCCGCGCCCATGCGAACGCTGCGGCACCGTCTTCACGCCCAAGCAGTCCACCTCCGTGTTTTGCTCCCGCCTCTGCAGCAGGCGCGTCTCCTACGCCCGCTACCGGCCGCAGCGAGTCGCCGCAGCCGTTGCGTGGGGCCGCGCCAACCCGGAACTACGGCGAGCGATCGCCGCCCAGTACAAGGCGGCGCGGCGTGCATGGGAGAAGCTCAACCCCGACAGCGTCGGCGTCGACAGCCGTGAATGGCGCAAGCTCGTCCGCCACTACCGCCACCGCTGCGCCTACTGCGGCGGGAACCAGGGCGGCCTCCACATGGACCACGTCGTCCCCTTGTCCCGCGGCGGCCGGCACGCCATTGGCAACGTCCTCCCCGCCTGCCAGGGATGCAACCTCGCGAAGGGCGCCAAGCTCGTAGCTGAATGGAAGCGAGATGAAGCCGCATGGTCGCAGGACGAGAAGCCAGCCCCAAGGATGCCTCTGCCACTGAGCGCCTGATGCGCTACTGGGCCGAGGGCGCAGGGGCGGCCAAGATCCAATGGGGCGTTCCGGGCGACTTCGACCGGTGCGTTACCGAGCTGAGCAAGCACGTCGGCCCGGGAATCGTGAAGGGGCTTTGCTCCAACCTCCACCAACGTGCGACTGGCGCGCGTCCTGGCCACGCGCCAGGAGAGGAAGCCATGCGCCACGCCAAGGGCAACTGATGGCCAGCCAGGGCCGGCGTGCAGCCCCGCTCCCCAAGGGCTGGGCCCGCATCCGTACCCGGATCCTGAAGCGCGACGGGTGGCGCTGCCGGTGGCCGCTCTCGACCGGTGGCCCGTGCGGGGAGCCAGCCAACCAGGTGGACCACAAGGTCGGCGCCGCTCAGGGCGTGGACGACCACAGCGACGAGAACCTGTGGTCCCTGTGTCAGTGGCACCACGACCAGAAGACGGGGCGCGAGGCGTCGGCCGCGGCCCACGCCAAGCCCGCCAGGGCTCGGCCGGCCGAGCCGCACCCTGGGTTGATCAACTGACCGGGGCGACTCGAAGATCACGACGGCAAGATCACCCTGGGGGCACCCCCAAGATCATCTAAATCCTGGCGATCGGGCACGTTAGCTTGCCGCGGTGCGCGTGACTCTGGGGATCTGATGATCAAGCTCTGACCTGCGGCGATGTGCGGGGCGTGCGCGGCGGCCGTGCGGGCCGGCCAGCTCGTCTGACCGTCACGAGACTGCATCAGCGCAGCTCAGAATAGGTATTGCCGTCACGCACTCCGCTATGATGGGGGCATGAAGACGAAGCGCTGCGAGCACTGCCGGGAGCACCTTGCTGCCAGGCATGCGCACAACGCGCGTTTCTGCTCCGGCCGCTGTCGCATGGCTGCCCATCGTGCAGGCCGGCGCAAGGCTGATCCCCTTCCGTCTGCGATGACGCGGCGCAAGCAATGGGTGCGGCACACCGATCGCAAGGTGCCGCTCTCGGTTGTGGGCCCGAAGGTCCGGCCTGCGTCGTCGACGGATCCGGAGACGTGGAGCAGCTACAGCAAGGTCTGCCGTTCATCGGCGGGTGTTGGCGTGGGTTTCGTGCTCAGCTGGGCGGATCGGCTCGTGTGCATCGACCTTGACCATGCGCTGCTTGACGGCGAGTTGCGCCCGTGGGCCCGGCGCATCGTGGACGGGCTGCCGGAGACGTACATCGAGGTTTCGCCGTCCGGGACGGGCCTGCACATTTGGGGCTTCGGATCGGTGGGCCGGGGGCGCCGGATCCGCCGCGGGGACTCGTCGGTCGAGGTGTACGACCGTGGCCGCTACATCACCGTGACGAGGCAGCCGTTCGAGGACGCTCCGTCGAAGCTGGCCGATCTGACGCGGGTGATCGACGACTTGCTGTGAGGGGGTGCCCCTGATGGCTGGTCGTGGGATGGCGCCGAAGGCGACGCGTTCACGCGCCCGGGATTCGAAGGCTCGGGATGCCGAGCTTCATCGGGTGGAGGGCGATGACGAGGTCCGTGGCCCGGAGCTCCCCGAGGGGGTTCTGCCGGATCAGGAGTCGTGGCATCCGCGGACAGTGCAGTGGTGGGAGACGTGGCGGCGCTCGGCACAGGCGCAGGTCTTCATCGACACCGACTGGGATTTCCTCTTGGACACGGCGCTTCTGCACCACGTCATGTGGACCAAGGGGCGTTGGGAATTTGCGTCCGAAGTCCGGCTGAGGGCTGCGAAATACGGGGCGACACCGGAAGACCGGATGCGCCTGAAGCTGAAGATCGAGACTCCCGCCGACAAGCAGGGGCAGCCTGAAACGCCACGGTCGACGTCGGACCGGCGGAAGAACCTGCGGATCGTGTCGGAGGATGCCGTGTAGGGGGTGCCATGCCGTGGCGCGGACCCCAGTACGACGGCGAGTTCCCTTCTCTCGGTCACCACATCGTGGAGCACATCGAAGAGTTCCTCTGCCATGGTCCTGGCGACGTGGTGGGCGAGCCGATCGAGTTGGACGACGAGTTCTACGCGTTCATCGTCAAGGCCTACCGGATCGACCCGGAAACTGGTCGACGCATGTACCGGCGGGCGTTCCTGTCGCGGGCGAAAGGGCGCGCCAAGTCTGAGATCGCCGGGATGCTGGTGTGCTCGGAGGCCCTCTTCCCGGTCCGTTTCGACGGCTGGGACGCGGACGGTGAACCGGTCGGGCGGCCGGTGAAGTCGCCGTTCATTCGCTGCCTGGCCACGGAGGAAGGGCAGTCCGGCAACACCTACGACAACGTGTCAACGATGCTCGAGTACCTGATCGAGCATCACGGCGACGACTTTCCGGGTATCGATATCGGCAAGTCGGCGCAGTCGTCGAGCCGGATCATCCTGCACCACCAGCGGGGCGAGATCACTCCGTCGACGGCGTCGTCAGCTGCGAAGGACGGCGGCAAGGAGACCTTTGCGGTCTTCGACGAGACTCACCTGTATGTGCTGCCCGAACTGCGGCGTATGCATGGCACGGTGCGACGCAACCTGCGGAAGCGTAAGGAAGCCGAACCGTGGTGCCTCGAGACGTCGACGATGTACGAGCCCGGACAGGACTCGGTGGCGGAGGCGACACACACCTACTTCAAGGCCATCAGGGAAGGCCGGGTGCGGGACGCGGACGCCGCGGGCCTGCTCTTCGACCACCGGCAGGCCACGGACGGCGTCGACCTTGCCGACCGTGACGCCCTGCTGGCTGGCCTCAAGGAGGCTTACGGGCCGGCGGCTGCCTGGATGGATCTGGACGGCATCATTGCCGAGATCTGGGATCCCCAGTCGTCTCCGTCGGATTCACGCCGGTACTGGCTTAACCAGCCGGTCGCCGCCGAGGACGCTCTCTTGGACCCAGGGGAGTGGGCGAAGTGCCTGACGGACGAGCGGCTCCAGGACGGCGACGAGATCACGCTCGGCTTTGACGGTGGCAAGTCGGACGACGCAACCGTGTTGATTGCGATGCGCATCTCTGATCGGCTCGTGCAGCCGCTTGGGATGTGGGAGCGCCCGGATGGTCCGCTGGCAAAGGGCTGGGAGGTCGACCGTAAGCAGGTGTCGGATCTGGTGGCGAACGCGTTCGGCCGGTTCCAGGTCCGGGCGTTCTTCGCGGACGTCAAGCTGTGGGAGTCGTACATCGACGAGTGGGGCGAAACGTACCGCGATGAGTTGCTGGTGAAGGCGTCTGCCCGGTCTGTGATCGGCTACGACATGCGCGGCCACCAGCAGGAGTTGACGAAAGCTACCGAGGCGCTGGTGCAGGCCATCGTCGACCGGAAGATCCTGCAGACCGGCGACCAGATGCTGAAGCGGCATGTGGGCAACGCCCGCCGCCGCCCCAACAAGTGGGGTGTGTCGTTCGGCAAGGAGTCGCGTGAGTCCCCGAAGAAGGTCGACGGCTTTGCCGGGATGCAGCTGGCAGATATGGCCCGCAGGGCGTTGCTGGCCTCGCCGGATTGGGCGAAGCGGCAGAAGAAGAAGCAGCGCACAGGGCGCGTGCACGGATTCGCGTGATGGCGGGGAGGTGAGCGACGCGTGGCGGTCATGGACAAGGACAGTGCAGTGTCGACGGCGCGTCGTCTGCTGAAGATCCGCGACGGTGAGCAGATGCGGCTGGACAGGATCCAGCGGTATCTGTGTGGCCGCCACGACTCGGTGTACGTCCCGGCCGGGGCGCGGGCCGAATATCGGTGGCTGATCGAGCGGGCGAAGGTCAACATCCTGCCGCTTGTGGTCACAGTGGTCGCGCAGAACATGTACGTCGACGGCTACCGGCCGGCGGGTTCGGATACGAACGCGGCGCCGTGGGAAATCTGGCAGGCGAACCGGATGGATGCCCGCCAGCACGGCATTCACCGCTCGGTACTCAGTTACGGGGCCGCCTACGCGGTGGTGATGCCGGGCAAGCCGGTTCCGGTGATCACGCCGTTCTCGCCGCGGCGCATGACCGCCCTGTACGCGGACCCGGTGAACGACGAGTGGCCGATCTTTGCGGTGGAAGACCGCCTGGAGAACACGGCGAAGGGTAAACGCCGGGTGGTCCGCATCTACGACGACCAGGCCCGCTACACGCTGGCTGGCCAAGAGGACGGCTCACAGCTGGCGCCCGATGGTGATCAGTGGCTGATGCGGCACGATCTCGGGGTCTGCCCGGTGGTCCGCTACATCAACACCGAGGATCTCGACGGTGACGGCGTTGTGGGCGAGGTTGAGCCTCTGATCGACTCGCAGGACCAGCTGAACATGACGACGTTCAACCTGCTGATGGCTCAGCAGTACGCGGCGTTTCGTCAGCGGTGGGTGACCGGCATGGCGCCGCCTCTGGACGGCGACGGGAACCCGATCGAGCCGTTCAGGTCGCGTGTCGACGGCCTGTTCGTCGCGGAGGATGCGGACACCAAGTTCGGCGAGTTCGGCCAGACGGACCTGAAGGGCTACCTCGACTCGCGGGAGTCGACGATCCGGCACATGGCCACGCTGTCGCAGGTGCCGCCCTACCACTTGCTCGGGCAGATGGTGAACCTGTCTGCCGAGGCCCTGGCGGCTGCCCGTGACGGCCTCGACCGCAAGACGGATGAACGCGAATCGCTGTGCGGGGAAGGCCACGAGCAGACACTGCGGCTGGCCGGCCTCGCAGCAGGGGACGCCAGGGCGTGGGAGGACACGGCGGCGCAGGTGGTGTGGCGGGACACGTCGGCTCGCTCGCTCGCGCAGACGGTGGACGCTCTCGGCAAGCTGGTGACCATGCTTGGCGTTCCTCCACAGGAACTGTGGGAGAAGATCCCCGGGGTCACGCAGACTGACGTCGAGCGGTGGAAGACGACTGCCGAGCAGGGCGACTCGATGAACCGCCTCAACGGGATCATCGAGAAGCAGATGGACCAGCTCAAGCCGCCTTCGGCACCTGCGCCCGTAGCGGACTTGGTGCTCTGATGGCCGGCCAGGAGGCGCCGCAGAAGTACCGAGCCATTCAGGCTCTGATGGCGGCCCGCCTCGCACAGCAGGTGCTGCAGGTATGGCGAGAGCTGATGAACCCCGCCAAGGTCGACGCGTCCTGGCCCGCCGTTCGTGCCGCGTTGATGCCGATCGTGCGGCAGGCGCGTGAGCAGTCCGCCGCGTTGGCCGGCTCGAGCTACCTCGATGCCAGAAGCGACGCCGACATTCTCGATGACGACTTCGCCCCGGAGGGGCCGCTGCCGCTGCTGGTGCAGCGCCTTGAGGACTCGCTCGATGTGACGGGGCCCGTCGAGTTCAAGAAGGCCATCGCGGCAGGGAAGACGCCGCAGCAGGCCATGGACGCCGCGGCAGTCCGCATGGTCGGCACAACCCAGTATCTGGCCCTGGAAGGCGGTCGGCAGGTCATGCAGCGGTCGATCGCCGCGGACGACCACGCCACCGGCTGGTCGCGGGTCACAGACGCTGATCCGTGCGCCTGGTGCGCGATGCTCGCCTCCCGCGGGCCCGTGTACAAGTCGGCGCAGACCGCGGGTGATCCGCGGCAGGGCGGTGACCGCTACCACGACCACTGCGCGTGCCAGGCCTGGCCCGCGTTCACACATGACGAGCCGTTCATCGGCATTGCCGAGAAGCTCTACGACGACTGGCTGCGGGAAACGCGAGGCCGCGGCGGCAAGCACGCCGTCAATGCGTTCCGCCGCTGGTGGGAGTCCGAAGGACGCGCCGCATACGCGGCACCACGCCCCTGACTCCCGATCACGGCACCACTGGTGCCGTCCATGGCGCCCGCCGACACGGCTGGGCGCCTTTTGCATAACCACCTCCGCGTTCGCCGACACGGCAGCGCACCCGACAGGGAGCCCAATCAATGGCCGAGAACACCTCGGAGACCGCCAGCGGCACGCCGGCAGTCCCCACCCCCGCCGAAGCCGTCGCCGCAGGACAGATTCCCGCACAGGCCCAGAACCCGCCTGGCCGGCAGGCCGCCCCCGCTCAGCAAAGCGCGGGCGCCTCGAAGCAGGAGGTCACGGACTGGGAGTCCGAGGCGACGAAGTGGAAGGCGCTGTCCCGGCAGCACGAGAACAAGCACCTGGCTGCGCTCGGCTTCAAGTCGAAGGACGAGATCGAGCAGCTCCGCCAGGCCGCGCAGAAGTACCAGGAGTTCGAGGACACCCAGAAGACCGAACTCCAGCGGGCGACCGAACGCGCACAGGGCGTCGAGCAGCAGCTCGCCGATCTGCGCGCTACGAACACCCGCCTCATGGCAGCGGCGACGCACAACATCCCGCCGGACCTGATCGACCTCCTCGGTTCGGGCAGCGAAGACGAGATCAATGCGCGTGCAGAGATGCTCGCCGAGCGACTGAAGGCGTCCGCCCCTGCCGCGCCGCCGGCCCAGCAGCGGCCGGTCGAGTCGCTCACGCCGGGTGCCGCCACGGCTTCGGGTGGCACGGAGGTGACCCCCGACCAGTGGATCCGCGGCCTCGCGGGCCGTACCCCCTGACTAGGCATTTCGACGCAGCACCGGAATCTCCCATGTCCACGGGGCCGGGCCCGCTGCATTTCCGAAAGGAGACCCCGTGGCTACGTACAACTCCCTCATCAGCCGGGACGCCAGCAACGATCCGCTCGTCCCGACTCCCGTCTCAGCGGAGATCATCGAGGAGCTGCCAGCGGCGTCCGCGCTCCTGCAGCGGGCCCGCCGGGTCCCGATGTCGTCCAAGACTCAGCGCCAGCCGGTTCTCGACGTCCTGCCGCTTGCCTACTTCGTGGGCGGCGACACCGGCCTGAAGCAGACGTCGGCGCAGGACTGGAAGAACGTCGACCTGGTTGCCGAGGAGATCGCGGCGATCGTTCCGATCCCCGAGGCCTACCTGGACGACGCCCAGATGCCGATCTGGAACGAGGTGCGCCCCCGCCTGGTGGAGGCCATCGGCGCCAAGCTGGACGCGGCCGGCCTCTTCGGGCTCGACAAGCCGTCCACGTGGCCCACCGCGGTCTACCAGTCCGCGGTCGCCGCAGGAAACGCGGTCATCTCCGGGACCGGCGGCGACTTCGCAGTCGACGTCGCCACGGCCGCCGGGAAGGTGGCCGAGGACGGGTTCGCCGTCAACGGCTTCATCAGCCGGCCGGGCCTGACGTGGAAGCTCAACACGATGCGCACCGAGCAGGGCGTGCCGATCTACCAGCCCAACCTGCAGGGCACGCCGGGCGGAACGCTGTACGGCTACCCGATGTCGGAACTCACCAACGGCGCCTGGGACATGTCCGAGGCCGAACTGCTTATGGGCGACTGGGCGAAGGCCATCGTGGGTGTCCGGCAGGACATCAGCTTCAAGCTGTTCACCGAGGGCGTCATCTCCGACGACGACGGCAAGGTCATCCTCAACCTGATGCAGCAGGACTCGGTGGCCATGCGCGTCGTCATGCGCGTCGCGTTCGCCACGGCCAACCCGGCGACCCGCCTGAACACCAACTCGGCGACCCGCAGCCCGTTCGCCGTCGTCCAGGCGACCACGGCCGCGTCCTGACCGTGAGCGGCCGGCAGCCTCGACGGGTTGCCGGCCGTCTGGGGATCGGAGTTCCAGTTGCGGGTCTTGGCGATGCTTCACGCCTACCCTCCAGCCCACAATGCGGGGGCCGAGTGGGCGGCGCACAGCCTCCTGCGGGAGTTGGCGGCCCGCGGGCACAACGTGGACGTCCTCTTGTCGCAGCAGGATGCCGCGACCGACGCCTACGAAATCGACGGCGTGAGCGTATACCCGTACCGGGGCAAGGCGGATCCGTCGCGGTGGATGCGTGGTGACGGCCGAGCGCAGGCGATTGTGACGCACCTGGAGAACACGGCCAGGGCGTCGGTACTGGGGGAGCTGAACCGCATACCGGTGGTGCACTTGCTGCACAACACCTTCGAGAAGTCGAAGTCGTGGCTGGTGAAGGGCTCCCCATCGCTGGTCGTCTACAACACGGCCTGGATGAAGGCGGACGCGGAGGCGTGGTGGCGCGTTCATCGCGGGGATCGGCCGATGCCGTGGGGCATCACCGTGCACCCGCCGGTAGCCGTCGAGGACTATCAGGCCACGCCGGGCGACCGCATCACCCTGATCAACCTCACGGTGGAGAAAGGCGCGAAGGTCTTCTACGCCCTCGCGGAACGCATGCCGCGCCGCAAGTTCCTCGGAGTGATCGGCGGCTACGGGCAGCAGATCATCCGCGATGATCTTCCGAACGTGGAGATCGTGCCGCACACGCCGGGCGACCGCATGGCGAAGGACGTGTACGCCCGCACCAGAGTTCTCCTGGCGCCGTCCTCCTACGAGTCCTACGGGCGAGTCGCGGTCGAAGCGATGTGCTCCGGGATCCCGGTCGTCGCTCACCCGACCGCGGGGCTCATGGAGTCGCTGGGCGAGGCGGGCATTTTCGCCGACCGTGACGACTTGGACGCCTGGGAGGCGGCGGTGAAGCGTCTGTTCTCACCGAAGGTCTACCCGCAGGCGTCGAAGGCTGCCGCGGCCCGCGCTGCAGGACTCGACCCTGCTGCCGAACTTGATGTATGGGCGGCAGCGATGGAGGGGGTGGCGAAACGTGGATCCCCTCGCTAGCGTGACGGACCTTTCAGACCGCCTCGGGAGGCCGCTGACTCCAGTTGAGGAAGCGCGCGCGCAGTCTCTGCTGTCGGACGCCTCAGCGAAGGTCCGCGCGTACACCAAGCAGGCGTTTACGCGCACCGACAACGAGACCGTGGTGCTTCGCGCCCAGCAGGGCGAGATCCGGCTGCCGCAGAAGCCCGTCATAGCGGTCGCAGAAGTGGTGGCCGTCGGCGCTGGCGGTGCACCAGACCTCCCGGCGGTGGGATGGCAATGGGACGGGCTCGACATCATCCGAACGGCCGCCGACACCCCGTCGATCAACATGCCGGAGCTCTGGTACGACGAGGATGCCGACGCCTACCCGGGCACTTACCGGGTGATGTACAGCCACGGCGCTGCTGAAGTGCCCGCCGACGTGGTGGCGGTCGTGGCCCGCATGGCTCTCCGTACTCTGACATCGCCCACGGTCGCCGGCGGCGTGACGGGGGAGACGATCGGCCCCTACTCGTACCGAACCGACGGGTCAGGCGTGGGCACCGCGGTCGCAATGACCGACGAGGATCGCCGGGAGCTCGATGATGCCGGGTATCGGCCGAAGGTCGGCATGTCGATGGTGAGGCGCCGATGAGCCGGCCGCTGAGGGTCGTTGTCCGCGTCCATGCGATGCCTCCCGAGCACAATGCGGGCGCCGAGCACATGCTGGTCGGAATGATGCGTCCACTCGTCGAGCACGGACATGACGTGCAGGTGTGGCTGTCTCAGCATGGTGGCGCCCATGAGCCTTACGTGTACCAGGGGATCTCTGTGATCCCTCTGGCTTCCCGTCTGGATTTCGGGAGTGCAGTACGCAAGGCTGACCTCGTCCTGTCGCATCTGGAGTCCGTTCCGTCGACAGCGTCGCTGGCCCGGGGCTTCGGCAAGCCGATGATCGTGATCTGCCACAACACGCATCGACCCAGCTTCCGAGACATGGCCGCCGGCGGTACGACGCTGGCGGTCTACAACAGCCGATGGATGGCGCACGAGGCGGAACTGTTCTTCGCCGAGTACCCGAAGGGCGTGCGCCCGAGGCAGTCGCTGATCGTGCGCCCGCCGGTCGTGGCCACCGAGTACGCGACGAAGCCCGGCGGTGCGGTGACGCTCGTCAACTGCAGCAAGGAGAAGGGTGGCGAGGTTCTCGCAGCTCTGGCCCGGCGTATGCCGGAGCAGCAGTTCCTTGCCGTGACCGGCGCATACGGCGAGCAGATCCTGCCGGATCTCCCGAACGTCGAAGTCCTCGAGCACGTCCGGGGCGAGGACATGCGGACGCAGGTGTACGCGCGCACGAAGGTGCTGCTCATGCCCAGCTCCTACGAGTCGTGGGGGCGTGTCGGCGTGGAGGCGATGGCCAGCGGCATCCCCGTACTGGCCCATCCCACGCCAGGGCTGTGCGAGTCCCTGGCCGACGCCGGTGTGTACGTCGACCGCAACGACGTGGACGGCTACGAGGCCACGCTGAGGCAGCTGCTGACGCCCGGGGACTACCGCCTGGCGTCCAAGCGAGCGAAGGCTCGCAGCGCGGAACTGGATCCCTCGGAAGACCTTGCGGCGTGGTGCGCAGCCGTAGAGGAGGCCGCCAATGCGTGAGCTCCCCGCCGGCGACACGGTCACGATCCTGAGGCCTGGCGCGCCGTCCCGTGACGTGTACGGAAACGACGTCCCCGGACCTCCGACCGAGATCCCGGTACCCGGCTGCGGTATCGCTCCGCGGGACGGCACGGGGGCGGGCGCCAACGAGATCGTCGACGCCCGCGACACCGTCATCACCGGCCTCACCCTGTACGCCCCCTACGGCACCGACATCCGCGCCACGGATCGGATCCGCGTCGGCGGCGACCTGTACGAGGTGGATGGACTGCCCGGCAGTTTTCGCTCCCCGTTCACGGGCTCGACGGGACCGGTCGTGGCAGCCCTCGAACTCGTGACTGGCTAGCTGCGGGCCTGCTCGACGGCGGCGATCAGCTTCTCGGCGGCGTCGTTGCTTTTCCTTGGGATGGACAGGCTGTGCGGGTCCTCATACGGGGGCCGTCCGCCGTGCGTGAGCCCGGACTTCTCGCCGGCCGCGAGGCTGCCGGGGAGTACGAACTGCACGTAGCCGTGCATGAGCAGGCTGCCTGCCTTGAAGCGGGTGCCGGTGATGTCGGCGGCACGGATGCGTACCGGCGCGGGCTTGGGCCCAACGGGCGCCTTCGTAATGGTGACCCATTCCCCGTCGTAACTGATCGTGCCGAGCACGCCTTTCACCTGGATGTCCATGCTGCCCCCTGGGTTGCGCGAGTTTCTGGAGGGGCTATGGCAGCACGGTTCAAGGCGAACCGTAAAGGCATCGGCCAGATGCTGCGCATGCCCGGCATGCAGGCGGAGATGCTGCGCCGCGCCGAGGTCATCAAGGGCGTCGCGGTCGGCCTGTCACCCGTCGATGCCGGAGGCCCGCACCCGGGCCACTACCGAGATTCCTGGGAGACGGACAGCACGCCGCGCGGCGGACGCCGCCGAGACCGAGCCGTCGGCTACGTCCGCAACACCGCCCACTACGCCCGCTGGGTGGAGTACGGCACCGAACGGGTCACCGCGCACCACGTCTTGCTGCGTGCCGCACAGCTGGGCGGGCGGAACTGATGGCGGACGTCGGCAGCGTCGATATCGAGGCGGAACTCGTCGCCTGGCTGGCGTCTGGACTCGACGTGCGAGTCCTGACAGACCTTCCGGCCGACCTGGGCGAGGTCTTGCCTGTCATCCAGATCCAAAGGACTGGCGGCGGCGATGACGGGCTCCGCCTTGACCGCGCCTTCGTCGACATCGACGTGTACGCGGCATCCCGGCAAGCGGCGTCGCAACTCATGAGCCAGACACGCTCACTGCTCCTCACGCAACTGCGGGGAGCGGTCACAGCCGCGGCGGTCTTCACATCGGCCCGCACCATCGCGGCGCCGACATGGCGTCCGTATGAAAACCCCAACCTGCGCCGCTTCGGCGCCACATTCGAAATCTTCTGCCATCCGGTCTCCTGACCGTCGGCTGGGCCCGCGCCGGACCCGTTTTCCCGCCCGTGCGCGGGCTCTTCCATGTCTGGAGACATCTCATGGTCAACATCACCCGCGCCGCGGATCTCGCCCTGGTGGGCGCGAACGGCGGCGGCTTTGTCGCGCCGGTGGGTACGGCGGCGCCCGCGTCGCCGCTGGTTCAGCCAGCTTCTCCGTGGGAGCCGCTGGGTGCGATCTCGGACGACGGTCTGACCTACGGGTTCGATGAGGACTCGCAGGAGTTCACTCCGTGGGGTCTGACGTCGCCGTTCCGCACGCAGATCACCAAGTCGGTGCGCACGTTCGGCCTGACCGTCTGGGAGACCTCCCGGGTGGCGGTGCAGTCGCTGCAGTACCGGCTGGACACGGCGGATCTGGAGCCGGACGGCGACGGCCTCACCAAGTACGCGGAGACGGCCAGCCCGGTTCCGGACCGTCGCGCGTTCTGGTTCCTCGTCATCGACGGTGACGCCTACAAGGGCTTCTACGTCCCCGAGGGCGAGATCAACGACCGGTCCGACGTCACGTTCAAGCAGGACGAGATGTCCGGCTACGAGTGGACGATCACCACCTACCCGGACGCGTCCGGGAACACGGTCTACCACGTCGACAAGATTCCCGCGACGCCCGCCTACTCGGGCTCCTGAGCTGGTGGGCGGGCTGGATGAGCCAGCCGGCGCGGGCCCGGCCCGCCCACCTCACTATTCCTGTCCCGCGCCAGAACATAGGAGGCCCGCGCCATGGCCAGTGCCACGAATCGCAAGCCGCGCACGCCAGCTCGATCGACTTCCCGTCCGGCGGCGCAGCGCCGCATCGAGGAGCCGGAGGACGACTTCGTCGAGCCGGACGTGACGGAGGCGGAAGCGCAGGAGTCCGAGGCCGTCAACAAGCACGTCACCGGGATGCTGTGCGGTGAGGAAGTTCGCATCATTCCGCCGGGGGCATGGCGGCAGTCGTGGCAGAACCTGCTGAACAACGGGCAGGTCGGTGCGTTCATGGAGATCGTCCTCCACCCCGACGACTACGAAGTCTTCCTGGATCTTGACCCGACGAACGACGAGGTCGGCGAGCTGATCAATGATGCGGCGACCCGCGCGGGTGAGAGCCTGGGGAAATCCAGTGGACCCGCTCCGTCGTCGAGGCGCACGCGGAGGCGGTAGAGGGAGATCTCGCCTTCTACTATCCGCGGGATGCCGACCAGATCGACGCCTACCACCGCGGCGAGATGACGGCTCGGCGCCTTCGGGTCCTGATCCAGCGCCTGCCTCCAGAGTCGGCGACGTGGACGGCGCTGCGGAATGCCATGTCAGACGAAGAGGTGGCGGAGCAGGCGGAGAAGGGTGAGCCGGAGAAGGGCCGCTGGTCGCAGGTTGAGCAGCTGCTGGCCACCGTCGCTGACCGTGTGGCACGCCTTGAGTACGTGCTGATCTGTGTGAACACCGAGCACAAGTCGAAGCGGCCGCAGGCTCCGGAGCCGATTCGCCGCCCGGGCGCGAAGCCTGCGCGGGCGAAGCAGAAGCTCACGGACGACCAGGCGAACACCCTGTTCCGGATCATCAACGGGAGCGCCGCATAGCGCTGGGGGGAGGCCCTCAGTGCCCGCAATCTCTGTCGGCAGCGTCGAAGTTGATGTTCTGCCCAACGCTCAGGGCATTCGCCGGCGGATGCAGCAGCAGCTGGTCCCTGCGGCCGATGAGGTGGGCGAGGAGATCGGGCGGGTCATCGGCCGCCACGTCTCCACCCAGATCGCGTCGGCGGTCCGTAGCGGCATCACGACGGGCGGCCGGACTGCGACCCCGGCGGCGACCCGGTCCGGCTCGGATACGGGTGGGGCGTTCGGGCGGGCGTTCCGCACCCGCGTTGAGGCCGCTCTGAGGGACCTCCCTGACGTTGAGATCGACGCGGACAGTACCGACGCCCAGCGGGAGATCGCACGGATCCGTACCCAGCTGTTGGCGATGCGCGACATGCAGGTCGGTGTCGACATCGACGCGGCGGAGGCCACGGCCCGGATCGCCCGACTGCAGGAGCGTCTGCAACGCCTGTCGGCTTCGGATGCGGACGTGCAGGTGCGCGCAGATGTTGCTGCCGCATCGGCCCAGTTGACCGCCTTTCAGGTGATGGTGAACCGGCTCGACGGGCAGACGGCGAACGTCGACGTCGACACCCGGTCGGCCGCAGCCAACCTCAACCTGCTGACGACGGCGGCGATCGCGTTCGGCCCGGCGATCATCCCGGCTCTGCCGGTGGTCGCGGCTGGTCTGGGTGCGATCGCGGCTGCCGGTGTTGCCGCTGCGGCTGGTATCGGCGGTATCGCGCTAGTGGCGGCCCCGGCATTCAAGGGGATCGCGGGGGCGTTGCAGGCGCAGAAGGCGGCCCAGGATGCGGCGACGAACGCCACCTATCAGGGCGGCCAGGCGGCGGGGCAGGGCGCTTCGAAGGCTCGGCAACTGGCGGGGGCGCAGCAGGCGTTGGCGTCTGCGCAGCGTAATGCGGCCCGGCAGGTCGCCGAGGCGGAGCGGGGTGTGTCGGATGCTGTCCGGCAGGCCGCGCAGAACAATGCGCGCGCCGCGGAGCAGGTGAAGTCTGCCCGCCAGTCCCTCGCGGACGCTTACGCGCAGGCCGCGGACCGGATGCAGCAAGCGAACGCGGACGTGTCGCGCGCCGAGCGGGATCTCGCACAGTCGCAGAAGAGTGCACGGCAGGCCCAGCTCGATTTGGTGGCGGCCCGCAGGGAGGCCACACAGCAACTGGAGGATCTCGATAACCGGCTGACGGACAGCAAGCTCTCGCAGCGGGACGCCGAGATCGCGCTGAAGGAAGCGACGATCGAACGCGACCGGGTGCTGCAGTCGGAGACAGCGACCGAACTCGACAAGCAGAAGGCGCTGCTGCAGTACGACCAGGCCGTGCAGCGCCTGAAGGAGCAGACGACCGAGACGAAGCGCCTCAAGACGGAGACGGCCGCCGCGAACAAGGCGGGCGTTGAGGGCTCCGACACGGTCAAGTCGGCGCAAGAGCAGCTGGCGAACGCCCAGCAGGACGTCACTGACAAGACGGCAGCACTGGCGTCGGCGCAGCAGAACGTCACGAAAACCCAGATCCAGAACTCGCGGTCGATCGCCGAGGCGCAGTCGAAGCTTGCGGACGCCCAGCGGAACGTCGCGGAGACGCAGCGGCAGGGCGCCGAGACGATCGCCCGGGCGCAGGAGCGTGTGGTTCAGGCCCAGGAGGCTGGCGCGGAGTCGGTTGCGTCGGCTCAGCGGCAGATCGAGTCGGCGTCGGTTTCGGCGGCCGCCGGGGTGGATCAGGCTGCGATTGCGCAGGCCAAGTACCGGGCTGAGTTGGCGAAGCTGACGCCGGCGGCGCGGGAGACGTTCAACGCGTTCCTTGATCTGCGGTCGGCGTTCTCGGAGTGGTCGAAGGCGTTGCAGCCTGCGGTGATGCCGATTTTCACGCGGGCGCTGGTGTCGTTGCGGAACACGCTGCCGACGTTGACGCCGTTTGTGCTCGGCGCTGCTGCGGCCATCAGGACGCTGCAGGACCGGGCGTCGGCTTCGGTGAAGTCGCCGTTCTGGCAGGGCTTCAAGCGGGATCTGCAGGCGAACGTGACGCCCGCCATCGTCGGGCTGGGTGTCGCCTTCGGTAACGTCATCAAGGGCATGGCAGGCGTGATCGATGCCTTCCTGCCGCACATGGACTCCATCTCGTCTCGGATGCAGTCGATCACGGGCCGGTTCGCGACCTGGGGTACGAGCCTGAAGGGGTCGCCGGAGTTCGAGCGATTCCTGGCCTACTCGTCGGAACACGGGCCGCTGCTGGCGGACACGCTCGGCAAGATCGCGGGCGCGTTCCTGAGTATCGGCGCAGCCCTGTCGCCGCTTTCCGGCCCGCTGCTCACGCTGCTGGGCGGCGTGGCTGAAGCGATCGGCATCATCGCGGACAAGGCGCCGTGGTTCATCCTGCTGATCTACGGGATCATTCTGGCGACGAAGATCTGGACCATCGCCGTGTGGGCGTTCAACGCCGCTCTGGCGGCGAACCCGCTGGTTCTGATCGGGCTGGCGATCCTTGCCCTGATCGCACTGGTCATCTACGCGTACAACAAGTTCGGCTGGTTCCGCGATCTGGTGCAGGCCGTTTGGTCGGCGATCCAGACCGCGGTTCTGTGGGCGTGGAACAACGTCCTCAAGCCGACGTTCACGTTCATCTGGGAGGCACTGCAGACGGTCGGCCGGTGGGCGATGTGGCTGTGGACGAACGCCATCAAGCCGTCCTTCGACCTGATCGCCGCGGCGGCGAAGATCCTGCTCACGGCGATCGTCGTGCTCGTTCTGCTGCCGATCATCGCCACGATCAAGATCGTGGGCGCGATCGCGATGTGGCTGTGGACCCACGCGATCAAACCAGCCTTCGACCTGATCGCCGCACACGCCATGTGGCTGTGGAACAGCGTCTTCTCCCCGGTGTTCACGTGGATCGGGGACAAGGCGAAGTGGCTGTACACCAACGCCATCAAGCCCGCATGGGACAACATCAAGGCCGCAGGCAAAGCCCTGTGGGAAACACACCTGCGGCCCGTGTTCAAGAACATTTGGGGCGGCCTGCAAACGATCGGGAAGTGGGCCACCTGGCTGTGGAAGGAGGCCATCAAGCCGTCCTTCGACCAGATCGTCTCGATCGGGCGGACGGCATGGGACCGGGGCATCAAGCCGGTCTTCGACGGCTGGCGGAACATCATCCGCGGGCTCGGGGGACTGTTCTCCGACGCCGTTGCCGCGATCAAGAAGCAGTGGGACCGCCTGAAGACCGTCGCACGTGCGCCCGTCCAGTTCGTCGTCGACACCGTCTACAACAAGGGCATCGTCGGCGTCTGGAACAAGGTCGCCGACGCCTTCGGGGCGCCGAAGCTGAAGACGTTCAAGTTCGCGTCCGGCGGCATCATGCCCGGCTACACGCCAGGCCGTGACGTACACCGGTTCGTCTCCCCGACAGGCGGGGCGCTCGAACTGTCGGGCGGCGAGGCCATCATGCGGCCCGAGTTCACCCGGGCCGTCGGCTCCGGCTTCGTCGGCGCGATGAACTCGATCGCCAAGTCCCGCGGCGCACAGGGCGTGAAGGCTGCCCTGGCCCCGGTGTTCGGCGGCGACCCGAACACACCGACCGACAGGTCGCTGCGCTACGCAGGCGGCGGCATCGTGCAGTCGTTCGCGGACGGCGGCATCTTCGGCTGGATCGGCAAGGCCGCCAACGCCGTAGCCGGCGCGGGCTCGTCGGCGTGGAACGCAGTCAAAAAGGGCGCGTCCTGGCTGAAGGACACCCTGGAAGGGTCGGCACGGGCAGGCGTGAAAGCGGCCGTGAACCCGCTCCTCAAGTCATTCCCGGGCATGGACACCGGATTCGGGGCGATGATCCGCCGCATCCCCAACAAAATCCTCGACGCCCTGTTCGGCTACAGCAAGGACGCCGACAAGAAGGGCGCCGGTGGTGTGGGCGGCCCGAAGATCCAGGCCGCGCTGAAGTGGGCGAAAACCCAGAACGGGCTGCCGTACCAGTGGGGCGGCAACGGAAACCCCTCGTGGGACTGCTCGGGCTTCATGAGCGCCATTGAGTCCGTCATTCGCGGGCAGAAGCCACACCGCAGGTGGAGCACGCACGCGTTCAGCGGCAACGCGGCGCCCCCTGGATGGGTCAAGAACGGCAACAGCGCATTCAAGGTCGGCATCACGGCTGCTGGTGTCGGCCACACGGCGGGCACCCTCGGCAAGACGAAGGTCGAATCGAGAGGCGGCGACGGCGTCGTCGTGGGCTCGCGGGCTCGCGGCTACAACGACAGCCTGTTCACCAGCTGGTATGGGTTCAAGCCGGGGTCCTACGACTCCGGCGGCTACCTGCAGCCCGGCATGAACCTTGCGTTCAACGGCACGGGCAGGCCGGAGCCGGTGTTCACGACGGCGCAGGCGAATGCGCTCACGTCGCTGGCCGCACGGTCGGCGTCGCAGCAGCTCGGCGACCTGTCCGTGTCGGTGTTCGTCGGGAACGAGCAGATCACCGACATTGCCCGAACCGAAGTACGCACCGCACAGGGCGAACTCATTCAGGTACTCAACGCAGGCTGAGGAGGAATCTTGGCGATCCCCGGAAACCTCCTCAGCCCGACCACCGAGTCCATCGACCCGAACACCTCAGGGTGGACGAGCAAACTCAACTGCACACTCAGCAAGGGGACGGGCGGTCAGAACGGGGACGGCTGCCTCGTCGTCAGGTCAGTTGCGGCGGGCGAAATGCAGGCCCGCACCGTTACCTCGTATCCGGTCACTCCGGGCACGGTCTACTACACGTTCTCGGACGCGGCCGGAGTGTCGTCGGAGCGCATCGGGATCCGCTGGCTCAACCGGGCCGGCGCTGAAGTGGGCATCACATGGTCGGCGCTGACGACCGGCTCGTCATCGGGCTGGCACCGGGTCAGCGTGGCCGGTGCGGCGCCATGGGGGGCGACGAACGCGCAGGTACTTCTCGGCTCGACTGAGGCCGGCGCGAATGTCAACCATTTCTGGGAGAACGTCTACCTGGGCCTGCCGATCCGTATCCTGGGCAACCTCCTCCCCTTCAACACGGAATCGTCTGAGGTCGACGCGTCCGGGTGGACTCCCATCGTCAACGCGACGATCTCCCGGCAGGTCCCGGTGATGTCGTGGGCCGTCGACAACTACTACGCGGGCGGCCACACCCTGGCGATGACCGCGGTCGCCGCCGGCAACGCGTCGATCCTGGCAGTGGAACGCCCGAGCGTGACTCCGGGTGTCGAGTACCTGGCTTACGCCTACCTGCAGCCCCCGACGATCGCCTCAACGGTGTGGATCGAACTGCGCTTCTACGACAGCAACGGCAACCAGGTCGGCGCGCAACGCAGCACGCTGGCGCCGCCGACGCCGGCGACGGGCATGTACCGGCAGCGGGCCTCCATGGTTGCCCCGGCGAATGCCGCCGCGTGTTCCGTTGCGGCAGGACTGGATTCGGCGAGCGCCGGGCAGGTGATGCGGCTGGAGACGGTCGTCGTTGCGGTGGCGCCGAAACTGCAGGCCGGGTCGGTGCTTCCGTATGCCGACTCGTCGTTCGAGCAGGGCATCGCCGGGTGGACGGTCACATCTGGTGTGGCGACGATCGCCCGCACGACACCATGGGGGCTGTCCGCGTTCGACGGCGCCTACTCTCTGGCCGTCTCGTCGTCGACGGCGACAGCATCCACACTCCGCTCGGCGAAGTTCCCGGTCTCCGAGGGAACGAACTGGCGGGCGCAAGTGCTCGCGCATCCGGCGGCTGGCACCTGGGCTACGGCTCTGATCCGGATCCGCTGGTACAACGCCGCGAACACTGACCTAGGTGCGAGCACGGGAACGGGTTACGCCCTTCCCGGAACCTCCTGGTATGTGATTCCGTCGGATGCGGTCGCACCCGCGGGGGCCACGCAGGGTGCCATCGAACTGGTCGCGACCGCGTCGGCGACATCGAGCGTCCTGCACGTCGATCAGGCCGTTCTGTGGGAGGTTCTGCCGCTGACCGCGGTGGAGGAGTTCTCCGACGAGGGCTATATCAAACTGACGCTGAGGGAGCTGATCCTTGACTACGAACTGTCGGTGTACAGGGAGCTTCAGGATGGTTCCCGCACGCTGGTCCGCGGCCCGTATGGGCTGATCGACGACCAGGTCATCGCCTCCGACCTGATGATCATTGAGGATCATGAGGCGCCCCTGAACACGCCGGTCAGGTACTACATCGAACAGCGGGCTCCCGGCTCGCTCACCGCATCCACCCGCACCACCGACTACGCCACCGTCACCCTCACCGACATCAACCAGATCTGGCTGAAGGACCCCGGCAACCCGCAGCGCAACCTCAAAGTGACGGTGCAGCGACCCCCGGACTGGAACCGGCCCATCGAGCAGGCGTCGTTCGTCGTGCGGGGCCGCCGCAACAAGATCACACACAGCGGTAAGCGCCAGGGCCTCGAGGGAGACCTGCCGATCTGGACCCTGTCCGACCAGCAGCGCACATCCCTGCACCTTCTCCTCGATGACGGCAACACCCTGCTGTGGCAGGCCGTTCCCGGGATGGGCGTCGACGACATGTACGTCGCCGTCGGCCAGGTCCCGGAGGCCCGGACGGGCGGCCTGGCGCAGGAACAGATGCGGGCGTGGACACTCCCGCTGACCGAGCAGGACATGCCGGTCACCGTCGGCGTCGGCGGGCCGGCAGGCCGCACCTGCCAGGACGTCGTCACCGAATTCGCGACCTGCGCCTCCCTGCTGCCCGTGTACGCGACCAGCGAGGATCTGCTGCTCGACCGAAGGCGGTGAGGCGTGTACGCCGTTTCCGACCGGTTCCTAGCCCGTCTCGCCGAGAGCCACACCCCGATCACGACGGTGCAGCTGCTCCTCACGAATGGCCGCACCGTCGACCTCGAGCACACGGGCGGCAGCGTGTCGGTGGACCGCGGGCAGGCGATCCGCCGCACCTGCTCCGTCACCGTCGCCGACCCTTCCCTGATCCCGCGCACACCGGCCGACCAGCTCGCCACCTACGGGGCGCAGTTGCGGATCTCCCGCGGTGTCGAGTACGGCAACGCCAACGACATCGAACTAGTGCCGATCGGGGTATTCCGCCTCGACGACGTCGACGGAGACGTCAACGAAGGACCCGTCACCCTGATCGGCAAGGATGTGTCGGCGATCGTCGCCGACGACAAGCTCACCGCCCCCCACACGGCGACAGGCACCGTCGTCAGCGCCGTCACCGCCCTCATCCAGCGCTCCATCCCCACCGCGGCCGTCGTCAGCACCATCACCGACCAGGGCATCGGGAAGAGAACGTTCGATGTCGAGGCGGACCCGTGGGCGGCCTGCCAGGAGATCGCCGCCGGGGCCGGCGCCGAGGTGTACTGCAATCCAGACGGGGTGTTCGTCATCGCCACCCTGCCCGACCTCGCTACCGCCACCCCCGTATGGGAGATCAAAGCCGTCGAAGGTGGCGTGTACGTGAAGGCCAACCGCGGCATGTCGAGCAGCGGCGTCTACAACGGCGTGCTGGCCCGTGGCGAGAACACCGCCGAGAACGTGGCCCCGGTCAAGTACTTGGCGACCGATGCCGACCCCAACAGCCCGACCTACTGGTCCGGCCCGTTCGGGCGACGGCCGATGTTCTACAGCTCCAGCACCCTCACAACGACCGCGGCCTGCCAGAACGCGGCCACCCTGAAACTCGCGCAGGCCAAAGCACCCAACGCGACCGGCGACATCAGCTCCCTGCCGAACCCCGCTCTGGAACCGGGCGACGTGCTGCGAGTGCAGCACGAGGACGGCAGCCGCGAACTCCACCAAGTGGCCAGCTTCAGCGTCCCCCTCGACCTCGGCGGCGACTTCCCCATCGCCACTATCAGCGCCAAGGAGGACGCGTGACAACCTCCTCCCACGCCGCGAACCGGCAGCTGGCCGCAGCACTGAAAGGCCAGGCCAAACGCACCGGGGAGCAGACACCCTCGGTGCGCGGCTCCGACTGGCGGCTCGCCACCGTCACCGCCGAGAACAACGACGGCACCGTCACCGCCGACGACATCACCGGCATCCGCTGCATGGAGACCTACACCCAACCCCGCGCCGGCGATCTCATCGTCATCACCCAGTCCAGCAGCGGCAACTGGCTCGCCCTGGGACGCACCACCACGGTCGACCCGGACTGGACGCCGCTCACCCTCGCCGCCGGATTCCAAAACCCCGGCCACGGCTACACCGCCTCCTACCTGCGCGAGGGCCGCCGCATCTACCTGCGCGGACGAATCGGCCCCACCTCAGGAACGATCGCCAACAACGCCACCCTCCTCACCCTTCCGGCAGCAATCCAGCCCGCGGCCGTGTGCGCGTGGGCTGTCGTAAGGGATGCGTCGGTGGTGCCCGCCGTGTGCCGCCTGGAGATCAGCCTCACCGGAATCGTCCAGACCTTCCAGTCGTCGAACCTGCCGACATGGGTGGGCCTCGACGGCATCAGCTACACGATCTAGGAGGCCTTGGTGCCGGCAGACGACGAGTACGGGCAGGGCATCGACCTGTGGCAGATGACGGATGCACCTGACATCCCGGCCGCCATTAAGGCGCTCGCCGACGGCGTCATCCCGCGCAGCGTGCTGCGGTACGCCTCCGCGTCCGCCCGCGGCGCCGCCATCGATACGCCCGTCGACGGCATGATGACGTGGCTGATCGCCGAGGGCCGCCTGGAGATCTACCACAACGGCAGCTGGCTGGCGTGGCCGCCGATTCCCGTGCAGACCTTCCAGGTCAGTGACGCCCCGTACAACCAGGTGCAGACCACCGTCGACTACTCGTCGGGGGCGTGGCCGCGACCGCAGTTCGTGGTGCCGCCCTCTGGCCGCGCCTACGTCACCATCTCCGCCGGGATCTCCAACTACAACACGGACTCCAGCACGATCTGGGCGGCCTGGCGGGCCACCGGCAGCATGGGCTACACGTTCAGCGACCTCAACAAGACCGGCCTGTCCGCGCAGGCCGTGCGAGTCGTCGGGTCCCGCAGGCTGATGCTCACCGGCATGACCCCAGGCGAGACCATCACGATCATCCCGCAGTGGAACATCAGCTCCGGCACCTCCTCCACCGCCGAAACCATCGGCGGCGCCCTCCTCGTCGAACCCGCACCCTGACCTGCCGCACCACTCCAGCCCGCGCCCCGGAACTGGGGCCTTTTTCATGCCCAGAAAGGGGGATGCATGGCTGCACCCCTCAGTGCCGACCGGCTCCTCGCTACTCTCCGCGCCGAAGGCGTCAAGGTGTCCGAGCGCTCCGGTTGGCGCACGCACAACCGCAACAGCAAGGGGTCCTGGTCGGATCTCAACGGCATCGTCATCCATCACACTGCGGGCCGTGACAGCCTCGCCCTGTGCTGGTCGGGCACGGACGCACTGCCCGGGCCGCTGTGCCATACGCATCTGGCGAAGTCGGGTGTGGCGACGATGGTCGGCTATGGCCGCACCAACCATGCTGGAACGTTTGCCCAGAACGCCTTCAACGCGATGCGTGACGAAGCATCCGTCCATCCGCGGCCGGATGCCGCGGAGCCGGTGGATGCGAACGCCCGCACCTACGGCATCGAGATCGAGAACTTGGGTGACGGCAAGGACCCGTACCCGGATGTGCAGTACGGCCAGGCCGTCAGGTGGGCTGCGGCGATCTGCCGGGCGCACGGCTGGTCCGCGGACAGTGTGATCGGCCACAAGGAAGGCACCCGCCGCAAGATCGACCCTTCGTTCGGCATGGACGCCTTCCGCAAGGCCGTCGACGAGCGGCTCGCCCACGAACCCAGCTGGAACCCCGACGAGGAGGACGACGTGGCGCTCACCGACGCCGACATCGACAAGATCGCCGCTGCGGCGGCGGAGAAGACACTGAAGCTGGACGGGGTCATCAAGTCCGACACCGACAGCCCGGACAATCCCTACGTCTCTCTCGCGACGATTACCCGCAATGCTGCGGTCGTGGTCCGCCGTGTCGAGACGAAGGTCGCAGCGCTCACCGAGGCGAACGCAAAGCTCGTCGACGCCGTCGCCCAACTCGCCGCCGGAGTCGGGGACCTCGACCCGGCCGCCATCGTCACCGAACTCAAGGCGGCCATCGAAAACATCACCATCCACCTAGACGCCGACGGCGCCTGAACAGAAACGAGACCATCATGAAGATCTTCGGCAGAGACCCGGTGCTGTTCCTGAACAGCCTGTCCGCCATCCTCGGCCTCGTCGTCACGTTCAACGTCGGCCTCACCGAGAACCAGGCCGGATGGATCGTGGCTGGCATGTCCGCCATCCTCGGCGCCGTCGCCGCAGCCCTCACCCGACCGATTGCCCCCCAGGCGTTCACCACTCTCGTCGCCACCGTCGCCTCCGCAGTCGCCGCGTTCGGCTACGACGTCGCGCCCACGACCACCGCCGCGATCAACGGCCTCGTCCTCGCCATCATCATGTTCATCACCCGCGGCCAGGTATCCCCGGCCAGCCCGACCGCGCCCGCCTCGCAGCCCGCGAAGCCGGTCCTCTGATCGGAGCCGGACGTGGCCGACGAGCCGTCGAACGCAGAGCTCGCCCACCGCATTGAGGCCATGCGCATAGACCTCAAAGACGACTTCCGGGAGCTCGTCGGACGACTCGACGCCAAAGTCTCCGTCGAACGCTACGAGATCGAGCGGCGCAACCGGGACGACGTCCACGTCCAGATGATGGAGCGGATCGCCGCAATCGAAACCGAGCGCCAGCAGGAGAAACGGGAAGCCGAACAAGAACGACGGAAGCAGGAGGATCAACGGCGCTCCGACAAGCGCCTCATCCTCACCGGGCTGATCGTGCCCGTCCTGCTCGTCCTGCTGCAGGTGTACCTCTCGGCGAGGGGAGCGGGCGCGTGAGTGCTCACAGCTCCCCGGCCAAAGCCCGCCGCCGAGCCGACGTCTGGTTCGTCCTCGCATCACTGTTCGCGCTCGCCGTACTGGCGTGGGTCGTCATCACCATGCAGCAGCTGTCCCACGACCTGCGTACAGCCAACGATGCCCGGGATGCGCTCGCCTCACAGGTACAGCGCCTGGGCGCCAAACCCATAGCGGGACCGCCCGGCAGTCGCGGCGAGCCCGGCCAGTCCATCACCGGCCCCAAAGGCGACAAAGGCGACCCCGGGGCCACAGGTCCGACCGGACCACCCGGGCCCTCAGGATCGCCAGGCGCTGACGGGGACGACGGCAGCGACGGAACCGAAGGCACCGCTGGCGAACCAGGAACGGTCGGCGCCACCGGCCCGGCAGGACCCGCCGGACCCCAAGGCCCGCAAGGCGAACCCGGACCAGCCGGACCCCAAGGCGAGCCAGGACCTGCTGGCCAGGACGGCAGCGACGGGCAGACCTGCCCCGACGGCTACTCGCTGCAGACTCCGAGCTATGACCCCTACGCCAAGGTATGCCGCCAGGACGGCGCCCCCGACCCGCAGCCAGGCAACGGAGGCGGCAACCCAAACCTGGCCCTGGACCCACAACGCCGCCAGTACATGTAGGAGAGCAATGCCTGAAGCCGCACCCCGAGCCCCGCGCCGCGACGACACCGCCGCCGACGCCCGCTCGCTGGAGCGGATGGGGCGCATCGAGCCTCAGCCGATTCCGGCACTCCCGGAACTACCGGCGCCGGCTCCCGCTGACGAGCAGGAAGCGGCGGAGCTCGCCGTGGCCCTCGCCGACGCGGGCATCGCCGCCACTGACAGCGACAAGACCGCTGTCCGGGCGCTCGCCTCCCTCGATGCGGCCACCGTGGAGACCGTGAAGAAGTGGCTCAAGGCGAAAGAGAAGGACACCCCAAGCGCGTAGGAGGCCCTGTGGCCGACGACGACACGAGCGACCCGCCGTTCCGGCTGTCGCCCCGCCCGTTCCGCGAACCCGACTGGCCCGCCGACGACGAGACTGAGTGACAACGCCCCCGTTCCCCTTGCTGCCTCACGGCGGCGGGGGAGCGGGGGCGGATTGCTGTGTCGGCCGCAGAGGTCACTCTTTGCCAACCCGTTACTGAGGCTCCAGGAGGCCGCTAGATCCCCGCACGTACACGCGTCCCTATAGGGGTGCGTCCGGATGGTTTGCGGGGGATTGCGAGCAATGCGAGGGACCGGGCAGCATCAGACCAACCCGTCACCGCTGCCGAGGAGTTCGCCCCGTGAGCGCCACCTACCAGAATCTGCCGGTCTACAGCACCGGCAGTGCACCCGCCCACCTCATGACCCGCGCTCAACTCCGCGACGCCGGCCGTCGACTCCGCCCCGGGCAGAAGAACCAGCCGCGGGCGTGGCTGTACTGCATGCCCCGCCACCACCACGCCCCGCTCTACACGCTCGAGCAGACCAGCCCGCAACCCAAGGCCACGGAAGCCCAACTCGCCGCGCTCGCCACGGGCCGGGCGGCCTGGTGGAAGCAGCGCGCCTGCCCGCACTGCGACGGGATCCATAAGGGGTGGTGCGATCAGGAGATGCTCGCGATGCTGCGGCAGGACCGGGAGGCCGCCGCCGAGTGGGCGCGCCGCATCCTCGACGCCCCGGCCAGCGTGGTCTTGGACACCGAGACCACCGGCCTCCATGACGGGGCGCGCATCGTCGAGATTGCCGTGCTCGGTGTCGACGGCAGCGTCATCCTCGACAGCCTCGTCAACCCGGGCGCACCCATCCCGGCCGAAGCGACCCGCATCCACCGCATCACCGACGACATGGTCAAGGCTGCGCCCACCTTCAGCGACCTCCTCGTGCCGCTCACCGGGGCACTCCTCAACCGCAAGGTCGTCATCTACAACCGGGACTTCGACAAACGCCGCCTCGCCATCGAACTCCACCACCACTACCGCACCCGCTGGGTCAACCTGGAGAAGCCCCGCAACGGCCGGCGCCGCATACACCCAGCCGCCCGCGCCTGGTTGGCCGCCCAATCGTGGGAGGACTGCGCCATGCAGGCATATGCGGAGTGGTGCGGCGACTGGACGTGGGATTACGAGGCGCGCGACAACGAGCCGCTGCACACGCAGGGCGACTACCGATGGCAGCGCCTGCCTGGCGCCGGGCACCGCGCGGCCGACGACTGCCGGGCCGTCATCGACGTGCTCAAGGAGATGGCGGGTAGCGCATAACGTCGGTTGAAGCGCGTGTCCGCAAACGAACGTCTGCGAGACATGTGTGGCGAACTCCGCTATCCTGCACCGTTGTTGTTGCATAACCCGTGTCCGCATCTATGTAACGCGCTACCCCGTTCGCGATACACTGAGTCATGCGAATCGGCTACGGACGCGTGTCCACCTCCGACCAACACCCCGAAGCTCAGCGGGACGCCCTCACTGACGCCAGATGCGATCAGATCTTCGTCGACAAGCTCAGCGGCAAGCTCGCCTCGCGGCCCGAACTCGACAAGGCGCTCGTCGCCGTCCGCGAAGGCGACCACCTCGTCATCACCAAGCTCGACCGGCTCGGCCGCTCACTCCGCAACCTCATGGACATCGGCGACGACCTCCGAGGGCGTGGCGTCCAGCTCGTCGTCCTGGATCAGGGCATCGACACCTCGACCCCCGTTGGGCAGATGTTCTTCCACATCCTGGGCGCCGTCGCCGAGTTCGAGCACTCCCTCATGGTCGAGCGGACCAAGCAAGGACTCGAAGCAGCCCGAGCGCGCGGCCGGACTGGCGGACAGAAGCCGAAACTCAAGACCCGTCAGATCAAACTCGCTCAGGAAATGTACGACGAGATTGGCTCGGACGGTAAGCGCAAGTACACCGTGCAGCAGATCGCCGAGGAGTTCGGCGTCAGCCGGCCCACCATCTACCGCCATCTGGAGCGCGCGTGACGGGCGCCGAGGAGGGCGGAGATCGTCGCACACTGGATTGGGCCGCGAAGGAAGTGCGACGCCGAAACGCTGTCGAGCGGGAATGGCTGGGCGCTACGACGCAGGGGCGCCCGACCTTCGCCGAGGCCGAACTCCTCGACCGACAGGGCATCCCGTCCTGTCACGTCTGGCGAGTCCCCGAGAGAGAGGTGCCGCCCCATCTGTCCGCCACGGAGGCTCTCCGTCGGTGGCAGGCCGGGGCGTGCGCGATGTGTAGCTCACGCCCGGAACGTCTACTGGTCGACCACTGCCACCGAACCGGACTCGTGCGCGGCCTGCTTTGTACCAGCTGCAACACGGCTGAGGGCTTGCAGAGCGCGCCGTCGTTCGTCGCCTACCGGCAACGGCCGCCAGCCGTGATGCTCGGCATGGAAGAACAGTACGGCTCAGCCTGGGACGGCCTCGCGCTGACGGCGACGAAGAAGGGCCAGCGCAACGCCGCCCACGTCGACGCAGCCGAAGCGCTCTTCGCCGGGATCACCGACCGATTCCGCCTGGAGGAAAAGTGACCGTTCACGAGGATGCAGCCCAGCTGCTACTGGAGGAGTGCCAGGCCGACCCCGAGAGCGCATCGAAGCTGGCCAAGATGCACGCCTCGCTTCGCGACGGCGCGTACAACCGCCAACTCATCGCGTGGGTGGGCCAAACGCAACGCGATCCCGCCTACTGGCCGGCCCATCAGGTTGCGGCTCTCACCGACGTCCTCGACGGCCTGGCCCACGGTCGCATCGTTCGCCGACGCGTTCGCGTGGGAGAGTTGCCCGGCCCGGACGCAGACCGGGAGGGGAACGCGGCGCGGTTGCGAAACCTCGACGCCCCGTTCCGCGCGCATCTGGACATGGCGCAGAACGGAGCAGACTGCGACGGGACGCTCTCGTGGGAAAGCCCGGTCAACCTTTGGCGGGCACTCGGCGTCCGCATGCTTCATCAGGCGGGCCTCTACGGCTCCCTGCACGCGCCCTTCGAGGTCCGACCGTGGAACGTGCCTTTGGAGGTCGGGTACACACTCCCCAGCCGGACGATGGCGCACCTAATTACGGAAGGTGCAGTCGCGCGGTGGGCCTACGAGGACAAGGAGATCTGCCTCCTGCTCGACTTGGCCCGCATCGGCACCATGGCGGGAACGAGGCCGCTACCAGCAGGCATCGAGCCTTTCGCCCTGGGCGTGTAGAACTTCCCACGCCCGGTAGCCCCGCCTTCTGGGGCTACATTCGGGAGGCCGACAAGTGGACCGATGCCGCCTCAGAGGACATCGGGTCGTGAGCACCCGCCCTGGGCGTCTGCCGACGAAAGTAGCCCCTGATGACAGATGACGACCGCTTCGAGAACGAGATCCTCTCCATGACAACCGCCCAGCCGGGCTGGACAGTCCGCGCTGTGATCAACGCTCACAAGCCGGGAACCAGTGAGCGCTGGGTGGAGGAGGAAGACGTGTTTCCCGTGGTGGGGTGGGCTGTTGTCGCCTGCCGCTACCGGGATGGCAGTGTCAGGAGCCAGGTTGAGCCTGTCTTCGTGACGAGTGCTGGCCGGCTGGAGCACGAGTCGCTGTACAGGTGGCAGTACTCCGAGTTGGAGCCCAGGGCGGGCCAGCCGAGGATCACGGTCTCCTTCGAGATCCTCGCGCCCTCAGCTGCGTAGCTCGGCACTGGAGGCCGGGCCTTCCAGGAGCTTTCTCAGCCGCGCGGCAGCCGCTGCGAGACCGTCGGTCGCCTTGAGGGCGGGGAGGGCCCGGCTGGCTTCCGTGGTGGTGAGGTAGAGGGCGTGAATGTCCTCGCCCTCGGCGATCCGGTGTTCCGCTTCGGTGAAGTCCACACGACCCCAACGCGGGACGTCCAGGCCCGTCACGGCTACCTCCGCCAACTAGGCGACGCATGAACGCCCCCGCAGCCACACACGGCTGCGGGGGCGTTCTGCCGTCGGGCTCAGCCCCAGGCGGTGTCGCTCATCGCGCCTCCTGCGTGCAGGTGCGGCCACTGCGCGCCCCGAAGGACTCCACCCGAAGGTGGCTGCGAACTCAGGTGGCCGCCCAACCACGGTAGGTGGAAGGCGCCCGTCCTGTCAGCACCGCGTGCCACACTGGCCGCTGGCCCGCCACGCATCCCCCGTCGTGGCGGGCCTTCTGGTGGTGTCGTAGCGTGGAGAGACGCCGACTCGCGGCGGTGTTCTCATGAGTGGAGGCACCATGGCGCTGAGCCGTTTGGCGAGCGAGTTCGCCGCCGAGATCAATAACCACGACTGGTCCGACGCCCCGTACCGCCGTGACCGCGCAGGTCACAATCGCAGTAGGGACCCGAAAGCCCCGCCTGAGCCACTGAGTGCGCGTCAGACGGACTACGTGCAGACCAACGTGATGTGGGTGGTAGCCCAGGTACTGGGCTACGAGGACCCGAACTTTGACCCCTGCGAGTTCGCTGAAGCGTGCGGCGTGGACATGGTGTCGAACCACAGCCTGAGCAAGGCAAGCATCTTGGCGGGCTTGCGTATCGACAACGGCCGGTATGCGACTCCGGGCACGTGGGATCACATGCCCGGGTAGCAGGGGAGCGGTGACGCGCACCTCTGGGACGTCGGGTGCTCTCTCGTATCGGTCTCTGTCAGTGGCGTGGCGCATACTTCTCTTAGGCGCGGGGCCTGTTGCGGTCGGGGTACGACCGCTGCAAGAGTCTGGGAGGACTCGTGCCCATAGGCCGCGTCAATGCCGCCAAGTTCATCGCTCGCCTTCTGCCCGAACCGCACGAGACGGATCTCGGCGGCGAGCCCGCCCACCACCTGATGGCCACGGTCCACGCTGACCGGGTGTGCCCGCCGTCGGGCCACCGCATCAGCTGGACTGATTGCTACGACAGCGCGAACATGCTGCCGCTGACCCTCAAAGCCGATCTGCTGCTGGAGCCGGACGGCGATCCGAGGCCGGTCCCGGAGTATCTGACAGGCGAGGCACGGGAGCGAGCGGAGCGCGCCGGCCATCAAGCGGCGTGGATCCGCCGGGAGGCTCACCGTCGCGGACTCCACTGACGGCCGGATGCTGGTCTAACTAGCCGGCGTTCGCCTTGCGCCCGCCCCGAGTTGGGGCGGGCGTTCGCGTGTTCAGTCGCCGTATTCGCGCACTGACCAGCCGTCTGGCACCTCACGGACCTCGAAGCCTGGAGCCATGATCTGGTGCAGTGTTTCGCCATCGGTCCACTCGTGGAGAATGTCCGAGAGGAGTGTGATGATCGGATCGTCGACGTTGTCGAAGAGGATGACGGGCTCGACGGCCAGGTTGTCGTCGGTTCGCCGCATCCCATCGACGGGGGTGGCCCAGCCGACGATCGGCATCACCATGATCAGACGGTCGTCGGGACACTCGATCGCTACTCGCCACCCATTCGGGGCTGCAGCAAAGGGGAACGGGGCTCCGGTCATGACGGCAGACCCTAGCCCTTAGCGTCGGGCAGCTGGCCGGGCTTGACCTCGACGAGCTCGATGTCCGTACAGCCGTCGCCCTCCAGCTTCGCCTTCTGTCGTTCGGCGCTCGCCTGGTCGTAGGCGACGGCGGAGGCCCGCGGTATCCCGTCCGGGTCGGTCCAGGTGAGCCCGTAGTTCTGCATCGTGATCGTCATGCGCTCATCATTGCTGCCGGTACTGACATCGCCCGTGAACTACTTCCGGTCACGCCTCTATCGCCATGGCTGGTTTGTGGTGCATCGTTGATCGCGCGGGATCCGCCACCCCCAGGTGAGGCCCCCGTTTGGGCCCTGCCGTCCTCAGGATGGCGGGGCCCGCCGCTCCTCCCGGTCCTCCCCGCGGGAGGATCGGCGCATGCCCTCAGCCAAGGAACCCGAGCTCCGTGTCTGGCCGGCAGGCTCCGCAGGCTTTCACCCCGTCGGCGAGTGCCCGCAGTGCCTCCTCCCGGGCTATGCCGCGCGATCGCTTGCCTGCGTTCCAGCAGCCGCCGGCGTGGACCTGGACGGGAGGGCTGTCGCGGTTGAGGCCGAGTTCGAGGAGCCAGTCGGGTGCGGGCGGCCGGGTTTGCTCGCCGTGCTGTCGTTCGGCGTCCCGCTGCTCGGCTGCCGCGATCGCTGCCCGCACTTGGTCGAGGGTGAGGGCGAGCCAGGTCTCCAGGGTGCGGAGTCTGGGCAGGTCGGGCGGGAGGTCGGTCACTCCTCCAGCTTGCACCAAAATTCGAACACGTGCTCTATTGAGGTATGGCACAGAACCGCGTCGACTACCTCACCGCCACCCAGGAACGCATCCTCGCCCGCATCCGGCAGGCCATCCTCGACGACGGCGACGCCCCAACCGTGGCCGAACTCGCCGCCCACGTCGGCCTGGCCGCCAGCACCGTCCACTACCAGCTGCGGGAACTGGAGTCGAAAGGCGCGATCAGCCGGACGCCGGGCCGGCCGCGCGGGATCCGGCTGACGTGAACCCTGACCGCTTCCACGTCACCCTCACCTCCGTCGGCCGCCCGACCATGCACGGCTGGTGGGACTCCGAGTCCACAGCCCGCGGCAAGGTCACCGAGTGGATCGGCCTCAGTAAGGGGCCCGGCGCCCGCGTCACCCTCGTCGACGAGGAGACCGGCACCGTGTTGACGACCTGGCCGGGCGAGGCGTGATCGTCTGCCATCCTGGCGGCATGGAGCGTTCCGAGCTGAGCCAGCGAATGTCGGAGATGGCCGAGCGGCTGAGGGATCTGCAAGCCGTGCAGCAGCAGATCGTGGCGGTTGCCCAACAGATCCAGGACATCATGGTCTTCGGTGGCCACCCCGAACTCACGGACCTCGACGACGAGCTGGACATCCTCTACAGGGGGCAGCTGTGAACCACCGCCTGTACCCGAATGCTGACCGTGCTCTGCGCCAGCTCGACCGTGACTACCAGGGGCCGCCCGTGCTCCAGATGCCGGAGTGTCTGCGGCCGATGGCGGACAGCTTCGACCGACTGCGCGAGGGCACGGAGCAGGCTGCCGAGCAGGGCTACGGGGCGGGCATCTACGTCCTGTCGATGCGGCGCCCTGGCGTTGTCAGTGGCGGCGCTTAAGCTGATCGGACCATCCGACAGCTGTCTAGCAAGTCGGGTTTGCTGCTGCCGCCCCCGCCGACGTAGAACCCCGGCGGGGGCGCTGCTCTAGGGAGGACTGATGCTGCGCCGCCTGCTCGCTCGTTTCCGCCGTGGCGGGTCGATGCCGTCGTACCGGTCCCGCCCAGGTGAGCAGCGGGTCATCCTGTCGCCGGGCCGGGTACAGCTTCCGCCGGGCGCCGAGGACCGCTTCCCGCCGGAGCTCATCGACCGCATCAACCAGGGGAGGCAGCCGTGAATGGTGACCGTCCTTCGCTGACAGGTGACTGGTTGCGCGACACGCGGCAGGCGTTGATGGAGCGCGAGAACGCGATCGTCCTGGGCGTGCTCCAGCAGCCTGACTATCCACCGCTTCCGGAGTGTCCGGCCTGCGGTATCGCACCGGAGCGCATCGACACCCGCCAGTCCGAGCTGAGGTTCGGTCGGCCCGATGTGCCGACGTTCATCGACTTCGGCCCGTGCGGTCACGGCTTCCAGATCTCCGAGGCGGAGATCCTGCGCGCCTAGCCCTCGACCGTCTCCGCGTGCCGGACGGCCCGCTTGAGCCTCATCTCAACCGTGTACCGGTCGACGCCCGCTTCGGCCGCGAACTGGGTGAGCCGCGCCTGTACGGCGGTCGCGGTCGCCACGGTCAGTCGTCCGGCTTGGATCTCCTCCCAGGCGGAACGTTCCAGCGCGATCAGATCCTCGGGGAAGTCGATGGTTGCCACGGGCGGGATCTTATGTGACTGCACGCGGCATGGTTCTCCATATTGAAAACCTGCGATGGATCCACTAGGGTTTCCCATATCGAAAACCTTGAAGGGGGAACCTCATGAGCCAGCCCACCAACCCCGGCGGCCGACCCGCGATCGGCCCCGCCATCAGCGTGGCCTACCCCGAAAGCCTCCTCGCCGAAGTTGACGCAGACGCCAACCGTCAGCACATGAGCCGCGCCCAGTGGCTCCGCGAAGCCGCCGCTGCCGCCCTCCCGCACCAGACCCTCCAGCGCAAGCCGGAACTGCAGGAGGCGATGGGCGACCTGGACGCGGATCTGGCTGGTCGGCGAGAGTGGGCCCTCAATGCCGAATACCCCCTCGAAGAGCGCACCTTCCAAGCCGAGGCGTACTCCTCCACCATCCATGAGCTGCGAACCCTGCTGGGCCAGATGCGGGACGCCCTGCCGAAGCAGGAAGCACGTGACGCCTACGCGCAGGCGGAAGCCTCGGAGCCGGAGAACTCGCTCGTGACCGCCAAAGCGTGGGGCCGGTCGAATGCGGCAGAGATGATGGACTCAATCCTGGACGCGATCACGATGATGCTGCCGGTCGATGGGGTCAGCGTCCGCGACCGCGCCGAGCTGGACGACCCGAACGAGAACCTCGACTAGAGCCGAGCCGCACTGGAAGCCCCGCCACCGTGCGGGGCTTCGTCACGCCGCTTCGGCGACGTCCCCGCGCTCGACAGCCCGGAGCGCGGCCAGCAGCCGCTGATACTCGGCCCGCTGCACATCCGTCAGCGCCACCGCAGGATGCCCGCGCCCATCAATCCAGAACGCGCGGATCCGCTCGTTCAGGTCATCGGCAGACAGCTCGCAGCCGTCCGGCGGGAGGGTGGGGGACATGATCCCGAGTCTATCGGCGGGGTCGGACAGCGGGCTATGCGTCAGCGCTCCGGTCAACTACGTACAGGCCCATGCCCCGGACGGACTCGATGAGGCCCTCGTCCTTCAGTACCTGCGTGGCTTTGCGGAGAGTGTCACGGGCGACCTCGTATTCCTGCTCCATCTCGACGGTGGAGGGGATCCGCCGACCTGGAGGGATCGTGCCGTCCTCGATCTGCCGCCGGAGATGGTCGGCGATCTGGCGGTACGGAGGTACGGGCCCCTCCCGGTCGATGATCACGTTCGGACGCTAGCCCGCCACCCCTGGCCCGCCATAGCTACCCCCGGGGGTGGTATGGGGTAGTAAGGTCCAATGGAGTAGTCGAGACCCCCGCGACCGCGCAACCGGCCCGGGGGCATGGCCGACGAACGGAGCGACGTCGACGTGGACGAGCGTAGAGACCCAAACCCCGACGACGGAACCGTCCGGGCAGCCGCGGCTGCCGCAGTCCTAGCCGCCGGCGTCGGTCAACTCACTCCTGTGCAGCAGGCGTACAGCGCCTACACCCGCCACTCCCTCCGCTGTGACGACTGCCGGGACATCGACCGGTCCTGCGGCGTCGCCGAGGAACTGTGGCGCAACTACCGGACCGTGAGCGGCCACGCCTGCGACCAGATAGGCGACAGCACCCGCTGACCCCCGGCCACCGCCGACGGCTCGCCGCCGCGGCGGCTTCGGGTTACCTGCAGGAACGTTTGGCCAACGCCCCACCTGTGGTTACGGACAGATATGGGTTGTCGACTGAAAGTCAAAGAATACGCAGGGCACACCTTCCCCCACGACTGAAACTCGGCTTTACTCGTGACTCCGGCGCCCCACACGCCAGGACAGAAAGCGCCTTCTGCTACCGCATGGGCGCAAGTCGAATCAGCCAGCGATCCATCGGCAGGATCAGATCAGCAGTCTCCAGGGGGCGGCGGTGAACGTCGAAACGAGTGCGCACCACACGGAAAGCCGGCATGTCCACCAGCAGCCCCAGCGCATGCGCCTGCTCCTCCGTCAGCTCCACACAACCGAGCTCCGCCACATAGGACGCGTGCGGCCGGCGCTGACCGCGCCACCACGACGACACGAGCATCGCCGACCTGCCGCCCGGGTCCAGGCACTCCACCGTCTCGTGCCGCAACATCGCACCCACGTGGACACCAAGCCGCTCCGCAAGCTCCACCGTGGCGGGGCGCGGGCGGGTGTCGGTGGTCTCGGAGGAATACGGCCAGTCAGCGTCCGCGTCCGTGAGAGTACGCATAGCAGGAGGATGCGCCACATACACGGCCCGGCGCTCCTCGCCCTCCAAAACGCCCGTGCGGCGCAGGTGGACATAGGCGAGGCGAACCGTCTGAGGGTGTACGCCGAGTTCGGCAGCTAGCTCGGCACGCGAAGGCAGGTCTTGGCCCGGCTGCCACTCGCCGGCGGCGATGCGGCGCTGGATGTCAGCAGCGATGCGCCTGTAGCGCGCGCCCTCTGGCATCGAAACCCCTGCCGACGATCATGACGTGGAGTCCGACGCTATGAGGCGGCTGAGAGACTGGATATATCCAGCCCAGTCCCCAGCTGGCGTCGCCAGCAACTGAACAGAGGATTCGGCGCCCGCGGCATTCAGGTGGCCGCGGCCGTCGAGTGGCCCACCCCAAGCTCTGCGACGGGAGCAGTGCCGCAGAGCCGGAAGTGCTGCGCTGGACTAGAACATGTGTTCACACCTTCGAGTGAACGGGATCGACCGAGTGCTTCCCGCCGGGGATCAAGGGCATCGGGGAGTTCCAGCCACATCGAGAGGAGGCAGTCCAGCCAGCCCGAAGGCAGGGCCTGAGGCGCGGGGACCGGCAGCCATCCGGCACGAGCTACCCACTCGGTGGTGCCCGCCCTTGAACGGCCCGCGGCGACGCTCAGCCGCGGGCGATGAAACCGCCCTCCGGATCGCCAGGCCCACCTCCCAAGTGGGCGGTCCGGAGGGCGGTGTTCGATTCTCTACCCTCCCCCTGGGAGAACGGTGGGAGAATCGGGCTGCAATTCGCTGCAATTGGCGACGCGTTCCTGCAAGTAACTACGCAACAAGGCACGCAATTAGGCACTCACAAACGCGCGCTTGGAGCCCGCCTCACCCCGTCGATTCGGCCGCGTGAGGACTCAACGCACCCACACTGACCAGCACAATCACCAGTACACCGAGGGCGATGCGGTAGTACACGAACGGCATGAAGCTCTTGGTCGAGATGAACTTCATGAACCAGGCGATGACGGCATATCCGACCGCGAAGGCGATCACCGTCGCGAAGATCGTCGGCCCCCAGGAGACATGGTCGCTCTCCATCGCGTCCTTGAGTTCGAACAGGCCGGAGGCGAGTACCGCGGGGATGGCCAGGAGGAAGGAGTAGCGGGCCGCCGACTCGCGCTGGTAGCCCATGAAGAGGCCGCCGCTGATGGTGGCGCCGGAGCGGGAGACGCCCGGGATGAGGGCGCAGGCCTGGCAGAGGCCGTAGATCAGGCCGTCCTTGACGCTCAGGTCCTCGAGGGTCTTGCGCTGCTTGGCCGCGCGGTGCCGGCCGCCGCTCTCGTCGCGTGCGGCCAGCCGGTCGGCGATGCCGATGATCACGCCGACGACGATCAGCATCGTCGCGGTGATCCGCAGATCGCGGAACGGCCCCTCGATCTGGTCCTTGAGTGTCACGCCGAGCACACCGATCGGGATCGAGCCGACGATGACCAGCCAGCCCATCTGTGCGTCGTGGTCGCTGCGCATCTCCTTGTTCGCGAGCGAACGCGTCCAGGCCGAGATGATCCGCCCGATGTCCTTGCGGAAGTAGATCAGGACGGCCGCTTCGGTGCCGATCTGAGTGATCGCCGTGAAGGCCGCGCCCGGGTCCTCCCAGCCCGAGAAGGCCGCCGTCAGACGCAGGTGCGCGCTGGAGGAGACGGGGAGGAACTCGGTCAGCCCCTGGACGAGTCCGAGGATGAGGGATTCAAACCAAGACATGAAGTTACGGAGTCCAAGCGCTGATCGTGGTGAGGAGCGACGGGCACACCGAGCCGCCGGGTGCGGTGATCAGGTGTGTCGAGGGGCAGCGTAGCGTCCTGAAGTGACGGGCCCTGCACAGGGGTTTCGAAGCGGTGGCGCGGGGCTAGGCGGCCGTCGGCCCCGCCACTGTCCAGCCCGCGGCCTGGGGGTGGGCCTTCAGGTCCTCGTGCCGGACCGTGTCGCCGCAGGCCCGGCAGGTGACGACCGGGTCGAGGTCGTTGCCGCAGGAGTGCTCGACCGCCATCGGGCGGTCGTCGTCCTTGTGCAGATGGCGGTCGCCCCACGCCATCAGGGTCATGAGGACCGGCTCCAGTTCGAGTCCGGCCTGCGTCGGCCGGTACTCGAAGCGCTGCGGCCGCTCGCTGTACGCCTTCTTCGTGAGGATCCCGGCGTCCACGAGCCGGCGCAGCCGGGTGGCGAGGATGTCGCGGGGGGCGCCGATGTTGCGCACCAGCTGGTCGAAGCGGCCGTTGCCGAGGCACGCCTCGCGCAGGACCAGCAGGGAGTACTTCTCGCCGACGAGTGCGAGGGTGTCGGCGATGGAGCAGGGGCGCGGGTCCTTGGTGGCGGCCATGCTGCTCAGTCTAGGGGAGGGTTTGATCGTCCAACCCTGCCTGACCGAAAGAGGGTTTGAATTTCCAACCCCCAGGGCTATGGTGAGTTCGGATTTCCTACTCGCCGGTAGTCGCCGGCAGTCACCGTGGAGGCCGCACCATGCGCGACGCAGTCATCGTCGAAGCCGTACGCACTCCCGTGGGCAAGGGCAAGCCGAACGGCGCCCTCGCGCACGTGCACCCCGTCGAACTCCTCGCCCACACCCTGCGCACCCTCGTCGAGCGCTCCGGCGTCGACCCGGCGCTGGTCGACGACGTCATCGGCGGCACCGTCGACCAGGTCGGCGAGCAGGCCATGAACACCACCCGCTACGCCGTCCTGTCGGCGGGCTTCCCGGAGACCGTCCCCGCGACCACCGTCGACCGCCAGTGCGGCTCCTCCCAGCAGGCCGTGCACTTCGCCGCGCAGGGCGTCATCTCCGGCGCGTACGACATCGTCGTCGCCTGCGGTGTCGAGTCGATGAGCCGGGTCCCGATGTGGTCCAACGTGCCGGCCGGCAAGGACCCCTTCGGCCCCGGAGTCGCCGAGCGCTACCAGGAGGGCCTCGTCCCGCAGGGCATCAGCGCCGAACTGATCGCCGCCAAGTGGTCGATCACGCGTGAGCAGATGGACGCCTTCGCGGTCTCCTCGCACCACAAGGCCGCCACGGCCTGGGAAGCGGGCCTGTTCGACGCCGAGGTCGCGCCCCTGGAGGGCGTCTCACGCGACGAGTGCGTACGGCCGGGCAGCACCACCGAGATCCTGGCCGGCCTGAAGCCCGCCTACCACGACCCGGCCTTCGCCGAGCGCTTCCCGCAGATCGAGTGGAACGTCACCGCGGGCAACGCCAGCCCGGTCAACGACGGGGCGTCCGCCGTTCTCATCATGTCCGGCGAGACCGCGGCCCGCCTCGGCCTGCGCCCGCTCGCCCGGCTGCACAGCTTCGCCGTCACCGGCTCCGACCCCGTCCTGATGCTCACCGGCGTCATACCGGCGACGGAGAAGGTGTTGCGCAGGGCGCAGCTGTCCCTCGACGACATCGACCTGTTCGAGGTCAACGAGGCGTTCTCCAGCGTGGTCCTGGCCTGGCAGCAGGAGACGGGCGCCGACCTCGCCAAGGTCAACGTGCACGGAGGCGCGATCGCTCTCGGGCACCCGCTCGGCGCGAGCGGCACCCGGCTGACGACCACCCTCGTGCACGCGATGCGCGAGCGCGGCGCCCGCTACGCCCTGCAGACGATGTGCGAAGCGGGCGGACTCGCCAACGCGATGATTCTCGAAAGCGTGTGAGGGCGCTCGGCAAGCGTGTGAGTCAGGGCTGTCGGCCGCGCAGGTGGTGGCGCTTGCGCCAGGCCAGCACCGCGCCCACCAGCGCCGGCAGCGCGATGGCCGCCATCGCGATCAGAAAGGCCGGCGAGGTCGGCGCGGAGGCTCGGGCGCCCGCGACGACGTACGCGGCGGTGTTCGGGATCGAGCCGAGGGCCGTCGCCACGAGGAACGGGACGTAGCCCATGCGGGAGACGGCCGCGCAGTAGTTCGCGGCCCAGAACGGCACCCCGGGGAACAGCCTCGCCGCCAGCATCGAACGGAAGCCGTGCCGGCTGAGCTGACCGTCCGCGGCCTTCAGCCACCGGCCGCGCAGCAGCGGGCGCAGCGCATCCTGCCCGAGGATCCGGCCGAGGCCGAAGGCGAGTCCGGCGCCGAGCACCGTGCCCACGATCGCCGAACCGACGCCGAGTTGGGAGCCGAAGAGCGCGCCCGCCCCGAGGTTCAGCAGCGGGCGCGGTACGAAGGCGACCGTGCACAGCCCGTAGGCCACCGCGAACACCAGCGCCGCCGCGGCTCCGCCGAGCTGCGGCGGCCACCCGTCCGCCATCAGTCTCTGCGGTTCGAAGAGCAGTACGGCCGAGGCGGCGCCCGCGAGCAGGGCGATGAGCAGGGACAGGCGCGACCAGGGAGAGAGCAACACTCTCGTGCAGCGCGCGGCGAGGCCCACCGGAGCGGGTACGGCGAGCTCCGGAGCGGGGACGGCGACGGCGAGCTCCGTGGCGGCGGCCCGGGGAGTGGCCGTGGCGGTGCCCCCAGAGCGGGTGGTGGCATCGAGCATCCAGTGACGGTAACCGACGGACATGTGTGATCGGCGTATGGATCCTGTCCGTTGTGCGGTCCGGCGCCGCGAAAAACCATTCGACGTGGGACAACGCGTCGGCAATGATCTGCGTCATGTTCCGGTACGCCTTCCTCCTCGCAGCATCCGCAGTCGCGGATGCGCCGAAGGCTGCCGTTCCCTTCTTCTTCCCGGCCGCTGCCGACGGCGCCCGAAGCTGACCCTCTCCGGATCGTCCGGCGGACCCCGCAGGGGGAGGGTCGGCGAGTCCTCGGGGTCCCCATCTCCTGCGAAGAGATCTGCCTACGAAGAGGCTTCGAGGTATCGCCATGTCCAAGACGGCATACGTCCGCACCAAACCGCATCTCAACATCGGCACCATGGGTCACGTCGACCACGGCAAGACCACCCTGACGGCCGCCATCACCAAGGTGCTCGCCGAGCGCGGTTCCGGCACGTTCGTGCCGTTCGACCGCATCGACCGGGCGCCGGAGGAGGCGGCGCGGGGTATCACCATCAACATCGCGCACGTCGAGTACGAGACCGACACCCGGCACTACGCGCACGTGGACATGCCCGGCCACGCCGACTACGTCAAGAACATGGTCACCGGCGCCGCGCAGCTGGACGGGGCCATCCTCGTCGTCTCCGCGCTGGACGGGATCATGCCGCAGACCGCCGAGCACGTGCTGCTCGCCCGGCAGGTGGGCGTCAATCACGTCGTCGTCGCCCTGAACAAGGCCGACGCGGGCGACGAGGAACTCATCGACCTGGTCGAGCTGGAGGTGCGCGACCTGCTCACCGCGCACGGCTACGGCGGCGACTCGGTGCCGGTCGTACGGGTCTCGGGGCTGAAGGCTCTTGAGGGGGACCCGCGATGGACGGCCTCGATCGAGGCGCTGCTCGACGCGGTGGACACGTATGTGCCGATGCCCGAGCGGTATCTGGACGCGCCGTTCCTGATGCCCGTGGAGAACGTGCTCACGATCACCGGCCGCGGGACGGTCGTCACGGGCGCCGTCGAGCGGGGCACTGTGCGGGTCGGGGACCGGGTCGAAGTGCTCGGGGCTCTTGTCGAGACGGTGGTCACGGGGGTGGAGACCTTCGGCAAGCCGATGGATGAGGCGCAGGCCGGGGACAACGTGGCGTTGCTGCTGCGGGGTGTTGCGCGGGAGGCGGTGCGGCGGGGGCAGGTGGTCGCGGCGCCGGGGAGCGTGGTGCCAGGGAGGCGTTTCACGGCGCAGGTGTACGTCCTTTCGGCGCGGGAGGGCGGTCGTACGACGCCGGTCGTGACCGGGTATCGGCCGCAGTTCTACATCCGTACCGCGGATGTGGTCGGGTCCGTGGATCTCGGGGAGATGGCGGTCGCGCGGCCCGGTGAGACGGTTGCCATGGCCGTCGAGCTGGGGCGGGAGGTGCCGCTCGAGCCGGGGCTCGGGTTCGCCATCCGTGAGGGCGGTCGGACCGTCGGCGCCGGGACCGTGACAGCCGTCGTGTGAGGAGTGTTGCCGTGGCCGGGGGGCTGTGGGGCCGTTGTGGCTGGTCGCGCCCGCGTGGCGGAGCCGCATGGGGTCACAGCCCCGCGCCCCTTGGGGTGCTTCACACAGGCACAATGAGGGGGTGAACGAGCCCATACCCGTCACCCGGACCGTCGATCACGGGGTCGCCAAGCTGATGCCCGACGTGGACCGGGAGCGGGCGTGGCTGCTGACCGTCGACGGGGCGCCCCAGTCGTACGTCGATCTGGACGAGCCGGAGTATCTGGAGTTCGAGTACGCGCGCCGACTCGGGCATGTTCTGGACACCGCCTCGGAGGCAGGGCGTCCGCTGGACGTCCTGCACCTCGGCGGGGGTGCTCTCACCCTGCCCCGGTACCTGGCGGTGACCCGGCCGGGCTCGCGGCAGGACGTCGTCGAGGCCGACCGGGCTCTGCTGGAGTTCGTGGTCGAGCACCTTCCGCCGGACGAGGACGCGGGGATCGCGCTGCACGCTGCCGATGCCCGCGCCTGGCTGGAATCAGCCCCTGCGGAATCCGCCGACGTCCTCGTCGCCGACGTCTTCGGCGGCTCCAGGGTGCCCGCGCACCTGACGTCCGTCGCCTACGCCCAGGAGGCCGCGCGGGTGCTGCGCGGCGAGGGCGTCTACCTGGCCAACCTCGCCGACGGCGCGCCCTTTGCCTTCCTGCGTTCCCAACTCGCCACCTTCGCCACGGTGTTCAAGGAGCTGGTGCTGATCGCCGAGCCGGCCGTGCTGCGCGGGCGCCGCTTCGGCAACGCGGTGCTCGTCGCCGCGCACCACCCGATCGACACGGCCGTCCTGGCCCGGCTCACCGCCTCCGACGCCTTCCCGGCCCGGGTCGAACACGGGCCCGCCCTGCGGGAGTTCATCGGCGGAGCGCAGCCGGTGCGGGACGCGGACGCCGTACCGTCACCCGTGCCCCCCGACGGGGCGTTCGGCATCGGCTGACCCGTTGCCGGCCTCCGGCGCGCCCTGCACGATGCCCGCTTGCCGGTACGCGCAGATTCCGTACGTCCGGCACGCACAGCACGGCAGCCGTGACCACGACGACCAGTGCCGCGCACCCCACAGCGTTTCCGTCCGCCCGAACGCCGCCTCCGCCTCCCTTCCGGCAGCGGCGGCCACGTCACCGCTTCACCCGGCCCCGGATGGCGAGCGCCCCGAGACCGAGCAGCACCGGCTCCGAGAAGCGTGACGCCATCTCGACGTACGTGCCTGCGGTAGTGAGGTCATGGCCGCTGGAACGGAACACGACCGAGTTGAGGGTGACGTTCAGCGCCTTCTCGAACCGCTCACCGGTGAACCGGTTCCCCGTCGGATTCTTCGGGTCGTCCTTGTCGATCTGGAGCGTTATCTTGCCGCCACCGGGTGGGACGATGCCGGTCGCTTCCTGCTTGGGGGACTCGTTCGGCAGACCGAAGCCCATCATCAGCAGGATGGTGGTCATCATCGCGAGGGCAAGCCAGCCGAGGGCTCGCGAGGCACGCATTCCGTAGCCGGACAGCAGCCAGTACGCAGTGAGCAGGGCGCGCTCCCCAAACGGCGTACCAGTGCGGTTGTGGCGGCGCATCTCCATCTCGCCGTAGTAGAAATCGGCCGCGCCGGGCTCGTTCTTGCCGTCCTCGAAGGCCTTGCGCATTTGGCGGTACAGCGCAGCCACATCATCAGGGTCGGGGGTGAAGCCGGGGTCGGGATGATGCGGCCCGGTGCGCCAGTGACGGGAGGACGCGCCCCCGCCATGGTGCGAGGCGGGCTGGCCGGCGGTCTGCGCGCGCCAGTGGTGTTCTTCGGCCAGGGTCCGCCGCCGCGTCCACCAGACGCGCCATATTCCGTGGCGGCGATGGAGGCCGGTGGGCGTGGGGGCGAAGATGCAGCGTCCTTCCAGGCGGATCTGGTCCAGGTGGAAAGCCCCGGAGAACATGCAATCGCTCAAGTCGATGTCGGTCAGGACCAGATTTGCAGCGTCCGCGCCGCTCACCGAGACCACCCGCACCCTGTTGTCGCAGTCTGCCAGCAGGCTCTCGTCCACAGCCCGGCCACCACTGACAAATGGAGCGGGGTGGGCAGCGACCGCTACGGGAAAGGAGAGGACCGTGTGGCTGAGGTCGGCTCTGGCATGCCGGAGTAACAGTGTCGCCGTCGATTCCCATTGAGTCCTCAGGCAACGCACCTCGCGTGCCGCGATTTCCAGCGTCACCGGCACCTTGAACAGCACACCGGAGAGGTCGACTTCCTTCGCACACACCACGGGCCCGAACCATGACATCACGTCAAACCTCGCCCCGGTGAACCGGGTGATGCCGGCGAATTGAGCGCCATCGAACCAAGTGTTGCCAGAGAACTCGGCGTTGACGAACCGCACGGTTCGAGAGAACTGCGCCCGCATGAACCAGGTCTCACCAGAGAACTGCGTCTTGTCGAACCAAGCACCTGCAAACTGTGCTTGCGTGAACCACGCATCACCGGAGAACTGCCCCCCGTCGAATCGGGCGTCGCCCAAGAACTGAGCCCCACCGAACCCCGCGGTGCTGGAGAACAGTGCCTGTGAGAACGGGGCATCGCCGCAGAACTGCGCTCTGTCGAATCGGGCGTCGCCGGAGAACTGCGCGTGGGTGAATCCCACGATGCCGGAGAACTGCGCTCCCTCGAACCGCGCGGCATCCAAGAACTGCGCGTGGTCGAACCCCGCGTCGCCGGAGAAGTGCGCGTGCGTGAACCCCGCAACGCCAGAGAACTGTGCCTGAGCGAACCAGGCGTCACCGGAGAAGTGCGCCCTGTCGAACCAGGCGGCGCCGAAGTGGGGTTGTCCGGTGGCGGGGTCATGAAGGGCGCGAAGAAGTGAGTAGAAGAGCGGCCCGGTGAAGGGAGTGCCGCGGTGGTCGATGTCGGCGCCGGGGGACAAAGCCGCCAGGTAAGCAGCGCGATCGTCCTCGCCCAGGTGAGCCAGGCACGCCGCGTGGCCAGGCACGTGGATTCCGAGACAGCCCACGGGATCCGTCACAGGCTGAGCCCCGTGCCCGCAGTGTGGCCACACTGGTGGTTCTGGGCTGAGTGAAGGCGTCGTCACTCAGACACCGACGCTTCAACGGTCCGTCGAGTTCCCAGAGTTCACAGCTGAGGAACGAGGGTTGGCGCGCTTCGTGCACTGCCTCGCAACAGGTCTGGGCAAGGAAACAGCCCCGGCTTCCGGTCGAATTGGGGTCATTGAAGCAAGAACACGACCAGGGGCAGCGTCCGGGAGGCGGCCACCAGACCCACGTCACCGCTGTCGCCGCCCGCGTCGAGCACCGCGAACGCGGCGGGGGAGTCGGCGGGCGACCGTCGCCGCCGGGGTCAGGGCTTGCCAACGAGCGGTTCCGGCCGGCCTGTTCGTCCCGGCGCCGGTCGGGGCCGGGACGAACAGGCAGTTCTCAGCCCGTCGGATCCCCGTGCAGCCGTACCGTGCTGAGGATCTTCATGATGGTCTCCTTGGAAACCTCTTCCTTGACGCCCTTGGCCCCGTAGAAGTTCCACGACACGAAGTCACCGGTCGAGTTCTTGAAGCCGAAGGTGATGGCCTTGCCGTCGGTCACGCACTTGCCGGTCGCGGGCGTGTCCTTCGACGACGCCCAGGCGTAACTGCCCTTGATCCCGGACGTGGTGGTGTAGGGCGTGGCCTTCTTGTCGAGCGTGATGCTCTTCTTGTCCGGCTGGGTGTAGCCGCCGTAGACCCACCAGGCCGGGGTGTTGATCGCGATCTCGTCGGTGTCCTTGGCACCGTTGGCGCCCTTGGTGCCCGTCGCGGCCAGGGACATGGTGTCGGTCTGGCCGTCCTTGTCGTCGTCGGACTCGCACCAGTTGGACTTGAGGATCGCCGGCGCCGACATCGTGATGATCGGCTTCAGATCGTCCGAGTTGTCCTCCTCGAAGGCGACGGCCGAGGTCGGGGACTGCACCTCCCAGTCCGCCGGCACGTCGAAGGCCGTGCCCCACTTCGGGTTGACGACGATCTTCCAGCCCTTGATGGTCGCCTGCTCGGCGTCACCGCCGCGAGGGTTGTCCTCGGAGGCGGAGGCGGAGGCGGAGGCGCTCGGCTCGGAGGCGGTCGCGGACGGCTTCACGTCCTTGCCGTCCGCCACGTCGTCCTTGTCGTCGCCACTCAGGACCAGGAATCCGGTCACACCGGCGGCCACGACCACGGCCAGCGCCGCCACGATCGCGACGACCTTCGTCCGGTTGCCGCCACCACCGGGCGGCGGCCCGGGCGGGCCCGCCGGCGCCGGAGTGTCCCACTGCGGTTGCTGCGCATAGGGGTTGGGCTGCTGGAATCCGGGCTGCTGGTACGGATTCGGCTGCTGGTACCCCGGCTGCTGGTACGGGTTGTTCTGCTGCTGCGGGTTCTGCTCGCCCCCGGGCGGCTGCTGTCCTGGCCACATGGGCAGCCACCCTAGCCCTGCCAGGGACACGATTCGGTCACTGCCCCTTGTCAGGGACGTAGCAAATCAGCGCTCTTCGTCGGACGTGTAGAGCCGTACGGTCTCCATGATCTTCTTCACCGTGGCGTCCGGAACCTCGTCACCGACACCCGCGACGCCGAAGAGTGACCAGGACGCGAAGTCGCCGTCGGAGTCCTTGAAGGCGAAGGTCGTCGCCTTGCCTTCGGTGTCGCACTTGCCCTTCTTGGCGACCCCTGAGGACTGGGAGGTGGCGACACTGCCGGTGAGACCGGAGGCGGTGGTGAAGGAGGTGACCGGACCGGTCGTGACCTTCTTCCGGTCCGGCTGGGTGTACCCGCCGTAGACCCAGGTCGAGGAGTCGGCACGGGCGATCTCTTCGGTGCTCTTGGCCCCGTTGTTGCCCCTGCTGCCCACGCTGGCCAGCGGCGTGTAGTCCGTCGCGCCGTCCTTGTCGTCGTCCGACCCGCACCACTTCTCCTTGAAGACCGCGGGGGCCTTCATGGCGACGAGGGGTTTGTCCGCCGGGTCGTCGTTCTCCGAGACCCACGAGACCCAACTCGTCGACTGCAGCGCCCAGTCGGACGGTACGTCGAAGGCGACGCCCAGGTCGGGGTTCACCACGACCTTCCAGCCGGCCACGGTGGGCTTCATGGCGTCGGTGCCGCGGGGGTTCTCCGATGCGGAGGACGAGGCCGAGGACGTGGTCGGGCCGGGGCCGGCCTCCTCGTCCGTGCCGCCGCCGAGCAGTACCGCCCCGGTCACGGCGGAGGCCACGACCACGGCCGCCGCCACGCTGATCGCGACCACCTTCGTACGACGCCCGCCGTCCGGCGGCCCAGGGGGCGCGGGGGGCGCGTCCCACGGTGGCTGCTGCCGGGCGTACGGATTCGGCTGCCGGTATCCGGGCTGCTGGTACGGGTTTCCCTCAGCCGGGTTCTGCTGCGGGTTCTGCCCGCCCCCCGGCGGCTGCTCTCCTGGCCACATGGGCCGTAAGGATACGGCGATCACACCACGGCTCTGGCCCCACGGGGCTACTCGTGGGTAACATGTCGGCATGAGCGCAGATCAGATGTCCATCGGCGAGTTGCTCGCCGCCACGGTGCCGATGGTTCGCACGCTGAACCTGGAGTACCTGGAGACCACTCCGGAGAAGGCCGTCCTGGTCCTTCCGGACCAGAGCGAGTACCGCAACCACGTCGGCGGGCCGCACGCCGGCGCGATGTTCACGCTGGGGGAGTCGGCCAGCGGTGCGATCGTCCTTGCCGCCTTCGGGGACCAGCTCTCGCGCGCCGTGCCGCTTCCGGTCACCGCCGAGATCGCGTTCAAGAAGATCGCCCTGGGTCCGGTCACGGCCACCGCGACGCTCGGCCGCCCCGCCGCCGACGTCGTCGCCGAACTCGACGAGGGCAAGCGCCCGGAGTTCCCGGTGACCGTCGCCATTCAGCGCGAGGACGGAGCGGTGACGACGGAGATGACCGTGGTCTGGACGCTCCGGCCCAACGGCTGAGCTTCGGCGCGCAGGAGGGGCGCCGACCAGGGCGCACGGTCCGAGGCAACGACCGGAACCCTTCGCGTACGACCCGGTCGGCGCCCTCCGCCCTCGGCCCGCGATCAGGCCGCGAACCGCTCGCGTTCGGTCGCTTCCGCGCCCTCCAGGCCCGCGACGAACTCCTTGAGCCAGGCCGTGAACTCGGGCCCGAGGTCGGGCCGGTCGCAGGCCAGTCGGACCACCGTGCGCAGATAGTCGGCCTTGTCGCCGGTGTCGTAGCGCAGTCCGTCGAAGACGACCCCGTGCACGGTGCCGCCCGAGGCGAGGTCCTGGAGGGCGTCGGTCAACTGAATCTCGCCGCCGCGCCCGGGCGGGGTGCGCTCCAGGGTGTCGAAGACGGCGGGGTCGAGGACGTAGCGGCCGATGACCGCGTAGGCGCTGGGGGCGTCCTGCGGTGACGGCTTCTCGACCAGGCCGGTGACGCGGACCACGTCCCTCTCGCCGGTCGGCTCGACGGCCGCGCAGCCGTAGAGGTGGATCTGTTCGCGGGGCACCTCCATGAGGGCGACCACGCTCCCGGCGTACTGGTCACGGACGTCGAGCATCCGGCTGAGGAGGGTCTCGCGCGGGTCGATGAGGTCGTCGCCGAGCAGGACGGCGAACGGCTGGTCGCCGACGTGGCGGCGGGCGCAGAGCACCGCGTGGCCGAGGCCGAGGGGCTCGCCCTGGCGGATGTGGTGGATGCTGGCCAGGCGGGCCGGGTCGCGCACGGCGTCCAGGCGTACCGCGTCGCCCTTGGCGGCGAGTGCCTGCTCCAGCTCGAAGGCGTTGTCGAAGTGGTCCTCGATGGCCCTCTTGTGGCGACCGGTGACCATCAGGACGTCGTCGAGACCGGCCGCGGCGGCCTCCTCGACGACGTACTGGATGGCCGGCTTGTCGACGACCGGCAGCATCTCCTTCGGTGTCGCCTTGGTCGCGGGCAGGAACCGTGTGCCGAGGCCGGCCGCCGGGACGACCGCCTTGCGGACGGGGCGGGCAGGGGCGGGGGTGGCTGTCGTGTGGGGGACGATCATGCGGCTCATGCTGGCGTACGGGGATGAGAGAACCCCGAGAGAAACCTCTCAGCCCGCTGTGGGGGCGGGGCGGGAACTTGGAGATTCCGTGTGCCAACCGGCCTTCCACGCACACAACTTGACGGGCGCCTTCCGGCAATTTTCGAATGCGGGTGCGGATACCGTCGGTAACTTTTCTGAACTCGCCGCTTTTTGAACGTGGGTCACTCGAACTTCTTGTTTCGTATGAGGCGCTTGTGCGAAAGTGAGCGGCCCCTTGATCGACCAACTCAAAACCCACTCGTACCTGACGTGGCATAGGTATGCACCAATCAGGCACCTGCTTTCCTACGGACGCGCATTTGGCCTGCCGTCCTGCGGCTTGGAAGGAAATGGTCCAGTGCAATCCCCATACCCCCCACGGCCCCCGTACCCGCCCCGGCCCGGATCCAGCGCCGGGGAATCCGACCGGGATCTCATGGCCCGGCTCGACGCGGCCGGCGCGGACGCCCACGCCGTCGCGCTGCTGATGGCCCGGCACTGGCGGGCGACCTACGACTACGCGGTCATCTGCCTGGTCTCCACGGAGGGTTCGGCGTCGATGGCGGCCGCCGCAGCGTTCCATCGGGTGCTGGGAAGGGCGGGTGGCGGTGCCGTACGACCGCAACTCCTGCGGGCGGTTCGGGAGACCGTCAAGGAGTGGGCCGCGGACGACGGCATTTCCGCCGCACTGCCGGAAGTCCGCAAACCGACCGGCGGTCGCGGACTGCGCGCCGCGAGGTCGGTCACCCCCGAAAGGCGACAGCTCGCCGAGCGCGCATTCCAGGCTCTTCCGGGAGCCTCGCAATGCCTCCTGTGGCACACCGAGGTCGAAGCCGAGCCCATATCCGTACCGGCCGGACTGCTGGGGGTGGACCCGGCCCGGGCCTCGGCCGGTCTGGAGCAGGCGCGGGAGCAATTCCGGGCGGGCTGTGTACGGGCCCACCGGGAACTCGCACCGACCAGGGAATGCCGCTTCTACAACCGTCTCCTCGACGTCCCCATTCGCCGGGGAGGCGGCCTGCTGCCCGATGTCCAACAGCATCTGATGGCGTGCCGGTACTGCCGGCACGCGGCCGAGCAGCTCAGCCATTTCGAGGGTGGACTGGAAGAGCTGCTCTCCGAGACCGTCCTGGGCTGGGGTGCCCGCCGCTACCTCGACTCCCGGCCCGGCCGAGGGGACGCCCGGGCCGCGCCGGCCGCGCGTCTCGCCCTACGGCCGAGGCCCGGCGGCCGGCACCGCCCCGCATCGGCCGGCCTCCTCGCCGCGCCCCGCAGGCACACGAAGGCGGTGCTCGTGGGCGCCGGCCTGACCTCGCTCGCCCTGCTCGCGACGGTGCTCGTCGCCAAGGGCTGGTCGGACGAGGGCGGTGTCCCCGCGCCCCGCGCCACCTGGGGCGCACCCAGCGGCAACTCCGTCTCCCCGGGCGCCGTGGGCGACGCGTCGTCCGGCGGGTCCCCGTCCGCCGCCTCCGTGGGCAACCCCGTCGAGGTGGGACACGGCCGCCTCCGCAACCTCGTCGCCGGACTCTGCCTCGACGTGCGCGGAGGCAGGACCGAGGGCGGCGCCGGGACCGTGCTGACGGCGTGCTCGGCGGCCGGATCCCAGGTGTGGTCGTACCAGGGCGACGGTCTGCTGCGCAGCGCCGTCGATCCCACCCTCTGCCTCGACGCCGACGCCGACGAGGGCTCGGTCGTCCTGGCCGACTGCGTGGTGCACGCCGGTGAGGTCCGCTACGACCTCACGGTCCGCGGCGAACTGCTGCTGCGCCGGGGCGAGGGCCTGCTCGTCGCGCCCGGCCCCGGGAAGTCCGTGGTCGTCGCCGAGCGGGACGGATCGGCCGGGCAGCGGTGGGTGCTGGAACCCGCGAGCGGTGCCTCGGGCGGTGCTGAGGAGCGGGGCGGGGCGCGGGACGGCAGTCCCGGCACGGCGGGCTCGCCGGCCACCTCGCCGTCGCCCGACGCGGATCCGCTGCACAAGGTTCCCGAGGCTCCGCAGAGCGACCCGGTGGTCCCGCCGCCGCAGTTCGACAAGCGGATGGCTCAGGCCGGCACCGACACCACCGACGGCGCTCCCGAGCCGGTCGCGCCCGTCGAGGAGGCGAAGACCCTTCCGGGCGCCGTGCTGGACACGGCGGGGTCGGTCACCGACACCGCCCGGACGACGACCCTCGGCGCAGTGCTCGGCTAGTCGGGTCGTCGCGCGGTTCGGGGTCATCCCACCGGGGTGACCCCATCTTCGGTTCCTGCAGCAGCATGCCGTCCGGGATCAGATGTTGGCGGCCGGCGTGGTCATGGGTTTCGCGGACGGCACAGGTCGACAGGCCCAGGGCCGGGACCAGGTGGGCGGCGCCGAGGAGGACTGGCTCGGGGTGCAGTCCGGCGTGTTCGGTCATGGCGGCGGTGGCCTGGCCCGCGTGGCGACCGCACGTCTCACGTACTCGGGCGTGGGCCCCTCGGTGGGGCGGGCCTGCGGTGTCAGGCGGCGGGGTCGGGTGTGGTCAGTGAGGCGAGGGCGGCGTCGAGGCGGCGCGTGGCCTCCTCGGCGACCGGGCGCAGTGGGTCGAGTTCGGTGAGCGTGACCATCGTGTTCGGGTCGAGGGCCTGCACGGCGGTGCGGTCTCCGTCGCGGCGGACGACGACGTTGCAGGGCAGCAGCAGGCCGATGGTGCGGTCGGTCTCCAGGGCACGGTGTGCCAGGGGCGGGTTGCAGGCGCCCAGGATGACGTAGTCCTCCATGTCCTGGTCGAGTTTGGCCTTCAGGGTGGCCGTCACGTCGATCTCGGTGAGGATGCCGAACCCCTGCTCCGCGAGGGCGGCGCGGGTGCGGGCGACGGTGGTGGCGAAGTCGGCATCGACGTGGACTGTGTGTGCGTAGCGCATGGCACGGGCCTTTCTCGTCGGCTCGCGTGGCGCGGGACGGGTGTCCGGCCGTGTGCGAGGTCTCGTGAGGTGCTTCCCCTGGGGCTTCCCTCGCCCTTGAGAATACCCCCCGGGGTACTCATGCTACCGTCGGAGACATACCCCCCGGGGTAATTCTTGACTGAAGGGAGTACCTCGTGTTCTTCATCGACACGATCGAGGTGTCGGGGCTCGGCAACCGCAGCTATCTCGCGGGCGGTGAGCGGACCGCGGTGGCGGTCGACCCGCCGCGCGACATCGACCGGGTGATCGCGGCGGCCGTGCGGCGCGGGGTGCGGATCTCGCATGTCGTCGAGACGCACGTCCACAACGACTACGTCACCGGCGGCCTGGAGCTGGCCCGCACCGTCGGAGCCGCCTACCTCCTTCCCGCCGGGGCCCGCGTCTCCTTCGCGCGGGTGCCGGTGCACGACGGCGACCGCACGGAGATCGACCCCCACGCCGGCCTGGCCCTGCGAGCGCTGGCCACACCGGGCCACACTCCGCACCACACCTCCTATGTGCTGGAGGAGAACGGCACGGCGGTCGCGGTGTTCACCGGCGGCTCGCTCCTGATCGGCACCGTCGGCCGCCCGGACCTTGTCGAGCCGCGGCTGACGGAGCACCTCGCCCGGGCGCAGCACGCCTCCGCACACCGGCTGGCCGCCGAGCTCCCCGAGGAGACGGCGGTGCTCCCGACGCACGGATTCGGCAGCTTCTGCTCGTCCTCCCAGGCGGAGGGCAGTGCCACGACCATCGGCAAGGAGAAGGCCTCCAACGAGGCCCTCACGCGGGACGTGGACGCCTTCGTCGCCGACCTGCTGGCCGGCCTGGACGACATCCCCGCGTACTACACGCACATGGGCCCGGCCAATGCCGCCGGACCCGCTCCGATCGACCTCACCCCGCCCGCGGTGGCCGACGCCGAGGAGATCGCCGCCCGGCTGGCGGCGGGGGAGTGGGTGGTGGACCTGCGCAATCGTGTCGCGTTCGCCGCCGGGCACGTGTCCGGCTCGTTCAACTTCGAGGCCGAGGGGCAGCTCGCGACCTATCTGGGCTGGCTGATTCCGTGGGGCAAGCCGGTCACGTTGCTCGCCGAGTCGCCCGAGCAACTCCGCGCCGCCCAGCGCGAGTTGGTCCGGGTGGGTATCGACCGTCCGGCCGCCGCGGCGACCGGTGAGCCGGCCGACTGGGTGCCCGAGGGCGAGGCGCCGGTCTCCTTCCGCCGCAGTACGTTCGCCGACCTCGCGGGTCGGCGGCGGGCGGAGGGCGTCGTCGTCCTCGATGTCCGGCGGGGCTCGGAGCGGGCGGGCGGGTACGTCGAGGGCTCGGTCCACATCCCGGTCCACACCCTGCACCGTCGCCTGAGCGAGATCCCCGACGGCGAGGTGTGGGTGCACTGCGCGGGCGGCATGCGCGCCGCCATCGCCGCTTCCCTGCTCGACGCCGCCGGCCGCGACGTCATCGCGGTGGACGACTCCTTCGAGGCGGCCGAGAAGGCCGGACTCACCGTCCGGAACCCCTGACGGTGCCGGGTGCCGCCAGAGGCCCGGCCGACCTTCCGTACCGACATGCGAAACAGGAGCGGGAAACCGTGATGAGCATCTTCCGACGAGGCCGGAGCGGCCCGGGCCGCGTGACCGTCCAGGAGGCGGCCGCGCTCACCGGCCGAGGGAACGCCGAGAGCGGCGGCGATGCCGTGCTGCTGGATGTCCGCGAAACCCACGAATGGCAGGCCGGACACGCCCCCCGAGCCGTACACCTGCCGCTGTCGGCGCTGGCCTCCGGGGCCGGGCTGCCCGCGCAGGCCCAGGCACGGCCCCTGGTCGTGATCTGCCGTTCCGGCAACCGCTCCCTGCGGGCCGCCGAGCTGCTGGCCGCCCGGGGAGCGGAGGTCGTGGACGTGATCGGCGGCATGAGTGACTGGGCGGGAGCGGGGCTGCCGGTGGTGGACACGCGCGGCGGGAACGGCACCGTCGCGTGAGCGCTCTCATACTCGCCCTGGCCGCCGGGGCCGTGATCGGCCTGGCGCTCGGCGCGCTCGGGGGCGGCGGCAGTGTGCTGGCCGTCCCCGCCCTGATCTACCTGCTCGACTTCACTCCGGTCGGGGCGACGACCGCGAGTCTGGTCATCGTCGCGCTCACCTCGGCCACCGCGCTGGCCGCGCATGCCCGCGACGGACACGTGCGGTGGCGTACGGGGCTGCTGTTCGCGGCGGCCGGAATCGGCCCCGCGATGCTGGGCGGCGCGCTCGCCGCCCGTGTTCCGGCGGCGGTGCTGACGGCGGCCTTCGCCGTGGTCGCGGGAGCGGCCGCCCTGCGCATGCTGCGGTTCCGGCCGGGTGCGGAGGGCGCCGTGACGGTGCGGCCGGTGCGGGCGGCGGGGGCCGGTGCCGGACTCGGCGCGGTCACCGGCGTCCTGGGTGTCGGCGGCGGCTTCCTCGCCGTACCGGCCCTGGTGAACGTCCTCGGCATGCGGATGCGGAACGCGGTGGGTACCAGCCTGCTGGTCATCACCGTCAACTCCCTGGCCGCGCTGGCGGCGCGCGCCGGAACGGTCGACGGTCTGGACTGGTCGGTCGTCGGCCCGTTCGTCGGGGCGGCCATCCTCGGTGCATGGGACGGCAAGCGGCTGGCCGGGAAGGTCTCCGGACGCACGCTTCAGCGGATCTTCGCTCTGATGCTGCTGGCCGTGGGTGCCTTCATGCTGATCGACTCGGTGGTGTGATGCACCGGAACCCGCAGGCCCGGGCGAGCCCTACGCCAGGGACAGGAACAGCTTCTCCAGTCGGGCGCGCATCTGCTCGGTGTCCTCGCCGTTCCGGCGGCCGGACTCGACGTCCGCGATGCACTGCTGCAAGCCGGTCGCGATGATCGCGAAACCGGCCCGGTCGAGCGCGCGGGAGGCGGCGGCGAGCTGGGTGACGACATCCTCGCAGTCCCGGCCCTCCTCGATCATCCGGATCACGCCGGAGATCTGACCCTGCGCGCGGCGCAGGCGGTTCAGTACGGCCTTCAGGTCCGCACCCTCGAGCTCCAGTTCCACGACCACTCCTCGAAAAATACCCCTAGGGGTACTCTACGTCCCGGTTCGGGACGGCGTCGACCATTAAGGATCACACCTGCCATGAGCAACACCCCCAGCCCCACCCCCAGCC
>NZ_LGDG01000222.1 GCF_001279775.1 Streptomyces sp. MMG1533 | reverse complement strand
CCTTCCGGGAGCTCAGCTGCCCCGTGTCAGCTGCCTCCCCCGCATCCGCCCCCGCCACCTCCGCAGGAGGATCCGCCGCCTCCGCAGGACGACGACCCGCCCCCGCAGGAGTGCCCGCCGGACGAGCCGCCGTCGTGCGACGAACCGCTGTCGGACGACCCCGAGCCGCCGTCACCGGTGACGAGGCCGCCCGCGACCCACCAGCTGTTGTCGCTGGAGCCGCTGCTGTGGCTGCTGCCGCTCGACGACCGGCGGCCCCCGCCGCCACGGCCCACGGGCCGTACCGTGTGCCGCCGACGATTCCTGGCGGTGGAGACGAACAGCCCGACCAGGATGAAGCAGACAACAGCCAGGATGATGCCGATGACCATGGCGTCACCCTCCTTCCGATTCCCCCGAAGCGGCCCCCCGTGGGCGCCTCGCTTGGTGCGTGCCGTGGAGATGCCCCTCTGCTCCACCGGCCAAAGCAGAGTTGAGGAAGTCCAGAGCTTGGGCGCAGGATGACCGGCATGACCTCCAGCGCACGCCCCCTCCTCAACCGCCGGCTCGCCGAGTTCGGGACGACGATCTTCGCCGAGATGTCCGCCCTGGCCCTGCAGACCGGATCGATCAACCTGGGTCAGGGCTTCCCCGACACGGACGGGCCCGAAGAGGTCAGGGAGGCGGCCGTACGGGCGCTGCGCGACGGCCGCGGCAACCAGTACCCGCCGGGTCCGGGCATCCCCGAGCTGCGTACGGCGATCGCCGCGCACCAGGAACGCCGGTACGGCCTGTCGTACGAGCCGGACACCGAGGTGCTGGTCACCGCCGGCGCCACGGAGGCGATCGCCGCCACGCTGCTGGCGCTGGTCGAGCCGGGTGACGAGGTGGTCGCCCTGGAGCCGTACTACGACTCGTACGCGGCCTGCATCGCGATGGCGGGCGGCACGCGCGTGCCGGTCACGCTCCGCCCCCACGAGGGCAGCTTCCGTCTCGACCTCGACGAGCTGCGCGCCGCCGTCACCGACCGCACCCGGCTGCTGCTGATCAACACCCCGCACAACCCGACCGGCACGGTCCTCACCCGCGAGGAGCTCACCACGATCGCCGAGCTGGCCGTCGAGCGCGATCTGCTCGTGGTGACGGACGAGGTGTACGAGCACCTGGTCTTCGGCGAGGCCGAGCACGTGCCCCTCGCCACCTTCCCGGGGATGCGCGAGCGGACGGTCTCGATCGGCTCGGCCGGCAAGACGTTCTCGTTCACCGGCTGGAAGGTGGGGTGGGTGACGGCCGCTCCGGCACTGGTCAGCGCGGTGCGCTCGGCGAAGCAATACCTGACGTACGTCGCGTCGGGGCCCTTCCAGTACGCCGTCGCCGAGGCGCTCGCCCTCCCCGACAGCTACTTCAGCGCGTTCCGCGACGACATGCTCGCCAAGCGGGACCTGCTGGCGACGGGGCTCGCGGAGGCCCGAGCGGGCGGGCGTCGTCGCCATCCCGAACGCCGTCTTCTACGACCACCGGGAGGCGGGCGCCCCCTTCGTCCGCTTCGCGTTCTGCAAGCAGACAAGCGTGCTCGAAGAGGCGGCGGCCCGGCTCAAGGCACTGGCCGCCTGACAGCCACAGACGTACCTGCATATGTACCGGCCACACGGCCTGGTGGCTCCGAGCCGCCGCGCACCCTCACTCCACTGCCGCCTGGTCGACCGGGACACCGGTGATCGGCAGTCATCTCACGCAGCCCCCCCCTGTCGGCGGACACGCTTCCATCAGCGATCAACCGGCGCCGCTGGGCCCGGTGACAGCGCCCCCAGATCATGCAGGACAGGGGCAGCAAAGGGTCATACCGGCCCCGAAGGATACGAACCCTAGCTGGGCTCGACGAAGAAGGTGATGTGCGGGCAGTAGCCCTCCTCGGCCAGCCAGGCGCGGGCCCGGCCGCGCTGTCGCTCATCGCGGAACCGGTGGTACCGGCTCCAGGAGCACTCGTCACCAGCGAGGACGTCCTTGAAGCGCCGGAAGGCGCCCCGCCCACCGACGGCGATCCGGAGCCTGTCGGCAGGGGCGGCGTCCTCAACCTCTTCGATGAACAGCTCCATGTCCCGGTAACCGGCCCGGGACCCCAGAGCCGGCACGTACAGCCATCGCTCAGGATCGTCGTCCTCCTCGGCCTCGGGCCCAGGCCCCAGCTCATCGGTGAAACCAGGCCGGCACTCCCCGGTGGACAGATCGATCCGGCCACCGGACTCGGCCGGGTCGCCCTCCAGCAGCATGGCGAGCATCTCCAGATCGACCGCGAGCGGGCGCAGGAGGGGGATCGCCGCGTCTCCCGTGGCCGCGCGCAACCGGTCCGCCAGCTCCTCATCGCCCCGGAAGCCGCGCTCCTGGAGCGCGCCGAGAAACAAGGCCGCCATCTCCGCAGCCCCCCGGCAGGCCCTGCTCCGCGGCCCCGGCCACACCATCGCCGGCCAGCTGCAGCACCTCACGCACAGGTCCACGACGCAAAGCCGCAAGCAACGCCACTCCGTCCTGCGCGTGGAGCGCGCCACGTAGGGCCTGCGGCCCGTCCTCGCCCCATCCCTCAACCACGACCCCGACGGTAACGCGCCAACGGGGACGTACGACGCCGGGACCCATCGGTTTCACTCCGCCCGGCTCCGTGCCAGTGCCAGCGCACCCGGTGCCTGGGGGCAGGCGGTGTTGCCCGGTCAGCGGCGCCGCTTGCGGCCGCTCTTGACAGAGGAGCGCCGAGCCTTCCGGGCGCGGCCGACGCGGGCGCCGTGGGTATCCAGCGCCCGGGCCGCCAGCTGCCTGAGCTCGTCGAGTCCGGCCCGGTCCGGGTGCGCGGAGTCCAACGCGGCGGCAACCGCGTCCCTGGCCTGGGAGCCCTGGGCGCGCAGCGTCTCCTCGGCGCCGTCCCCGCCGCCCGCCAACTCCACGAACTGAAGCAGGCTCTCGGCGAGCACCAGCAGAGACTCTGCATCGGTCATGTCCTCTGGGGACAGCAACTCACGATGCGCCAGCGCGTTCAGCGCCAGCGGCGCCAGCTGTGTGTCTCGCCGCAGCGTGCGCAGCAGCCGCTCGCCCTCACCGTCCGGCAACGCCGCCAGCAGCACGTCGAGCATCGCCTGTGCACGCGTGCGGAAGGTCATGGTCTTTACGGCGTCGGTCAGTTGCCGCAGGGCACCTTCCCGCTCGCCGCGGGCCGTGATCCAGCCAGCCAGCTCCGTGCAAGCGGCGTCCGGGTCGTAGTCCTCGGCCAGCACCCCCAGCAGGCCGGCCGCCGGCGCCTGGGCCAGTTCACCGACCAACGGTGCGTCCCTGCCGGCCGCCAGCAACCGCTGTCGTACGGCCCGGGTACCGAGCTCGGTGAGACGGACGAGCTCGACCGGCCCGGCGGTCAGCTCCTCTCGCCGGGCATCGGCACGCTCCCGCGCCACCGGGTCCGTTGCCGCCCCCACGACGCCCAGCAGCTCCGCGAGCTCCGGCGGCATGTCCGCGAGCGGCTCGGGACCGGCATCGCAGAGGTCGATGTCGAGGAACACCGGATCGGCCATCCCACGGTCACGCTCGATCGCGCCCAGGTCGTCCAGCAGGTCGAGCACCGCGCGCAGGTCCCGGTCGGCGTGCTCGAACCACATCCGGTGCTGAGGGTCCAACCCGGCGTCGAGTTGGAAAGAGGTCCGATAAGCCAGGTGTACGGTGTCGCGCAGCCGCGGCCAGGGCATCGGGTACGGCAGGCTGTAGAGCGTGTTCAGCACGTCGTCCACGATGTGCTCGTAGACGTCGAAGAGCATCGACTCGACGTGCCAGCCGCTGCGTGCCCCGATCAGGGCCTGCCGCAGCTCGAAGCACGCGTCGAAGGCGCGCAGCCACAGCTGGAGCGGGTCGGCCAGCACCGGCCGGGCCTTGGCCACCGCGTACAACCGCCCCTTGACCACGCGGACCAACCGTGCCTTCTTCGCCCACTCCACCAGCAGTCCCAGCCGCGGCAGGTCGGCCGAAGAGCGCACCCCCTCAATCCTGTCGCCGGTGCCAAGTCCGTCCACCAGCTCGCGGGCCTCCGCCATCCGCAGCCGTCCCGTCGCCGTCACCGGGCGGCCGCCCTGCCCCGCCCATCCGGCGAGTCCGCGCAACTGCGCGACGGTCGTCGACGTCTCGGCCCGTCGGCGCAGTTCGTCGTCCGGGGGAAGCATCACGGGCAGTTGCGGCTCGGCCCGGGCCACGCCGGACAGCGCGCGGCCGGTCAGCCGCCGTTCCATGATCGCGGCGAGAGCCTGCTGATCGTAGGCGACCTCCCCGCGCTGCGCCCGGTCCGCGAAGCGCTGAAACGCCGCCCCGTTCTGGACGTCCACGCCCTGCGCCGCGGCCGTCATCGCCCAGAACTTCGCCAATCCCCAGCGAGTGCGGTCCGTCATCGCCGCCAGATGCTGTTCCGCGACCCTGTCGACCGCGGCAAGGGAATCCTGGAGTGAGGGGCCGCGCGGGTCCGCCAACTGCGCGGCGTGCAGATAGCGCAGTAGCGTGCGCAGTGTGCCCGGAGTGTCGGCGCGTTCCTCCCCGGGAAGCTCGGTGACCTGCTGGGGAAGCCAGGAGAGCAGTAGCTCCTCCACATGGCGCGACTCCCACAGCCCCAGTCGGCCGTCGGCAGTCGCCAGGTGCCGGTAGTCCAACGCCGTCTCGGCCATGTACCCGTCCACCGGCAGCCCCTGCTCCCCGGCCCACCGAACCAGGCGGTCGACCAGCAGCCCACGCGCCGCCTCGAACTCCTCCTCGGCCCCGGGTTCGAACCGCATCCGCATGAAATCTCGTCCACCTGTCTGCAGCAGTCGTTGCCGTGCCACGCTATCGCCGAACCGGGGCCGGCAACTCGGCCGAGGACGAGCGGGCCCGCTACCTCAGGGCAGTACGTGGTGGTTGTCGCCCGCAGCAAACGCGGCTTCGAATCCTTACGGCGAACCGGACTTCGTCGCACGGACTCACTGCACAGAACCGCACGCCCCCTGGCCGATCCCGATCGGCGAAAGGCCAGGTCATCCCAGCCGTTGCCCCGACCAGGAACGACCACGTCCGACGACGGCGGTGCCGACGGCACGGGCCTGGCCGCAGTGGGGAGTTCTTCGTCAGCGGGCGTCCGCCTCGGGCTCTGGGCGCGGGAGCTCGTCGAGGTCAAGGGTGAACGTGCGGCCGTCGGCCAGGGGGATGGGGAGCTTGCCCGTGCCGTACTTGTGCGTGTGTGCCGCGATGTACCCCGTGGCGGTCGGCTGGGTGTGGAGGACGACTTCCTGGGCGTACGGATCCACGACCAGGTAGATCGGGATGCCGTAACGGCCGTACTTCGCGGTGCAGTCGTCATAGTCCTTGCGCGCGGAGGAGGTCGAGACGACCTCGGAGATCAGCAGGACGTCCTCGAAGCTGTAGCGCTTGCCTTCCTTGCGTGCGTCCTCACGCAGGATCGCGAGGTCGGGGGCGGAGTTCTCGTCGGCGGGGAAGTCGATGTAGACGTCGGAGGCGGTCTTCGCATGGCGCCCGAGGGACACGATCGTGTCGTACTGCATCGACTTGATCGTGTTGGAGTGCTCGAAGCTCTGCGGAGTCATGATCACCTTTCCGTCAGCCCCGAACAGGACCGTGTACCCCTTGGGGAACTCGGTGTGCACGATCGCGTCGACACTCATGGACTGCTCCTTCCCGTGTGTGGTCAGGATACGGCGGACAGCGCCGTGTCACCGAGCCCGGCGGTACGCACGACACACGAATGAGTGCACGAACAAGGTGTCGCTTGGGTGACGGCCGCTCCGGCGCTGGTCAGCGCGGTGCGCTCGGCGAAGCAATACCTGACGTACGTCGCGTCGGGGCCCTTCCAGTACGCCGTCGCCGAGGCGCTCGCCCTTCCCGACAGCTACTTCAGCGGGTTCCGCGACGACATGCTCGCCAAGCGGGACCTGCTGGCGACGGGGCTCGCGGAGGGCCCGAGCGGGCGGGCGTCGTCGCCATCCCGAACGCCGTCTTCTACGACCACCGGGAGGCGGGCGCCCCCTTCGTCCGCTTCGCGTTCTGCAAGCAGACGGGGGTGCTGGAGGAGGCGGTGACGCGTCTGAAGACGCTTGCCGCATAGGCCCGGGGTCCGGGGCGGAGCCCCCGGACGGCGAGAGCCCGGCCCTGGCACGCGACCGTGGTGGTCGGCGCCCTGGCCGGGCTCTCGTTCGCCTACGGCGCGTGATCGGTCGTGATCGCGAACGCGCCCCTGCAGCCCTACTCGTCCTCTTCGGGCTTCTCCGCCTCGTTGACCTCCTGCTCGAGGCCGAGCTGCTCGACGAGCCACTTGTCGAACTCGATGGCGGCCCGTACCCAGCTGACCGTGGAGGAGACGAAGTGCTCCAGGCTGACGCCGGTGCCGATCAGCATCTGCGCCTCGCCGATCAGGCGGACGGTGCCGTCGTCATGGGTGTGCGTGTAGACCTTGGGCCACAGGGTGCGGCGGTTCCAGTCGTCGATGGACTCCAGCAGCAGAGACTTCTCGTCGATCTTGTGGGGCCGGTCGTAGAACGTCCGCACCGAGAAGACCTGCTGGTCACCCTCACCGCGGAACATGAAGTACGTACGGAACTGCTCCCACGGCGCCGCGAGGTCACCCTCGTCGTCGACGACATACTTCAGCTCCATCTGGTCGAGGAGCTGCTTCACGAGGTCCTGATCCGGGACGACGGGGCCCGCCGGTCCTTGCGGCTGCGGCTCGGGCTGGCCCCCGAAGTTCGGAATCGAGGACGGGTCGATGGTCACCGTGATTTTCCCTTCGTACGGATCCCGCCATCCTCCCCCATGCGGGGAGGGGGGTGGCAAGCCCCGGCGAGTCTGTCAGCCGTCGGCTGACTCGATCCGGTCACCGGGGCAGCCGTACGCCGAGTACCCGGCGTACGGCTCATGACGTACTACAGCGTCTTTCCGGTGGCCGGACCCACGATCAGGCCGTCCCCGAACACGTCCACCCGGACCGTGTCGCCGTCCTTGATCTCGCCGGAGAGGATCTCCTTGGCGAGGCGGTCGCCGATGGCGGTCTGGACGAGGCGGCGCAGGGGGCGGGCGCCGTACGCCGGGTCCATGCCCTCGGTCGCGAGCCAGGCCAGGGCCTCGTCACCGACCTCCAGGGTGAGGCGCCGCTCGGCGAGGCGCGCCGCGAGGCGGTCGATCTGGAGGCGGGCGATCCGGCTGAGGTCGTCCTTCGACAGGGCCGAGAAGACGACCAGGTCGTCGAGGCGGTTGAGGAACTCCGGCTTGAAGGAGGTCCGGACCACCTCCAGTACCTGCTCCTTCTTCTCCGCCTCGCTGGTGACCGGATCGACCAGGAACTGACTTCCCAGGTTGGACGTCAGGACGAGGATCGTGTTGCGGAAGTCGACCGTGCGCCCCTGGCCGTCCGTCAGGCGGCCGTCGTCCAGCACCTGGAGGAGGATGTCGAAGACCTCCGGATGCGCCTTCTCGACCTCGTCGAGCAGGACGACGCTGTACGGCCGCCGCCGCACCGCCTCCGTGAGCTGGCCGCCCTCCTCGTAGCCGACGTAGCCGGGAGGCGCGCCGACGAGCCGCGAGACGGTGTGCTTCTCGCCGTACTCGCTCATGTCGATGCGGACCATCGCCCGCTCGTCGTCGAAGAGGAAGTCGGCGAGCGCCTTGGCGAGTTCGGTCTTGCCGACGCCGGTGGGGCCGAGGAAGAGGAAGGAGCCGGTGGGACGGTCGGGGTCCGCGATGCCGGCGCGGGTGCGGCGTACCGCGTCCGACACCGCCTGCACGGCCTCCGTCTGCCCGATGAGGCGGCGGCCCAACTCCTCCTCCATACGCAGGAGTTTCTGCGTCTCGCCCTCCAGGAGGCGCCCGGCGGGGATGCCGGTCCAGGCGGCGACGGTGTCGGCGATGTCGTCGGCGCCGACCTCCTCCTTGACCATGGTGTCCTTGGCGGCCTCCTCCTCGGCCTGGGAGGCGGCCTCCAAGTCCCGTTCCAGGGTGGGGATCTCGCCGTACAGCAGCTTGGAGGCGGTGTCGAAGTCGCCGTCGCGCTGGGCCCGTTCGGCCTGGCCGCGCAGTTCGTCGAGCTTCTCCTTCAGCTCACCGACGCGGTTGAGGGACTGCTTCTCCTTCTCCCAGCGGGCGGTCAGGCCCCGCAGCTCCTCCTCCTTGTCGGCGAGATCGCGCCGCAGCCGCTCCAGCCGCTCGCGCGAGGCCGGGTCGGTCTCCTTCACCAGCGCGAGCTCCTCCATCTTCAACCGGTCGACACCGCGCTGGAGTTCGTCGATCTCCAGGGGCGAGGAGTCGATCTCCATACGGAGCCGGGACGCCGCCTCGTCGACCAGGTCGATGGCCTTGTCGGGGAGGAAGCGGGAGGTGATGTACCGGTCGGAGAGCGTCGCGGCCGCCACCAGCGCGCTGTCCGCGATCACGACCTTGTGGTGGGCCTCGTACCGCCCCTTGAGCCCGCGCAGGATCGCGATGGTGTCCTCGACGGTCGGCTCGGCGACCAGCACCTGCTGGAACCTGCGCTCCAGCGCCGGGTCCTTCTCGATCCGCTCGCGGTACTCGTCGAGGGTCGTGGCGCCGACCATGCGCAGCTCACCGCGGGCGAGCATGGGCTTGAGCATGTTGCCGGCGTCCATGGCGGAGTCCCCGCCGGCGCCCGCGCCCACGACGGTGTGCAGCTCGTCGATGAAGGTGATGATCTGCCCGTCGGAGTCCTTGATCTCCGCGAGGACGGTCTTCAGCCGCTCCTCGAACTCACCGCGGTACTTCGCTCCCGCCACCATGGCACCGAGGTCGAGCGCGACGAGCCGCTTGTTCTTGAGGGACTCGGGCACATCGCCCTTGATGATCCGCTGGGCGAGCCCTTCGACCACGGCGGTCTTGCCGACGCCCGGCTCCCCGATGAGCACGGGATTGTTCTTGGTCCGCCGGGACAGCACCTGCACCACCCGCCGGATCTCCTGGTCCCGTCCGATGACGGGATCGAGCTTGCCCTCCCGCGCGGCGGCGGTGAAGTCGGTTCCGAACTTCTCCAGGGCCTTGTACTGGCCCTCGGGATCGGCGGTGGTCACGCGGCGTCCTCCCCTTGCCTTCTGGAAGGCCTCCGACAGCTTCTTCGCCGTGGCCCCCTGCCCGGAGAGTACGTCGCCGGCCGGGCCGCCCTTCGCGGCGATGCCGATCAGCAGGTGCTCGGTGGAGAGGTACTCGTCGCCGAGCTCCTTGGCCCGCTCGCCGGCGTCCGCGATCACGGCGAGCAGCTCGCGGTTGGGCTGCGGGGGCGCGACGGTGGACCCGGTCACGCTGGGCAGGGAGGCGAGCGCCTTCTCCGCGCCGGCCCGCACGGCGGCCTGGTCGGCGTCGACGGCGGCCAGCAGATCGACGATGTTCTCGTTCTCCTGCCCCTGAAGCAGCGCCAGGAGCAGGTGGGCCGGGGTGAGGTCGGGGTGCCCCTCGGTCACGGCCCGGTTGCCGGCCGCGTTGATGGCGTCCCGGCTCCGGTTGGTCAGCTCGGCGTCCACGTTCTCTGTCTCCTCCTCCTGGGCGTCCTTGTCGTCGGCCGTCCCGTAACTCTGACTCAGTCACCGTACACAAACTTGAGTCTATGCCACTCAAGGTGGTCCGCGGGAGGACCGGAGCGGTTAAGTTCCGGACCATGGCCGCATATCCCCAGGACCCGGGTGCCCCGGACGCGTCGTACCTCAGCTTCTGGCGCGAACGGCACCTGTGCACCCTGACGACACCACGCCCGGACGGCAGCCCGCACGTAGTACCGGTCGGGGTGACATACGACCCCGAGGGCCGACTTGCTCGGGTGATCGCGGACAAGGGCAGCACGAAGGTGCGCAACATCCTGGCGGCGGGCCCGGCGGGCGCCCGGGTCGCGGCCTGTCAGGTCGACGGCCGCCGCTGGGCCACGCTGGAGGGCCGGGCGTTCGTGCGCACGGAGACGGAACAGGTCGCGGAGGCGGAGCGCCGCTTCGAGGAGCGCTACGGGCGGGCGCCGCGCCCGAACCCGACGCGCGTGGTGATCGAGATCGAGCTCACACGGGCGATGGGGCGGGGCTGAGCGGCGGGAGACCGGGCGCGGAAAAAAGACTGGACGGTCGGTCTTCGAGACCCGCCGAGACCCGCACCGCACGCAAGATCGACTGCTTTCGGCCACACGTCGATTCGCCCGATACCCGGAAATGTCCCGCAAAACTGCAGCGGCGTCACCGTGTTCAGGTCACGGTGACGCCGCTGCGGGGGGAAGCACCTGAGCGATCTGTTACGACGGGGGAATCGCGTCAGGCACTGCGGGGGGTGGCTGAGATGGTCCTTACGGGCGGAGCGTCCGGCTCCACCAGTCGATGGTCCCGCTGGTCCAGGTTCACAAAGATCATTCCGTACCGAATGGCACACCGCACAGGCTGCGGTGCGCCCCGGGGCCGCCTCAGGCACCGGTAGGCCCGTACGTCCTCGTCCTCGTCGCGCGTCACGACGACCGGCTCACCGAAGACGGTCACCATCAGCGAGTCACCGGCGTGGGGGATCGCGGTGACGAGGTCGATGAAGTGCCAGCCGGAGCGGTAGGCCGTGGCCATTTCGCGGCGGAAGGAGCGGTCGTCGGGTGGGGTGGTCATGCGTCCGCGCCTGCCGGGGTGGACCAGCCGACATCGTCACTGGCGCCGGCGGTGACCACCCAACCGACGTCGTCACTGACACCGGCGACGGTCGCCCAGCCGACGTCCTTCACCGCAGCCGTGCTGGTCTCTGCGGTGGGACTCGCCCAGCCGACGTCGAGAGGACCGGCCGCACCGCTGGCCAGCGCAACAACGAAGGCAGTGGCAAGCACCGAGCGAAGCATTCTCTTTTTCATAGTCGGCTTCGTCCTCACTTGATGGCTTCCTCTCCCCCGTGAAACAAGACGATGGCTCATTCAGGCACGTCAATGCCACACATGCGATGCATCATGTTCCTGCACGTTCAGGACCCTGGGGGGTGGAGATTTGCCATCGAAGAGCGCAAATGGGACACATCCGCATGGCATAGCCGACCTATGTGCGGAAGGTGCGCGGATTTATGCCACCGCCCTCGGCACGGGACGCGTCTCCCGAGACGAGGTCGAGCCCGCGCCGTGTCTGCTCGAATTCGCGCTGCTCCATCCCGATCCGGATGACGCCCAGTGGCTGCGCCCGGTTCCGCCGTCCGTCGTGCTGGCCCAACAGCTCCAGCCACTGGAACGCGAGATCCAGGACCGTCGCCGGCTCACCCTCGACCTCGCGGACACCTTCCAGCCCTTCCTGGACATCGGTGCCCAGAAACCGGCGACCACGCACGCGATCACCGTGCTGGAGGGCATCGACCGGATCCACTCGGCACTCGACGTGGCGATCGCCGAGGCCCGCACCGAGGTCCTGACGGTCCAGCCCGGCGGCAGCAGGCCGGAGCACATCCTCAGCCAGGCCCTGAAGCGCAGCAAGCCCCTGATCGAGCGCGGCATCTCCGTGCGCACCCTGTACCAGCACACGGTCCGGCACAGCCAGAGCACCTACGCGTACATGGACAAGATGGCCGGCGCCAAGGTCGAGATCCGCACGCTCGAAGAACTCATCGAGCGGCTCATCATCTGCGACACGACCGTCGCCTTCATCCCCGCCCAGGACGACCGGACGGTGGCCCTGGAACTGCGTCACCCCGGTCTCGTGCAGTACCTCATCAAGGTTTTCGAACAACTCTGGCAGCGGGCAACCCCCCTCCTGGACGAGGTCCCGTACGAATCCACGCCCGAGGGCATCACGGGTGTCCAGCGATCCATCGCCAAGCTCCTCATCGAGGGCCATGTCGACGAGGCCATCGCCCGGCGACTGGGCATGAACGTCCGCACCTGCCGGGCCCACATAGCCAAGCTGGCCGCGGCACTGGGCAGCGGGAGCCGGGCGCAGCTCGGGTTCCTCATCGCCCAGGCGGGGATCCTGAACCAGGATCACTCGGCATCGAAGGAAGACACACAGCCATGACCGAGGGCCACCGGCACGCGACGGAGGAAGTGTGTGAGGCGGGCCTGAGCCTGTACGACACCGCACTGCGTGACGGCCGGGTCGCCTCGCACAGGGCCGACTCCCTGCCCTGCGTGGTCGACTCGGGTCTGCTGCAGCCGGACGTCGTGGATCCGCGCTGGATGCGTCCCGTCGCTCCGGCCCTGGCCCTGCCGCGGCTGGTGCTCGCCATCGAGGAGGGCGTCGCCCGCCGCAGGCGGCACGAGGAGCGGCTGGTCGAGGCCTTCACCCCGCTTCTGGAGGCCGCCGTCCCGGACGCCGTGTCGCTGGGCAACCCCGTGATCAGGCTGCTCAGCGGGCTCGACCAGATCAACACGGTCATCGAACAGGCCCTGAACACCGCCCAGGACGAGGTGCTCACCGTGCAGCCGGGCGGGAAGCGCCCCGCCACCGCCCTGAGCATCGCGCTGCGCCGCGACCGCGAAGTACTCGCCCGGGGCTGCCGCATGCGCACCCTCTACCAGCACACCACGCGCCACGACCCCGCGGTGCTCGCCCACTACGAGTACCTGGCGGGTGATGTCGAAGTGCGCACCCTCGACGAGGTCCCGGAGCGGCTGATCGTCATCGACCGGAGCGTCGCCTTCGTCCCCGCGAGCAAGGACCGCAAACTCGCCCTGGAAGTCCGCCATCCGGCGCTCGTCGACTTCTTCGCCACCACCTTCGACCGCCTCTGGCGCCTGGCCACCCCGATGCACCCCGAGGCCGTCCAGCAGCCCACCCTGAACGGCATCACACCCCGCCAGCGCGCCATAGCCGCCCTCCTCGTCGAGGGCCACACCGACGCCGTCATCGCCGACCGCCTCGGCATGAACATCCGCACCGCCCGCGTCCACATCGCCAAACTCGCCGCGACGCTCGGCAGCGAGAGCCGGGCACAGCTCGGTTACCTCATCGGACGGTCCGGGATCCTTGATCAGGAAGCGTGAGCGAGCCCGGCCCCGACCCGACGTCGGCCGGACGCGCCGCGCCGTCCAGGCCGACCTGGGCGATGCGGACGCCCAGTTGGGTACGGCTGGCGGCGCCGAGCGTCTCCGACAACCGCGCGATGTGCGCCCGGCAGGTCCGGACGCTTATCCCCAGCCGTTCCGCGATCACCGCGTCCTGGTGGCCCTCCGCGAGCAGCGCCGCGATGGACTGCTCGCGGTGCGAGATGCCCTCGATGCCGGTGTCGGGGAGGGGGGCGGTCAGCGGGATCGCGAGCCGCCAGAGGCGCTCGAAGACCGTGACCAGGTACTCCACCAGCGCCGGGTGGCGTAGTTCGAGGGCGAGTGTGCGGTCCGCGTTCGCCGGGATGAAGGCCACCGTGCGGTCGAAGAGGATGAGCCGGTCGATCACTTCGTCGAGCGTCCGCGCCTGGACCGTGCCGCCCATCAGCTCCAGGTAGTTGAGCAGGCCCTGCCCGTGCCGGGCCACGTGCGTGTACAGATCGCGCATGCGAACGCCCCGGCCGCGCAGCGCCAACGCCCTGTGCAGGCCCTCCGTCAACTCGTGCTCGGGACGGATGCCGCCGGGCTGGACGGTGAGGACCTCCGCCGTGCACGCCTCCGTCGCCTCGTCCATCGCGGCCTGGATGCGGGAGAGGCCGTCGAGGACGCGGATCGCGCTGCCCTCGGCGGCGGCCGCCTGTGGCTGCGGGCCGCCGAGACCGGCGTACCACTCGAAGGCCGCGACCGCCGAGCCCACCCGCCGCTGGCCGGCGCTGACCTCGTCGTACAGCCCGCGCAGCAGCCGCGTCATGACCTCCTGGGGGGCCGTGGGCACCAGCCACGCCATGTCGTCAGGGTCCGGATGCAACAGGGCCAGCTCCAGCAGACAGGGCACCGGCTCGGCATCCCCGCGCGGCACGCGGCCCCGCCGCACGGCCCGGGAATACACGCGGTCCCCGGCCTCGCACAGTCGGTCGGCACCGTGTGGATGCTCCTCCGCCCCGTGCCCGGCCATCGCCCATCCCACCCCCGGTTCCAGCGTCTTCCGCAGCGCAACTATGCGCGGACCCGACCCTCTCCGCAACACGGCTGACCCCCTCGCGGCAGGCAGAAAACCCCGGTATGTCCCACTAACTCCACGCCTCCGCCAGTCGGGTTGCAACAAGCTGATGGTGGTGTTCCGTACCCGCCGGGGGCGGCGCGGAACCCGCACCGCCACCGCCGCACCGCACCGCCGCTCCGGCCCCCGGGCCCGCGCCCCTCGCCTCCGCCACGCCTCCGCCACGCCTCCACTGCGGCCCCGCTGCGTCCCCGCCCGGGACCCGCCCCGATTTCGCGTGAGCTCCCGGAAATCCCCGAGTGATCGTCGTGTTACGTCCCGCCTCTAACGTCGGGCCATGGCGGACATATTTGACGCATACGCGTTGGCCGACGCGTGGGACGAGATGTTTGAGCGGCCGGGTGAGGTCAGGACCGCCTATGAGCCGGTGCTGGCTGCACTTCAGCCGATCGAACCGAGTGAACTTCGCTTCCGGGCGGACCAGATGGCCAGGGCGTTCACCGACCGAGGGGTGACCTACGCCTTCGCGGGCGAGGAGCGACCCTGGCCGCTGGACCTCGTGCCCAGGATCCTGGACGCCCTGGAATGGGATCTCATACAACGCGGGGTGAGCCAGAGAGTCAGGGCCCTGGAGGCCTACCTCGCCGACGCCTACGGGCCCGCCCGTGCCTTCGAGGACGGTGTCGTGCCCTGGCGGCTGCTCCTCAACTCCCCCCACTTCCACCGCGCGGCCCACGGGGTCGAGCCACCGGGAGGCGTACGCATCCACGTCGCCGGCATCGATCTCGTCCGGGACGAGGCCGGGGACTTCCGCGTCCTCGAGGACAACGTGCGCGTGCCCAGCGGGGTCTCGTACGTCATCGAGAACCGCCGGGCGATGACCCGGATCTTCCCGTCCCTCTTCGCCGAACAGCACGTCGTGCCCGTCGACGGGTACGCCCAGCGCCTGCTCGCCGCCCTGCGGGCCGCCGCGCCCGACGGCACCCAGGACCCGCGGGTGGTCGTCCTGACCCCCGGGCCGAGCAACGCCGCCTACTTCGAACACGCCCTGCTCGCCCGGCTGATGGGCGTGCAGCTGGTCGAGGGACACGACCTGGCCTGCCGCGGCAACCGGGTGTGGATGCGGACGACCCGCGGCGAGGTACCCGTCCATGTCGTATACCGGCGCCTGGACGACGACTTCCTCGACCCGCTCCACTTCCGCCCCGACTCGGTGATCGGCTGCCCCGGCATCATGGGCGCCGCCCTCGCGGGCAACGTCACCCTCGCCAACGCCGTCGGCAACGGCATCGCGGACGACAAACTGCTCTACACGTACGTCCCTGACCTGATCCGTTACTACCTCTCCGAAGAACCGATTCTCCCCAATGTGGAGTCCTTCCGGCCGGACGAACCCGGCCAGTTGGACGCCGTCCTCGACCAGATCGACCAGCTCGTCATCAAGCCGGTCGACGGAGCCGGCGGCCAGGGCATCGTCATCGGCCCGAAGGCCGACCGCGAGACCCTCGACCGCACCCGCGAGGCCGTCATCGCCGACCCCCGCGGCTTCATCGCGCAGCGGCCCGTCGCCCTGTCCACCTCCCCCACCCTCGCGGGCGAACGCATGGCTCCGCGCCACATAGACCTGCGTCCCTTCGCCGTCAACGACGGCAACGATGTCTGGGTCCTGCCAGGCGGCCTCACCCGGGTCGCCCTCCAGGAGGGCAACCTGATCGTCAACTCCAGCCAGGGCGGCGGCTCCAAGGACACCTGGGTGCTGGCCGAGGGCCCCGCGCAGCAGCCGGCCCCGGTGAGCGCCGGCGCGCTGCCCGACGTGGCTCCCCGCCAGCTCGGACCCGACGGCACCCCCACCGTCGTACAGGAAGGGGCGCAGCAGCAGTGAACGACGTGATCCTGTCCCGGATAGCCGAGTCCCTCACCTGGACCGGACGGTATGTCGAGCGGGCCGACGCCACCGGCCGCATCCTCGACGCCTACCTGCACCGCATGCTGGAGGACCCCTGGCGCGACGAGGACGTGGCCTGCCGGTCGCTGTACGCGATCCTCGGCGTCGACGCTGGCGACCAGCGCGTCGACATGCAACAGGTCCTGGACCAGCTGGCCTTCGACGCCCGTTCCACCTGCTCCATCGAGGGCGCGCTGGGCGCCGCCCGGCTGAATGCCCGCAGTGCCCGCGAGGCGGTGTCCTCCGAGATGTGGGAGTGCCTCAACTCCACCTGGCACGCCCTCGCCGACCAGCGGCTGGCCGCGCGCCGCACGGGCCCGTACGCGTACCTGGAACTGGTACGACGCCGGGCGGCCCTCTTCTTCGGCCTGGCCGACTCCACCATGAGCCGCGACGACAGCTGGCGTTTCGTCGTCCTGGGCCGGAGCCTGGAACGGGTGGACATGACCGTACGGCTGCTGTCCGTGCGCGTGCTGGACGCGGCGCACGCACCCGACTGGCCGACACTGCTCAGCGCGAGCGGCGCCGACGAGGCGTACGCGCGCGTGTACGGCGGCTTCGGCGACACCCCGCGCGTGGCCGAATTCCTGCTCCTGGACCGGGAGTTCCCGCGCTCGGCGCTGCATGCCCTGACGACCGCGGAGGAGTGCCTGGCGGCGCTCGGCCGCCCCCGTCAGGACCCGGCACGCCGACCGATCGGCCGGATGCGCACCCGCCTCGAGTACCTGGACTCCCAGGCACTGGAAGACCAACTGCCCCACCTCCTACGGGACTTGCAGCAGGCCTGCATGGCCTCCGCCGACGGGGTGGCCGAGCGGTTCTTCCCCTACCAGGGCCCCGTGGAGTGGGCCCAAGAAGGAGCCTGAGATGACGACGATGACCACCGAGGGCATGCGCCGCCTGCGCATCCGGCACGTCACCCGGGTCTCCTACGCCCAGGCCGCGGTCTCCTCGCACAACGAGGTCCGCATGACCCCGCTGACCCTGCCCGGCCAGACCACGCTGGACTCCCGGGTCACCATCAGCCCGACGGCCACCACCTGGTCGTACTGGGACTACTGGGGCACCCAGGTCACCGGCTTCGACCTGATGGACCCGCACGCCGACCTCACCATCACCGCCTCCAGCCTCGTCGAGACCCAGGCCCCGGACCCTCTCCCCCAGCCGCCGTCCTGGCCGGAAGTCGCCGCCCACACCGCACGCTCCCGCCTGCTGGAGTTCGCGGGCGAGACGCCCCGTACGACGCTCCCCGCCGAGCTGGTGGAGCAGGCGAGGGACGCGGCGGCCGGCCTCGACCCGCACGAGACGGCCGCCACCGTCTCGGCCCTGGTCGCCGACCGGGTCTCCTACCTCCCCGGCTCCACCGGGGTGACCACCTCCGCCGCCGAGGCCTGGGAACAGGGCGCGGGCGTCTGCCAGGACATCGCCCACGTCACGCTCGCCCTGCTACGGGGCCTGGGCCTGCCCACCCGCTACGTCTCCGGCTACCTCCACCCCGAACGCGAGGCGGAACTCCACCGCCCCGTCGCCGGCCAGAGCCACGCCTGGGTCGAGTACTGGGCGGGCGAATGGTGCGGCTACGACCCCACCAACCGCACGAGGGCCGACGAGTCCCACGTGGTGGTCGGACGCGGCCGGGACTACGACGACGTCACCCCGCACAAGGGCGTGTACCGGGGGGTGGCGGGCGGGCTGCCGGAAGTGACGGTGGAGTTCACACGGGTGGCGTGACCCGCCCCGGTATTGAGGCCCGGCACGCTCAGCCCCGCTTCGGGCCCGTGATCGTCTCCCCGATCACGAAGCCCTTGGCGGGGCCTTCGGGGATGGTGACGTCGGTGCCGTAGGGGACACGGTGGATGTCCTCCCAGTCGGCCTCATCGGGGCGCGGTCCGGTGAAGAGGGTGACGGCGCCCTGGCCGTCGTAGTCGTCGATGGTGACGTAGACGGGGATGCCGGCGCGGGCGTATTCGCGGCGCTTCTTCACGCGATCGCGGTCCTGACTCCGCGTGCCCGGAGAGACGACTTCGAAGACGACTCGGACGGCAGCGGCCGTCAGACCGATCCCGTCGTCCGTCACATAGCGCTCGGTGTCCCGGGCGACGACGAGCATGTCGGGCACCCATGCGCGCGCTTCATGGATGATGTTCGTATCGTTCCTGGCGGCGAAGTCCCCACCTCTCAGAAAGTCCCCCAGCTGCTCCTTGAGCAGAAAGACGATCTGGCTGTGTGAGTAGCGTCCGGTGGGCGACACCTCGATGGCTCCCTCGATGATCTCAGCGCGGTAGCCCTCGGGGAGTTCGATCGCCTTCCATACCTGCCACAGAACCTCGTCGAGGCTGGGCCCGTTCTCGGACAAGGGCTGAGGCTCGGTCCTGATCTCGGTCATGGTCTCGGGCCTCTCGTGCGCAAGAGCGGTCATGGCAGCATCACCTCCTCAAGTGTGGGCTGGGTGTGCTTGGGGCACAAGCAACGCGATCACGGTAGGTACGACTGTTCGGCTGACCAGGGGCAATGACCCCAGTTCACCCGTTCGAGCGAGGACGGAACGATCCACCATTCCCGCCCAACTCGAACCACACCCCCTTGGCGAACCGCCCCGCCCTCTCGGCGGCGACACCCCACGTGTCCGCCATCTCCGCGACGAGCGCGAGCCCTCTCCCCCAGCAGGCGACCGCCCCGGCGGCGGGGTGCGTGACGACGGGTGGGTCGGGGCTCTCGTCGAAGACGCTCACATGGAAGCGGGCCGGGGTCAGGCGGACGCGGAGCATGGCGGTGCCCTTGGTGTGCAGGTGGACGTTGGTGACGAGTTCGGACGTGCACAGGGCGGCGGGCATGACGAGGGGTTCACGGTCGTGGGTGAAGAGGACGGCACGTACGAAGTCACGGCAGACACGGGGTGCGGTGGCGTCGGCGGGGGCGAACAGGCTGTATTCGTAGGCGAGTTGGGTGGGGCGATGGGCGACGGGGTGGCGGGCCGGATCCATGGGGGCTCCTGGGTACGAGGGGTGCTGCCCGGCGATGGCGGTGCCCGGTACGGGTGCTCTTTCGGCTTATGGGCAGGGGAGAGCTGGATGGTCTCGCTACGTGACTGATCCTGCACTCACGGTAGAGGTCAAGGTTTACATTTTTCAAGCTGTTCGCCGGATCGATGGACGAACTCCCCTGATCCAGGGAGACTTTGGGCGACTGGAACAAGGAGTTACCCGTGGGACTGCGCACCACCATCACCGAACGCCAGCGGCGACTCGGCTACGAACTCAAACAACTGCGCGAACAAGCGGGATTCAGTGCGGGAGAGGTCGCCGAGCGGATCGGCATGGGGCGGGCCCAACTGAGCCAGATCGAGACGGCGAAGACCACGATCCTGACGGAGCGGCTCCGCGAACTGTGCGATCTCTACGGATGCAAAGATAAGACCTACGTCTCGGCCCTCGTCGCCATGTCCGAGGCGACCGGCAAGGGCTGGTGGACCGCCTACAAGAAGCCCATGGAGCAGGGGCCGCTGAACCTGGCGGAACTGGAGGCAGGCGCCGTCACGCTTCGGCTGCACCAAACGCTGCTCATCCCGGGCCTGTTCCAGACGGCCGACTACGCCCGAGCCCTCTTCACCAGCCCTGACCTGGGATTCGAGAACATCGAGGACACCCTGAAGTTCCGTATGGAACGGCAGCACGTCCTTACCCGCGAGAATCCGCCCTCCGTGCACGCCGTCATCCACGAGTCCGCGTTGCACATGCGGTTCGGCGGCGCCGAGGTGCTGCGCGATCAGCTACTCCGCCTCGCCGAACTGGCCCGACTGCCCAACGTGACCGTCCAGATCTACCCGTTCACCTCTCAGCCGCACGCAGCCCTTACCGGAAACTTCGTCCATGCCATCCCTGAGGTTCCCGAACTCGGCACTGTCGTCCTCGAATACCCCTCCGGATTCCGGTACTTGAGCGATCGCGACGGCCTGACCCAGTACAACGCCCTGTTCGAGCGCCTGACCGAGCACGCCCTCGCCCCCATCGACGTATCGTTGGCCCCGGAAGCACACTCAGTGAAGGACTCGCTGGCCCTCATCCAGCACGTGCTGTACACCCTTTGAGGAGGCCCGGATGCCCGAACTCACCTGGCAGAAGTCGACGTTCAGCGGCGGCCCGCAGGGCGAGTGCCTCTACCTGGCCACCGCCCCCGACGGAACCATCCGCCTCCGCGAGAGCGACACCCCCCACGTCATCCTGACCACCGCCCCCGCCGGCCTCGCCGCCCTGATCCGGTACGTCACGGACACCGACTGACAGGCCGGGCACGGGGGCGGCGTTGCGGGGGGGGGGGTGGGGCTACTTCAGGCCGATCGCCGCGCAGTCCGACTTGAAGTCGCCGGTGCAGATGTCGGACACCTTGTAGATGCCGTCCGCCACGACGGTGGACTTGATGTTGTCCTTCGTCAGGGCCACCACCGGCACCAGCTGGGCGGAGACGTCCTTGTCGGTGGGGCTGTCCACGTGGTCGGAGGCGAGGGCGTCGAACTTGATGTCCTTGCCCTGGATCTTTGCCACGGCCATCTCCGCGGCGGCCTCGGCCTCCTGCGGGTACGGCTTGTAGACGCTCATGTACTGCTCGCCCGAGACGATGCGCTGCACGGCGGAGAGTTCCGCGTCCTGGCCGGTGATCGGCGGCAGCTCGGTCACGCCCGCCGACTCCAGGGCCTTGATGATGCCGCCGGCCATCGCGTCGTTGGCGGAGTAGACGGCGGCGACGTTGCTCTTGCCGATCTTGTCGAGCGCCTCGGTCATGTTGGCCTGGGCGGCCTCCGGGCTCCAGCCCTTGGTGTCGAACGACTCGGCGATCGTCACCTTGCCCTCCAGCTCGGAGAGCGCGCCCGCCTTGAACTGCGCGGCGTTCGGGTCGGTGGGCGAGCCGTTCATCATGACGATCTTGTCGGAGGTGTCGGCATTCTCGCCCAGCGCGTCGATGATCGAGCGGCCCTGGACCTCGCCGACCAGCTCGTTGTCGAAGGAGACGTACGCGTCGATCGGGCCCTCGGCCAGACGGTCGTAGGCGATGACCGGGATGCCCGCGTCCTTCGCCTTCTGCACCGTGTCGGCGATGGCGTGCGAGTCGACGGCGTCCAGCAGGATGACGTCGACCTGGTCGTCGATCATCTGCTGCATCTGGCTGGCCTGCTTGTCCGCGTCCGCCTCGCCGTTGGCGTACACGGTCTTGCCCTTGCTCTCGGTGAGGGAGGCGACCTTCGCCTTGATGATGGGGTAGTCGAACTCCTCGTACCGCGTGTTCGTCTTCTCCGGCAGCAGCACGCCGACCGTGATGTCGTTCCCCTTGGTCGGGCTCGCCTCGCTGCCGCTCCCGCTCACCCCGAGCGCGCCGCAGGCGGCCAGCGAGAGGGTCATCGTGGACGCGGCCACGGATACGGCGATACGACGCATGGGGGAGCTCACTTCTGGTGTTGCCTTTCGGACGCGGGCGCAACTTGCTGCCCGTGTGACTGAAAAGCCAACGCGTCAGCCTCCCCCAGCGTCAAGCGGAACCACTTAACGAGTGCGCAACGCCACGCTCCGCTTTGCATGTGAAGACATGGCGGAAACCTCTCCAAACACTCTTTACGGACCCTCCATTCAATGGACCCCCTCGGGAGGGCAAAGATCCGTACAACCAACTCGATTCCTCACGAGTCGTGATCACTGCGGCTGCCTCCGCAGCTCCGATCACGACCAGAGGACCGAATGAACCCAGCCAGACGCACGACCACGGTGGCCGCGACCGCCGTCGTGCTCGCCACCGCGGGCGGCCTGCTCACCGCAGTCACCGCCCCCGCGTCCGCCGCGACGACCTGCACGTCCCCGGTCTTCAAGCGACAGTTCTTCGCGAACACCACGTTCTCCGGTACGCCGAAGAAGACCGACTGCGATGCGAAGATCGACCAGAACTGGGGCACCGGCGCCCCGGCCTCCGGACTGCCGAGCAACAACTTCGGCGTCCGCTGGACCGTGACGCGCGACTTCGGCTCCGGCGGGCCCTTCGCCCTGCCGGTCTCCGCGCAGGACGGCATCCGCGTCTACCTGGACGACGTCCGCAAGGTCGACCTCTGGAAGAACGTGTCGTCGACGGTGAAGAAGACCGTCAACGTCACCATCCCCTCCGGCAAGCACACCCTGCGCGTCGACTTCGTCAACTGGACCGGGACCGCGAACGTCTCCTTCGCCTACACGCCCCGCACCTCGGCGACCGTCGACAAGGTCAAGCCGCTCGCCCCGACGGGTGCTTCGGTCACGTACGACCAGGCCACCGGCAAGGCCAAGGTCACCTGGGCGAAGAACAAGGAGATGGACCTCGCCGGGTACCGGGTCTACCGGCGGCTGAAGGGCACCGAGGACTACCGCAAGGTCAGCGGCGGCGACCTGGTCACCGGCACCTCGTTCACCGAGACGCTCGCGCCGACCGGTGCCGCGTACTACTACGAGGTCCGCGCCGTCGACAAGGCCGGTAACGAATCGGCGGGCAGCGCCGACAAGCTCGTCACCACCGTCGACAGGACGGCCCCGCTGACGCCGGTCCTGTCCGCGACCGACGACCCGGTGCTCGGAGTCGAGCTGGACTGGCAGGACGACACCTACGGCGTGACGTACGACGTCTACCGGGCCGCGTCCGCCGACGGGACGTACGAGAAGCTCGGCGTCTCCTACGGGTCGAGCCGCACCGACGAGACCGCGCCCTACGGGGAGACCTCGTACTACAAGGTCGTCGCCAAGGACGCCGCCGGCAACACCGCCACCTCGCAGGTCGTCCCCCTCGCCCGGCCGCTTGCCGTGCCCACCATGGATTCCCCGGGCACGAACGCGGAGGAGACCGGGATCACCCTGCGCTGGAAGACGTCGAAGGCGGCGCCCACGCAGTACCGGGCCTACCGCTGGGAGTTGTCCGACGCGGACGCCGTCCCGGCCCTGGTCACCTGCGAGACGTACCGGGTGGGCAACGAGTCCGACTACTACCCGGAGTACGGCTGCACGGACTACTCCGCCGCGGCGAGAACGGCTTACGGGTACTACGTCACCAGCGTCGACAGCGCGGGCCGCGAGTCGGCCCCCTCGGCCACGGTCCAGGCGGGCCTGCGCGACACCACCCCGCCGCCGGCCGTCACCGGCCTCACCCACACCAACACGGAGTACGGCACGGTCCTGGAGTGGGACGAGAGCCCCGCCCCGGACCTCGCCCGGTACATCGTGCACCGGGCCCCCGCCGACGGCGGCAACCACGAGTGGATGGCCACCCTCCCGCCCGGGACGACCACGTTCACCGACCTCAACGTGCCGAACGACGAGTACTGGGTCTACTTCGTGGACGCGGTGGACACGTACAACAACTCCCGTTACACGACCAGCGGTTCCCCGCTCGTCGACGTCGCCAACGTCAGCGTCAACGAGTTCGACCTCACCCCGTCGCACTGGCCCGCGCCGACCGCGAACTGGTCCCTGACCGCCGCCGCGGACGAGTCGGCCCACGCGAAGCTCTCGTGGACCTGCACCGCCACCGACTGCACCACCGCCGGCTTCCACGTCTACCGCTGGGACCGCGCGGCCGGCCAGTACGTCCGCCTCACCGACGTACCCCTGGCCGCAGACGCCCGCGGCTACACCGACCTCACCACCCCATCGGCCACGACCAGCCACTACGTCATCTCGGCCGTCGCCGCCGACGGCTCGGAGGCCTTCTCCGGCCTCGCCGCCGTCGTGGTCCCGCCGAGCGGAGCCTGACCATGACCCACCGCACGCACCGCATCGCCCGTGCCACGGCACCGGCGGTCGTCCTCGCGACGGCCGGCGGCCTGCTCACGGCCCTGGCGGCCCCGGCGTCCGCCGCGACGACCTGCACGTCCCCGGTCTTCAAGCGACAGTTCTTCGCGAACACCACCTTCTCCGGTACGCCGAAGAAGACCGACTGCGACAGCGCGATCGACCAGAACTGGGGCACCGGTGTCCCGGCCTCCGGTCTTCCGTCGAACAACTTCGGCGTCCGCTGGACCGTGACGAGGGACTTCGGCTCGGGCGGTCCGTTCTCGTTCGCCGCCCAGGCGCAGGACGGCATCCGCGTCTATCTCGACAACGTCCGCAAGGTCGACCTCTGGAAGAACGTGTCGACCACGGTCACGAAGACCGTCAACGTCACGATCCCCTCCGGCAAGCACACCCTGCGCGTCGACTTCGTCAACTGGACGGGCACCGCGAACGTCAAGTTCGGGTACACCCCCCGCACTTCGGTGACCGTCGACACGGTCAAGCCCCTGACTCCGACGGGCACTTCGGTCACGTACGACCAGGCCACCGGCATGGCCAAGGTCACCTGGGCGAAGAACAAGGAGATGGACCTCGCCGGGTACCGGGTCTACCGGCGGCTGAAGGGGGCCTCCTACGGCAGCGCGCCGCTCACGACGACCGCCTCGACGACGTACACCGACGCCACCCTTCCGGTCACCGGAGCGACCTACTACTACGAGGTCCGCGCCTACGACAAGGCGGGCAACGAGTCGACCGGCACCGCCGACCAGGTCGTGACCACCGTCGACCGGACCGCGCCCGCCGTGCCCACCGGACTGACCACCGCCTCCGAGTCGCAGGGGCTGCGGGTCGGCTGGGGCCCGGTCTCGGAGGCGGCGTCGTACCGGGTGTACCGGGCGTCGAGCGCGGCGGGGACGTACACCCGGATCGGGAGCACGACGAGTGAGGTGTCCTACCTCGACGCCTCGGCCGTCGAGGGCACCACCTACTACTACCGGGTGACCGCCCTCGACGCGGCCGGCAACGAGTCCGCGCGGTCCGCCGCCGTCAGCGACAGCCGCGTGGACCTCACCGCGCCGTCCGCCGTCACCGGGCTGAGCGTCACCCCGACCGAGTACGGCTTCGCCCTGAGCTGGGACGCGAACCCGACCGCCGACCTGGAGAGTTACGTGGTCCGGCGGGGTGATCTCCTCGGCGACGAGGAGGAGCAGGTCTGCTCGCTCCACGCGGGCTACTACGTGTCGGCCGACACCACCTCGTACGACTACACCCTCCTCCCGGACGGCGAGGAGACCTGCTTCATCGTCGACGCCATCGACGATGCCGGGAACTCGACCTTCAAGTGGACCGGCGAGGCCCAGGTCGTGACCGCCACCGAGCTCGACACCACGCCGAGTGTGGCGACGCCGGAGGGCTCGCCGCTGACCCTGGAGGCGACCGGGGCCGAGGGCGACGAGGGGAACCGTCTGACCTGGTACGGGCTCGGCGAGGACTCCCCCGAGGCCGTCGGCGGCTACCGCGTCCACCGCTGGAACCCGGCCACCGGGGCGTACGAGAAGATCGCCGATCTCGGTGCCGGTTCCGTCGAGTACTTCGACACCGGTGCCGAGCGCGGGACCACCTCGTACTACTGGGTGACCGGCGTGAAGGCCGACGGCACCGAGACCCTGCCCGCGGGTGACTGGGCGGTCACCGCACCGGCGAGGTGATGTGACCCGAACAGCGTGAGAGGGGCCCGGAGGTTCGACCTCCGGGCCCCTCTCACGTACGTGCGCACAACACGCCTCAGTCCGACGTCTGCCGCCCCTTCGGCCGCCACACCACCAGCGCGCTGGTCTGCTGGACCTCCTGGTACGGGACCAGGTCACGGCGGTACGACGCGTGTACCGCGGCCTCGCGCTGCTGCATCGCGGCCGCCGCGCCGTCCAGGGCCGCCTGCAGTTCCGCGACGCGGGACTGCAGGGCGGCGACCTGGTTCTCCAGTTCGATGATCCGCTTGATGCCGGCCAGGTTGATGCCCTCGTCCTGCGACAACTGCTGGACGGTGCGCAGCAGTTCGATGTCGCGGGCCGAGTAGCGGCGGCCCCGGCCGGCGGTGCGGTCCGGGGAGACCAGGCCGAGGCGGTCGTACTGACGCAGGGTCTGCGGGTGCAGACCGGAGAGCTGGGCCGCCACCGAAATGACGTAGACCGGGGTTTCCTCGGTCAGTTCATACGGGTTGCGTCGACGACCGTCCATCTCGATCATGCTCCCTTCGCGGCCTGGAACAGCTCCGCCCGCGGGTCCTCACCCGCGGTTGCCTCGCGATACGCCTCAAGCGCTTCACGAGCATTCCCCGTCAGGTCCTTCGGAACACTCACCTCGACGGTGACCAACAGGTCTCCGCGGGTGCCGTCCTTGCGGACCGCGCCCTTGCCGCGGGCGCGCATGGTGCGGCCGTTGGGCGTGCCCTCGGGCAGCTTCAGGGTGACCGGCGGGCCGCCCAGGGTGGGGACCCTGACCTCGCCGCCGAGCGCCGCCTCCGCGAACGTGACCGGGACGGTCACCGTGAGGTTGTCGCCCTTGCGGCCGAAGACCGGGTGGGCGTCGACATGCACGGTGACGTACAGGTCGCCCGCCGGGCCGCCGCGCTCGCCCGGTGCGCCCTTGCCGCGCAGCCGGATCCGCTGCCCGTCGGTGACGCCCGCCGGGATGCGGACCTGCATCGTGCGGGACGACTTGGCCCGGCCGCTGCCCTTGCAGTCGAGGCAGGGGTGCTCGGCTATCAGGCCGCGTCCCTTGCAGTCGGGGCACGGGTCGGTGAGGGAGAAACCCCCACCGCTGCCCCGGGCGACCTGCCCGGTGCCGACGCAGGTCGGGCACACGCGCGGCGTGCCGTTCTTGTCGCCGGTGCCCGAACAGGCCTTGCAGGGCTGCTGACTCGACATCCGCAGCGGGACCGTCGCGCCCTCGATCGCCTCGGTGAAGCTGAGGGTGACCTCGGACTCGATGTCCTGACCGCGCCGGGGCTGGGTACGCGTGCCCGTGCCCGCGCCGCCGCGGTTGAACAGGCCCCCGAAGACGTCACCGATTCCGCCGCCGAAGCCGCCGGCACCTCCTGAGCCGCCGCCCTGGGCGCCGCCTCCGAAGAGGTCGCCCAGGTCGAAGTTGAAGGAGCCGCCGCCCGCGCCGGGCCCCGGGCGGAAGCCGCCGTTGCCGAAGAGGGCGCGGGCCTCGTCGTACTCCTTGCGCTTCTTGGGGTCGCCGAGGACGTCGTTCGCCTCGGAGATCTCCTTGAAGCGCTCCTCGGCCTTGGCGTTGCCCTTGTTGGCGTCCGGGTGGTACTCGCGGGCGAGCTTCCGGTACGCCTTCTTGATCTCGGCCTCGGTGGCGTCCTTGGGGACGCCGAGGACCTTGTAGAAGTCCTTCTCGATGAAGTCCTTGGTGCTCATCCTCGACGTCCCTCCTCTCTCATCGGTACAACGCTCGGTTCGAGCTCAGCCCTCGTCCGGGCCACCGCTCTCCTTGTCGTCGGCCGTCTCCGCCTCGTCGGCCTTGACGGTCTGCGCCCCGGGCTGGGGCTCGGCCACGGCCACCCGCGCGGGGCGGATGGTGCGCTCACCGAACCGGTACCCGGGCTGCAGAATCGCCACGCACGTCGTCTCCGTGACGTCCGGCGCGTACGAGTGCATCAGGGCCTCGTGGATCGTCGGGTCGAAGGGCTCGCCGTCCTTGCCGAACTGCTGCAGACCCATCTTCGCCGCGACGGTCTCCAACGACTCCGCCACGGACTTGAATCCGCCGACGAGTTCGCCGTGTTCCCGCGCGCGGCCGATGTCGTCGAGGACGGGCAGGAGCTCGGTGAGGAGGTTCGCGATGGCGATCTCCTTGACCGTGATCCGGTCCCGCTCGACCCGGCGGCGGTAGTTCTGGTACTCGGCCTGGAGCCGCTGGAGGTCCGCGGTGCGCTCGCCGAGCGCCGTGCGTACCTGGTCCAGCTGGGCCGTCAGGCCGGCCAACTGTGCTGATGCGTCCCCGGCCGGGGCCGCCCCCTCCCCGGAGGGGGAGGCGGCCTGCGGCTCGGCGTCGTCGGGGGTGGCGCCGGAAGGGACGTCGGGCTTCTCGTCGAAGCCCGGGGTCTCCTCCGTCACGCGGCACCGTCCTTGCGCTCGTCGTCCACGATCTCGGCGTCCACGACGTCGTCGTCGGCCTTGGCCTCGGACGCGCCCTCACCGGCACCGGCGGAGGCCTGGGAGCCCTGCGCATCGGCGTACATGGCCTGGCCCAGCTTCTGCGAGACGGCCGCGACCTTCTCGGTGGCGGTACGGATCTCGGCGGTGTCCTCGCCCTTGAGCGCGGCCTTGAGCTCCTCGACCGCGGCCTCGACCTCGGTCTTGATCTCGCCCGGGACCTTGTCCTCGTTGTCCTTGAGGAACTTCTCGGTCTGGTAGACGAGCTGCTCGCCCTGGTTGCGGGTCTCGGCGGCCTCGCGGCGGGCGTGGTCCTCCTCCGCGTACTTCTCGGCCTCCTGGCGCATCCGGTCGACCTCGTCCTTCGGCAGCGAGGAGCCGCCGGTGACGGTCATCTTCTGCTCCTTGCCCGTGCCCAGGTCCTTCGCGGTCACGTGCATGATGCCGTTGGCGTCGATGTCGAAGGCGACCTCGATCTGCGGGACACCGCGCGGGGCCGGCGGCAGACCGGTCAGCTCGAACATCCCGAGCTTCTTGTTGTACGCCGCGATCTCGCGCTCGCCCTGGTAGACCTGGATCTGGACGGACGGCTGGTTGTCCTCGGCGGTGGTGAAGATCTCGGACCGCTTGGTCGGGATCGTCGTGTTCCGCTCGATCAGCTTGGTCATGATGCCGCCCTTGGTCTCGATGCCGAGGGACAGCGGGGTGACGTCGAGGAGCAGGACGTCCTTGACCTCACCCTTGAGGACACCGGCCTGCAGGGCGGCGCCGATGGCGACGACCTCGTCCGGGTTCACGCCCTTGTTGGCCTCGTTGCCACCGGTCAGCTCCTTGACGAGCTCGGCGACGGCGGGCATACGGGTGGAGCCACCGACGAGAACGACGTGGTCGATCTCGGAGAGGTTGATGCCGGCGTCCTTGATGACGTTGTGGAACGGCGTCTTGCAGCGCTCCAGCAGGTCGGCCGTCAGCTGCTGGAACTGAGCCCGGGTGAGCTTCTCGTCCAGGTGCAGCGGGCCCTCGGCGGACGCGGTGATGTACGGCAGGTTGATCGAGGTCTCGGTGGACGAGGACAGCTCGATCTTGGCCTTCTCGGCGGCCTCGCGGAGGCGCTGCAGGGCCATCTTGTCCTTGCCGAGGTCCACGCCGTGGCCGCTGGCGAACTGCTTGACCAGGTAGTCGACGACGCGCTGGTCCCAGTCGTCACCACCGAGGTGGTTGTCGCCGTTGGTGGCCTTCACCTCGACGACGCCGTCGCCGATCTCCAGGAGGGACACGTCGAAGGTGCCGCCACCGAGGTCGAAGACGAGGATCGTCTGGTCGTCCTTGTCGAGGCCGTACGCGAGCGCGGCCGCGGTGGGCTCGTTGACGATACGCAGGACGTTCAGACCGGCGATCTCGCCGGCCTCCTTCGTCGCCTGGCGCTCGGAGTCGTTGAAGTACGCCGGGACGGTGATGACCGCGTCGGTCACCTTCTCGCCCAGGTAGGACTCGGCGTCCCGCTTCAGCTTCTGCAGGATGAAGGCGGAGATCTGCTGCGGGTTGAAGGGCTTCCCGTCCAGCTCGATCTTCCAGTCGGTGCCCATGTGACGCTTCACCGAACGGATGGTCCGGTCCACGTTCGTGACCGCCTGGCGCTTGGCCACCTCGCCGACGAGCACCTCACCGTTCTTGGCGAAGGCGACGACGGACGGCGTGGTCCTGGCGCCCTCGGCGTTGGTGATCACGGTGGGCTCGCCGCCCTCCAGAACGCTGACGACGGAGTTAGTCGTGCCCAGGTCGATGCCGACCGCACGTGCCATGGTTGATTCCTCCAGCAATGACTTGAGTGGAACGGACTCAAGTGTGCATGACGCCCCTCCGCTGGTCAACAGACCTGAGTCACAGGGACTCAACTCTTATCCGTTCCTTACACGCAACCGGGCTCCGACCTGCGGAGATTCCATCCGCCGAGGGCTTCGAGGGACGTAGACCCTGATCCGCAACAGAGCGAGTACGACGACCAGGGCGCCCGCCGCCACCCAGAACACCCAGGACCGCGCGACCCATCCCAGATGCGCGAGGACCGCGACGAGTACCCCGAAGGACGCTCCCGCACCGAGCAGAACCGTCACGCCCTGAGGAGTGAGCCCGAGCCGCCGCAGCCGGTGCGCCAGGTGATCCGGGCCGCCGCGCAGCAGGGGCCGTCCGGCCAGCCGGCGCGAGAGCAGGACGAGGACGACGTCCACGCCCGCGAGGGCCGTCAGCGCGAACAACACCCCCGCACTGGACGCCGGTTCGTGCCCGGTCCGGGTGGTCAGGGCCGCCGAGGCGAGCACGAACCCGGTGAACAGGGACCCCGAGGAACCGAGCCCCACGCGCGCGGGATGCCAGTTGTGCATCAGGAACCCGGTCAGCGCGGCGGCCAGCACACTCAGCAACGCGGCCAGCCCGTCCATCACCTCGGCCGCCGCCAGGACGCCCACCCCGAAGGCGGTCACCACCCCGACGGTGCCCGCCAGCGCGTCCGCGTGGTCGAGCGCCCGGAAACCGACGGCCACGAAGACGATCCAGCCGGCCGCCAGCAGCCCGCCCGGCACCCCGGTCTGGGCGTACGGCACCACACAGGCCGCCGCGACGGCCGTACCGCCCACCAGGAACCGCGCCTTGACCCGCCGCACGTCGGCGACCAGCCCCAGCGCGGCGACGGCGGCCCCGGCGATCAGCAACTCGTCGATGCCGTCCGCGAGCGGCGCGAACCCGGTCCACTGCCCGGCAACGGCGACCAGGCAGGTGACCAGCACGACGGCCACCCCGCCGAGCAGCGGGAGCGGGCGCTGTCGGCGCCGGTCGAGGACGCCGAGGCGCAGCGCCGGGGCCCGCACGAGCGCGGTGAGGACGGCGGTGAGGAGGAGGGCGGTGGTGGCGGCGGCGATCCCGTAGAGCACGGATCCAAGCTAAGCCGAATGTCATGATTTGTTATGAATGGCGAGATCGGCTCGGCGCGCCGCGCGACCCGGCCGCCACGGAGTTACTGAGGTCTGCCTCAGTAGCACAGATCACCGCTCGGCTGACTACAGTGCGGCACAGGATTGCGGGTAGTCTCAGAGGACTGCATAAGTTACCGCTTAGTAATCTCGAGGACGCCCCTTCGCGGACCGCCTCGACGAAACCCCCTCGCAGGCCCGAGGAGCCCCCAAATGCAACTCGCCGCGATCATCGTGTCGCTGGTCCTGACCGTGGTCGGCGTCGCGCTGCTCGCACGCGCCATCGGCCAGTTCGTCCGGTACTTCAAACTCGGCCAGCCCGCGCCCGCCGGTGCCCGGACCGACAACCCCTACCAGCGCAGTGTGACGCTGGTGAAGGAGTTCCTCGGCCACACCCGGATGAACCGGTGGGGCATCGTCGGCATCGCCCACTGGTTCGTGGCGATCGGCTTCCTGACGCTGCCGCCGACGATCATCACCGCGTACGGCCAGCTCTTCGAGGCCGACTGGACACTGCCGGTCATCGGCGGCTTCCTGCCGTACGAGCTGTACATCGAGTTCATCAGCGCGATGACGACCCTCGGCATCCTCACGCTGATGGTCATCCGCCTGCTGAACCTGCCGTCGCGGCCCGGCCGCAAGTCCCGGTTCGCGGGCTCGAAGATGGGCCAGGCGTACTTCGTCGAGTACGTCATCCTCACCATCGGTCTCGCGATCTACGTGCTGCGCGGTCTTGAGGGCGCGCTGCACCACGTGGACCACTACGAGGCCGCGTACTTCGCCTCGTACCCCCTGATCCTCGCGTTCAAGGGCCTGAGCCTCACCGCGCTGCAGAACCTCGTCTACTTCACCGCGATGATCAAGCTGGGCACCACCATGATCTGGATGATCACGGTGAGCCTGAACACCAACATGGGTGTGGCCTGGCACCGCTTCCTCGCGTTCCCGAACATCTGGTTCAAGCGCAACGCGGACGGTTCCACCGCCCTGGGCGGCCTGCTGCCGATGACGTCCGGCGGCAAGCCGATCGACTTCACCGACCCGGGCGACGACGACGTCTTCGGCGTCTCCCAGGTCGAGCAGTTCTCCTGGAAGGGCCTGCTGGACTTCTCCACCTGCACCGAGTGCGGGCGTTGCCAGTCGCAGTGCCCGGCCTGGAACACCGGCAAGCCGCTCTCCCCGAAGCTGCTGATCATGTCCCTGCGGGACCACGCCCACGCCAAGGCGCCCTACCTGCTCGCGGGTGGCGGCAAGACCATGGAGGGCGACGAGAAGGCGTCGGCCGAGCAGCTCGCCGACGTGCCCGCCTCCGCACTCGCCGAGGCCGAGCGTCCCCTCATCGGCACCGCCGAGGAGAACGGCGTCATCGACCCGGACGTCCTGTGGTCCTGCACCACCTGCGGCGCCTGCGTCGAGCAGTGCCCGGTGGACATCGAGCACGTCGACCACATCGTCGACATGCGTCGCTACCAGGTGATGATCGAGTCCGCGTTCCCGTCCGAGGCGGGCACGATGCTCAAGAACCTGGAGAAGAAGGGCAACCCCTGGGGCCTGGCCAAGAAGCAGCGCCTGGAGTGGCTGAAGGAAGTCGACTTCGAGGTGCCGGTCGTCGGCAAGGACATCGAGGACCTGACCGAGGTCGAGTACCTGTACTGGGTCGGCTGCGCGGGCGCGCTGGAAGACCGCGCCAAGAAGACGACGAAGGCCTTCGCGGAACTCCTCCACATGGCGGGCGTCAAGTTCGCGATCATGGGCGGCGACGAGAAGTGCACCGGTGACTCCGCCCGCCGCCTCGGCAACGAGCCCCTCTTCCAGGAGCTCGGCATGGAGAACGTCTCCGCGCTGAACATGGCGTTCGGCGAGGAGATGGACGACGAGGGCAACTTCACCGCGGAGTCGAAGAAGCCGAAGTCCGCGAAGAAGATCGTCGCGACCTGCCCGCACTGCCTCAACACCCTCGGCAACGAGTACCCGCAGCTCGGCGGCGACTACGAGGTCATCCACCACACCCAGCTGCTCCAGCACCTGGTGGACGAGGGCAAGCTGGTCCCGGTGACGCCGGTCGAGGGCATCATCACGTACCACGACCCCTGCTACCTGGGCCGCCACAACAAGATCTACACGCCCCCGCGCGAGATCATCGCCAACGTCCCCGGCCTCCGGAACGAGGAGATGCACCGCCACAAGGAGCGCGGCTTCTGCTGTGGCGCCGGTGGCGCGCGGATGTGGATGGAGGAGCGGATCGGCAAGCGCATCAACAACGAGCGCGTCGACGAGGCTCTCTCCCTCAACCCGGACATCGTGTCCACGGCCTGCCCGTTCTGCCTCGTCATGCTGACCGACTCGGTCAACGGCAAGAAGAACGACGGCAAGGCCAAGGAGTCCATCCAGGTCGTCGACGTCGCCCAGCTGCTCCTGGAGTCCGTCAGGACGCCGGTGGACGACGAGCCCCCGGCGGGCACCTCCGAGTCGGAGAACGAGCCGGAGCCGCAGCCGGTGAAGTAGCCGGTGAAGTCGCCGGTCCCGCAGGTGCGTTGACGCGCCCCCATGTCCTGACCGGGCATGGGGGCGTCGTCGTACGCGCGACCGTCAGCCCAGGCTGCGGACGGACGTGAAGACGTACACCAGGAAGACGAGGAAGAAACCGCCCCCGGCGAAGAGCAGTTCCACGACCTGCGGCTGCTCCCCCAGCAGCAGCGGACGCCACCCCAGGTACACGGCCGCGGCCAGTGCGGCGCGGATCGTCTGGGCCGGTGGCGACCAGGCCAGTTCCTGGAGGTCGTCGGCATCGGCAATCAGCGTGAAGACGGGCGTCAGAACGCCGCCGAAGACCACCGCGAGGAGGATGAAGGCGAAGAGCATCGCGCCGCCCAACTCGCTGTCCGGGAACGCCTTCCAGCGCCCCGCGGCGATCGTCGGCAGGTCCTTGCCCTCGTGGACGTAACCGCCGAGCCGCGTCGCGGACCGGGCCCACAGGACATCGACCTCGGTCCCCTCCCGGGGCTTCTCGGAGGTGTACGCGCCCTTCACGGTGAGCCGCTCGGGCCCTCCGGCCACGGACACGACGAGCCGCGACGAATAGCCCTGTACGACGTCCTCGTCGTCCACGTCCGCCCTGACCGCCGCCGGCTCCTCCACGACCGTCGCGGCGCTGACCTCGGCGCCGGCGTCCCGCAGCGTCTCGGCCCTGCCTCCGGCGTCCGACCCTGTCAGCAGCGCGACGAAGAACGCGCCCGAGGAGAACGCCACGAGCAGCCATACGGCGGCGGTGCGGAGCTTGGTCCAGATCTCGTAGCCGCGGAAGGAGAGTTCGTGGGCGTCCTCCCAGTCGCCCCAGTCACCCCAGTCGCCCCGGCGGGACCACTGGTACCACCGGTACCGGCGGTACCGGCGGTCCCGGCGGTCCCGGCGGTCCGAGTACCGCTCCTTGCTCAGCGAGACCCGGTCCCGGCCCCGACGCCTCCGACGCCACCAGGTCACCGCAGCGGGCACCCGCAGCGCCCACAACGCCAGCGCCCGCACCACCGCACACCCCGCCGCGACGGCACCCCACACCAACGGGCCGTTCCACGGGTGGGGCGTGGGCGCGACGCCGAGCAGCCACGTACACGCGACCGCCGTCGCCACCCACCCGACCAGCGCGCAGAGCCGTACGACCCAGACCAGCACAGAGCCCATGAGCGCCACCTCCCCCGACTCCCCGACTCCCCGACTCCCCGACTCGAACAGCCGCATCATCACGCGTCAGCCGTCACAGGAAAACCCGAACCCTGAGGCACCCCCAGCCTCCCCTTAGGGGATGTCACAGCTCGGCAGCAAAGCCGGGCCCGGAACGCCGGGCCCCGCACGTCACTCTCCGAGACCAGGTACGTTCGAAGACGTGGCTGGATTCAGGATCGGACGCGGCCGGGACAACGGCGCTCCTCAAGCGCGACCGCAACAACCTCCGTACGGGCAGCAGACGCCCCCGGGACAGTCGTACGGCTCGCCCCAGGGGCCGCCGCCGTACGGCTACCCGCCGGCGCCGCAGCCCCACCCGGGGCAGCAGTACGGCGGCGCCAACCAGGCGGGGGGCTACGACGAGCCGGAGTACTTCGGCGACGGCGGCGCATACCCGCCGCAGGGCGCCCCGGACCCGTACGCCGCCAACAACCCTGGGCACACCCAGGCGTTCTCGGTCGGCGAGGACCCCTACAACCAGGGCGGGACCTACCGCGCCGGCTCGGCCCCCGCGGGCCCGGTCGGCCCTCGCCTGCACTGGAAGGACCTGCTGAGGGGCATCGTCCTGTCCCCCAACCCGACCTTCCTCCAGATGCGCGACTACACGGTGTGGGGCCCGGCCCTCGTCGTGTCCTTCCTCTACGGCCTGCTCGCGGTCTTCGGCTTCGACGGCGCCCGCGAGGAAGCGATCAACGCCACACTGTCGAACGCGGTCCCGATCGTCCTGATCACCGCCGTCGCGATGGTGCTGAGCTCCTTCGTCCTGGGCGTGGTCACCCACACCCTGGCCCGCCAGCTCGGCGGCGACGGCGCCTGGCAGCCCACGGTCGGCCTCTCCATGCTGATCATGTCCCTCACGGACGCCCCCCGCCTCGTCGTCGCCATGTTCTTCGGCGGTAACGCCTCCTTCGTCCAGCTCCTCGGCTGGGCCACCTGGGTCGCGGCCGGCGCCCTGCTGACCCTGATGGTGTCCAAGTCCCACGACCTGCCCTGGCCGAAGGCCCTCGGCGCGTCGGCGATCCAGCTGATCGCACTGCTGTCGATCGTGAAGCTGGGCACGTTCTGAGATTTCACAGACGTACGAAAGGGGCTCCCCGCGCGCTGCGGGGAGCCCCTTCCACTGCGTTCGTCGGGCGGCCCGAACCTGTTACCTCTACCTCTTGAAGGAACCCTTGGACCGTTCTTTCGCGCCCCGCATCATGCCTCGTGCTTCGAGAGCGGCACCTTTGGCTGCGAGGGTTTCCTTGTGCACCGCGTGCGCGGCCTTCCGCACGGTCTTTCCGACGACCTGTTCGGTCTTTGCCTTGGCTCTTTCTCCGGCACTCATCTCGGTACCTCCGCGGAGTCTCACTGGCCGTGTGCCCTTGGGACAGGGGGCAAAACCGCCCTGCGGGATGCGCCGACCCTGGACGGGGGAGCGCCTTGGCAGGTCAGACCGCTTCCTTGTTCTCCCGGGGTGCCTCTCCCGACCTGTGTACCGGAGGCAAAACACTCCACGGGAAGTTGATCCACTCATCGGTCCGCTTCCACACGTACTCGCACTTCACCAGCGACTGCGTCTTCTCGTAGATGACGGCGCTGCGCACCTCGGCGACGGTGTCGATACAGAAGTCACGCACCAGCTTGAGCGTCTTGCCGGTGTCGGCGACGTCGTCGGTTATGAGTACCTTCTTGGAGGAGAAGTCGATGGCGTTGGGGACGGGCGCGAGCATGACGGGCATGTCGAGGGTCGTCCCCACCCCGGTGTAGAACTCGACGTTCACGAGATGGATGTTCTTGCAGTCGAGGGCGTAGGCGAGCCCGCCGGCGACGAACACCCCGCCGCGGGCGATGGAGAGCACGATGTCGGGCTCGTACCCGTCGTCGGCGATGGTCTGCGCGAGATCACGCACTGCGGTGCCGAACGCCTCGTAGGTCAGATTCTCCCGGACGCCGCTCACGCCACTCGTCTGCGCGCTCACACCTGCGTCCGATGGAAGTTGAGGAAGGACCGGGAGGCGGTCGGTCCGCGCTGCCCCTGGTACCGGGACCCGTACCGCTCGCTCCCGTAGGGGAACTCGGCGGGCGAGCTGAGCCGGAACATGCACAGCTGCCCGATCTTCATGCCCGGCCAGAGCTTGATCGGGAGGGTGGCGAGGTTGGACAGCTCGAGGGTCACGTGCCCGGAGAACCCGGGGTCGATGAACCCCGCGGTGGAGTGGGTGACGAGGCCGAGCCGCCCGAGGGAGCTCTTGCCCTCGAGTCGCGAAGCAAGATCGTCGGGGAGGCTGACGCCCTCGTACGTACTGGCGAGGACGAACTCGCCGGGATGCAGAATGAACGGCTCATCGCCCTCCGGCTCGACGAGCCGCGTCAGGTCCGCCTGCTCGATGGAGGGGTCGATGTGGGGGTACCGGTGGTTCTCGAACACCCGGAAGTACCGATCAAGGCGTACGTCGATGCTGGACGGTTGCACCATGGATTCGTCGAAGGGATCGATCCGTACCCGCCCGGCGTCGATCTCGGCCCGGATGTCCTTGTCTGAGAGAAGCACGCCCCGAGGATACGCAAGACGCGCGGACCGACCACAACCGGACGGCCCGCGCGTCAGTGCTGCTCTCTGTTACGACTACTGCATCTACTGCTTCTGCTTCTCCAACGCCACCGGCACCACACTGCGGAGCCGGGCACACCGAGGACACCGGACGAGCCGTCCGGGACCGAGCCGCTCGGCCTGCTGCATCGGGAACGAAGCGGTGCTGAACACGTGCCCATCGGCACAACGGACGACGGTGCGCTCCATCAAGTCCAAGAGTCCCTTCCCCAAGAGCCGCGTCGGGCTGCTGCTTGCCAGACGACAAATGCCACGTTACGGGATCAAAGAGACGACTCTCCAGGCGGCACTCCGACCCACCCGGCCCCTCTCCCACGTCTCCACCGTACGCCCCAACTCCGGCCCCCCGCAGCCCCGTCACACCCCCGAAACGCACTGCGGCCCCACGGCTTCAGCGCCAGGGGCCGGGCATGAGGTAAAGTGACCGTGCGTTCCGACACCGGTCCCAACCGGCGTCTTTCGCGGGTGTAGTTTAATGGTAGAACATCAGCTTCCCAAGCTGAGAGCGCGAGTTCGATTCTCGTCACCCGCTCCATGATGAAACCCCAGGTCATCGGCCTGGGGTTTGTTTGTTGTCTAGTCCAATTTGAGGGTTGCGTGCCCTCTACGTGCCCTAAGTCGGGGTCGAGCAGCCATCTCCAGGGTCTCCGGGCATCACTTTGCACCACCCAGCCCTCGTTCGTCTCAAATGGAGACGCATTTAATGTGACCCGCGCCGCAGGTCGAGCAAATGGCGACCAAGTCGCTTACGCAAAGGGCCGGTTGCGCGGCGCCGGTGTCGCCGGGTGGTTCACAATGCCCGGCATGCCCACCAGGTACGACCGTTCCCGAAGGCGCCGAACGGCAGCGCGCTGTGGTCGCCCCACGAAGAAGGGGACGCCATGCAAGCTCCCACAGGAGATCGGGAAGGGCTGCCGACACCATGCCACTGGAGCAGAGCGCGAAGCCGCCGCAGAGGAGGCGAGGGCTCGGGCCGAGAGAGCAAGACAGCAGGCGGAACGGGAGCGACGGGCCATCCTTACTGTGGTCGCCCTCGTCACCGTGGCCGTGTTCGCCGGCCTCGGTGTCGGCATCTGGAGCGGATGGAAGGACGATGAGCACGAGTCCATGTGCCGGCCACACCGGACCCAGGCACTGGCCCTGAGCGACAAGGCCCGCGCCGTGCGGATTCCCATGGTGTTCGCCGGCGATCCGAACATCAGCATCCTGCAGCTCGGGGCCGAGTTCCCCGAAGACCTGGGAAGCCTCGACGCCATCTCCGCGACCGGGCTGGACATATCCAGGGCGTACTCCGAGAAGCGGGCCTTGGCCGGGCAGGCAGCACGTGTTGTTCTCGATCACCGAGAGTGCTTCGGGGACGATTTCGCCGCCGCTGCCTCCCGGATAGAACGGGCGCCCACCGAAGTCAGGCGGGTCGAGATGCCGTCGCCTGCTCACTGCGCCGACGGATGGCCGTCCACTTCAATCGGCCGACGAGGTGCGTGCTCACACCACGGCGGTATGGTTCCGGCTCAGCCTTGGGCGACGCTGTTCTTCGGCTGATCATGTACGGCAAGTCCCGCACCAGAATCTCCAAGCGCGCAACACGCCGACCGCGACCTTACGCAGGCACCAGGTCTCCCAGCACCTCACGAAGAGCAGTGCCTGCGACCGGTTCCCGGACTGCGCCTGCTGCGAGTCGGCGACGAGTGGGATCTCGTACGAACGTCTGCGGAGGTCGGTCTTCTGACCTTGGCCCACCTGCGCGCCATCGGCGCCTCGATCGGCCCGGTGCTCTACGACGGCCCCAACGAACGCCTCTGCTACGCGATCCAGACCGGTACCGCCGACCGCTGGGACGACCTTCCAGGTTGCTCGCCCATCGCGGGAGCGAGCGGCGCGAAGAAGGCGTGGGGGTCGGTCGCCTCGTAGGTCACGGTCCGCCCGAGCCGGGTGCTGAACGCCTCGGCCAGGTCCTCTCCGCTGATGGCCGGGTACTGTCCGACGGAGACCACACCGGTGACGTCCGCGACCCGGTCCCGGTCACGCACCACACCCGAACGGGGGTGGCCACGGCGCTCTCGGGACGGTCAGGCCACCGCGTTCAGCAGGTCGGCCAGCACATCAGGCCGTTCCAGGGCGATGAAGTGGCCGGCCTTCGGCACCTGCGTGAACTCGGCGGCGGGCAGCAGCTTCTTGTTGGCCTCCCGGTCCGAGGGCCGGGACCAGTCCTTCTCCCCGTAGACGAGGTGGACGGGCGCCTTGACCTCGGGGTAGCGCGAGCGGGCCGCGATGAGGCTGGGCAGGGCCTGGTACACGGCCCGGGCGACGGTCGGGTAGCCGGGGCGGCTGCCCACCTGGAGGAGTTCGTCCATGTAGTCCTCGCGCAGCGCGCTCTTGTCGCCGAGGCCGCCTTGAAGGATCGTGCGGAGGGCGGGCTTGGGCTCGACCCCGGCGATCACGGGGCCCACGCCGGGCGCGAGGACACCGCTGACCACTACACGGGCGAGAAGACTTGAGCGGGCGATTCCGCCGCGGAAGTCGTACGTGTTGACCGCGGCGACGCGTCGTACCCGCTCCGGGAGATCGGCCGCGGCGGTCAGGGCGAGCACCGCGCCCATGGACTCCCCGACCAACGTCACGTCATTCAGGTCGAGTTCGGTCAGCAGCCGCTCGACGCCCGCACGCATCGCGGGCTCGTCGTACGACGCCCCGGGCACGATCTCGGAGTAGCCCATCCCCGGCAGGTCGAGGGCGTACACGGTGTACCGGTCCGCGATCAGCGGGATGAGGTGGCGGAAGTGCTCGGCCTGGGTGCGCACGGTGTGCAGCAGGACCAGGGGGGCGCCGGTGCCCGCCTTGAGATAGCGCAGCGTTCCCTCGCGGCCGACAGATCCCGCGCGCGGGGCGATGGTGTGGCTGGTGGTCCCCGGAATGCGAATCGTGGGACGTGACTCTTGGCTGGGCATCTCGCCGACTCCTTGTGTCTGAGGGGATTACCAAAACGGTCATGACTCTCACCGGAGAATGAGAAACCGATCGGTATCCACTAAGGTAAACCGATCGGTTTCCAGGCGCAAGCCCGGCAGGCCCCCGACTTCACCGGGGCGTTCCGTACCCGTGGATGCCTGGGATGACGAGCTCTCCGCCTACCTGTCCTGCCTGGTCGATGTCGGCGTCGTCCAAGCCCAGTTGGAGCTTGAGGTCGAGCTTCCCGACCGTGTCGTAGAGCCACTCCGGGACGGTGTCGGGCGCGAGGTGGAGGCGGAGGACCGGAGGCAAGGGGACGCCTTCGAGGCCGGAGAGGGTGCCCGTCAGGCTCTCGACGCACATGGTGATGCGATCGCTCGCAGCGCGGATCGACGCACATGGCGATGCGATCGCCTCGCAGCGCGGATGTCGAGCCGGGCCCTCCGCGGATGTGCCGGGATCTGCGGGCCGACGGGCACGGCCATCTTCAGGTCGCGGATCGTGATGGCCGCCACGGAGAACCCGAGCGCCCGCTTGGGCCCGGCGGCCGGGTCCACGGTCACCACGCCGCCGGAGACGAGGTCGCGCATTCGAGGCGGTTTCCCTTCATGGTCAAGAGGTCGGCAAGACCGGTGGTCGCGGCGGTCGCGCTCGGTCTTGAAGGTGCGACACAAGGCGTCGACACCGAACGACCAGGGGCCGGCCGAGGCAGCGCCGTCGGCCTACGCGGACTTCACCCCTGTCGGGTCACTCCCAGGCCGGATGCGACACGTTCACTTGCACCGAGGAAACCGATCTGTTTTCCTAGGTGGAAACCGATCGGTTTCCGACCGAGGGTCGGCCCATGCCCAGCGACTGAGGAGAAAAGTGAGTACCACCTTCGACCGCGGAGCGCCCGCTTCCGGGAAAACAGACTCGGGCCGCCGCGGCTCACATGCCGTGCGCTGGTGGGTGCTCGTCGTGCTGGGCGTGGCACAGCTCATGGTCACGCTCGATGCGACCGTCGTGAACATCGCCCTGCCCGAAGCGCAACATGACCTCGGTTTCAGTGACGGCAGCCGGCAGTGGGTCATCACTGGGTACGCCTTGGCGTTCGGCAGCCTGTTGCTGCTCGGGGGCCGACTCGGTGACCTGTTCGGTCGACGTACGACCTTCGTGACCGGCCTGATCGGTTTCGCGGCCGCATCCGTCGTCGGCGGCGCGGCCGGCAGCTTCGACATACTCGTCGCGGCACGTGTGGCCCAGGGACTGTTCGCCGCACTGCTCGCGCCCGCGGCGCTCTCGCTGCTCAGCGTGACCTTCACCGACCCGGCCGAAAGGCCGAAAGCCTTCGGCATCTTCAGTGCGTTGTCCGGTGCGGGTGCCGCGGTCGGACTCCTGCTCGGCGGCATGCTCACCGAATGGGCGTCGTGGCGTTGGGTGATGTACGTGAACGTCATTTTCGCGGGCGTCGCACTGGTCGGCGCGTTGCTGTTGCTGGCCAAGCCCGTGGTCACCGAACGACCCAAGATCGACATTCCTGGCACCGTCGTGGTGAGCGCCGCGCTGTTCGGCATCGTCTACGGGTTCGCGCACGTCGAATCCACCAGCTGGACCGACCCGGTCGCCCTCGGCTCCATGATCAGCGGCGTGGTGCTGCTCGCGGCATTCGCCTGGCTGGAGCTCAGGGTCGCGCATCCGCTGCTGCCGCTGCGAGTCGTGCTGGACCGGACCCGAGGTGGTTCGTTCCTGGCCGTGTTCGTCCTGGGCATGGGGATGTTCTCGATCTTCCTGTTCCTGACCTACTACCTGGAGGCCAGCATCGGCTACTCGCCGATCGAGGCCGGTCTGTCCTTCCTGCCGATGGTCGGGGGCATCGTCGCCTCGTCGACCACGGTGCCTTCGCTACTGTTGCCCAAGGTCGGCCCGAAGGTCGTGGTCAGCGCCGGCTTCCTGGTCTCCGCGTCCGGCATGGCCCTGCTGACCCGGCTCACGCTGGACAGCGGCTACATCGCCGACATCATGCCGGGCATGATCCTGTTGGGTCTCGGTATCGGTGCGGTGATGACCACCTCGTTCCAGGGTGCGACCGCAGGCGTGCACCACGAGGACGCGGGCGTCGCCTCGGCACTGATCAACACCAGCCAGCAGGTGGGCGGCTCGATCAGCACGGCGCTGCTGACCACCGTTGCCTCATCGGCCGCGACCGACTACCTCTCCTCGCACAAGCCGGGCGCACTGACCATGGCCCAGGCCGGGGTCGAGAGCTACACGGCCACCCTGGCATGGGGCGCCGGGATCTTCGTGGTCGGCGCGGTGCTCACGGCGTTCCTGATGCCGAATTCAGCTCTGGCGCCGTCGGAGGGCGAGCCTGTGATCGCCCACTGAGTCCGAATCCACCGTGGTGAGAAATGTCCTGCGCTGATTGGTGCCCTCCAGGCACACATCAGCGCAGGACAGGGGCATCTCCGAGACGGTCCCGCGCGTTCCGTCCTCAGCAAACCCATCATCGCCGGTCGAGGGCACGCACGATGGGGGCCGAGCTTCCGAGGCCGGCGAGACACACCGGCCATTCTGGAGACCACGGCGGCGGCGCCGAACCGACTCAACCGTGGGCGGCGCCGTAGCGCACCCCGGCCAGCATCGTAAACCGATCGGTTTCCCATGGGCCGGAATCGAGTTAACCTCGCAATATGACCACCGAAGCAATGCCGAGCTCCCGAGAGCGACTGCTGGAGGCAGCGGCCACGCTCACCTACCGAGACGGCGTCAACATCGGCGTCGACACGCTGTGCAAGGCGGCGGGGGTGTCCAAGCGCTCCATGTACAAGCTGTTCGAGAGCAAAGGCGAACTGCTGGCGGCGAGCCTGGAGGAACGCGCCTCCGCCTATGTGACGGCACTCCTTCCCGCGACGGACGACAACCGTCCGCCCCGCGAGCGGATCCTGCATGTCTTCGAACAGGCGGAGGCGCAGGCGGGTGCACCCGACTTCCAGGGCTGCCGGTACCTCGTCGTACAGATCGAGCTCAAGGACCCGAGCCACCCGGCGAGCCGGGTGGCCCATCGGGTCAAGGAGAACCTCACAACCTTCTTCCGCACCGAGGCCGAACAGGGCGGGGCGAGCGACCCGGACCTGCTGGCCCGGCAGCTGATCCTGGTCTTCGACGGCGCCAGCGCCCGTGCGGGAATCAAAGCCGACACGCAGGCCGGGCTCGTCGCCCCCACCGTGGCCGCCCTGCTCGATGCGGCGGACATGCGCTGACGCATCGCGTGACGAACAGCTGCGGCGAGCGATGCGCTCGGCTGGTCGCAGCCGCCCCCCGGCGGCCGAGCAACTCCCATGGGGTCCCCCCACGCCCGTTGCCGGCCGAGGGCCTGACTCGCGGGCTGAGCCCTGATCGCCTGACGATCGATCGCCGACGCCCGCGAGGAACCTGATCGACAGTCCGCAGGAGAGGCTCGCCGCTTGGGCTTGCGCGCGAAAACCGATCGGTTTACGGTGGTGAAACTGATCGGTTTCTCGCCCGTGGTGGCGAGGCTTGTACCCGCACCCCCAGGAGCACGGATGACTGCCGCGCGTGACACCGAGGGGCAACCCACTCATCCCCCGCTTCCGGCGAAGCTGGCGGCCCACCCGTCGGTACGGGCCGTACTCGCCCGGCGCAGGACCAGTGACGTGGGCCGCCCGCCCGCGGTGATCGACGCGGCCTGGCTGCGCGAGCTGTGCCTGGCGGCCGGGGCGGACGACGTCGCCGCGGTCAGCCTGGACCACCCGGACCTGGCCGGCGAGCGCGAGCACGCGCTGTCCGCGTTGCCCGGCACCCGCACCCTGATCGCGATGGCGGTCCGGATGAACCGCGACAACTGCCGCTCCCCCGCCCGCAGCGTGGCCAACCAGGAGTTCCACCAGACCGACGAACAGGCCAACCACGCCGCCCGCAGCGTCACCCGAGCACTCCAGGACGCCGGCTACCGCGCACTCAATCCGTCCGTCGGCTTCCCCCAGGAGATGGACCGCTTCCCCAGCGAACGGATCTGGGTGGTGGCGCACAAGACAGTCGCGGTGGCCGCCGGGCTCGGCGTGATGGGCCTGCACCGCAACGTCATCCACCCGAAGTTCGGCAGCTTCGTCCTCCTGGTCACCGTCCTGGTGGACGCGGAGGTGAGCGAGTACGGGCAGGCGCTGAACTACAGCCCCTGCATCGACTGCAAGTTGTGCGTCGCCGCCTGCCCGGTCGGCGCCATCGCCAAGGACGGCGCCTTCGACGCGCTGGCCTGCACCACCCACAACTACCGCGAGTTCATGAGCGGGTTCACCGACTGGGCGCAGACCGTGGCCGACAGCGAGGACGCCGCCGACTACCGATCCCGGGTCACCGACTCCGAGAGCGCCTCCATGTGGCAGAGCCTGAGCTCTCCGCCCGGCTACAAGTCCGGCTACTGCCTCGCCGTCTGCCCCGCCGGCGAGGACGTCCTGGGCCCGTACCTGGACGACCGCAAGAACTTCATGGACACCGTCCTGCGACCGCTCCAGGACAAGAAGGAAACCCTGTACGTCCTGCCGGACTCCCACGCACAGGAGTACGCCCGGCGCCGCTTCCCCCACAAGCCCGTCAAGGAAGTCACCGGTGGCTGGCAGCCCCCGGCGAGGCGCCCCGCGTCCACCGACCGAGAGACCCGTACGTCATGAGCGGCACTCACCCCTTTTACGACCACCAGGGCCTGCACCGCATCCCGGCGGAGACGAAGCCGGAGAAGACCGCCGTACGGGCATGACGGCAGGTCACCCAAGACGGGCCATTACTCGAAGTGGCCCCGGTGTGCGTCGTCCTGACGGGGACGGCAGGCGCGCACACCATCATGGCTCGGCGACGGCCCTTCCCCCGGGCCGTCGCCGAGCCCTCGCCGGAGACCTCCGGAAACCGATCGGTTTTCATTTCGTCCACTCCGGGTTAACCTCACGGCATGAGCACCGAAGTGAAACTGAGCCCCAGGGAGCGCCTGCTGGAGGCGGCGGCCACGCTCACCTACCGAGACGGCGTCAACATCGGCGTCGAGGCGCTGTGCAAGGCGGCGGGGGTGTCGAAGCGCTCCATGTATCAGCTGTTCGAGAGCAAGGACGAACTCCTGGCAGTGAGCCTGAAGGAGCGCGCCTCCGCCTACGTGGCGACTCTCCTGCCTGCGATGGACGACGGCCGGTCACCCCGCGAGCGGATCCTGCACGTTTTCGAGCAGGTGGAATCGCAGGCAGGAGCGCCCGAGTTCCGAGGCTGTCGGTATCTGGCCGTGCAGGTCGAGCTCAAGGACCAGAGTCACCCGGCGAGCCGCGTGGCCCACCAAGTCAAGGCGAATCTGACGGCCTTCTTCCGCGCCGAGGCCGAGCAGGGCGGGGCGGGCGATCCGGATCTACTGGCCCGGCAGCTCAGCCTGGTCTTCGACGGCGCGAGCGCCCGCGCGGGGATTCAGGCCGACAACCTGACCGGGCTCGTCGCGCCCACCGTGACGACCCTGCTCGACGCGGCAGGTGTGCACTGACGCATCGCCGCCCAGAAGTCTCCCTCACCTCCCGGCACCCACTGGAAGCCCGATGGCCGTAAGCGTGTTGCCGAGCATGCCGCAGGCGAAGAAGCTTGCGGTCTTGTCGGCATCAGCGCCCAGCGACAGGTGCACGGTTTCCCGGATACTCATCCAGCCGGCCCTGACGACCTCACCGATCAGGTCATCGCCCTGCACTTCGGAGGCCGCCACGGCGGCATATCCCTGCATCTGCATCAGGAGCGTTTCGGGGCGCGTCGAGATCAGCTGCGCATAGGCGTCCGCCATCCTCTGCCGGGCTTGCTCGCCTCCCTCCACCCCGTCGGCCGCCCTCTCGAAAGCCAAGCGAGTGTCTTCCGCGCTCCGCACCAGAGCGGCGACGAAGATCGCCTTCTTGTCCGGGAAAAGCCGGAAGAGATACGGCTGCTTGACGCCGGCCCGCTCGGCGATCGCAGCGGTGGTGGTGCCGCGGTAACCGGCGATCGCGAACTCGGCGATCGCCGCGCGAATGACGTTCTCACGCCGCTCCTGCGCACTGATCCGGCCCATGGCGGCATTCTCCCTGCTTGAACTTGCATGCGAAAACCGATCGGTTTACTCTAGCGGAAACTGATCGGTTTCGAGTGCGTGCGGGAGTCCAGGATGACGAAAGATCGGCCGGTGGCACTCGTGACGGGTGCGTCATCCGGCATCGGGAAGGAAACCGCGCTCGCCCTCGTCGTGGCCGGATTCAACGTGGTCGGCACAAGCCGTGACACCTCACGCGTCACCCCGCTCGACGGCGTGACGTTCCTCGGACTCGACGTCGCCAGTGACGCCTCGGTCGCCGCAGCGGTCCAGGAAGTGAGCGAGCGGTTCGGGCGGATCGACGTCCTGGTCAACAACGCCGGCGTCGGCTCGATGGGGGCGGCGGAGGAAACCTCCGTCGAGCAGGCCCGGTCCCTCTTCGACACCAACGTCTTCGGGGTCATGCGCATGGTGAACGAGGTCCTGCCGCACATGCGCGCTCAGCGACGCGGGCGCGTCATCAACATCTCGTCCGTGCTCGGGTTCCTGCCCCAGCCCTACATGGCCGCCTACGCCGCCTCCAAGCACGCGATCGAGGGCTACACCGAGTCCCTGGACCACGAGGTCCGTGACCACGGCGTCCGGGCGCTCATCATCGAACCCGCCTACACCAGGACCGGATTCGAGGCCAACAGCGCGAAGCCCGACACCCCCCTGCACGCGTACGCGCAGCAGCGGCAGACCGTCGACCGCGTGATGGCGGAGGCGGTCAGGAACGGCGACGCCCCCGGCGTCGTCGCCCAGGCGATCGTCGCGGCGGCGACCGACCCGAAGCCGAAGCCCCGCTACACCGCCGGTCCCCTGGCCGGACGCGCACGCATACTGCGCCGCCTCGCTCCCGCCGCGGTCTTCGACAAGCAGATCCGCAGGATGAACCAGCTGGCCGGCTGACGCACAGGCGCTGCCCGGGCTTTCCGAACAGCCGCGCCACCACCGGCCGACGCAGGATTCCGCCCGTCTGCCCACCACCAGCTCCGGAAAGCGAAAGGGCCCACCGACTCCGTCGGCGGGCCCTCACGAAATATCGAGGCTAAGGCTTGAGCACCGCCAGTACATCGTCGAGCGAAACGTCGGTGGGGTCACTCATATCGGAACCATCGAACGTCTGCCAGATATAGGACGCCGTCCCGCTCTCCCGCAGCGGATGCAGGTCGGCCAATTCCGGATCGTCCCGGAACCGGTTGAACGCCTCTTCGGACTCCCATTCAACGAGGAACAGAACCTGCCGTGGCGCGAGGTCACCAGCTACGTTGTCCCGGAAGCGACCAAACGCCACCATTCGACCACCGTACTGCGGAGCCGCTTCCGGCAAGCGGCTGAAATACGCAAGGTATTTCTCCAGGTCGACCACGTCAAACATATTCAGGGCGTAAAACATCTTCTTCTCTGAATTCGCGCTCATTGCTAATATCCTCTCCGGTGAGTTGCGGTTGGTGGTGGAGCCCCGCCGGGGACCCGGTCTACTTGGTGAGCTGGGGGTACAGCCCTGCCAGGTCGCCGGCCAGGCCCGCCTTGACCTGCCGGGAGATGTCGTCGGCGAGCACCTCGTACGCGCCGGTTTCGACGCCGTCGAGGGCGAGGGAGGCGACGTCACGGGGGTCGGACTTGGGCGCCTCGACGCCAGCCGCGAGGTCCGTATCGACGTAGCCGACGTGCAGTCCGGTGACAGCGATGCCGCGCGGCTGAAGCTCCAGGCGCAGGGAGTTGGTCTGCGACCACAGGGCGGCCTTGGAGGCGCTGTAGGAGCCGCCGAGGGCCAGCCAGGAAAGCACGGAGTGCACGTTCAGGACGTGGCCGCCACCATTGCGCTCGATGACCGGCACGAAGGCCCGGGCGACCAGAAGCGGGCCGTAGAAGTTCGCCTCGAACTCCCGGCGTATGTCGTCGATCGGGGAGTCGAGGAAGGACGCGCCGACCGAGGCACCGGCGTTGTTGATCAGTACGGTGACGTCCTGCGCCTGCGCGGCAGCGGCCGCCACGGAAGCCGGGTCGGTGACCTCCAGCGCCACCGGGACCGCGTCCGGGTGCGTCACGCTGCGCGGATCGCGGGCCGTGGCGTAGACCTTGCCGGCACCGCGCACATACAGCTCTTCCACGAGCGCCTTGCCTATGCCGCGGCTGCCGCCGGTGACGAAGACGCTCGCGCCCTTCAAAACAGTCATGACTCTCGCCGGAGAACGTGAAACCGATCGGTTTCCTGATGCAAGCTCAAGCGTCAATCCGAACCCCGCCGCATCGGCGGGTGCGCTCGGGCGGCCGGGGCACGCGAGACGGCCCGAGAGTGCCGGGAAAGGGCGCACGCTCCGGCAGCACCGCCCCGACGAGGGCCTCGGACGCTCCCGGGGCGGCTTCACCAGCAAGCTCCACCTCTCGGGCGAGGGCGGGTGACGCCAAAAAGGGGCCAGCTGTCCATGTGCACACGCAACGGCTCCGCGCAGTCGGCCCTGGCACGGACGGCCCCATGCAAAAGGTGGGCCACTTCACGCGGCACCCACCCGTCGCCGAGCGCCGTGCCCATAGCGTGCCCATAAGACCGGTGAACCACGGTCAACTACGGTGCGATCATGCGCTCCCGGGCGCCACACCAGAGCACGTATGCCCAGGTCAGAGGCCATCTGGCTCCCCAAGCGCCGTCGCTTCCCAAGCTGAGAGCGCGAGTTCGATTCTCGTCACCCGCTCCACGACAAACCCCCAGGTCATTGACCCGGGGGTCCTTTGTTGTCTAGACCGGGGCGCGCACCACAACCGCACCATAAGAGCTTGCTAGCTTCCGGTGGGCTTCTGCTTGTGGTGCGCGCGGTCACGGTCGTCGCGGTCGTTGTTCTTGTTGTGCTCTGCGAGCCCGGCGCCACTTCCGGCCGAAGGAGGTACGCCGGAAAGGCGCTCCCTTCTCGCCGGCGAAGAGCAGGCCGTCGGGCCCCTTCCCGGCGAACCAGGCGAGGTGCTGTTTCACCTCCTTGTGGAGGAAGGTCGGGAGGACGACGGCCCGAACACCCGCGTCGGACTCGGTCTCGCCAGGAGCACGCATGCCGTTGGTGCGCTCCGGCTCGGCGACGCGGACGCGGATCACCAGGCTGTCCAGGTCGACGTCTCGACGGCGCAGGCCGGCCAGTTCCTCGGGCCGCATGGGACCGTACGCGCCGAGGTGGACCATGAGACGCCAGCGAATGCCGATCGCTTCGGCTAGGGCATCGACCTGGGCGACGGTGGCGATACGGCGTTCAGCTGCGGACTCCTTGCCCGCACCCTTGATCCGGCACGGGTTGCGGCTGACCAGATCGTCGTCAACGGCCGTCTCAAAGATGCCCTTGAGGAGGCGGTACGCCTTGGCGACGGTGGTCTTGGCCTTGGTGGTGCGGAGCCGCTCAGCCCACCATTCACGGACGCGAGGAGCGGTGATCTCGTCCAGATCGAGCGCGCCGAAGGTCGGGAGGACGTGCAGCGGAGGAGGTGCTTGTACAAGTCCTCGGTGCGAACGGCCAGCTCCCGCTCCTCGACCCACTTCTCGGCGTAGATGCGGAAGTTGACTGCCCCCACGTCGGGAGCGCGCCAGTCCCCTCGGCTGAGATCTGCCTCGACCCTGAGACAGCCAGATCTCCGCATCCTCTTTGTCTCGAAGGTCTCGTCCGCGCGGACGCGCTGACCGTCGGGCCGAAGGTACGAAGCAGTCCAACTGCCCGACCGGTACTGCCTCACCGCACCGAAGCGACGCCGCCTCCCCCGCTTGTTGGCCATCAGGCAGCCCTCCGAAGTCCGGCGCGACGGAGCCGGATCGGCTCTACGGTGCGCGATGCGATGAACTCCTCGACCGGCGTCCGACCACCCCACGGTCGACTACGAAGCCGACGGCGCCACCCACGAGGTCATCGCCCTTGAAAAACAGTCCCAGTACATCGCCGGGGCGTTCGCCGCATGGTGGCAGACCGATGAACCCTCGGTGATCCAGGTCTTCGACCGCGACGGCGAGTACACCGCCGGGAGGCCCTGCATCCGGACCGACAACGCCAAGGCGGACGATTCGTGCTTACAGGAGATCGCTTCGGTCCTCCGCAGCGAGGTTGGCGAGGAAGGCGTACACGAGCTGGGCGACTACCACCCATGCGCCTGTGGATGCCACTGCTGAACGTCCCGCACGATCTCGTCGATGTCGACACCCGGCGGAAGAGCGCCATGCTGCGCGCTCTGCTCCAGCATCAGGTGGAGCCGGGCCGTCGCAGGCGTGCGCAGGATCTCGTCCTGCATGAATCTGATCCGGGCAGCGGTCTGCTGCCGCGCGAGGTCTTCGAGAGCTGCTTCGCGGCGCAGCTGGGCCATGCGCTCAGCGCTGGAGAGGGTGTGGTCGTCGACGTGGAGCGAGACCTGGGTCCACAAGATCTCGAGCACCATTGGACTCGCATGGTGGCGGTGAAGGACAGCTCGTCGTCGCTGCTGTCGAGGGCTGCCAGGCGTACAAGAGATCACGCAGCCGATATCGCGTCGACGCCCCTGTGCTGGGTCTGCCGTACTGACAGCTCCGCGGAGCACTCCGAAGGTCAGGGGCTGAATGCCGGGGTTGCCGTAAGCCGCGTCCATCCGGAGCTTCACGGCCTCTGTGGGTGCCTCCTCGTCATCTGCAGTCGACAGAAGCGCGCCCCAGCAGACGGACGGTCCTTGAGCGAAGGCTGGAAGCCTCCCTCCTCGTTGTCCCTCAGGAGCAATAACGGGAGCAATAACGGCACCTTGTCGACGGGCTCATGCCCCTCCGGGGTGACAAGGTCCTCGGTGTCGGGTCGGTCGGAATCTCCCAAGGCGGCGACCACACATACAGATTGGTGATCGCCGGCCTGAAACGCTGAAGGTCGCCCAGCCGGATGGTTCACGCTGGAGGCTCCGGTTCCACGCGGAACAGCCCTTCGATCAGCCCACTACTCGTGCTGCCCCAGCCGGTGCGTCGTCCCCCCGACAGCAGGCCGTTACGCCTCAGAGCCGCACTGCAGAGTGACACGCCACCGCACACGGGGCCTCGTCGACGGAGAGGCCCCTCTCGGCGGCCTGCTTGGTGTGGTGGGCCATGCCCTTGGCGATGGCGTCCTGGTGAGTGCCGGAGAAGGCCGTGTGCACGAGGTCGCCGCCGTAGGCGTGGCGGGGGTGAGCACGGACAACGGAGCTCCCTGGAACAAGCTGTCCTGGTCGACTGCCAGTTCCAACGGGTTCCGTTGCCTGCGTTGAAGGGGACGCTCCGAACCCCATCGACCGCGCTTGACCTGAGCCCAAGATCGTTGACAACCCGGCCTTGGGGGAAGCGCCCATGAGTCACGCGGACGCGCCGACGACGCGCAGGCGTGTCAGTCCGGGTCCGAAAGCTCCTGAGCAGAAGGCGTCGCGACCTTGTCGATCGATCCGTCCCATGCCTCGTGCGCCAGCCAGCCGTACCAGGTGAGGTTGCGCCCCTCCCAGCGAAGGGCGGGATCGGTCTCATTCTCTTCCAGGGCTCCGCCGGGCGTCACGATGGACCGGAGCCTCATCTCGGTTCCAGCCGCCGAGACGACCACGAGTCGGCGCCCGTCCCCCGTCGCGGCCTCACCCACGAGGACGTATCCGAGGTCATCGTCGCGCCAGACTTCGATCCTGGCATTCCCGACCAGGCCGACCGCGGCGACATCGACGGGCGTGTCCGCAAGGCTTGCCCGCTTCAGTTCGCGCAGGTACTCGATGCCGGCGCGCTGTAGGAGCGCCAGCTTGCCAGTGCGCCGGTGTGCCTCGCTCCCGACATGCAGGAATCGGCGCAGCGTCTCCTGGTCGCCCTGTGCGGGACCAACGCTGCTGGAGGCGTTCTTCCGGTGAACGCTGTAGACGTACGTCGGTTCCTCAGCGAGCGAGATGGGGATGCCCGCAGCGGCGAACCGCAGCCAAAGGTCCCAGTCCTCGGCGTAGCGGCCCGGCCGATAACCTCCGACTGCTTTGTAGTCCTTCTTGCTGTAGAGGCAGCCGATGCCGATGTAGTTGCGCACCAGCATGTAGGCGTACTGGTCGCCCGACTCCGGCAGACGCTCCGTGATCGCCCGCGGGATGTCCGCTGTCTCTCCTTCGACCAGCATCAGCCTCCGCGGAGCGATGAGCCCTGGACGGCGGGCGTAGGCCTGGGTCATCGAGGCGACGGCACCCGGCAACAGCATGTCATCCGAGTCGAGTTGGAGAATGAGGTCGGTGCCGGCAGCCTCAACGGCGCAGTGCCGTGCGTGCCATGTCCCGGTGTGTTCGGTGCGTATGACCCTCAGAGGCAGAATGCCGCTCCAGCGGCTCGCCTGTTCGTAGGTGCGGTCCGTCGAACCGTCGTCGACAACCACCACTTCGTCGACCGGAACGGTCTGCGTCACAATCGATGCCAGAGCCTGGTCGATGTAGTCGCTGCCGTTGCGGACCGGAATGATGACCGCGACCGTGGGCACGCTCGCGGGGAAATCTTGTCGCTGAGCCATCAGTACTCCCTGATCATCTCGGCAAGCCTTCGAAACGTGTACGCGCTCAATAGATCACAAACAGAAATACCGCCGTAACCGACGTCGCGAAGTTCTCCAATAAGAGCCGGAATCTTGGTGTACTCTCCACCCGATTCCGCATAACTCAACGACAGGTGAGGATGCGCGACTGGATGAAGACGCCGAAAGCACTCCAGTAGAACCTTCTCTACTGCGCTCTCTTCTGGCCCCTTTTCCGCGCTATCACTATAACCGTCTCCGATACGGCCACTGCCGCGGAGAGTCACACCTGGACTATTCAGCCAGGAATCAATTGAATTCATATTGTACGGCGCCTCGTGACGGACCACGAACTCATCCGGGACGATGCTGACCCCGGGCAACTGCCTGGTGCTCAGCAGATATTCTCGGAGAGCACCCGGGGTGACCGCGCGATCGCCTACGATGCAACCGAAGAGCCGGACGGCCGTTCCGTCCCGTTCTTCCGTTGTCACCGCCGCCTGCTGGACGCCGGGAAATTCTTGGAGGGCCTTCTGCAGATCTGGCTTGTACAGCCAGCGCCCACGCCAGTCGATCCATCCTTGCGGAGCATTCCAGCGAGGCAGCACACCGTGAAAATCCGGCCGCTGCACTGCGGGATCCCGGAGGAACTGTTCGAGCAATACGGGAATCCCGGCGATAACCGCTCTCGCTTGCGCCGTCGACAGGCTGTCATGGCCCACCTGGAGCGTGACGTCAAGAATCTCCCGATAATCTATCACCGTGATCTCAGCGTGGACGGAATGCGTGTAATTTTCGACCTGGACTTCGGTCGAGTCGTCCGGCGGGGTGTGACCCTTGTCCAGCATGATGTAGTTGAACAGCACGCCCTCGGCAGTGATTCCGGCAGCTATTCGGTCCATGCACAGGACACTGGGATCGTAATGTCCGTGACGTATGGCCTGCATGGTGGACACCATGGCCCCCCTGAGCGCATCGCGAAAGCCCGGGGATCTGCCGTAGTCAACAGCCAGCCGCCCGAGCTGCATCAGATTGCATACGCCTTCTTTGCTGTTGGGAAGATGGCGGTTGGAGATTAGAGGGGAAAAGAGGCTGACATCGCGGCCGTTGGCATTGGCCAAAGATGCGGCAAACGCAGTGATGAGGAGGGCGGCCGGGAGGCAATTCTCCCGCTGCGATAGCGACGCGCACAGCCCTGCCAGTTCTTTGGAGCTGAGCCTGACGCTGCATCCGGAACCGGATCCCTGGCCGAACCGTATGGGAGGAAGGTCGTACGGCTGTTTTTCGTGGAATCTCCTCCAGTGCTGGAGAGCTCTCTGATTCACCTCCTTCCCTCGAGCGGACATCTCGTATCTGGACTGTTGCCGTACGCCCCATCGAGGGTGTGGGAGATCCGGCTCCGCACCGGAGGCAACGCTTTCCAGATACCTGGTGAGCTCAGACCTGATGATCACTCCGGCACCCCTGTCGCACGCGATGTGATGGATCACGAGGTACAGAGTTTCCGGAACTCCGTTCACGGTAAAAATCGCCATGCGAACGGGGTGCTCTTTTTCGAGATCAAAGGGGTAGCGGATCTCGCTGAGCGCGCCGTCTGTCTCGTGCGGCTGCAGCGGGGTCCGGCTGTCTATTACTCTGACCACGGGGTCGAAGCTCTCGTCAATCAGGTGTACCGGGCGTCCTTCAGAGTTGACTCGGAACCTTGCACGCAGAACCTCGTGCCGCTCCGCAAGCCATCGAACTGCCGACTCGACGTCGGCCACGGAAATACCCTTGCGCGGTACCGGCACGACGACGCGTATCAGCAGCGATGACGGAACCGGCGTTTCGTGTTGGGCCACCCATGCCCAGTGCTGGCTCCAGGTCAGCGGAAACTCGTGAGCCTTGATGGTGTCTACTCCGTTCCGGATGTTTTCCCTCACGAGGCGGTGAGCCTTCCTGTTGCACACATCAGCTGGTGTAAGCCGCCGCCTGGATTCCGTACAGGTCCGCGTAGCGGCCCCCGTCGAGGGCGCTCAGCTCGGCGTGGGTCCCGGACTCGACGAGCCTGCCCTTGTCGAGGACCAGGATCAGGTCCGCGCCGACGACCGTGGAGAAGCGATGGGAAACGATCATGGTGATCGCCCCGGTGCGCTCGGCGAGTTGACGGGCGCGGGCGATCTGCCGCTCGAAGATGGCGTGCTCGCTGGGGGCGTCGAGAGAGGCCGTGGGCTCGTCGAGGACGAACAGCAGGGGATCGTCCCGCATCACCGACCGCGCCAGTGCGACGCGCTGCCATTGGCCTTCGGAGAGATCGATGCCGCCCAGTTCACTGCCCAGCTGGGTGTCCAGCCCTTGTGTCAGCCGCTCCACCAGGGCGCCGGCGTCCGCGTCCAGCACCGCCCGCATGATGCGGTCACGGTCCGTCAGGCGCGGCAGGTCGCCCAGCCCGACGCCCTCGGCGAAGGTGGTCTCCAGCCGTCCGAAGTCCTGGAACGCGGCGCTGACGCGCGAGCGCCAATTCGCGGTGTCCAAACCGGCCAGGTCCATCCCCTCGACGGTGATCCGGCCCTCGTCCGGTCGGTAGAACTTGCCGAGCAGCTTCACCAGGGTGGTCTTGCCCGAGCCGTATTCGCCGACGACGGCGACGACGGTTCCAGCCGGGATGTGGATGCTGATGTCGTCGAGAGCGAGGCGGTCCGTGCCGGGATAGCGGTAGGAGACGTGGTCGAAGGTGATGCCCCGGCTCAGCCGGGCGGGAGCGTGGACGGTGCCCGCCGTGCGGGCCGTCTCGGCGGCGGCGTAGTCCCGCAGCCAGAAGTACGACTCGATGGCGGTGCGAGTGGCGAGCGTGTTCGTGGTGTTGCCGACCGCCTGCTGGACGGTCTGTCGCAGGCCAGAGGCGACGGTGACGGCCATCACCACATCACCCGCCGTGCCGTGGCCGTGCGCCGCCCGGTAGGCGACCAGTGCGAGCCCCGCGACGAATCCGCAGGCGAAGACCGCCCAGCCGCCGAACTTCCACCACGCGGCACGTACCCGCGCCCGGTAACGCAGGTGCGCTGCCTCGTCCCAGGCCACGGCCTGCCGGCGGGCGATCTCCTCGCCGGCGCCCGCAACGCGGATGTCCTTGCCGCTGTCGGCGCGGGTGCCGAGCTGGAAGAGGTGCCGCTGCAGCCGGAACGCCTCGGCGGTGCCCATCTCGGCCTCTGCCACCGCCTGCTTGCCGCGGTGGTCGAACCACAGCGGGAGCGCCGCGCAGGGCAGAAGGAACAGCAGCCAGGGACTGACCGTCCCCAGGATGACGAGGGTGACGCCCAGTTGGAGGGCTGAGCGGGTGGCCAGGACGATCTGCCAGAGACTGACGGAGATCTGCCAGCTGTTGTCGCGCGCTCCCTCCAGCCGGTCCAGGAAGTCCGTACGCTCCAGGTGGTCGAGCCCCTCCAACCCGGCGATCCAGCCCTGGATCCGCGGACGCAACTCCTGGTCGGTCTTGTCCGCCAACAGCTTGATCAGATCCCAGATCGTCCCCTGCAACGTCACCGTCACGGCGTAGCCGACGGCTGCTCCGCAGGCCGCCACGAGAGCCGTGCCCGGGGTGCCGTGGACGCTGCCGTCGACAACCGCACGCAGCGCCAGGGCGACCCCGGCCGCGGCGGCGATGGTGGTCGCGCAGACAGCGGCCATGCCGACCGCGGAGACGCGGTCCCGCCGCCAGGAAATCCTCAGCAGTTCGGCCCACAGGGCCAGATAGCGCCTCACAGCAGTTCCCCCTCCTCGATCGCGTCCTGGCAGCCCTGCTGGAAGCGCTCCGCCTGGATGGCGAACAGCTCCGCATAGGTGCCGCCCAGCTCCATCAGCTCGTCGTGGGTGCCGGACTCGGTGATCCGGCCGCCGTCGAGCAGCACGATCCGGTCGGCCTGACGCACCGTCGACAGGCGGTGTGAGATCAGGACAACGCCTGCCTTGCCACGCTGGTCGGCGAGCCGCTGAAAGACGTCGAACTCGGTGCGTACGTCCAGGTGCGCGGTGGGCTCGTCCAGTACGAGGAGCTCCGCGCCGGTGCGCAGGGCGTACAGGGCCCGGGTCAGCACGACCTGCTGCCACTGGCCGCCGGAGAGGTCCACTCCGCCGGTGCGCGAGCGTGCCAGCGGGGTTTCCCAGCGGTCAGGGAGGCGGTCGAGCACCGGTCCCAGGCCGGCGTCCCGGGCGGCCGCCTCCAGCGCGGCCTGGTCCGGTACGACGCCGGGGCGGCCGAGGGTGACGTTGTCGGTGGCTGACAGCTCGTACCTGACGAAGTCCTGGAAGACCACGGAGATCCGCTCGCGCCAGGCCCGCACCCCGAGTTCGGCCATGTCCTGGCCGCCGCCGAGGACGCGTCCGGTGGTTGGCTCGTACAGCCCGGCGAGCAGCTTGATGAGGGTGGACTTGCCGGCCCCGTTGAGACCCACGATCGCGAGCAGCTCACCGGGGCGGATCTCCAGGTCGAGTCCGTTGAGGACGGTCCGTGCCGTCCCCGGATAGGCAAACCCCACCTTGTCGAAGCGGACCAGGGACGACGAGCCGGTAGGGACGGGGGCCACGTCACATGGACGACGGGTGTCCTCACTCAGGAGCTCGGCCAACTCGTCGTAGGCCTTGAGGGCTTCAAGTCCCGACAGCCGTGTCAGCGCGGCGTCGCCCGGTTCGATCACCGTGAACACCGCCGCTGCCGCCGTCAGCACCGCGATTTCCGTGGCAACCGAGCCGTGCCCGCGCACGGTGCCCGCCACCACGATCCAGAACACCGCCAGCAGCGGCAGTGCCGTGATCACGAAGAACTGCCACTGGTCGCGGAGATTGCGCTTCCACAGGGCGAACATGGGCTCGCAGCGCGCCGCATGGTACGAAGAGAGCCTCTCCACCGCCCAGTCGGCCAGACCGAAAACGCGGATGTCCTTGCCCACTCCCGGCGAGGCCAGGGTCTCCTGCCAGCGGTCGGCACGCACCAGCTCGTCGAGCTTCGACCGCCACAGCCCGATCCACTCCATCCGTCTGCGGTAGCGCAACCAGGCGTGAAACAGCGCGGGAACCAGCACCAACGGCACCAGCCACCAAGCGAACCGGGCGACCACCGTACAGACCGCCGCCACCCCTACGCCGTCCATGACCTGGTCGAGTTGGGCCAAGGCAGCCTGCCCCGGGGTGCGTTGCGAGAAATCGTCAGGATCCGCCTTGGCCCTCCGGACGAGGCGCTGCGCCTCGGGCCGCTCCAGGACGTCGATGGTCGGGCTGCTCGCCGCCAAGCGGGTCACCGCCGCACGATGCGCCCCGTCGATCCGCTGCTGCGCCAGATAGGCCAGAGGCTCCGCTGCGGACTCGGCAACGTGCCCAACGAACAGCACCACACCGAAGGCCGCCAGGGGCAACAGCGCCGCGCCACCATCCCCGCTGTCGCTCAACACGGCGACCCGGCTCACCAGCATTGCCACGACCGCGGCGGTCGCGGCAGGAACAAGCCTCTCCGCCAGCCGGATCGCGGCCAGACCCGTTCCAAGTCCCCTGCCGGTCGACCACAGCAACCGCAGAAGGCGGAGCGTGTCCCCTGTCCAGGCTCCTGCTGCCATCACCTTGTGCCGAGGAGACCTCACTGTTCCGGCCGTCCCCACTGGACGAGCACAGGGCCGGGGTCGGCCGCGGCGCTCGGCGGCACGAGCGCGAGATCCAGTGTCTCTCCACTGCGATCAGCCGCCCAGTTCGTCACCAGGGCGCCCTGGTGTTCCTCTGCGAGACGACGCAGTGCACTCAGCGCGTCACCGGGCTCGGCGTCACCGCGTCCGGCGCGCAGCTTGCCCATGCGCTCCACCGGCGAGGCGCTTTCCAGGTTCGCTGCGGCATCCACCATCGAGGCGATACGGGAATTTGGCACTCCGCGTATACCTACGGGTTCTGCGCCCGCCCAGCTGAACCGGGAGAGCAATCCGGGCGACCAGTCGAACCACACCGTCGGCTGAATCAGTGGACGGCCCGTACCGAAATAACCCACAACGTCATACCGGAACAGATTCATCTCGGTCGGGTGACGGCCGTCTTTGAGGTGAGTCTCCATGTGCCGGGCTCCGGTGACGGAGCGGAGGAGCTCTTCCAGGTCGGCCGGCGCCGCGCACCATTCTCGATCGCTCTGCGCGCGCCTGGCCGCCTCGTCACGAGCTGTCCGAGCTGCCATGTCGTCAGGTGAGCTGAGCCAGGCCCGCCAGAGGTGATGCGTCGTCACCAGGCTCTGGTGTCGCACGTCTCCGAGGAAAAGGACACCGTTGGGCTGAAGGAGTCTGCTGGCCTTCAGAAGAACATCGGATACGTATGCCGTGTCTGGGAAGTATTGCAGGACGCTGTTGAGTACGACGCAGTCGTACTCCCAGGTGGGGACGAGGTCGAGGTCACGGGCGCTGCCCAGCACGAGGGAAACCGCAGCTTTGGTGCCCGAGTCGAGGCCCAGGGCGAAACGCTGCAAGGCTCCGACGGAGAAGTCCATGCCGCAGTAGGCGTCAAGTTCCGGGATGATTCTGTTACCGAGCAGACCTGTTCCGCATCCTATTTCGAGAACTCTTCTCGGACGGTGCGTCAGGATCCGGCGGACTGTTTCGTCGACCCACTCCTCCATCTCAGCGACGGAGTATGGTTCATCGGAATATGTGTTGATCCATCCGCTCGTGTCGAAATGTGAACTTGCGGAACTGTGGTCGAGGCGGTACGTGCGGTTGTATACGTGCTGCCATGCAGCCTCGCGCCCAGGTCTGCGAGCTGTGTTCATCGCCCTTCTGCCTTTGCGGTTATCGACGCCGAATTCGCCACCGTGTCCCCGCTTATCAGAATCTCCGGAATCAGCGGATCGTCATACTCGAGCCCGAGTCGTTCGGTCAGGATGAAAGAGATCTCCACGGCTGCGAGCGAGTCGCCTCCGAGATCATGGAAGTTGTCATGAACTCCGACTTCATCCAGGTCGAGAACACGTGCCCAAATCGAGGCGATCATCTCTTCCAGTGGCCCGCTGGGCTCCTGGAAGGGAGTCTTTATATCGGGGCGGGATCGCCCCGGAAGCGGCAACTTGCTCTCGTCCACCTTGCCGTGCCGACTCAGGGGCAGGGACTCGGTCACGATGATTCGGGCGGGCCTGGAACGCTCAGGCAAGTGGCTCTCCAGGTAAACCGTGAGCTCTCCTACCGGGTCCGCAAGGGCCTGCTCAGGATCGATGACCGCGTACGCCGCCAATTGAGTTCGCCCGCCACTGGAGATGTATGCCTTGGCGTGCGCGTCGAGTACCGCCTCATGGTTGCGTACAGCCGCAGTTACCTCTGCGAGTTCCACACGCTGACCACGGATCTTCACCTGGCTGTCGAGACGGCCACAGTACTGGATCTGGCCATCATCGGTATACCTGCCGGCGTCGCCTGTACGAAACGTCCGCCATCCTTCCACGCCCATCAAAGAAAGAAACGAAAAGCGTTCGTTGTCCTTCGCCTCGGCTCCCAGGTAGCCGGCGGCAACGCCGACACCGTGAATGTATATCTCGCCCACTTCCCCGATCGGGCAGATCGCCTGGTCGGGGTCCAGCACATAGATATGGGTGTTGGTGATCGGTAGCCCGATCGGAACCGGGTTCCGCGGGATGTCATCGGCGCGGAAGTGAGTCACGTCGATGGCGGCCTCGGTGGGGCCGTAGAGGTTGTGAAGCTCAGCATTCGACTGCCGGGTGAACTCCTCGACAAGATCGGCTTCCAACGCCTCACCGCTGGAGAAGACGAGTCGGAGGGTGGGACACCGGCGTGCGCCGCCTGCCCGGAGCCACAGGCGCAGCATGGAGGGAACGAAGTGGGCAACGGTCACCGAGTACTCATTGAAGAGCGAGATCAGGGCCTCGGGAGAGGTGTGGGCCCCAGGTGGGACTACGACCGTCTGTGCCCCTGCGTATTGGGGCCAGAACATTTCCCAGCCCGCAACGTCGAAGGTGATGGGTGTCTTGAGCGCAACACGGTCACTGTCGCTCAAGGGAAAACGGTCCTGCATCCAACGGATCCTGTTGGCGAACCCGTTATGGGTGCACATGACCCCCTTGGGACGCCCGGTCGAACCCGAGGTGAAGATGATCTGCAGAATGTCGTCATCGCTGACCTTGGCGGGCTCAAAATCTGTATGTCCGGAGTGCTCGCCATGCACCAGGAAGTAATTGTCGAAAGCCGCACGGTGCTCTTCTCCGTCCTCCTCGGTGAGGAGAACGGACGTCGCGTCACTGGTACGCATCATTGCTTGCTTCCAGGCGGTCGGATCGCTCGGGTTGATCGGGCAGTAAGACGACCCGGTCAATGCCACGGCGTGGACGGCCGCGATGAGATGAGCGGACCGGTCGATGGACACCCCGAAAATTCGGCGATCCGTCGACTCAGGTAGAGAGAACTCCTCACTGAGCCGGCTTGCCAGTTCGAATACCCGCTGCCCCAGTTCTGCGTATGTCCATGTGCGGTCTCCGTCAAAGACGGCGACCTGGGAGCCGCCTTGCCGATAGCGTTCACCCAGCACTCGCACGATCTCATCGGCATCGATTGGCTGCGTATCTCCCTGAAGGCTTTCTATGATGCGCCGGTCCGATGGCGAGCAGCGGATCCATGGATTGTTCTGTGCTGGCATGTCATCTGCCTCCCTATATCTGCCAAACCCGTTGGTGCCCCTGGCCGGATCAATCAATGCAGGCGAACCGCGACCTGTTCCTCGTCGCCGGCTGAGGAGTTCAGACCGATCAGTTCGACATCCAGGCCGAAGTCGAGCATCGCAGGAAGACAATCACCGACGTTCATGAGGGGTGCACTGGACTTGCGGACTTTTTCCGGATCAGCTTCCAGGCGAATATCCGTTTCGCATATTTGATCCATCGCGCGAAGCGCGTAATAGATGGAGGGCGCCAGGTAGGGGTAGCGCTGGGAAATGTCCTTCGCATGCTGCACATCGAGCTTGCCATAATGGCGTAGGAGCTTCAGATGGCACAGCGCCCTGATGCTGCCGTCGTTGAGCAGCATGCTGTCCACGTAGAGCCTGTGGGGAAGCACCCAGGACAGTACCCGATGACTCAGCGTCTCAACGGCAACGCCTTCGATTTCCAGGGATTCGGTATCTTCCAGCCACACCTCCTCTGACGGCTTGACCCGTGTGCCGATATCATCGGAAAGGTGGTTGAGGGTGTAGTGCAGGTCGATGGACAACTTCATCTGAAGCTGACCGGCAACCAGACAGAATCGTTCCGGAAAATATCGCAGCAGCCGAGCACCGAGAGGCGCCAGCTCCGGTACGGGTATCAGCCTGTCCAATGGTACGCACTGACCGAAGGAATATATCGACCCTTCGGTCATCGCCGTGACCTGGGGCGGAATTTTACGCGGACGGCCGGCATGAATCCGCAAGTCCGACACGTAGCCCAGCTTTTCGAACATTTCCTTTGCGCGCGAGAGCTCGGCCTTCGGTACCAGAATATCGATGTCCGCACTGCAGGACGGCGTGTCGGTGCTGGACAGCAAGGCCTCCAGTACCACGCCCTTGTAGGCGATGAGGGGTATTCCCTGGCGGGCAAAGGATTCCGCCAGGTGAGCGACTTCGCGACGGTGAGTCTCCTGGACGGCGAGACCGAACTGCCGGAAGAGCCAGAAAGGTCCTTCCATGTCTGTAATGCCTGGGCTCCAGGAGTGCGCTGCAAGCGCGGCATGTGCTATTCCGCGACTGCGGAGGTAGTCGAATACAGCTTCCACGCCAAAATTTTCCAGAAGTCTTCGGAACCGCTCGCGGTCGGCGCCCTGCGCTACGTCCGGAAACGACTTGAGCGTGGTGCGAACCAGATCGATTCGTTCGGCGACACTCCAGGGCTTCAGATCCTTCAAAGCTCACCTCAGCTGGCATGCTTCCCGATATTGACACTTGAAACCCGCCGGCTGTCTCGTCGAGGGGTTCGCCATTGAACCGGGCGCTCGATCAGAGGAGGAAAGACCTGGGCGCGGTCGCTCTCCAGGCCTTCGATGCGGTCACCGCAGCGGGGGCCGACCACACGACGGCTGCTCCGCCTGAAGGGGACTAGCCATCGGGTCGAACAAAATCACTCAACAGATTCGGACGTCGCCGACGGTAGTCGGCCAGTTGCTCCGCGAGCAATACCGCTCAGCCCTGTTGGCATTTCGGAAACTTTCGAGACCCGTGAGGCGTTGCGAGTTGCCCCTTCGCACGCGCCGCTCGGTCGGTGAGCGAGGCCGAACTCAACGCCACAGTAGGGTTCTTGCTGGTAGACGAACCGCATCCTCGGCAGCCGGCTCATGCGAGGTCGCCGCGTGACAGCAGGAGCCGCCCGGTCGGCACGGGCACCGTCCCCGCAGGCTTGCCCTGCTCTTGGATTCTGTTTGAATGCCCTGCCCAGTTCTTGGTATCTGTTTGAACGCGTGGAGTCTTGACAGATTGATCTCCCCTTTGATCACCTGTCCCCCGAGCACCCCGCAGCCTGCGGTCGGCGGCGGGTCACGTGTGCGGCGGTCCAGCCGACGGCGTCTCCGGACCGGACGCATCTGAGCAACGCGCAGAGCTGTCTCGCCATCTCGCCATCTCGCCATCTCGCCATTTCACCGTGCATCCACGCGCCACAGAACATCTTTGGCAGTCACCAGTTCCGTAATGTAAGCGATCCGTTATGGCGTCATAGCGCCTTTATCCGAGCAGAGCACGGACGGCACACGTGGACGACATCGACAAACTGATCCATGACCACGGGATGCAGCAGCACGCCACTCAACTCAACTGGCACGGCCTGCTGGTGGACCTGAGATTCAACGTTCCAGAGCACCAGGCAACACGCTATTTTGTTGCACAGAGCCACGAGCAGGTCGGCACGGAAAAATTTCGCGTCGACTGCATCGACCTCGACGCGACTACCGTAGAAACGGAACAGCTCGACTCACTCGCCGACACCACCTACAGAGGACAGCGGTTTCGCACGGGATATTACCTGACCCATCATTTTGGGAAGCCGGCCTGGATCATCAGCCGAGGCCGACATCTGGCGATCTTCGGACGGAAGCTGGAGAAGATCGTCTGGCCGTATGTCGTCAAATACCTTCTTACGGTCTGGGGAGCCGAGACCGGGGCTTTGCATTTGAAAGCAGCCGGCTTCACCGACGATAGCGACCAGGCCACTCTGCTGTTCGGCCGTGGCGGGGGTGGCAAGAGCGTTCTCCTCACCCAGGCCTGTCTTTCGGGGATGAGATACCTCACAAATACACATGCACTGGCCCGCGGAAATACTGTGTATGGTGTTCCTTCGGTCATGCGAGTGCGCGACGATCTGTGCTTTTCCAGTCTGATTCTCGAGCACAAGCTCCCGCCACACCTCGAGCCGGGCGAGTATCGGCTCGACCCTACGCAGGTATTCGACAAGACAAGCGCGTCGGGGCGCGTCCGGAACCTGTGCATCGTCAACTACCAGCCGGACAGGCCGCAGGGAATTCAGCAGGTTTCGCCCAGCCGGTTCGAGCCATTCATTGAGCAGTTCGGCTGGGCTGTGACGGCATACGGGCTCAAGGACGATCTCCTTGCCTACTTCGATGGAGAAATCGCCGCGTTCACTCATACATGCGAGCAGATGAGAAACCATCTGAGTGAACTCGTACACGGCAGCCGCCTCTTCGTCATCAATGCGGACATGCTGGATCCGCGCAGCCGAGACGAAGTTCTGAGTGTTCTGGCCGGTTGACCGAGAGCAGGAAGGAATGAGATGGAGAAACGGCCGGATTCCTACATCAAGGCGTACGACATCCGCGCTCTGATACCTGACGAACTCGACGAACCCGAGATGGAGCGCATCGGGGCCGCCTTTGTGGCCGTCATGTCGGCAGAACGTGTACTGGTCGGCCGGGATATGCGTGCGACCTCTCCTGCCCTGGCCTCCGCGTTTTCTGCGGGTGCGCGCTCACAGGGAGCCGATGTCGTCGACATCGGACTGGTTTCAGTGGACATGCTGTACTACGCGTCCGGGGCCATGTCCCTGCCCGGCGCGATGATCACAGCCAGCCATAATCCTGCCGTATATAACGGGGTCAAGTTCTGTCGGGCCAAGGCGGGTCCCTTTGGCCAGGACTCCGGTCTCGACTTGCTGCGGAACCTGCTCTTGCACAGTCTTCCATCGCCCGGCGGGGCAACGGGACATACGTACCACGTCGACGTCTCCGCCGGCTTTGGCAGGCACCTGCGCGAAGTGGCCCCCGAGATCGGTAGCCGGCCGCTGAAGGCCGTCTTCGACGCGGGGAACGGAATGGCAGGGCTTTCCGTTCCCGCAGCCTTCGATCCCGCCTTCCGCGCAGCGAATTCACTGGAATGGGATCAGCTCTTCTTCGAACTGGACGGAACGTTCCCCAATCACGAGGCAAATCCACTGGTCCCGGAGAACATCCAGGCGCTATGCACACGTGTCGTGGAGACCGGAGCAGATGTGGGATTCGCCTTCGATGGTGACGCCGATCGGTGTTTTGTAGTGGACGAGCAGGGTATGCCGGTCTCGGCATCGACTCTCATGGCGTGGCTGGGATCGCTCTGTCTGAACACTCGGCCAGGCGCCGTCATCGCCACGAACGCGATTGCCTCGCATGCGGTACGCGAGGCCGTCAGCGCCAAGCAAGGCCGGGTCGTACGCGGGCCGGCAGGCCATTCGTTCATGAAGGAGTTGATGGCACGCGAGCACGCCGTCTTCGGCGGCGAGCATGCCGGTCACTACTACTTCAGTGAGTTCTGGAACGCAGACTCAGGAGTGCTGGCCGCCCTTCACGTGCTGGCTGGGATGAGCAGGCACGACCAACCGCTGTCACGAATTCTTGCACCGTACCGCACATATTTCCCATCCGGAGAAATAAGCATCGAAGGCAGGGACGGCAACGTGGTGCTGCCCAAGGTGCAGGCTCACTACGGCGATCACGCAGCAGATCACGTGGACGGGCTCAGTGTCTATTTCACCGACGACTCTTGGTTCAACCTCCGTCCGTCCAATACAGAGCCGGTACTGCGACTCAACGTGGAGTCCCGTTCTCCGCAGCGCACACAAAGCCTCGTCGAAGAAATCCTCGGGCTCGTTCACACATAGCAAGGTCGTCGTTCCTGCCTGGGCGCCCCCTATTCGACCATCCGAAAGTCCTCTTATGCGTAGACTTGCCATGGAACCGGCCGATGCCCTGTCCAGGGTTCGAGAGAAGCTTGACCTTTTCTCCGTGGACCCCTACTACAGGGATGTCTGGGAGGACCTTCTGAATTTCACCGGCGGCAGCCCGCGGGAATCTGCAGCGCTGTTGTGGAATGCGGCCCCCCTGGTGATCCGCTCCGATGGTCTGCAGGCGGGTAACGCGGAGCTTCTCATTGCGGCGGCAGCCGACCATGGATTCCGACCGGTGGTCGCGCTCCCCTTCACCTTCACTCGTCACGTGATTCGCGAGACGTGGCGATATCAGCTCAATATCGCGCATCGGGACCGTATAGATGTGATGGACCTCCTCCTGCAGGACGAAACCGGTCTCTACGTGATGCTGGAACGGACCGATCCAGACCCAGCCCTGCCTGCCACCGTTCTGCTCAACGAGATTAAGGGTGCGACCCCACCGGAGAAGCGCCTTCCCCATCAACTGCGCTCTCTGGCCGGTCCGACCCAGCTCTCGGTCGTCACCTACATCCACGTGTCGGACGAACCAGCCGACGTGATACGGGAGATGGGGGTCTTCTTCGACCGGGAGGACCGGTTGCGCATTCTTGGTTCCTTGGGGCGTTCTCACGACGGCACAGAGGACGTGCGCAAGGTGTGCGTGGAGCTGCAAGAGCCAGGTCGCGCCGACTTCGCACTGTCAGCGGCGATCAGCAGGTTGCAGGACTTCCTGGGCGCCGCACCGGCCACAGCATCTGCCCGCCGACTCACCGAACTGGTCTCGGCGATGAAGGACGGCTCGTCGATCGACTGGAGGGAGGTGCTCGATCTGGTGCGGCAGACAGGGATCGAACTCGGCCGCGATGACGCAGTGGCGATCGCGGGCCACTTCTGTCAGGGACACCTGGACGGCGAAGCAGTGATACCCGATTCGGGCCTGGACGCCTGGCGTACGCCGGCACCGGACGAACCGTCCGCTCAAACTCGTTGAGGAGAGGAACCCAGTGACCCTTCAGGTCAATGAGCCCGTTGACGAGCGATGCGAACATCGCTGGGCCATTCCGGCCGCCCACGAGCGTTGCTACGAGGTCGTGTGGCAGCCCAACCTGCTCGAACCGCACAACTCCGTGCTCGGGGACGCACTGCGCTCCTACGGGGGAAACACGCCAGTCGTGATCATCGACAGGACAGTGGACTCCCATCATGGAGCGAAGATACGCGACTACTTCCGCTCGCAGGAAATCGCTCCCCACTATCTGGTAAGGGATCTCGACGAGTCGAAGAAAGGTCTCACCGCAGTCGAGGAACTGGCGGCGGCTCTTGACGCTCTTCCCATCCGTCGGCGCACCGACCCCCTCGTGGCGATCGGCGGAGGGGTCCTGCTCGACGTCGTGGGGTTCCTCGCGAGCATCTACCGGCGTGGCATGCCCTACATTCGGATACCGACGACCCTGGTGGGCCTGATCGACGCCGGCATCGGAGTGAAGACCGGAGTCAACGCCGGCCGCCACAAGAACCGGCTGGGTACTTACTGGGCTCCTGACCGTGCCTTCCTGCCTCCTGAGTTCCTCCCCACCCTGGATACGCGGCACATCCGAAACGGAGTCGCCGAGATCATCAAATTGGCAATCGTTCGCGACCGTGAGCTGTTCGCCCTGCTGGAGGGAACCATCACGGAGAACGGCTGCGCGGGCTTTGTCAGCCATCCTCAGCTGGAATCAGTCTGTGTAGCCGCGGTGTCCGGAATGCTCGAAGAGCTCGCTCCCAACCTCTGGGAGCACGACCTGCGTCGCCCCGTTGACTTCGGGCACACGTTCAGTCCTGCGCTTGAACTCGGTGCCGAGGATATGCTGCATGGCGAATCAGTGGCCTGCGACATGGCGCTCTGTGCGGCATTTTCCTACAACCGAGAACTGCTCAGCTGGGAAGAGTTCGAGAGAATCGTTCGCACGCTCCGGCAGTCCGGACTTCCGACGGTCCATCAGTATTTCACCGAGCCTGTGATTGCCTCCTCGCTGGCAGAGGCGATTCGTCACCGCAACGGCATGCAGCACATCCCGGTACCCCATTCCATCGGGCAGGCCGTTTTCATCGAGGACAGCACGGTCACCGAATGGATCGCGGCGAGGGACCTGTGCCTGAAGGAGGAGAGCAACCGTTGACCGGCCACTCACATCCCGTGCTGGGGATAGTTTTCGATCTCGGTGGTACATCGCTGCGTGCGGCAGCTGTCGACGCTGCCGGCGACATCGTGAGCACCACGGTGGGGGACACTCCGAGCGTGGCCGACGGGACTCCCGACGACCAGCTGATTCCCGCTCTCGTCAGCTCCATGTCGGACATGAGTAGCCGGCTCTGCGGCGATGGCAACGATGTCCGAGCGCTTTCTCTCGCTTTCCCCGGTCCTGTGCGGGCGGATGGAGTACCGCTGAACGCACCGACGGTGTGGCAGGAACAGGTCCTCGGCCCGTCCCTCCTGACCGCACTGCACAAGGCATGGAGCGGCACGGAGATATTCATCGTCAACGATGTAGCCGCTGCCGGCTATCACCTGGTCGCCCAGGGACGGCGTGACTTCCTCCTGACCACCGTCAGTTCGGGGATCGGCGCCCAGTTGTTCACCGACGCCGTGCCCGTCGGTGGCGCCTACGGCGGTGAGATCGGTCATCTCCGCCTGCCCGATGAGGAGTTCGCCGGTGTGGACTGCGAATGCGGAGGGAGCGCGCACTTGGGGGCGATCTGCTCCGGGCGAGGGACCTTGGAGATGGCGCGACGCCGGATACGACAGGACCCGCAGGCTTTCCGCACCTCATGGCTGCACGCCCAGGGGATATCGGTCGAAGGCCTGACCACCTACGACATCGTTGCCGCGTTTCATGCCGAAGACCCCTGGACGATGCGCCTGATCGATGCCACCGCCCAGCCGCTCGGCCGGATCCTGGCGACTGTTCATGCCGCTGCCGGAACCACTGATTTCCCGATCATGGGCGGGTTCGCCATGGCGTTGGGCGAGGAATACTGCCGCATTCTCGCCCGCCATGCCCGGAACCACTGCCACTGGCTCGACCAGGACTGGGACGCGATGATCGGTCTGCTGGACCATGAGCAGCCCGGGCTCGCGGGTAACGCCTGGTACCTGGCCCAGCGGTTCTCCTCGCTGAGCGGTGTCCGTCATGCCTGATATCGCTGTCATCGGAGGTGGCACGCCCTTCACGATCAACCTGATCCACGAGATGGCCCGGCAGTGGGCGGGCCTGGAGCAGTTGGACGTGCGGCTGACAGGCAGGCGCAGCCACAACACCGAGCTCGTCGCGCGGTACGCGGCCGCGGCGTGGAGCGACTGCCCTGGCTGGCAGGTGCGGGCCTCGGCTTCCTTCGAGGATGCCGTTGCCGGAGCTGACCTGATCATCCATCAAGCGCGCTTCGGCGGCCTGCAGGGAAGAGCCTCTGACGAGGAGTTCGGCGCCCAGTGGGGCGTGCCGGCTGACGAGTCTCTCGGGCCCACCGGCCTCAGGGCCGCGCTGCGCCTGCGGCGGAGCACCCTTGACCTGACCGACCGGATCGCGGCGCACAATCCCTCCGCGTGGATTGTGCCCATGACCAACCCGCTCTCGGTGACCACGCAGATCCTCGCCCGGCGTCTGGGCGACAGAGTGATCGGCATCTGCGATCTGCCGATACATGCGCTCGAATCCATCGCGACCCTCGCGGCCGTTCCGGCCCGCAATATTTCCTACGCGTACACGGGCCTGAACCACCGGGGATTCCTGTATGGGATCAACATCGGTGGCATGAGCCTGCACGGGAAGATGGCGCAGGCTCTGCGAGCGAAGCCCCTTGACTGGGTCGACGCACAGGAATTCGCTGACCTGGACGCCATGCCCATGGCATATCACAAGGTTGTCAAGGGAAATTCGTTCAGGGAATCGGGTCGCGCGCGACATCTGGCCGACATCTCGGATCGTGCGCTCCAGCAGCTGGCCGCAGCGCCGCAAGTCTTCCCGTCGGCATTGCGTGAGCGCGAGACTCCGTGGTACGAGAAGGCCGTCGTGCCGTTGACGGGCGCATTGCTGGGTTTCGGCGATTTCAAGGGCGTCCTCAACCTCCCTGGTGAGGAGATCTCGAGAGAGCGGTTGTGCGTCGTCGCCAAGGGGCGGGTCGTGCCGTATCAGAACCCCCCTGTGCCGCCGGGAGTCGCTGCCTGGACGAGCCGGTTCGGAGATCACGAGCATGCCGTTATGCATGCCGTTTTGACTCCTTCTCCGGAGTCTTTGAAGGCCTGCCTCGAGCAGGACCCGATATGCCCCGGAAACGCCGCAGAGGCGATCGCCAAAACGCTGTGGGACGAGTTCACCGCAGAGAACGGAGAGCAAGATGCCTGAGACTGCTCAGATCCACCGGTTCGAAGAGTCACAGTGGGAGGTACGGCGTTCCTGGGGGTCTGATACCGACATATTCGGAGTCCGCTACGACCCGCTGGCAGCGGAGAGCAACATCCGGTTTGTCGACCTGGTGAAAATGCCGCCCGAATCGTACATCGGCTTGCACACGCACGCGGCCGACAGTGAGGAGATTTATGTGGTCGTCCGCGGCGAGGGTGTCATGCAATTGGACGGGAAGGAGGAGCCGGTCAGTCCTGGCGATGTGATCCGCAACGCCGCGGGGGGCACTCACGGCCTGCGGTGCGGCGCCACCGAACTGTGGCTTGTCGTCGTGGAGGTTGTCCGGTGATGAGATCCCTCAAAGCCGGTTGGACGGCGACCGAGCCGTCCGTCGAGTACGCCAATCAGTGGTTCGAAGTATGGAAGCGTCACGTGACGTTCCCGGATGGTTCGCCGGGACAGTACTACTCGGTCCATGTGCCGTTCCGGTCCGTAGGAGTGGTGGCCACCCGCGAGGACCACATTCTGCTGGTGCGCCAGTACCGGTTGATCGTCGACGAGGAGAGCTGGGCCATCCCCTCCGGTGGCATCGACCCTGAGGAGAGCCCGGAGGAGGCGGCTCTCAGAGAGCTCAGGGAGGAGACAGGACACTCCGCGGGCGGCGTCACTCCCCTGTGCCGCTTCTATCCCACCTACGGGTGCAGCGATCAGGAGTTCCTCATCTTCGCCGCCCATGACGTGTCCGACAGCGGTGACGAAGCCAGCATCAACGAGGTGCAGGAGGTCCGCTGGTTCTCGAAGACCGACGTCCTCGCCATGATGCACGACGGCGTCATCGTCGACGGCCTGAGTCTGCCGGGCCTTTGGAAGGTGCTCGGGCCCCCGTCTCGCGACGCGGTGAGGACTGTCTGAGAATGGTTCGTATAGGCACCTCTGATCTCGATGTCTTTGCCCTGGCTCTCGGTGGCAACGTCTTCGGCTGGACAGCGGACCGGGAGTCCTCCTTCGCCGTACTCGATGCCTACGTCGAGGCGGGCGGCGACTTCATCGACACCGCGGATTGTTACTCCGCCTGGATGCCGGGCAACTCCGGCGGCGAGTCGGAGACCATCATCGGGCAGTGGCTGAGGTCTCGTGGCCATCGAAGCCGTCTCGTCATCGCGACCAAAGTGGGCGCGCACCCCAAGTTCAAGGGGCTCTCTCCCCAGGGCATCAGGGGAGCGATAGAGCAGTCGCTGCGGCGCCTCCAGACCGACTACATCGACCTCTACTACACCCATTTCGACCAGCCGGAGATACCGGTGGAAGAATTCCTCGGGGTCCTGGACGAGCTGATCCGCGAGGGCAAGGTGCGGCATATCGGCGCATCCAACATCTCCGTTGAACGGCTCGCGGAGGCGCTGAAGGCCTCGGAGCGCGACGGGCTGGCGAAGTACGTCGTGCTTCAACAGCACTACAACCTCATGGAACGCGGCCTGTACGAAGGTCCGTTGGCCGCCGTTGTCGCCGCGCACGGGCTGTCGTCCGCTCCGTACTATGCCCTGGCCTCAGGCTTTCTGACCGGCAAGTACCGGCCGGGAACGCCGCTGGACGGACCGCGCGCGCAGGAAGTGGCCCCCTACCTGGAGGCGCCTCGGGGCGCGCGGGTACTGGCAGTACTCGACAGAGTGGCGCAGGCACACGGAACCGATGCCGGAGCGGTGGCGCTCGCCTGGCTCGCGGCACAGCCCACGGTCGCGACCCCCATCGCGAGCGCCCGCAGCGTGTCACAGCTCTCCGGCCTGCTCGCCTTCACCGGTCTCATTCTCGACGAATCGGAACTGCGGCTGCTGTCCGCTGCGTCTGCCTGAGCCGGCGCTGTGATCCGCGCCGTTCAGCGGGGTGACGTCGGGTCGGGCCACGAGGACTTCGTCCGGGCGCTCGCGCAGGAGCGGGGTGTGAGGGCGGCAACGGGTCGTTCGGTCAGTTCCTGGCTGTCGTTGAAGTCGGCTGAACGGATGGTGCGGACGTCGAGTCGGCGGCCGAAGGTGAACGTGCGGGCGCCACCGTCGATGTGGCCCGACGGTCGCTGTGCCCCAAAGGGGCAGTCGGGGCCGTACCACTGGAGCGCCTGGCCGGGACCAGCGTGCGCGGCTCGCCACCTCTGGTGGAGCGGGCTCCACCTCCGGTCGGGGAGTGCGCTCCCTCGTGGCGACGGGCTGGTGGCGGGATCGTTTGCCGTGACGGAGGCCGCAGCGGCGACGGGCGGCACGTCACGTCGTCGGCCGGTCCGCCACGACAGTCGTCTCCGCCCACTCGGTCACCAGCCGGATCGCCCGATCGACGTGCTCCTCGTGCAGGTAGTGCCCGGAGTCCGGCCAGTACTCCACGCGGGAGCCCGGCACATGCAGTGTGTCGCGTTCCCAGGTCGCCGCTTCCTGCGAGGTCCACACCGTGAGCGCTGGTCGGGTGCGTCGGCGGAGGTACTCCTGGCTGTGGGGACGGATACCGACCGCGCCCGGGTCGGTGTACATGCCGGCGTACGCCTGGGCGATGACGTGGTCGGGCGTACCCAGCATGGTGCGGACATGGGCGGTGCGCAGGCCCGGTGGGGCGTCCGGGGCGAAGGCCCCGGCCACGAACTCGGCGGCCTCGCGGGCCCCGCGTTCCCGGTACGCGGCGAGCCGCGCCGGGATCCCGTCCACCTCTGCGCCGTGCGCGCCGTGGGCGGGGTCGAGGGCGACCACCGAGCGGACGAGAGTGGGATGGCGTACGGCCAGCAGATTCACCACCTGCCCGCCCATGGAGTGCCCCACGGCGACCACCGGACCGGTTGTCGAGAAGGTCAGGAGAGCCGCGAGGTCGTCTGCCATCTCCACCGGCGTGTTGCCCTCGCCCGGCACCGGGGAGCGGCCGTGCCCGCGCAGATCCGGTACGACGATCCGGAACCTCCCGGCCAGCTCCTCCGCGTGGGGTGACCACTCCCTGCCGTCCCCGCCCCAGCCGTGCACCAGAAGCAGCGTGGGGGCACTCGGCGGGCCGAGGTCGGTGTGGAAGAGCGAGACGCGGTCCATCAGACGCTCTCCTCCTGGTAGATCGCGTACGCGAAGTCAGAGGGTGAACAGCAGGGTGCCGAAGCCGGGATGGTCACACTGGGTCCCGTCGCCCTCCGGCCGCAGTCGGCCCGCCACCTGCGCGGTGTACGGGGCGGACTTGCCGGCACGTTTCACGTAGTGGTTGTACGCGATCTCGTAGATGTTCCGGAACGAGCCGCGGGCAGAGAGACTGGGCCACTTCGTGCTGCACCGCCCGAACGTGGCGTCGTACGGGACGGTGTTTCCGAGGTTGTACTTCGCCGTGTACTCGTACCCGGACAGCAGCAGGGAGTCGGACGCCCCGAACATGTCGAGGCCCTGCACCCACCCGGCCTGGCAGATCTCCGCCAGTGAGCCGAGGATCAGCTGGGTGTGCGCCTGGTCGCGGCCGGACTCACAGCACTGACCGGAGCCGGACCGGATCAGCTTGGTCAGCCCGCAGCAGGTGTGCGTCATGAAGGCGTTGTACGCGTCGTCGAACCGGGCGAGGTCGTTGCAGGCCACGGCGATCTGCATCATGCCCTTGAGGCCCATCAGGCCATAGCCGCCGTCGCCGTAGATGTTGATGAGCGGGACGAAGATGTTCTTGAACATCGCGACGGTGGCGGCGAGTTCGGACATCGACCAGCTGCCCGACGGGCCGGTGTAGTGCATGATCTCGACGGCGGTGGCCAGTTTGGCGCCGTAGATCCCGGCGGCCAGTTCGGCGTCCTTGCCGTTGATTTCCTCCAGCGCGTTGGTCCAGGACTTGATGATCTGCAGGGCCTTGGTGGCGTGGGCGGTGTCGCGGGTGATGTACCACATGACGGCGTTCTGGTACGCGGCGTTGCAGTCCCGCCAGAGCTCTGTGTTGCCGGGGTCCCCGGCGGGGTCGCGGGTGACCGTGGCCCGGCCGCCCGCCATGACGTACGAGGAGCTGGAGAAGGGGTCGGCCTTGAAGACGTTGTAGCCGCTCAGCCAGGGTTCGGCGCCTGCCGCGACCTTGGAGCGCATCCGGTCGAGGTCGGCGCGGCTGTGCAGCACGCCGGGGTGGGTCAGGGCGGTCAGGCCCGAGGTGACGGCGCCCGCCTGGTTCGCTCCGTACAGCGAGGCGGCACCTGCGAGACCGGCACCGACCGCCGTGATCTGGAGGAAGCGGCGCCGGGGATGACTGTTCGTCATGGGGTTCCCTTCACTCGACATTGAGTGCGGAAGTGGGGGGATGAGGATGGGGATGGGGGGCGGGGCGATGGAGGGAGGGGGTGGGGGTGCGTGGCCGGTCCGGTGCGGTCCCCCGTGCCGCACCGGACCGCTGGCCGGATCAGCCCCGGTACAGCACGAGCGTGCTGCGCGGGCCGAGCTTCGGCCGGTCCCCGGCGCCGACCGTCTTGCCGGTGGCGAGGTCGCGGGCCGGGCCGAACTTCTGACGGGCGGGCAGGGTGACCGTCTTGTCGGTGCTGGTGTTCATGGCGATGAGGTAGTCGCCGTACTCGCACAGGTAGAAGGGCGCGCGGCCGACGAGCATGGTCTCGACGCCGTCGAAGTGGACGCCGAGGGTGGGGTCGGGGATGTCGTCCGGGACGGGGGCCAGGTGGTAGACGTCGCCTTCCAGGGCCTGGTGGAGGGTGTCTCCGGGCGGCGGGAAGCCGCCCGGAGGGATGTGCCCGGCCCCGGGGTCGTTGATGGCGTAGTCCCACAGAACCCAGTCGCGGGCCGTGAAGGTCTTGTCGGTGGTGCCCGCGGAGCGCTCTCGGACGGTGGCCGAGCGCTGGTCGACCGGGGTGACGTGGTGGATGCGGGCGTAGTTGTTCACGCCCTGACGGGAGCGGAAGTAGAGCGAGGCGAAGAACAGTTCCGTGCCGTTCTTGACGGCGACGCAGCCGTTCTCCTCGTCGGTGAGGACGAAGTCGGGCTGGTCCCAGCCGGTCGGGATGCGGCCGGGCCGGGCGGCCAGGGACTGGAACTCGGGCCAGTCGTGGGAGAGGAACCGCAGGGCGTTCAGGCCGACTCGTGTCCAGGCGTGGCCGGCCTGGAGGTGGAGCTGCGGGTAGAGCTGGCCGTCGGCGACCATCTCCTGGGTCCAGCCGACGATCTCCGGGTCCTTGAACACGACGGCGGCCATGAGGGGGTTGGAGTCCCAGGCGGTGCGGGAGGCGTAGGCGGTCTCGCCGGGGTACACCTCGTTGCGCCAGCCGATGACGGTCTCGATGCGCGAGATCCGGTGGTGGTCCTTGTCGACGTCGATGACACGGAACCTGCCGCGTGCCTTGGTCATCTCGATCATGTGCCCCCGCAGTTCGGGGGCATCCTGTCCCTGGTATCCGCGCGTGACCGACTCGTACATCATGACCAGCCAGTCGATGACCTCGCCGTAGCTGCCCACGTAGCCGAGTTCGCGGGTCAGGCCCGCCTTGGTGACCTGGTGGTAGCTGTCACCGAGGGGCTTGGTCGGCTCGCCGTTCTTGTCCTCCGGGCCGAGGTAGGGGACCATCCCGATCGACTGGTACAGGTAGTCGCGGGCCTTGTCCTCGGGGAGAGCCAGGTCCGGGGCGAGGAGCTTCAGGCCGCGGTTGGTCTGGTAGAGGCCGATGGCGCAGATCTGGGCCTGGTTGCTGTAGTGCGGGAAGTGCCGGCGCCAGTAGTCGCGGCTGGACTTGAGCATGTCGACGTAGGCGTCCTTGCGCACCGGCGGCACGGGGGTGGTCGTGTCGGCGGGCGGCACGAGGGTGACGTCGTCGAACCATGCGGTGCCGGGGCCGGACAGACGCAGGTGCATCTCCATCTGGGTGGCGCCGGTCGGGGTGTCGAAGACGAACTCGACGTATTCCCAGTCGTGGGTTCCCTTGCTCGCGTACACCTTGTGGTCGCTGCCGACCAGCTTGCCGCTCGCGTCGAAGAACAACGGGTCGATGTGGGCGCCGGCACCGGTGACACCGTCGGCCTTGATCCAAGCGCCGTACTTGTACGTGCCTTGACCGATACGGGTTCGGGGCGCGGAGTAGACGTAGCTGTAGCCGCTCGCGGTGGTGACCTGAAGCTTGAGGGACGCGGAGCCGGAGCGGGAGACGGTGGTGTCGCGGACCCAGGTGCCGCCGCCGGCGGTGGCCCAGCCGGGCATCTGCCAGGCGGTGGGGGTTTCGGCGCCCGATTCGAAGCCGGGGTTGGTGATGGCGTACGGAGAGCCGGTGACGCGTTCGTCCAGCCGGTCGCCGAGGTGCTCCCACAGCAGGGCCAGGACCAGGCCGACCCGGCCGAAGCCCTGCCACTGCTGGTCGGAGCCGGTCAGGACGGTGGAGTCGGCCTTCCAGGCCAGGTAGCGGCCGTCGATCGCCTGGAGCACGCGGTCGATCGCCTCCGGCTTGCCGTACGCCGGACTGCCCGACCACAGCCAGCCCTCGGCGAGCGACTGCATGGCCCAGCCGTCCAGGGTGGCCGGGTTGGCAGTGGTGAGGAGGTTCTTCTGGTCCTTCTGCACCCGCGCCGCGATGGCGTCCAGGATCTCTTCGCCGCCGGTGCGCGCCGTCGGCGTGGGCGCGGGGCCCTGGACCTCGCCCTTGGGGGGCACGAAGTAGGGGTCGGTGTGGGTGTAGAGGCGGTAGATGCCGCGCGACGGCGCGGTCATGGTGCGGTAGAGCTGGGAGGCGTTCTGGCCGTAGGACCAGATACGGCCCATCGAGCGGATCTCCAGCGTCACCTTGTCCTTGCCGGCGGTCATCTTCTCCGGCAGCGGCAGCGTGTGGAAGAAGAAGCGGCCCGGGGTGCGCGGCGCGGTGTCGAGGATGTCGAGGCTGTCGACGGCGCCCTGGTCCTGGTAGCCGACCTGCTTGCCCTCGCAGAACAGCTGGAGCCGCCACATGTTGGTGCCGGCGGCGGCCTCGTCGGAGGTGTCGTCGTGGTCGTCGCCCCAGAGGCGGACCGTGACATAGGTGGTGCCGGTCGGGCAGACGGCCACGTCGAACTTCAGCGTGCCGCCCCAATAGGACGCGGGGCTGGTCGGGTTGAGGACACGGGCGCTCTGGCCGAGGCCGCCGGTGACCGTGTCGGAGAGGGTGGCCGTGAGCTGGTGCGCGGACTCGGAGTCCGTGTCCCCGAAGACGACTATGTCCAGTGGGGCGGGCTCACGCCGTCCGGGAGCGACGTCGGAGGTCGCGGCAGCGGCCGGCGGGGCGGTCGGCAGACCGAGTACGGCCACGGCCGCACCGGCCGTTCCGGCGTACTTCAACACCTCACGACGTCTGGGGGAGTTGGGCATGGCGGGTCGGTCCTTTACTTGAGGCTGCCCATGAGGATTCCGCTGCGCCAGTACTTCTGGAGCGCGAACATGAACACGGCCAGCGGGATGATCGACAGCAGCGATCCGCTGAGGACGAGGGTGTTCATGTCGCGGGAGGTCTGCGCCTGCTGGACCCAGGAGAAGAGGCCGAGGGTCACGGGGAAGCTGCGCTCACCGTTGAGCATGAACAGCGGGAGGAAGAAGTTGTTCCAGATGTTGACGAAATCGAGCATGAAGATGGTGATGCCGCCGGTGCGCATCAGCCGCAGTGCGACCGAGAAGAAGATCCGGGTCTCGCTCGCCCCGTCGATGCGGGCGGCCTCCATCAGCTCGGTGGGCACCGAGGTGTCGGCGTAGACCTTGCCGAGGTAGACCCCGAACGGGTTGATGAAGTACGGAATCAGCACCGCCCAGACGGTGTTCGTCAGCCCGATCTCCGCGAAGACCAGGTACAGCGGGAAGGCCAGCAGCGTGCTCGGCAGCAGCGAGGCACCGACGATGACGCCGAACAGGGCGCCCCGGCCCTTGAACTCGTACTTCGCCAGCCCGTAGCCGGCGGCGAGGGAGACCAGGGTCGACCCCGCCGCGCCGACGGTGGAGTAGAAGACGGAGTTGAGGAGCCAGCGCCCGAAGACGCCGTCGTGGTATTCCCAGATCGCCTGGAAGTTGTCGGCCAGGTGGTTGGAGGAGAACCACAGGCCGAACGTGGAGTACAGATCCGTCTGGTTCTTGGTCGACGCGACCAGCAGGAACCAGGTGGGGGCGAGCGAGTAGAGCAGGAAGACGATCAGCAGGCCGGTGGTCAGCGCCACCGCGCGGCGGGTCGGTCGTGCTCCACCGCCGAGGGCGGCCGCGGCGTTCGTGGCGCTGCTCATGACATCTTCCTGTTCGTGACCCGGTAGAAGACGAAGGCGAGAACGCCGGTGACGAGGGCAAGGACCAGCGACTCGGCGGCCGCGTACTGGTAGTCGCCGGTCTTGAACGCCCGGTCGAAGATCTCCAGCATCGGCGTGAAGTCCGTACTGATGGACTCCGGCGCCACATACCGCAGGAACAGCGGCTCGGTGAACAGCTGGAGCCTGCCGATCAGGGAGAACATGCCGGTCAGCACGAGGATGCCGGTGATGTTCGGCACCTTGATCGACCAGGCGATCCGCCATTCCTTCGCCCCGTCGAGGCGGGCCGCCTCGTACAGCTCACGGGGCAGGGCCTGCAGCGAGGCGGAGATCAGGATCATGTTGAAGCCGATGCCCTGCCAGGTGAGCAGGTTGCCCAGCGAGAGGTAGGTGTTCAGGCCGCCGAAGAAGGTGACGCTCGTGCCGGCCCGGTCCGCGATGTCGACGATCGGGCTGGCGGTCGGGCTGTAGAGGAACAGCCAGATCAGCGTCGAGACCACGCCCGGGATGACGTACGGGATGAGCAGTCCGGCGCGGAAGAAGCGCACCGCGCGGGCCGCGATGCCGTCGAGCAGCAGGGCCAGCAGCAGGGAGATGCCCAGCATCACCGTGATCTGCGCGGCTCCGAAGAGAAGGGTGCGCAGCATGCCGGCCCAGAAGGTGCCGTCCGCGAGGATCGCCGAGAAGTTGACGAAGCCCGCGAAGACGACCTTGGTCGGGCCGAAGCCGATGCCGCTGCTCCGCTTCTCGTGCAGGCTCTGGTTGAGGGCGTAGCCGATCGGGACGACGTAGGTGAGGAGGAAGCCGATCAGGAAGGGCAGCATGAACAGCAGGCCCTTGTAGGCTCCCCGTCTCCCGGCCCGGCGGGGGGAGGTCCGCCGGGCCGGGGAGTCGGTGGCGGCCTTCGCCGGCCGCGTGAGGGTGGACAAGGCAGTCTCCAGATCAGGTGGATCAGCCGGCCGCGACGGCCTTGACGCCCTTGCTCTTCAGGTCGGCGAGCACCCAGTCCTGCAGATGCGTCAGCATCTCCTTCACGGTGAGCTCCTTCTTCATGACCTTGCCCCACTGCTTCTGCATCTCGGAGTACATGGCCGCGTAGTTCGGTCCGTACTGCCACTGGTCACCGACCCGGGAGGCTGCCGTGGTGATCACCTGGGCGCTGTCGGACTTCCCGTTGAACATCTCGGTCGGGATGATCTTGTCGACGTACGGGGAGACGTCCTTGACCGCCGGGAAGAGCCCCGACTTGGACGCGGGGTCGGTGAGCGCGGTCAGCGACTCCTTGCTGCTGGACAGCCAGGCGGCGAACTGGGCGGCCCGGTCCGGGTGGTTGCAGCCCTTCAGTACGGCGGTCACGTCGAAGTTGCTGGAGGTCTGCGGCTTGGCCGGGTCGAACACGGGTGAGTCCGCGAGCTGCCACTTGCCCTTGGACTTGGGGAAGTTGGTGTCGTAGATCGGCAACTGCCAGGTGGACGTGGTCATCGCGATCGTGTGGCCGAGGTCCCAGGTCTTGAAGACGCCCGGGTCGGCATAGGAGGCGTTGGAGGCAAGGTCGTTGTCGACCAACTGCTGCACGACATCGGCGGCCTTGAGCGCCTCGGGCGAGGTGAAGCCGATCTCCCAGTGATCACCGGCGATCTTGTACCACTGCGCGCCCGCCTCCCAGGACAGGTCGACAAGGGTGCTCGGGTCCTCGCCGGCCATGTTGTAGATCTTGACGTCCTTGTCCTGCTTCTGCACCGCCTTGCCCGCGTCGATCAGGTCCTGCCAGGTCTTCGGCGCCTTGATCCCGTACTTCTGGAACAGGTCCGCGCGGTAGGCGGTGAACAACGGGGAGGAGCCGGTGGGGATGCCGTACGTGGCGCCGCCAGGGCTGACCGCGTTCCAGGCGGGCGTGGTGTAGCGGGACTTGTAGGGGACGGCGACCTGGGTGATGTCCGTCAGCAGCCCGTCGGCGGCGAAGTTCGCCAGGTTCATCCCGTCCATCTTGGACAGACAGGGCGCGTTGCCGGAGGTCACCGCGGCGCGCAGCTTCTGGTAGACGGTGTCGCCGGCCGCGTTGACGTACTTGACCTGCGTCTCGGGGTGCGCCTTGTTCCAGGCGTCGACCTGGGCCTGGATGCCCTCGGTCCAGCTCCAGAACTCCAGCTTCACATCGCCCTTGGTGGTCTTGGCCGCCGAGTCGCCGTCACCACCTCCGCCGCAGGCTGCCAGGACGAGTGACAGGGAGAGGGTGGCAGCCGCACCGGCCACGGTTCTCGTACGGGTGATGCTCATCGATCCTCCGGGAAGGGCGGTACAGCGCCTGCGGCGGGAGAGGGCGCAGGCGTCTGGAGTGGGGCTGGGAGGGGGGAACGGTGACGCGTTGTGTAACCGTTTGCTATGGGACGGTAGGACCTATCGGCGGATTTCCACAAGGGGAGGGGGCTCGCATGTTTCGTCAAGCCTTCATCGATGTAACCCCACAACCCGCTCACCTGGGACTTCTTCATGCTCTCCCGATGCGGTAGAGCGAGGAAGGCTGCGCCCGCTTGGCCGCCGGCGGCATTGACCGTTCGGTCGACGGTATCTAGCGTGGAATACGATTACTACAGATGCTCCCACCCAGCCGGAGATGCCTGCCCATGCCGCAGCCGCCCCGCGCCGTGTTCGCCATGAACCCGGTGCACCTCCCCGAGCTCTTCCCGCCCCGGCTCATGACGCGGCTCCAGTCACTGGCCCGGATCGATCCCACGATGGTCGTACAGGACTTCGCCGATCCAGGCGTGGCCGAGATCCTGGCGGAGGCGGACGTGCTGATCACCGGCTGGGGCTGCCCGCCCGTCGACACCGACACGCTGGCGGCCGTGCCCGGGTTGCGGGCCCTGCTGCACGCCGCGGGCAGCGTGCGCGGCTGGGTCGGCGACGTGGTCTGGGAGCGTGGGATCGCCGTCTCCAGCGCGGTCGACGCCAACGCGCTGCCGGTCGCGGAGTACACGCTCGCCGCGATCCTCTTCGCGGGCAAGGACGCGTTCGGCCTGCGGGAGCGGTTCCGGGCCGACCACAGGTTCCCGACACCCGCCGAGGGTGCCGCGGTCGGCAACCTCGGCCGCCGGGTCGGGATCATCGGCGCCTCCCGGGTCGGCCGCCGGGTCCTGGAACTGCTGCGGCCCTTCGACTTCACGGTCGCTCTCCACGACCCCTATGTCGACGACGCCGAGGCCGCGGCGTTGGGCGCCGTACCCCTGCCGCTGGACGAGTTGCTGCGGACCAGCGACATCGTCAGCCTGCACGCGCCCGACACCCCCGAGACCTACCGTTTGCTCGACCGCCGCCGCCTCGCGCTGATCCCCGACGGAGCGGTCTTCATCAACACCTCGCGAGGTGCGCTTGTCGAACCTGGGGCGCTCCAGGACGAGTTGGCCGGCGGGCGGATCGGCGCGGTGCTCGACGTGACGGAACCGGAGCCGCTGCCCGCGGACTCACCGCTGTACGGGCTGCCGAACGTCTTCCTCACCCCGCACATCGCGGGCTCGCTCGGCAACGAACTGGAGCGACTCGGGCGCACCGTCGTGGACGAACTGGCGCTGCTGTGCGCGGGAGCTCCGCTCGCACACGCCGTACGCCGGACCGACCTCGTCAACAGCGCCTGACCGAGCAGAGCAGCAGCGCCACCACATGCGGACGACGACCTTGCGGTTTCGACGCAGGCATGCGGACGGGACACGAAGCCGCTCGGCGCCGCCCGCCACTCTTCACCTGGCCCCGCCCCGGCGACGAACGTCATGGCCGGCCTGGTCGTGGGCCAGGGGCGGCGGCGGCCCGATGCCGCGTGATCAGTGCGGGACAGCGCTCCCGCCGAAGGCCTTCAGGCATCCAGGGCAGGGGGAGGGTCACCACGTCCGGCGCGCCGTCGCGGCGCCACACGGAGAGCAGAGTCGAGCCGTCCTCCAGGGTCAGCGCGAGAGCGATCCAGCCGTCGCGCCGGCCGGGCTGGCCGGGCAGGCCGGGCAGGCCGAGGGGCCGGCGTGGGCGGGCGGTGGGCAGGAGGTGCCGGCACGCGCCAGAAAACGTTTACTACCGATGGAGAGTGCTTACCGGATCGGCGGGCTCGCAAGGCGGAGGCCATGCAGTAACGTCGGGGCTGTGACGGACGAGGAAGAAGGCGCGCACGGCGGCCCGGGTGCCAAGAAGTCGAAGCGGAAGGAAAGCGCGGCCGACCGGCCGAGCACGATCCGCGATGTCGCCGCGAAGGCCGGTGTCTCCGTAGCAACCGTTTCCCGGACGCTGGCGGGCAACTACCCGGTGTCCGCAGAAACCAGGGCGCGGGTCATGACCGCCGTCGACTCCCTCCACTACGTCGTGAACGTCCACGCCAAAGCCCTCTCCGGACGCGTCGCCGGGCCCATCGCCCTCGTCATCAAGGACATCACCGGCCCGTCCCTCGCCCACGTGGCCGCCGGAGTGGAAGAGGAGGCCGGCAGCCGGGGACGCCTGAGTCTGGTCTGTTCCACCAAGGGCGACACGAAGCGGGAGGACGACCTCGTCCAGCTCATGCGGGAACAGCACGCGGCGGCGGTCATCCTCGTCGGTGGCGCGGTGCCGGACGATGCCTACCACCGCCGGATGGCCGGCTACGCAAAGGCGCTGGACTCCGCCGGCTCCCGGCTGGTGCTGTGCGGTCGGCCACCCCTGCCGAAAGGCGTCCCGGCGACGGTCGTGGACTACGACAACCGCGGCGGTGCCTTCCAGGCCACGGCACACCTGCTCACCTCCGGACACCGGCGCGTCCTCTTCCTCGGCGGCGCCCCCGGCTTCAGCAGCGCGGACGAGCGCCGCCTGGGTTACCAGGACGCCTTGCGCGCCCACAGCACGCCCCACGACGAGGGACTGGACACCTCCGGGGAGTACACCCGGAAGTCGGGCTACCTGCGCACGCGGGAGGCGTTGCGTGCGGGAGCAGAGTTCACGGCGGTCTTCGCGGGGTCCGACATGGTCGCCCTGGGGGCGCTGGCCGCCCTGCGCGAGGCCGGCCTGCACGTCCCGCGCGATGTCTCCCTGGTCGGCTTCGACGACGTTCCCTTTGCCCCCGACCTCACCCCGGCCCTCACCACGGTCCGCGTACCGTACGAGGAACTGGGCCGCACCGCCGTACGCCTCGCCCTGGAGCGCGAGGTGGGGTTCACGTCCGACGACCACGTCGTGTTGAGCACTCAGCTCGTGATCCGGGATTCGGTGCGTAGGGCAAGGTGAGAGTGGTCCTCGTGGGCGGTCACGGTGAGGCCCGTACGCAGCACCGCTGGGTCGGCGCCGATCACCCGGGGGCCGTCCTTCCGGTACCGGTGCGGTGCATGGCCCCGTTCGGAGGGGGCGGCAACCGTCCTCCTCACATGGACGCCGTGCCCGGCCTGGCTCGAAGCATCACGTGCTGACCGAGGCGCACGGCAGTCCGCAGACTGTCCGTTGGGGAGAGGTGCGGACCTCGATCGGTCCGTGTGCGGCAAGGTTCGGCGTGGGCAGCGGCGGCGGCGCCAGGGTGTCGACCGGGCTCGGCCCCATCCACGCCTCGGGTTCCCTCGGCGCCGGCCGACCGTCGGACCACCACTCGCCGCACGGGAGCGGGCACCGCAGGAGGCGGAGCGCGATGCGGCAATCGCCCAGTTGCGAGAACTGAGGCGGCAGACGACCAGCGTCCATCCGCAGTCATTCCCCGCCGCACATCCGCCCGTGATCCCGGACGCTCCCGGGTCGGGACTGCCCCGGGCGCTCGCCGCGGCCCAGGCGTTCCACTTCCAGGGGGTGCGACGGCCGGCCCGGGGCGAGCGGGCGGCGGCCAAAGGACGGGCGGAGCAGGACGCTCCCGCGTATCCGGCGGCGGAGACGGCGCGACTCAACGAGGTACGACAGCAGTTGGCAGCCGAGGCCGAGCAGTGGTGGCAGGCCCTGGAATCCAACGACGAGGACACCGTCTGCGAGGCAGTGAACACCGAGGATGCGACCGGCGCCCGAGTGGCCAACGCCGTGGGAAACCTCTCGAACGGCCCCCGCGCGAGCGGTGTCCAACTCGTCGGCCTCACCGGCGTGAGCGGCACTCGACTCGGCTGAGGGACGTCGGCTCCGGCGGATCACCGTGGTGGGCGCGCCGGCGCCGGGGGAGGCGGGATCGGTCCGAGCGGCCGGTTCCGCCCGCGCTGGTCCCTCAGTTGTCCGGGAACTACTCCGGGATTGTCCTTGATCGGTAACGGACGCATCCTGTGGCCGCCGCTCCTCGTCCTGCCAGGTGGTCGCGAGGTGACCAGGGAATCGGCGAGGAACTGCGTGAAAGCGGGGCGGACATGGCACGGCACGGCGGCGGGCGGGGCTGGTACGGCAAGGTGCTCGGCGCGGCGCTCGGGGTGACGTTGCTCGCCGTCGGTGCCTCGATGTGGACCGCGCAGGCCGATGCCGCGGGCGGCTCGTCACCGAAGGCGACCGCGTCGGCCACGCCGGGCAGTGACGTCAAGCCGGTCGCGGTGACCATCGCGCACGCCTCGGACAAGGGGGCGCGCGGCGTCAACATCACCGTCGACGACGGCCCCGACCCGGTGTGGACCCCTCAAGTGCTCGACGTGCTGCGGGAGTACGGGGTGAAGGCCACGTTCTGCATGGTGGGGACGCAGGCGCAGGCCCACCCGGACCTCGTGAAGAAGGTGGTCGCGGCCGGGCACCGGCTGTGCGACCACTCGGTGTCGCACGACACCACCATGGACAAGAAGTCCCAGGCCTATCAGTCGCAGCAGATACTCGACGCCGAACGCATGATCACCGAGGCGTCCGGGGGCGTACGACCGATGTACTACCGGGCGCCCGGCGGGGCCTTCACCCCGTACAGCCGCACGCTCGCCGCCTCCCGCGGCATGCGCCCGCTGGGCTGGAACGTGGACACCAAGGACTTCGAGCGACCGGGCACGGACGCCATCGTCGCCACCGTCGAGCGGGAGCTGCCCAGCGGGCCGACGCTCCTCTTCCACGACGCGGGAGGCGACCGCTCCCAGACCGTCGAGGCCCTGCGCCGGATCCTCCCCCGGCTCAAGGAGCAGGGCTACTCCTTCGGCTTCCCGGTGCGCTGAGCCAGGCCCGGGTCGATCCCGGCGTTCAAAGGGACGAGCCGCACCGTGGCGAGGTCCACAAGGCCCAGGTCAACGACCTGGGCCTTGTTGTTGCGCGTGGCGCGTGGCGTTCGGTTGTCGCCGGCACGGCCGATTCGCCGCCGGTGGCTCGGCGGCCGCTTCCCGCGGAGTCAGCTCACCGGCGTGAGGATCACCGCCTGTCCGCCCGCGCTGGTCATGGTCACGTTGAGAGTGGTGGCGGAGGTGACCGTCCGGGTGCTGACGACGGTGGGGGTCGCGTGCGGGGTGCTGCCTGCCGTGCCGTCGGCGTAGATCGTGGCCGTGTAGGACGTGCCGCTGTCGAGGAAGGCCAGCGGGATCGACACCGTGCGCGCGTTCTCGTTGTTCATCGCGCCGAGGAACCATGTGCTGCCGCTACGGCGGGCCACGGCGACGTACTCGCCGAGGGACGCCGCGACCGTGGTGCTCTCGTCCCAGGTGGTGGGGATGGCGTCGAACCAGGCCAGGCCCGGCCAGTTGGCGGCGGTGGCATAGGCGGAGGGCTTGGAGTACCAGTAGAGGAAGTTCAGCGGCTGGTAGTAGACGGCGGCCATCGCCATCTGGTGGTTGTTGGTGGTCAGGTCGCGCGACTGGCCGTAGCAGATGGTGTAGTCCATCGGGCCGCCGACGTTGCGGGCGAAGGGCAGGAGGATGTTGTTGGTGGCGGTCGGGAACTGCTCGTTGCCCCGGACGCCCTCCAGGCTGATCCAATTGGGGTAGGTGCGCTCGTAGCCCCAGGAGCGGACGTCGTCGTGCATGTCGATCAGCAGCTCGTACTTGGCGGCGGCTTTGGCCCAGGTGATGATCTGGTTGGTCATGGCCTGGGTGCCGTCGTTGATGAAGCCCAGTTTGATGCCGGCCACGCCCCAGCTCTTGTAGCGGGCGAACAAGGTGTCCGGGTCCGTCAGGGCGATGCGGTTGACGTAGAGGAAGACACCGACGCCGTTGGCCGTGGCGTAGTCGATCACGGAGGGCAGGTCGATGGCGGATATCGCGACGGTGGCGTCGGTCGTGGTGAACTCCGGGCCGTACCAGCCGGCGTCGTACTCGATGTAGTCCAGGTTGCGTGCGACGGCGAAGTCCACGCCCTCGGTACCGGCGGCGGTGGTCAGTTCGCAGCGGAACACCTTGCCCGGCTTGATCCAGGAGGTGTCCGGCAGGGCGCAGGCCGGGGCCAGGTTGAGCAGGAGCTCGGCGTTGTCGATCAGGTCGCCGGCCTCGTCGCCGAGCACCAGTACGCGCCACGGTGTGGTGAACGGCGTGGTGACGGTCGAGGTGTTCTGCGTCGTGCCGGAGGAGCGGGCGGACTTCTTCATCAGGTACGTCTTGAGCGTGTTGTCGGCGCCCGTGACCGAACTGACCATCGACCGCGGGTAGTTCACCCGGGAGGACTCGCAGACGGTGGCATACGGCCCGCTGCCCAGGGTGACCAGCAGCGGCAGGTCGCTGAGGTTGCCGTTGTCGGTGCTGGAGGTGCCGGTGTACGGAATGGACTCCGGCGCTGTCGCGCTGTAGGCGGCCTCGTCCCGAGCGCTGTAGATCGTGGTGTTGTCGGGGAAGACCCAGGTGGTCAGCTCGTCGGAGATGGTGGCGCTGCCGGTGTCGAGCAGGACGTAGCGCAGGGCGACGCCGGTGTCGTAGGCGCGCAGCTGGACGGAGAAGTTGACGCCGCTGGTGCCGTCCCGGAGGTTCCAGCGCATCTCCTGGTAGTGGTCGCGGACGGTCGCGTTGCGGCCGAAGACCGGGGTCCAGGTGCTGTCCTTGGTCCAGTGCTGATAGTTGGTCACCGACACGTTGCCGGTACCCAGCCGGGTGCCGTCGCTCAACTCCAGTCCCAGTACCGAGGGGTTGAGGACAGTCGTGCCGCCGCGCTTCACCGACCACTGGAGCACCCCGCCGACCAGGGACATCGTGATCCTGTTCGCGCCGTCCGGTGATGTCGCCGTGATCGACGAGTCCGCCGCCTGGGCCACGGACACGTTGCCGAGGCTCAGGACCGCACCCCCCGCGGTGACCGCCGCCCCCTTGAGGAGCCCTCGTCGGGACAGCCCGGAAGTTTCCATGGTGTGTTCACCTCTCCTGGCCGCTGCCGGCAGCCGATGACGTCCGGGTATTACTGTCCAAACAAAACCAACCAGTAACGAACTCTGGCGACTTGCAGGGGTTGTTCTACTCGCCGATCTTCCGGCTGGTCAACGGGTCCACGTAAAAGATTCATGTGACTGGTCGTCAACTGTGCGGCTCGTCGCCCCGCCTGTCCGTCCGGATCAGTCAAAAAGAAACAGAAACCAACGCCGATGTCTTGACAGAGCTTCTGGCGACAGTTGTCATTAACCCGCCATACGGCGGACATATACGCCCCCGTCAGCCGGTCACGGACCCGGCCCC
>NZ_LGDG01000221.1 GCF_001279775.1 Streptomyces sp. MMG1533 | reverse complement strand
CATGTGGCTGACCGCGGGTGAGTGGGGCGGCCCGAAGGACACCGAGACCGTCGAGAAGCGGCAGGTCCGCTACCGCACGGTCGGCGACATGTCCTGCACGGGTGCCGTCGACTCCGACGCCGACACCATCGAGAAGGTGATCGCCGAGATCGCCGCTTCCCGTCTGACCGAGCGGGGCGCCACGCGCGCCGACGACAAGATGTCCGAGGCCGCGATGGAAGACCGCAAGCGCGAGGGGTACTTCTAACCATGAGCACGACCATCGACACGCTGCGGTTCGCCACGGCCGGCTCCGTGGACGACGGCAAGTCCACGCTCGTCGGCCGCCTGCTGCACGACTCCAAGTCGATCCTCACCGACCAGCTGGAGGCCGTCGAGCACGCCTCCCGCAACCGCGGCCAGGACGCCCCGGACCTGGCGCTCCTCACGGACGGGCTGCGGGCCGAGCGGGAGCAGGGCATCACCATCGCATCACCATCGACGTGGCCTACCGCTACTTCGCGACCCCGCGCCGCCGGTTCATCCTCGCCGACACCCCGGGCCATGTGCAGTACACCCGCAACATGGTCACCGGCGCCTCCACCGCCGAGCTGGCGATCGTCCTGATCGACGCCCGCAACGGCGTCGTCGAGCAGACCCGCCGGCACGCCGCCGTCGCCGCCCTGCTGCGCGTCCCGCGCGTGGTCCTCGCCGTCAACAAGATGGACCTGGTCGGGTACGAGGAGAAGGAGTTCGACCGGATCGTCGAGGACTTCGCGGGCCACGCGGCCGAGCTGGGCCTGCCCGGCTTCACCGCGATCCCGGTCTCGGCGCTCGTCGGCGACAACGTCGTGGAGCGTTCGGCGCACATGGACTGGTACCACGGGCCGGCCCTGCTGGAGCTCCTGGAGAACGTGCCCGTCGGCACCGGGGCCGCGGACGCCCCGACGCGCTTCCCGGTCCAGTACGTGATCCGGGACGGCGAAGTCCGGTACTACGCGGGCCAGTTGGCGTCGGGCACGCTACGGGTCGGCGACCGGGTCACCGTCCACCCGTCCGGCGAGACCTCCGAGATCACCGGCATCGACGTACTCGGCGTCGCCACGGACGTGGCGTACGCACCGCAGCCGGTCGGTGTGCGTCTGGCCGACCAGCGGGACGTCTCGCGCGGCGACATGATCACCGCCGGGGTCGATGTCCCCGCGCTCACCCGGGACGTCCGGGCGGCGGTCTGCCACCTGGCCGACCGCCCGCTGAAGGTCGGCGACCGCGTGCTGGTCAGGCACACGACCCGGACCGTCAAGGCGATCGTCGAGGACCTGGCCGGAGCAACCGAGTTGACGGTGAACGACCTGGGCCGGATCACCCTGCGCACGGCCGAGCCGCTGGCCCTCGACGACTACGCGCTCTCCCGGCGCACCGGCGCGTTCATCCTGATCGACCCGGCGGACGGCGCGACGCTGACCGCGGGGATGACCGAGCTCAACTCCCGAGACTGAGACGGGGTTTGGGGGCATCCGTCCGTCCCGTCTGCGGGCGGCGGCTGCCCGCCCGGTACGACGTCGGCCAGGCGACGCCCGGCCCGTCGTAACCCTGCTCGGCCGCCGCGTGCAGCGTCCAGTGCGGGTCGTAGAGGTGCGGGCGGCCGAGCGCGCACAGGTCCGTGCGCCCCGCCAGAACCAGGGAGTTGACGTCGTCCCAGGAGGAGATCGCGCCGACGGCGATCACCGGGATTCCGGTGTCGTGGCGGATGCGGTCCGCGTACGGCGTCTGGTACGACCGCCCGAACTCCGGCCGTTCGTCGGCCACGACCTGCCCGGTCGACACGTCGAGCGCGTCGGCGCCCTGTGCGGCGAAGGCGCGGGCGATCTCGACGGCGTCCTCCGCCGTGGTCCCGCCCTCGGCCCAGTCGGTGGCGGAGATCCGGACGGTCAGGGGCTTCTCCTCCGGCCACGCGGCCCGTACGGCGTCGAAGACCTCCAGCGGGAAGCGGAGCCGCTTCGCCAGTGAGCCGCCGTAGGCGTCGGTGCGGCGGTTGGTCAGCGGGGAGAGGAAGCCGGAGAGCAGGTAGCCGTGCGCACAGTGCAGTTCGAGGAGGTCGAACCCGGCGCGGGCGGCTCGCCAGGCGGCCGAGCTGAACTGTTCGCGGATGTCGGTGAGTTGGGCGCGGGACAGCTCGCGCGGGGTCTGGCTGAAGGGCTTGTACGGGATCGGGGACGCGGCCACCAGCGGCCAGTTGCCGTCGTCCAGGGGCTCGTCCATGCCTTCCCACATCAGCTTGGTCGAGCCCTTGCGCCCGCTGTGGCCGAGCTGCACACCGATCGCGGTGCCGGGGGCCTGCGTGTGCACGAAGTCGGTGATCCGTTTCCAGGCCTCGGCCTGCTTGCCCGTGTAGAGACCGGTGCAGCCGGGCGTGATCCGGCCCTCGGGGGACACGCACACCATCTCGGTCATGACGAGTCCGGCGCCGCCGAGAGCCCGTGCGCCCAGATGGACGAGGTGGAAGTCGCCGGGGAGGCCGTCGGTGGCCGAGTACATGTCCATGGGTGAGACGACGACCCGGTTGCGCAGGGTCAGGCCGCGCAGCCGGAACGGGGTGAACATCGGGGGCGTGCCGGGCGGGCAGCCGAACTCGCGCTCCACGGCCTCGGTGAAGTGGGCGTCGCGCAGGCGGAGGTTGTCGTGGGTGACGCGGCGGCTGCGAGTGAGCAGGTTGAAGGCGAACCGGCGGGGCGGCTGGTCGAGGTACAGGCCGAGGTTCTCGAACCACTCCAGGCTGGCGCGGGCGGCCCGCTGGGTGGAGGCGACGACGGGTCGCCGCTCCTCCTCGTACGCCGCCAACGCCCTTTCCAGGGAGTCCTGTTCCTCCAGGCAGGCGGCCAGCGCGAGGGCGTCCTCGACGGCCAGCTTGGTGCCGGAGCCGATGGAGAAGTGGGCCGTGTGGGCGGCGTCGCCGAGGAGGACGACGTTGCCGTGCGACCAGCGCTCGTTGACCACCGTACGGAAGGTGCTCCAGGCCGACTTGTTGGACTTCAGCGGCCGGCCGCCCAGCGCGTCCGCGAAGATCTTGGCGCAGCGCTCGACGGACTCCTGCTCGTCGAGCTCCCCGAAGCCGGCCGCCTGCCAGACCTCCTCCCGCATCTCGACGATCACGGTGGAGGCGTCGGCCGCGTAGGGGTAGCCGTGCAACTGCATCACGCCGTGCTCGGTCTCGGCGATCTCGAAGCGGAAGGCGTCGAGGGCGAAGTCGGCGGCGAGCCAGATGTACCGGCAGTGGTGGGCGGTCACATGGGGCCGGAACACATGGGCGTACGCCTCACGGGTGGTGCTGTGCACACCGTCGGCGGCGATGACGAGGTCGTACGCCTCCGCGAGCCAGGCCGGGTACGGCGCCTCGGAGCGGAATCTCAGCTCCACACCGAGCGAGTGGCAGCGCTCGTGCAGGATCTCCAGGAGGCGTCGGCGGCCCAGCGCGGCGAAGCCGTGTCCTGTGGAGGTGTGGCGGTTGCCTCGGTGGACGATGTCGATGTCGTCCCAGCGGGTGAAGTGCTGCTGGAGGGCCTCGTAGACGATCGGGTCGGCGTGCTCGATGCCGCCGAGGGTCTCGTCGGAGAGGACCACTCCGAATCCGAAGGTGTCGTCGGGGGCGTTGCGTTCCCAGAGGGTGACTTCGCGGGACGGGTCGAGGCGTTTGAGCAGAGCGGCGGCGTAGAGGCCGCCGGGGCCGCCGCCGGTGATCGCGATGCGTCGGGGGTGGCTTGTCGCCTCGGGCGGCCGCGGACCGGTGGGGGCTGGGCGCGCGGTTCCCCGCGCCCCTGGGGTGGGCGCACTCACCGACCGCTCCACTTGGGAGGTCGCTTTGCCTTGAACGCCTCATGGAACTCGGCGTAGTCCTCACCGTTCATCAGTAGGGCCTGGGTTGCGGCGTCCAGCTCGACGGCCGCAGCGAGCGGCATGTCCAGTTCCGCCGTGAGCAGCGCCTTCGTCTGGGCGTACGCCAGTGCCGGGCCCTCGGCCAGGCGGCGGGCCAACGCCCCGGCGGCCTGGTCGGCGCGCCCCTCGTCGGTCAGCTCGCTGATCAGGCCGATCCGCTCGGCCTCGGGGGCGCGGACCGGCTCGCCGAGCATGAGCAGCCGGGTGGCGTGGCCGAGGCCGACGACCCGGGGCAGCAGATAGGCGGCGCCCATGTCGCCGCCGGACAGGCCGACCCGGGTGAAGAGGAAGGCGAAGCGCGCCGACGGGTCGGCGACCCGGAAGTCCGCGGCCAGGGCCAGTACCGCGCCCGCGCCCGCCGCCACCCCGTGCACTGCCGCGATCACCGGGAACGGGCACTCCCGTACGGCCCGCACCACCTGTCCGGTCATCCGGTTGAAGTCGAGGAGCTGGGCGGTGTCCATGGCCAGGGTGGCGCCGATGATCTCGTCGACGTCGCCGCCGGAGCAGAAGCCGCGCCCCTCCCCCGCCAGCACCAGGGCGCGCACGGACCGTTCCCGGGACAGTTCGGCGAGCAGGTCGCGCAGGTCGGCGTAGGCGCCGAAGGTGAGCGCGTTGAGCTTGTCGGGGCGGGCGAGGGTGACGGTGGCGACGCCGTCGGTGAGGTCGACGCGCAGGTGCTGCCAGTGCGGGGTGCGGGCGGCGGAGCCGGTGAAGGGACTCACGAGGTGCGGCCTCCTCGTTCGGTGGCGGGCACTGCCTCACGGAGCTCTGTCCTTCGAAGCTATCACTCATCTGTGACTGTCGTCACGAGGGCGCGATAAACCGGCCCGGGACTTGACCCGGGATCGGGACTTGACCCGGGATCGGGACTTGACCCGGGATCGGGACTTGACCCGGGACATGACTCGGCGCCTGCCGCCGACGCGGAACACGGCACGGGACATGACCACGGATCCGACCCGGCGCCGTCACATCCGTCACGGCTCGTCGACATCCGCGTAACGGCGGGAGCAGCCGTGCGAGGCGGGGCGTTCACCCGGGTAAGCCGCCTGCAACGGGGCCGAAGGTCCCGTACGGTGCCCGTCGGATGCCTCTGCCGGGCGGCGCCGTACCATTCATAAGGTTGAAAGCAGGACAGCCTGCTCATGAACGGAACCGCCTTGCACGAACGCCCCGCCGCCTCCGCCTCCTGGCGCATCGCGCTGCCGCACTCCGCCGCGGCCGTGCCGGTGGCCCGCGCCCTGGTGCGCACCGCGCTGGCCGAGCTGGAGCACGGGGCCGACAGCGACACCGCGGAACTGCTGACGGCGGAGCTGGTGGCGAACGCCGTGGAGCACACCGCCGGGGACGCGCCGATCGAGCTGGTGGTGGAGCTGCTGCCGAGCGGCTGCCAGGTCGAGGTGCACGACCCGGACCCGGCGCCGCCCGGCAACCTCACGCTGCCGGCGGTCACGGAGCCGGACCCCTGGCAGGAGCACGGGCGCGGTCTGCTGCTGATCCGCGCCCTCAGCTCGTCCTGCGGTCACCGCGCCACCGAGTCCGGCAAGGCGGTGTGGTTCAGGCTGCCGACGGTGCCGGCTCAGCGGCGTCCGGTGTGACCGGTTCCGAAGCCTCGGTGAGCCTGGGGTGACTCCGGGCCGCCGGCAAGCATGAGGACCAGGTCAGGCCAGGGTGGCCACGAGGACGGCCTTGATGGTGTGCAGACGGTTCTCCGCCTCGTCGAAGACGACCGAGTGCGCCGACTCGAAGACCTCGTCGGTCACTTCGAGGGACTCCAGGCCGTGGGTCTCATGGATCTCCTGCCCGACCTTGGTGCCGAGGTCGTGGAAGGCCGGCAGGCAGTGCAGGAACTTCACGTCCGGGTTGCCGGTGGCGCGCAGGACGTCCATGGTCACGGCGTACGGGGCGAGGGCGGCGATCCGCTCGTCCCAGACCGACTTGGGCTCGCCCATGGAGACCCAGACGTCGGTGGCCACGAAGTCGGCGCCCGTGACGCCCTCCTCCAGTGACTCCGTGAGCGTGATCCGGGCGCCACTGGCCTCGGCGAGCTCACGCGCCCGGTCGACGATCTCCTGGGCCGGCCAGTAGGACTTCGGCGCGACGATCCGCACGTCCATGCCGAGGAGAGCGCCGGTGATCAGGTAGGAGTTCCCCATGTTGAAGCGGGCGTCGCCGAGGTAGGCGAAGGCGATCTCCCTGACCGGCTTGGTGCTGTGCTCGGTCATCGTCAGCACGTCGGCCAGCATCTGGGTGGGGTGCCAGTCGTCGGTCAGGCCGTTGTAGACGGGCACGCCCGCGTACGCCGCGAGCTCCTCGACGCCGGCCTGGCTGTCCCCGCGGTACTCGATCGCGTCGAACATCCGCCCGAGTACCCGCGCGGTGTCCTTCACGGACTCCTTGTGACCGATCTGCGAGCCCGACGGATCGAGGTACGTCGTCGAGGCGCCCTGGTCGGCGGCGGCGACCTCGAACGCGCAGCGCGTGCGCGTCGAGGTCTTCTCGAAGATCAGCGCGATGTTCCGGCCCTGCAGGTACCGCGTCTCGGTCCCGGCCTTCTTGGCGGCCTTCAGCTCGGCGGCCAGCTCGATCAGGCCGAGGAACTCCTGCTCGGTGAGGTCGAGTTCCTTGAGGAAGTGGCGACCGGCAAGGACGGTCGGGACTGTCGCCATGGGGGGCGCTCCAGGGATACGAGAACAATTACCCTGGAAGTCTATACGATGATTGGCATTTCTATACGGCCTCCCGTTCGACCGGACAACTCATGCACCGGGGTCCGCCCCGCCCCCGCCCCAGCTCGCTCCCCGGGATCTCGATCACCTCGATGCCCCGCTTGCGCAGGTGGGTGTTGGTCGTGGCGTTGCGCTCGTAGGCGACGACGACTCCCGGCTCCACGGCCAGGACGTTGCAGCCGTCGTCCCACTGCTCGCGCTCGGCCGCGTGCACGTCCTGGGTGGCGGTCAGGACGCGGATCTCACTGAGGCCGAGCGCGGCGGCGATCGCGCGGTGCATGTGCTCCGGCGGGTGGTCGGTGACCTTGAGCTCCTTCTCACCGACGCCCGGTTCGATGGTGTACGAGCGGAGCATGCCGAGCCCTGCGTACTGGGTGAAGGTGTCGCCGTCGACCATCGTCATCACGGTGTCGAGGTGCATGAAGGCACGCCGCTTGGGCATGTCGAGGGCCACGATCGACTGTGCGGAGCCCGCGTCGAACAGCTTGTGCGCGAGCATCTCGACGGCCTGCGGGGTCGTCCGCTCACTCATGCCGATGAGCACCGCCCCGTTGCCGATGACGAGAACGTCCCCGCCCTCGATGGTCGACGGGTAGTCGGCCTGCCCCTCCGACCACACCTGGAAGGTCTCGTCGCGGAACAGCGGGTGGTGCCGGTAGATCGCCTCGAAGTGCACGGTCTCGCGCTGCCGGGCCGGCCAGCGCATCGCGTTGATGGAGACGCCGTCGTAGATCCAGGCGGAGGTGTCGCGGGTGAAGAGGTGGTTGGGCAGCGGGCCGAGCAGGAAGTCGTCCAGGTCCATGACATGGAAGCGCACGGAGGTCGGCTCCTCGTGAACGTCCAGGAACTCCCGCTTGGTCATGCCGCCGACCAGCGCCTCGGCCAGTTCGGCGGCGGGCAGGGTCTCGAAGGCGGCCCGGAGGTGGTCGGTGGCGAGTACCCCGTACTCCTTCTCGTCGAAGACCCGGTCCAGGACGAGCGCTCGGGCCGCCGGGATCTCCAGGGCCTCGGTGAGCAGGTCGCCGAAAAGGTGGACGGCCACACCGCGGTCGCGCAGCACGTCGGCGAACCCGTCGTGCTCGGCGCGCGCCCGGCGCACCCACAGCACGTCGTCGAAGAGGAGGGCGTCCTTGTTGCTGGGGGTGAGCCTTTTGAGCTCGAGATCCGGCCGGTGAAGGATGACGCGGCGCAGCCGCCCGGCCTCGGAGTCGACATGGAATCCCATGTCTCCATCCTGACCATCGGGGGGCGTCTTGACCCGTCGCTCAGGTGTTTCCACGGGCACTTGTTTTCGTCCTATTGACGATAATCGCGGTCGCCGCTTATCGTCGGCGAGACGAAAAACGAGGGGATCTCATGGCGGACATCATCCGGCGCCTCGGCTGGCGCCACCTGCGCGGCGCACCGACGACGCACATCCGGCACCATCGCGCGGGCCGGCTGGTGCACGACGGACCGGGACTGAGCTTCTGGTTCCGTTCGCTGACCGCCGCGCTGTCGGAGGTCCCGGTCGACGACCGGGAACTGGCGATGACCTTCCACGCCCGTACGTCCGACTTCCAGGACGTGGCGGTGCAGGCGACGGTCACCTACCGGATCAGCGACCCGGGCGTCGCCGCCGCCCGCCTCGACTTCTCCATCGACCCGGACACGGGCGTCTGGCGGGGCACGCCGCTGGAGCAGCTCGGCACGCTGCTCACCGAGACCGCCCAGCAGCACGCGCTGGACGTCCTGGCGCGTACGCCGCTGGCGGCCGCGCTGGTCGACGGCGTGAGCTCGGTCCGCGAGCGGATCGCGGCCGGCCTGGACGCCGAGCCGCGGCTGCCCGCGACCGGCATCGAGGTGGTCGCCGTACGGGTGGTGGCGCTGCGCCCCGAGCCGGAGGTGGAGCGGGCGCTGCGCACCCCGGCCCGCGAGCAGATCCAGCAGGAGGCCGACCGGGCGACCTACCAACGCCGGGCGGTCGCTGTCGAACGCGAACGGGCCATCGCCGAGAACGAGTTGGCCAGTCAGATCGAACTCGCCCGCCGTGAGGAGCAGTTGGTCGACCAGCGCGGCACGAACGCCCGGCGGGAGGCCGAGGAGCACGCGGCGGCGGACGCCGTACGGGCCGAGGCGGAAGCGGCACGGACGGTGCGGCTCGCGGAGGCGGAGGCGGTGCGGGGTGTGAAGCTCGCGGAGGCCGAGGCTGTTCGTGCCGTACGGCTGTCCCGTGCGGAGGCGGAAGGAGCACGCGAGGTCGGCGAGGCGCGGGCGCAGGCGCAGGCCGCGTGGCTGCGGGTGCACGCCGACGTGGACACGGCGACGCTGCACGCGCTCACGGGGACGCGGATCGCGGAGAACCTGCCGCGCATCGAGAGCGTGACGGTGTCGCCGGACGTGCTGACGGGCCTGCTGGCCAAGCTGGGTGCACGGGAGCGGGAGTGAGCCTCGCACCGCGGGCCGTCGTCGTCCATCGCCCCACCGAGTACGAGGAGTTGGTGGCCCGGCACGGCACGCACGGGCAGGCCGCGTTCTTCCTTTCCTCCCGGGGGCGGGACATCGCCGAGCTGGCCGAACGGCACCGCCGGACGCGGCAGGCGCTGGCCGAGGTCGGCGCGGCGGTGCCTCTGACGTGGCGTCAGGCACGCGTGGAGCGGGCGGACTTGGACCGTTTCCTGTTCGCACCCGAGGACGTGGTGGTCGTGGTCGGGCAGGACGGGCTGGTGGCGAACGTCGCCAAGTACCTCGCGGGACAACCGGTGGTGGGCATCGACACGGACCCCGGACGCAACCCCGGGGTGTTGGTCCGGCACCGCCCGCGTGACGCGGCATCGCTCCTGCCGGCCGTCCTCACCCGCTCCGCCGGCGTCGAGGAGCGGACCATGGTCGAGGCCGTCGCCGACGACACCCAGCGGGTCGTCGCGCTCAACGAGATCTGTCTGGGAGCCGTCGGACACCAGACAGCCAGATACCGCCTGGGCCTGGAGGGCGACGGGGGTGTCGTCGAGGCCCAGGCCTCCTCGGGGGTGCTGGTGGGCACGGGCACCGGGGCGACCGGGTGGATCCGCTCGGTCTGGCAGGAGCGCGGCGGTCCCTGGCGCCTGCCCTCCCCCACCGAGTCCCGCCTCCTGTGGTTCGTCCGCGAGGCCTGGCCGTCCCCGGCCACCGGCACATCGCTGGTGGCCGGCGAACTCACCGCGTCGGCCCGTCTGCACCTCACCGTCGAGTCGGAGCGGCTCATCGCCTTCGGGGACGGGATGGAGACGGACTCGGTGGAGCTGACGTGGGGGCAGTCGGTACGGGTGGGGGTGTGCGCGGAGCGGTTGCGGTTGGTGGGGTGAGGAAACGCGCGGGTTCCGGTCAGCCGCTGGGCTGGGGCTGAAGCAGTTCCGGGCGGGCCAGCATGCGGCGGGCCGTGCGGCCGGGGTCGAGGGTGGCGCGGGCGACGATCCAGCCGGCGAGGGCGTGCGGTTCGGCGGGATCGGCGGCCAGTTCGTCGGCGTAACGGGCCAGCGCGGCGCCCGGGTCGCCGGCGGCGAGGTGCTCGTCGGCGGTGTGCGGGACGGTGGGACGGGTCGCGAAGGCATGGGTGCGTAGGTCCGGCCAGGAGGCGCGGTCCAAGCGGAAGCGGGTGGCTGCCGGGTACGCCGCATCGTCCGTCGGAGCCACGTTGCGCAGCCGCCACTCGGTGCGGTGCAGGGCGGCGGCCGTACGGGCACGGGCGAGGGCGGACGCGGGGACCGGCTCCCGCAGCCAGCCGTCCAGCGTGCGCGCCAGACCCGAGACCAGGGCACGCCCCTGAGGGGTCAGACGCCCCTCGGCCAGCAGGGTGCGCACGACGAGCCGACTCTGCAGGCGACGCAACGCGAAGTGGTAACCGGCCTCCTCCTCGACGGCGGCCCGGTCGTCCGGCGGGGCGATCTCGCTGTCCTCCCCACCCGTCCGGCCGTCCCGCGCGACGGCCAACCGGTCCCGCCAGAAGCCCGCGACTCCCGTGAAGGCGTACGCGCCGTGCAGCAGGCCGGTGAGGTGGCGGGGGTCGGGGCGCCAGGGGGCGTAGTAGCGCTCTTCCCGGTCGTCGTCGAGCAGCGGGAAGAGGTGGAGGAGGGCGGCCAGCTTGCTGTGCTGGAACTCGTGGACGAGGGTCTCGGCGAGGGCGAGCGCGGAGGAGGGGCGGGCGATCACCATCGCGCCGAAGGAGTCGCCGCTGGACGCGGAGACCTGGACGGTCGGCGGGGCGGGAGGGTCCGTGCTCGTACGGCCCCAGGGCACGACCGACCGGATCCAGGCCGGGTCGAGCCGCCCGGGCCCGACGCCGCCCGGCACGGCGAGCACCGTGACGGCCCCCTCGAACACCCGCTGCCACGCCTTTGTCTCCGCGGCGTCGAGCCGGGCGGGCGGCAGGGGGTCGTCCAGGTCGCGGTAGGGGTCGAGGTCGTCGAGCGGGATGGCGACGGTACCGGTGGGCGCCGGGTGGGTGAGGGTGCGCAGAGGCAGCCAGGAGGCCGCCGCCGAGCCGTACCCGGCTCCCTCGCTCCCCGACTCGCTCCCCGGCCCGTTCCCCGACCCCGCCGTGCCCGGCCGTATCGTCACGGACGTCGTCACTCCATGGCGCCCCGGCCCCGCAAGAGTCAGCTCTCCCCCGCTCGTGCGGGCCAGCCCGACCGTCAACCCCCCTTCCGCGTCCGGGAGTCGGGCCAAGCCCAGGCCGGGCAGGGTGAGGGCCCCGTCCACCAGAGGGACCCGGAGTTCCGCGTCCGTGCCGGCGTGCAGGGATGCCGTCACCGCCAGGGCGCACAGGTGGCCCGCGTCCGCCCACAGCGGCGGTCCGGACGCGGTGCCGTGGGCCCGGCGCAGGACATGGGCGAGCCAGCCGCCGGTCGCGGGAGCGAGCAGCAGCCGTTCGACCGGGTCGTGCGCCCGCGTCGCCGCCTCTTTGAGGACGTGCCAGGCCTCGGTGGCCGGCGTCAGGGGCGTGGGCAGGGTGGCGAGGCGGTCCAGCAGGGTGCGCAGGAGCAGTAACCGGCGGGCCCGTTCGCCCCGTTCGAGAAAGGCGACGGCCGCCGCGGAGCCGCCGCCCGCGGCCAGTTCCGCGAACAGCCGCTCGGGCATGCGGAACGGGGCGGGGCGCTGCTCACTGCTCATGGGCGGGGGACCTCCGGTCGCGGGTGCGGGCATGCGGGTACCCCGACGGGCGCACGAGGCCTCGTCAGGGTTCTGCCGTCGGGGCGGGCCGCTTATTCGGCCCGGGCACCCCCGTTCCCCTCGCCCCCGCCCCGGATGCTGCTGCGGGCGCGCAGAACCTCCTCGAGAAGACGGGCGTTCGGGTGGAGCGGAGCGAGACCGTCCACGGCGGTCAAGGGCAGCGCCGCGAGGTCCGCCAGATCCGACTCCCAGACGTCGGCATGCCGGGTGGCGGCCGACGCGCGAGCGGTGGCTGCGGGGTGGTGCAGTGCGGGCGGCTGGTCCAAGATGCTCCCCCTTCTCGCACGGTGGCACGCGATGCCCCGTGCCCGTGTCCTTTTCCATCATGGCCATACAAGCCCGGGTCGAAAACCGTACGATCACGCCACTCGATCATTTCCGATCGCTGCGGCGCCTCGCCGAGGCCTCGAATTCACGCAGCGCCGCGTCGAGTTCGTCCCTGCGCTCAGGGTCGTCGTCGAGCGACACCACGGCGTCGAGCAGCTCCCACAGGGCTTCCGGGTGGTGCCGGGCGAGCCCGTTGAGTATGCCGGTGGCATCCGTGCGGGCCTTGGTGTGACGGGGCAGCATCGCGGTGACACGCGGGTTCAACGCGGCGACCACCGTCTGCCGTTCGGTGGGGTCGGCCATCAACGGGTAGGCGAGCAGCGCCTCCACGGCCCTCAGCAGCGGCGAGACCGGCCGCCGCTCGGGGGCCTGGCCTGCCACGGGAACGATCTCGGTGCGTTCGGGGCTCTGGAGCCGGATCTCGGGATACTGCAGAGTACGGCCCGCTTCCCTGAGGGCCGCGATACGTGTCCGTACGGCCGGAAACAGTTCCTCCGGATCGGGCGGGGCGGGCAGAACGGCCGCGCGGTCGGCCAGCAGAGCGAGCAGCACCTCGGAGAAGAGGCCCGTGGCGCGCTCGGCGTCGTTGGCGGCCACCCGGCCGCGCCCGGCGGCCCGCAGCAGGGTCTGCCGGTGGGCGAGGTTGCGCCGCCCCTCGGGCAGCGCGTCGGGCGGCAGGGCCTCCCGGAAACCGAGGGTCTCCTCGAAGCTCTCGCACGCGTCCACGATCCACAACTGCTCGGCGAAGGCGGGCACGGCGTCTCCGGCGTACCGGGCGAGCGCGGAGTCCAGGTCGATGCCCAGCTTGTCGGCGGTGGTCGCGTCGGCGCAGAACAGCCTCAGATGACCGGCCCGGTCGAGGACTCCGTGCCCGCCCCACCACACCCACAGGACGTCACCCTGGGCGAGCGGCAGTTCCCGGACGAGGGCGCGGCGCAGGGTGGCGTGGTCGGCGGGTTCGTACGGGAGATCGGGAACGTACGGCGGCAAAGGGGCGAGGTGGAGCCGGAGCTGGGCGTCCGGCACCCCGGCCCGGCGCAGCAGCCGGTGGAACGCGACGGCGTCCCGGGCCGGCCCCGGCAGGTCCCAGCCGGATCCGGCGTCGTACCTCTCGACGCCGACGATCAGGGCGTGCACCCGGGCGGGATCCACGGCCGGGCCGAGACCCGTCACGGCAGACGGTCCACGATGTGCTGGTACACCGCCGGGTTGGTCCAGTAGGCGCTGTGGGAGGCCGGGAACGGCTGGCGGCTGTCGACGGCGATGTCGGTGACACGGCCCGGGAACAGGCCCGCACCGAGATAGGAGAGCAGGTCGCGCGGGTCGTACAGGTTCAGCCAGTCCGGGACGTGCGGCGGCAGCGGGGCGGGGTGTTCGAGGGTGGGCAGGGAGCCGGACTCGTACAGGAACGGCCCTTGGGAGCCGGCGGTCACCAGGAGGCGGACCTGGGGCATCGGGGCGGAGATCAGGGTGTCCAGGGCGATGATCCCGCCGAGGCTGTGGCAGACCAGGGCGACGGGCGGCTCCAGGCCCGCGACGAGCGTCCGCAGTTCCGCGCGGACCGCCTCGCCGCGGCTGAGGTAACGCAGGATGTCCCCTGCTGCGGGGTGCGCGGCCTCGGTGAGAGCGCGGCGACGGCGTACGACGGCACGGGACGCGGCGGACCCGGCCGCCCGCAGCACCAGGGAGCGCAGCCCGCGTCCCGTGCCCCGGGCCGGTGCGCCGAGGACTTCGGAGAGCCGGTCGACGACCGCGTCCCTGGTGTCGCCGACCGGGACGAGCGGCGCGTCGGCGTCCAGGGCGTCGGCGATGACCCGTGCGGCCAGGCTGCGGGCGGCGAGAAGCGCGAGGTCGTCGGGGACGAGGGCGTCGGCGGCGGGGCCGAGCAGGGGATGGGCGGCGAGGTCGGTGGCGGCGCGGGCGAGCCCTGGGCCCAACTCGGCTGCGGGCGCGTCCCCTTGGGCGGCGAGTGCGGCCAGCTGCGCCTGCAGCTTCTGTTCCGGCGGTACGGAGCCGGGCGGGCGCTCCACGACCGGTTCGGCGCCGGCCGCGGCGAGGGCGAGCTCGGTGTACGGGTCGGCGTAGAGGGCGGCCCAGGCCGCCGCGGTGTCGTCTTCGGCGGCGGCCGGACTCCCGGCGAGACCGAAGCCTCGCGTCGTACCCCCCGCCTGCGCCGGAAGACTGACCCCACCCGCGGCGAGCGTGGCGCCGTGCGCGCCTCCCCAGTAGTACGGCACGATGCGAAGTCCGTCGCGCAGGGCGGTCAGGCCGCCCGCCACGCGCCCCGCAAGCTTCGAGAAGCCTGGTTCACGCACCCCTGTGCCATGAATGAAAACGACCGCCGTCATGTGCCCCCCGTGACACCGGTGCAGCGTTGTGTACGACTCCCGTTACGCCGTCAAGTTACCAGTATCCTAAGGAGGTTGGGGTCGAGCACACGTGCGAGGACCCTCCTGCGGCCGGACAACGGCCCCGACAACGGGACACCCGGGGGACACCATGAGCCCTGACGCGATGATCATGCACTTCGTGGGGGCCTCCGCCCTGATCCTGGTGATCGCACACGCGGCCGGTTGGCTGGCACGGAAGCTGAAACAGCCGTACATCGTCGGTCAGTTGACGGCGGGCATAGCGCTCGGTCCCTCACTGCTCGGCAGCCTCGCACCGGACGCGCACGACAGGCTCTTCCCCGCCGGCATCGGTCCGGCGCTCACGGGGTTCGCGCAGTTCGCCCTGGTGGTGTTCCTGTTCGCGGTGGGCTACGAACTGGACCTGAAGGTCCTCGGCGCACGGGCGCGCACGGCGGTGACGGTGGCACTGGCGGCCTTCGTGGTGCCGATGGCGATCGGCAGCGGCTGTGCGCTGCTGTTCCAGGAGCAGTTACGGGACCTGGGCATGCCTCGCGACCTCTCCCCCGCCATGGTGGTGTTCGCCGGGGTCGCCCTGTCGATAACGGCGGTGCCGGTGCTGACGGCCATAGTGCGGGAGAACGGCCTGGCCCGTACGGTGCCCGGCGTGGTGGCCGTGTCGGCGGCCGGTCTGCTCGATGTGATCGGGTGGACCGTGCTGGCCGGGACGATGATGGAGGGCGGCAGCGGCGAGTACGCGCTGGGGTGGCCGTGGCGGGCGCTGATGGCGATCGGTTTCACCGCGCTGATGCTGGTGGCGGCACGGCCGCTGCTGCGCCGGCTGTTGTGGGGGCCGCGGACGCGGATGGAGCCCTCGCTGCGGCTGGCGTTGCTGATCGGTTTCGCCCTCGGGTCGGCCTGGGTCACGCACTCCCTCGGACTGCATGTCATCTTCGGCGCGCTGCTCGCGGGTGTCGTGGTGCCCCGGGAGGAGGGCGGGACGCTCGATCCTGAGCTGGTGCGCCCGTTGCACGACGTCAGCTCGCTGCTCCTGCCCTTCTTCTTCGTCGTCTCGGGGCAGTCCGTCGCGCTCGACACCATGACCGCCACGGGGTGGATCACCCTGCTCGTGGTGACGGTGCTGGCGGTCACGACGAAGATCGGCAGCGGGACGGCGGCGGCCCGGTTGGGCGGGCTGGACCGGGACGACGCGCGGACCGTCGGGGTCCTGCTCAGCGCCCGCGGCCTGACCGAGCTGATCGCCCTCAACGCGGGCCTCCAGGCGGGTCTGTTGAGCGAGCCGCTCTACACGGTCCTGGTCTTCATGGCCCTGGCCACGACCCTCCTCACCCAGCCCCTGCTCCACCTGGTCCGCCGACTCGCCGCCCACGAACAGCACGTCCTCGATCGACCGCCGGTACCCCCTCACGCCCAGGACGGCACGGCGACGACACCCGTGGCGGACCTGGGCTGACCACGCCCGGCCACGGCTCCCGACCGAAGCGAGGCACACCACGCCCCGGGAGGGGACCGGCCCACCTCACACCGCCGGTTGACCGGCCCATCCCACACCTCCGGCTTGACCGACCCGCCCCACACCACCGGCTTGACCAGCCCACCCCACACCACCGGCTTGACCGACCCGCCCCACACCACCGGGCGGGCGGACCCCCGCAACACCCTCAGCCGGACCGTGCCCCGCCAAACCACCACCGGACCGCGCCACACCACACCCCCGACCGGACCGCTCCACGCCACACCCCGGCCGGACCGGCCCCCCGACAAAAGCCCATTGAGCGTTCGGCCTTGCGCGGCAGCGCCACACAACCCGCCCTCGCCGCCGGTCCACGCCGTCGCACCACCGGCACCCGCCGAGGACACGCAGAAGCCACGCCGAAGAGCCACTGACTGCCCGCGGACGACCGCACAGGTGGTCCGCGCCATCACTCCACCGGCGCCCGCAGGCGCGACCTCACACGTGGTCCACGCCGAAATCCACCGGCCGCCTGCGGCCACGCCCACGTCAGCGCGGACCGGCACGGGCCGACGCGGACCGGCACGGGCCGACGCGGACCGGCACGGGCCGACGCGGGCCGACGCGGACCGGCACGGGCCGACGCGGACCGGCACGGGCCGACGCGGACCGGCACGGGCCGACGCGGACCGGCACGGGCCGACGGCCGGGCACGCAGCGCTCGTGCACACGCCCGCCCATCCCCCGGCCGACGCCCTCTGCCGCTCCGTCACCTGCCAGGCGGGCGTACCCCGCACTTCGCGGCCCGACGCAAGCCCGCGGCGCCCCGGATTCCGCGACCCGCCGGAGGCTAGAGCGGCATCGGCGCCATGTCGCACTCGATGCGCCGGCGCTGGCGGGCGGCCAGCAGCCAGGGATGGTCGGCGCGCAGGACCCGGGTGAAGCCCTCCACGGCCTTGCGCTGGAGTTCGTCCGCCTCCGGGCCGCGACCCAGACCCCGCAGGTCCAGCGCGAGGTTGGCCGTGCAGGACAGGGTCAGCGGGTGTTCCTCGCCCGCCGCCTCGGCGAGCAGCGGCAGATTGGCCTGGTCGATCTCGTGCGCCCGCTCGAAGTCCAGGCGCGCGTAGGCCGTGTTGGCCTGGCCGAGGACGACGGTCAGGGTGAGGACGTGGCGGTCGCCCACCGTCTCGGCCAGCCGGCCGGCCGCGGCGTCCTCCTGTTCCTGCGCGGTGTCGAGGGCCCCGAGTGCCCGGTGCGTGGCGGCCAGGTTGGCCCGGGCCAGCAACGTGTAGGCGTGGTCCTCGCCGAGTCGCTGCTCGTAGCGCCGCAGGGTCACGTCGGCCAGCTGGCGGGAGCTGTCGAGGTCACCGGCCAGCCGCTGGTCGACGGCCAGGTTGATCGCCGTGGACAGCGAGTCGAAGTGGTCGGGGCCGTAGCGGGCGACGAAGTGCCGCAGTGTCTCCTCGGCGAGCTTGGCCGCCTCGGCGAGCGCCCCGTCTCGGCGCCGGCACACCGCGAGGTTGCGGGCGATGCGCAGGGTGAGCGGGTGCTCCTCACCGAGCGCGGTGCGCGCCCGCCGGTGGACGTCCTCCTGGAAGTCGCGGGCACCGGGGTAGTCGCCGCTCTCCCGCATGTCGATGGACAGGCCGTTGAGGGTGTTCAGGGTGAAGAAGCTGGCCGGGCCGAACAGCAGGTCGCGCAGGCGCGCGTTCTCCTGGTCCAGCGGCAGGGCCTCCTTGAACTGTCCGCACAGCCTCAGGTCGACGCCCCAGCTGTGGGTGGCCCGCAGGGTGGCCGGGTCGTCGGAGCCGAACAGGGACCGGGCCAGCTCGGTGGCCTCCTTGCCGAGGTCCCGCGCCTCCTGGAAGCTGCCCTGGTAGCGGCGGGCGTCGGCCATCTCGCACAGGGAGTCGATCAGCTCCTCCGGCTCGACCTCCATCCGGCGGGAGACCTCGAGGGCCTTCTCCGAGAGCGGGACCGACTCGGGGACCTGCCCGATCTGGCGCAGCAGGAACGAGAAGCTCTTCGACATCCGGATGACGTGGATGTCCTCCTCGCCGGATGCGGCGAGCCACGCGCTCCAGGCCTGTCGGCCGAGGTCGGCGGCGCCTTCGTGGTCGCCCCAGTAGTAGAGGAACCAGACGGTGTCGTAGACCAGTTCGCGCACCCATTGGTCGGTGCTGGTGACCGCCTGCGAGGTGAGCACGTGCGGCAGCAGCGCCTGGTAGGCGCGCCACTCCAGTGAGGAACCGTAGGCGCCCGGCTTCGCGGCGGACAGCAGTTGGTGGGCGGCGTCCCGCATGCGGCGGCGCTCGTCACGGCCCAGCTTGGCCAGGAGCACGGTCTGCAGCAGGCGGTGCATCTGCAGGGTGTCGGAGCGCGGGTCCACCTTGATCAGCGAGAACTGGCTGAGGTCGCGCACCGCGCGGTTCAGCCGGATCGACTCGCGCAGCAGCGGGTCGATCTCGGGGGTGATGCTGACGCCCCGGCTGCCCCGCAGCATCGACCGCGGGATGGGCTCGGGCGCCATGCTGGCGCAGATGTCGAGGAGCTGCCTGGCGCCGGGGTTGTTCTGCTGGATCCGCTCCAGCGAGATGTCCCAGGCGGCCGCGACGGAGACCGGGTAGTCGGGGTTGGGGTCGAGTTCGAGGATCTCGGGGCTGCGCTGGTCGAGCAGGTCGAGGTACTCGTCGACGAGCATGCCGGTGACCGCGCGCCAGGCGCCCGCCTGCTCGACGGCGAGCGGCAGGTCGCCCAGGGCCTCGGCGAGCCGGTCGGCGTCCTCGGGACTCAGGTCGGGCGAGCGTTTCTGGAGGAGCTCGATGGACTCCTCGCGCTCGAACACGTTGACGGGCAGCGGGGTGGCGACCCGTTCCCATGCCCGGTTCCGGGAGGTGACGATGACCTTGCCGGGCCCGTTGGTGGGGAAGTAGTTGCGCACCGCCTCGACGTCCTCCGCGTTGTCGAAGACGAGCAGCCAGTTGTCGTACGGCGCTCCGGTGCGCAGTGCCTCCAGTACGGCGGGCACGGCGGTGTTGGCGGCGGGCGCGCCGAGGCTGTCCTGGCCGGTCGGGGCGACGCCCAGCTGGGCGGCCAGACTGGCGAGGGCTGCCAGGATGAGGCTCTCGCGCTCGGCGGGGATCCAGCAGATCACCTTGTAGTCGTGCTGGTGCGTGTAGATGTACTCCAGCGCGAGCTGGGACTTGCCGACGCCGCCGAGGCCGTGCAGTGCGTGCGGCAGCACGGCCGCGGTGTCCTGGGCGCTGAGCTGCTCCTCCACGGACCTCAGCAGCGTCTGGCGGCCGACGAACGACGTGTTCCTGAGGGGAACGTTCACCAGAAGAGCCGGTGTTTCGGTCGTGGTGCGCTGCATGAGCTGCTCAGCCTCCGGGGCTTCTTGTTGGTTCTCGTCGGTTACCAGGCTCTGCACGGGGGGTTCTCCAGGTCCGTCGGGGACGTCTGCTGGATCCCTGCCTTCTCCGCCGCCGGATGATCCCCCGCCGCCCGCGTGGTTCACCTCAGGGAGTGAGCCCACGGGCAAACGGGCAGGCACCCGTTCGGCGGCACCGGATCCGAGCCTGGCGAGGTTGGGTTCGATGCGTTTGGCGCGTTCGGAGTACGGTCCCGACAGTGCGCGCATCACGGCCAGTTCGCTGCGCACCCAGCCGTGCTCGGCGGGGTCGGGCAGTGTGGTGCCGGCCGGGTCGCGCAGGGCGGCACGCAGCGCGAGGCCGCGCTCGCCGGCGGCGGGCAGCTCGCCCACCACGCTGACGGTGCGGGCGAGTTGGCTGCGGGTGGTGGTGGCCAGCAGCGCCTCGCGCACCCCTTCGGCGAACTCGGGCCGGCCCTCGCCGCCGCTGTCCCAGTCGATCAGCCCGCCCATCAGGATCTCGGCGAGGTGGTCGGGGCCGGTCTCCGGCATGGTGCGCCGTCGCAGCTGTTCCACGAGGTCGAACTCGAAGGGAATGGCGGCGAGTTGGGTGGCGAGCCGACGTGCGGCGGGGGTGGCGAGGGTGAAGAATCTGCGGACGGCGGCGGTGGCGGCGCGTGGGAAGCGCGGGGCGCGCAGTCCGGGCGCGGGGGCACCCTTGGTGAGGGTGCCGGCCAGGACGACGGGCAGCGCGCGGCGTACGCCACGCTCTGAGGTGACGAGGTCGGCCCAGGCCGAGACGGAACCGGCCTTCAGGGACAGCACGGGCACCGGCACCGAGCCGTCGCCCGCCGCAGGCAGCGGGCGCAGCGGGTCGGGGCCGCCGGGCGGCGCCCAGTGGGCGAGGCCGTTGTTGGCGGCGCCGAAGCCTCCGGCCTCCAGGACGGCCTGGTAGGGGTAGAGCGAGGAGCGGTGGCGCAGGTGCGGCGGCAGCAGGTGGACGAGGGCGGTGGGACCCGCATGGGCGAGTCGGCCGAGCAGCTCGTCTGCGGCGGACGCGGCCCAGCCGTGGGCGAGGCCGTCGGTGACGACGAGGAAGATCCGGCCGCCGCGTCCGTCGAGGAGTTCGGCGGGGTCGGCGGCGGCCCGTCCGGTGCTCCAGCGCAGGGTTGCGGCGCCGGTGCGCGGCACGTTCACCCGGACCGTGCGCACTCCCCGGAATGCGCCGCTGTGCTCGGCGGCCCGGGCGAGGTGGGACGCGGCCTCCTCCCAGATCCGCATGGTGGGCGCGTCGTCGACGAGCAGCATGAGGTCGAAGGCGGAGGTGCGGGCGGGCCGCAGAAAGGGCAGCCACATGCCGTCGGCAAGGCCCTGCTCGGCGGTGGTCTCCTCGTCGAGCTCCAGGGTGTCGCGGGAGGGGATGCGCCGGGCGAGCTGGTGCAGGGCGCGGGCGAGCAGGGCCGTGGCCCGGCCGGTCCCCTGCTGGGGGCGGTCGTCGGGCAGCAGGGGGCGCCCCACGTGCAGCGCGAACGGCCCTTCGGGGTGGGGTAACAGCCGGGCGGGTACGGACAGTTCGTCCCTCGCGCCGTCGGTGTCCGGCGGGCCGGGCCGGTGCGCGGGGCCCCGGGGCGGCGGGGCCTGCAGGCCGAGGGGGTCGGCGTCGGCGGGCGAGCGCCGCGGCCGTCGCGGGGCGTCCGCGGCAGGCGGGGCCGCGGGGCTCGCCTCGTCGATCGCGGGCGCGTCGGGGCGTCGTACGGCGTCGGCGTCCGTGCGGGTGGACGACGGGGGCGTGGGTGTGGACTCGGGCCCCTGCGCCGCGCCTTCCCCTGGCGGGCGGTCGTGGCGGGACCAGTGGGCGGCGAGCCAGACCGCGTCGGCGACCTCCTGCCAGCGCGGCGTGGACTGTTCCTCGGCGTAGGGGGGCCGGGCCGGTGCGTCCTGGTCCAGGGCGGCGGAGAACGTCGCTCCGTGCTCTCGCGTGTACTCGACGGACTCGGAGAACGCCGAAGGAGGCGACGACCCCGATACGGGACCTCCGTCGCCGAGCCCGGACGCGCGCTCCCTGGGAAAGCCGGTCATTCAGCGGCCCTTCGCGAGGTCGCGGAGCAGCATTTCCACGAGCTTACGCCCGTCACCATCCGCCTGGAAACCACCCGCGGTAGTCATCTGGACAGCGTTGAGTAGCTGGTCCAGGGAGTGGGTTCCGCCGGCCTGGACCCGCTGAACGAACAGGTCGACCAGGTCTTCGGTGCCCTGCGGGCGGCCTTCGAGGTGCCGTTCGACCATGGCCAGGAGTTGCTCCCGGGTGGGGGTGCGCATCTCCAGCGGCAGGCAGCGCCGGCGGAAGGCCGCGGGGAATTCGCGTTCTCCGTTGCTGGTGATCACCACGACCGGGAACTCCCGGCACTCGACACGTCCGCCGCGCACCAGCGCATGGCCCCCGGGATCGCTGGTGTGGACGCGCGCGGTGTCCGCGGCGTCGCGCACCAGCTCCGGGACGTCATAGCTTCCGTTCTCCAGGACGTGCAACAGGTCGTTCGGCAGGTCGATGTCGCTCTTGTCGAGCTCGTCGACGAGAAGCACACGGGGACGATCGTAGGGCAGCAGGGCTGTGCCGAGGGGACCCAGGGTGATGAAGTCGCCGAGGAACGGCGGGAGTTGACGATCTCTTGACAAGAGACCCGGGTTGACGTCCTCGACCGCCCCCGCCACGTCGGCCGCCCCCGCCACGTCGGCCGCCGCGCCCTCGGGGCCGCCCGCGTCCCGCAGTCCGGCCTGCCAGGCGGCGATGGCCTGGGCGCGTCCCATGGCGTCGTGGACGTACAGGCCGTCGCGCAGGGTCGTACGGCTGACGATGTTCCACTCCAGGACCCGGCCCAGGCCCAGTTCACGGGAGATCAGGTAGGCGAGGGTGGACTTGCCGACGCCGGGCGGGCCGGTGATCAGCAGGGGCCGGCGCAGCAGCAGGGCGGCGTTGACGGTGTCGATCTCGTCCGGGCCGAGCTGCGGGGTGATGTCGCCGGGGCCCAGGCGGCGCAGGGCGGCCTCCGGGTCGTCCGGCGGCGTGGGCTGGAGCGGGTCGCCGCGGAAGCTGCGCCAGGGCGGCGGCTCCGGCAGCCGGGGCGGGACGGCCGGGGCGCTGCCCGTGGCGTGAAAGACGCGCCAGCCGTTCGGGGACGTCCGCTCGTGCGCGCTCATGCCGGTGCCTCCTCGCCGGCGAGATCGCCGGGGTCGATGTCAACGAGTCGGGTGGGATCGTCCCAGAAGAAGCCGATGTGCCGGCCCAGGAGCCGGCTCGGCCCCTGGGTGTGCGACTCGGCCTTCTGCCGCAGTCTGTGAATGGCTGTCGGAATTCGGGCAGGCGTCGGCACGGCGGCGAACACGGCGGTCACCACCTCCCGGCGTTCCTCGTCGAAAACACCTCTGCGGTCCCAGACCGCGAGTCCGATCCCCTCCGCGATGGCGGCCTTGAGCGCCTCCAGGGCAAGGCGGTCGGCCGGGGCGTCCAGCACCACGGCCGTATGTCTGTTCTCCCCGGCAAGTACGGCCTGCCATGCGTCGAGGCGCCCACCATCCGGTTCACTCCAGCCGTGGACCGTGACCCCGTGCTCCCGCAGGGTGCGCCACCGCTCCCTCCACTGCTCCCTGACCAGCGCGTCGTTGCTGCGCATGCGCTCCAGGCTCCGCAAGTGCACCCCGTACTTCAGCCCGAGCGGCAGCGGCCGCCCGTCGCCGATCCGGTGGGTCAGCCCGGCCACATCGTGGTTGAGGAGGTCGTACGGCAGGACGAACTCGATGTACGGCGGTGGCTGCACGCGTCCGCCCGGTTCGGGCTCGCGCGGCACCGTCCAGAGCCGGGCGCCCTGCCTGAGCGCCTGCTCGACGGCGGTGCCGAGGCCGTCGAGGGTGGTGGTGGCCGGCTCGCCGGGCTGGGGGTTCCAGTGTCCGGGGACCGTGTTGAGCCAGGGGCGTACGACGATCTCGTCGGTGCCGTCCCGGGCCGGCTCGACCGCCACGATGAGGCAGCAGGGAATGTCGGGGTCGCTCGCCACGCCGACGCGCGCCGCCCTGCGCCGCTCCAGTTCCTGGGTCAGACCGGCGCGCCCGGCCCAGTCGTCGGTCCAGCCGGACAGGGCGGCGCGATGGCTGGGGGCCAGGGCCAGCCGGGCCGCGCGGTCCAGGAGGAGCACGGCGGGCGGCAGGCCGTCGGGCTGGGTGTTCCACTCCAGGACGTGTGTGAAGAGCTGTTCCGGTAAGAGCCCCGTGGGCAGGTCGAGTCCGTTGAGTTCCCCGACCAGGTCGTCCCGCAGCCGGCTCGCGGAGATCTCGCCCTTGGCCAGGACGGCACGGGCGCTGCTCTCGTCGTCACGGCTGAGCGGGCCGAGCGGCGTCTCGGAGGCGGCGGCCGGGAAGGGGTCGATCAGCCGGTCGAGTTCGTCGCCCGCCGGGTTTCCTTCGAGGAGACGGACCACCCCGACCAGTACGCGTTCCCCGCCCGCCACGTTCAACGCGACCCGGACCAGCGCCACCACGTCGTCACGCTGTCGGACACCACGTACGTCGACCGGCCGGCCGAGGTACTGTCCGAGGAGCGTGGCGAACTGGCGGCGACTCTCGGAGTCCTCCGTGCAGCTCAGCTCGCACAGGCCGTCGGTCAGGTCCTGGAGGAGCTGCAGTGCCTGCGGGCGCGCGGAACCGTCCTCGGGCCTGCCGAACCCCGCGCCTGTCTTCACCGACTGTCCCCCATGAAGCCGGTATGCCTGCCTGACCGACCTGCGAAGTTAGCACGGCAACTGGCGGTTAACCAGGGACAAGCGGGGCCGCGCGGGTCGAAGTCCGGCCGAGCGCCCTCCAGTTGGGCGACTCGGCCGAAAACCGACCCTCACAGATCCCAGTGGCCGACTACAGCCTCGGGTCCACCGGCTCCGACTCCAGCGCCAGCACCCCGAACACGGCCTCGTGCACCCGCCACAGCGGCTCCCCCTCGGCCAGCCGGTCGAGCGCCTCCAGGCCGAGCGCGTACTCGCGGATCGCCAGCGACCGCTTGTGGTTCAGGAACCGGCCGCGGAGCCGGGTGAGGTTGTCCGGGCGCGTGTACTCCGGACCGTAGATGATCCGCAGGTACTCGCGGCCGCGGCACTTGATGCCGGGCTGCACGAGACGTCCCTCCGGGCTGCGGACCATCGCGCCGACCGGCTTGACGACCATGCCCTCGCCGCCGCGTCCGGTCATCTCCAGCCACCAGTCGACGCCCGCCCGCACCGACTCCGGGTCCCCGGTGTCGACGTACAGGCGCCGGGTGGTCTGCAGCAGACCCGTGGCGTCGTGCTCCACGAGCCGGTCCAGCAGGGCCAGTTGCTCGTCGTGCGGCAGTCCGGCGAGGCTGCGGCCCTGGACGGCGAGGATCTGGAACGGTGCCAGGCGGACGCCGTCGAGACCGTCCGTGGTCCAGCAGTAGCGCCGGTAGGCGTCCGTGAACTTCGAGGCGGCGTCGGCCCGTTCGCGCTGACGGGTCAGCAGGTCCGACACATCGACTCCGCGTGCCGCCGCGCCCTCCAGGGCCGCCACGGCTCCCGGGAAGACCGCGCCGGACGCGGCACCCACGGCGGCGTACTGCGACCGCAGCAGACCGGAGGCCTTCAGCGACCACGGCATCAGCTCGGCGTCCAACAGGAGCCAGTCGGTGTCCAGTTCGGCCCACAGGCCGGCCTCGCCGATCGCCGTCCTGAGGCGGCCGAGGATCTCCTCGGTCACCGACGCGTCGTCGAAGAACGGGCGGCCGGTGCGTGTGTAGAGGGAACCCGTCGGGCCGTCGACCCCGAAGCGATTGCGGGCCGCCTCGGCGTCCCGGCACACCAGGGCCACCGCCCGCGAGCCCATGTGCTTCTCCTCGCACACGACCCGCTCGACGCCGTCCTCCTTGTACTGGGCGAAGGCCTCTGCCGGGTGCTCCAGGTAGCCCTCGATGTGCGAGGTGGCGGTCGGCGCCATGGTCGGCGGAAGGTACGGCAGCAGCCGCGGGTCCACCGCGAAACGGCTCATGACCTCCAGGGCCGCCGCGGCGTTCTCCTCCCGGACCGCCACCCGGCCCGCGTGCCGTGTCTCCACGACCCGGCGGCCGTGCACGTCCGCGAGGTCGAGCGGGCGTCCGTCGTTTCCGCCCGGCGCTTCGCTGCGCAGCGGCTTCGTCGGCTCGTACCAGACCTGCTCCGCCGGTACGTCGACCAGCTCGCGCTCCGGCCAGCGCAGCGCGGTGAGCTTGCCGCCGAAGACGGCGCCGGTGTCCAGGCAGATGGTGTTGTTGAGCCACGTGGCTTCGGGGACCGGAGTGTGGCCGTAGACCACGGCCGCTCGGCCCCGGTAGTCCTCCGCCCACGGATAGCGCACCGGCAGCCCGAACTCGTCGGTCTCGCCGGTGGTGTCGCCGTACAGGGCGTGCGAGCGGACCCGGCCGGAGGTGCGGCCGTGGTACTTCTCCGGCAGACCGGCGTGGCAGACGACGAGCCTGCCGCCGTCGAGGACGTAGTGGCTGACCAGCCCGTCGATAAACTCCCGGACCTCGGCGACGAACTCCTCGCTCTCGCAGTCCATCTGCTCGATGGTCTCGGCGAGTCCGTGGGTGTGCTGGACCTTGCGGCCCTTGAGGTAACGGCCGTACTTGTTCTCGTGGTTGCCGGGCACACACAGGGCGTTGCCCGACTTCACCATCGACATGACGCGCCGCAGCACGCCCGGGCTGTCCGGGCCGCGGTCGACGAGGTCGCCGACGAAGACCGCGGTGCGGCCCTCCGGGTGGACGCCGTCGGTGTAGCCCAGCTTGCCGAGCAGCGTCTCCAGTTCGAAGGCGCAGCCGTGGATGTCGCCGACGATGTCGAAGGGGCCGGTGAGGTGGGTCAGGTCGTTGAAGCGCTTCTCGGTGACGACGGTGGCGTTCTCGATGTCCTCGACGCCTCGGAGGATGTGCACCTTCCGAAAGCCCTCGCGCTCCAAGTGCCGCACGGAGCGGCGGAGTTCGCGGATGTGGCGGCCGATCACGCGCCGTGGCATGTCGGCACGGTCGGTGCGGGCCGCGTTGCGCTCGGCGCACACCTCCTCCGGCACGTCGAGCACGATGGCGATGGGCAGCACGTCGTGCTTCTTGGCGAGGTCGATCAGCTGCCGACGCGAGTCCTGCTGCACGCTGGTGGCGTCCACGACCGTGCGGCGGCCGGCGGCCAGCCGCTTGCCCGCGATGTAGTGCAGGACGTCGAAGGCGTCCCGGGTCGCGCTCTGGTCGTTCTCGTCGTCGGAGACCAGGCCTCGGCAGAAGTCGGAGGAGATGATCTCGGTCGGCTTGAAGTGCCGGTGCGTGAAGGTGGACTTGCCGGAGCCGGAGGCGCCGACGAGGACGACCAGGGAGAGGTCGGTGACGGGGAGGACCCGTCCCTTGTTCTGCGTCTCGGTCATGCTGCCTTCGCCTCCTTCTCGTGCACGGTCTTGACACCGGCTGCGCCCATGGAAAAAACGGCCATCTGTGTGGGCGGGCCCACCTCGGGGTCGTCGGGCCCGACCGGTACGAACTCCACGTCGTATCCGTGCCGTCCGGCCACCGCGTCCGCCCATTCCCGGAACTCGGCGCGCGTCCACTCGAAGCGGTGGTCGCCGTGCCGGACGTGTCCGGCCGGAAGGCTCTCCCACCGCACGTTGTACTCGACGTTGGGCGTGGTCACCAGCACGGTCCGGGGACGGGCCGAGCCGAACACCGCGTACTCCAGGGCCGGCAGCCTCGGCAGGTCGAGATGCTCGATCACCTCGCTCAGCACGGCGGCGTCGTACCCCTTGAGCCGGTTGTCGGTGTACGACAGCGAGCTCTGGAAGAGCTGGACGCGCGAGGCCTGCCGCTCCCCCATGCGGTCCAGCTTCAGCCGACGGGAGGCGATGGTGAGCGCCCGCATCGACACGTCGGTGCCGACGATCTCGGTGAACCGCGGGTCCTTGAGCAGGGCCTGCACCAACTGGCCCTGCCCGCAGCCGAGGTCGAGCACCCGGGCGGCGCCGGACGCCTGGAGCGCGGCGACGATCGCGTCCCGGCGCTGCACGGCGAGCGGGGTCGGCTTCTCCTCCGTCTCGGCCTCCGCCTCGACGGCGTTGTCGATCTCCTCGACCTCCGTGTCGTCGGCCTCGGCCAGCCGCACGAGCTCCAGCCGCTCCATGGCCTGCCGGGTCAGCGACCAGCGGCGCGACAGATAGCGGCTGGTGATCAGCTTCTGCTCCGGGTGCTCGGGCAGCCAGCCCTCACCGGCCCGCAGCAGCTTGTCGACCTCGTCGGGAGCCACCCAGTAGTGCTTGGCGTCGTCGAGGACGGGGAGCAGGACGTACAGGTGCCGCAGGGCCTCGGCGAGGGTCAGCGCGTCCGACTCCAGTACGAGGCGCACGTACCGCGAGTCGCCCCACTCCGGGAACTCGCTGTCCAGCGCGACCGGTTCGGCGGTCACCGCCCAGCCGAGCGGCTCGAAGAGACTTCGTACGAGATCCGGGCCGCCCCTGGCCGGAAGCGCGGGCACCTCGATGCGCAACGGCCTGGTCCGCCCGGCCGCTTCGGGCCTGGCGTTGCACACGCCCCGCATCGCACTGGAGAAGACGGCACTCAGCGCCACGGCCATGAGCGAGGAGGCGGCGTACGGGCGGTCGTTGACGTACTGCGCGAGCGCCGCGTCGGGAGCGCCGCCGCGCCCCTTGCCCTTGCCGCGCCTGACCAGTGCCACCGCGTCGACCTCCAACAGCAGCGCCGCCGTGCAGCGCTCGGTGTCCGCCTCGGGGTAGAGGACGTGCGCCTTGCCGTAGGACGTGGAGAACGCCTGCGCCTTCTCGGGATGCTTGTGCAGCAGGAAGCCGAGATCGGTGGCGGGGCGTTCGGGGGTGCCGGTGGTACTGATCGTCAGGAACATACGGAGGCCTCTCCGGCCGGTGGATGTGATGGGTGTCGTACAAGCGAAAGCCCCCAGGGATGCTGATCCCGAGGGCTCGGCAGGATGCCGGTCATACGATCCCACACCCCTGCCGACCGGCGCTTTCGTTTATCCGAGCCGCTACCGCTCCGCCGCCTGCCAGGGGCCGACTCCCAGCTCCGAGGTGGTCCCGAGATCGAGGTGGGGCGTCACGGTGACCGGTGCGGCGCCGGACTTCGCGCGGACCCTGACGTAGGGGGCGTTGACCGCTTCGAGGCCGGCTTCGGTCGTGTTGCGCCACACCAGACCGGCCCGGGCGCGTTCGCCCGGCTTCAGGGTCACGGGCCGCGGCGGGTCGTCGGTGCCGGTGACTGCGGTGGTGATGGCGCCGCTGCCCTGGAGGATCTTGACGCTGTCGATCGGTTCGCGGTCCTCGTCGAGGAGGGTCAGCTGCGGGTAGCCCTCGACGTGGTGGTCGGCGGTGCCGCAGTTCTCCAGCCACAGCCCCACGACACGCAGCCCCATGGCGGCGTCGCCCTCGTCGACGGTGACGTTGATCCCGGAGGAGGGGCACTTGCCCGGGGCGGCCGGCGCCTCGGCCGCGGGGACGCCGGTGACCTCGGAGACCTTCACCTGCGTCACGTTCACGTCCCGGCCGCTGCCCATGGTGAGCGGCATGTCGACGGTCCGCCGCACGGTTCGGCCGGGCCCGACGTCGTGCACGGTCTGCCGGGTGTTGGTCATCACCTCGCCGGTGGCCGTCGTGAAGTCGAACAGGATCGTGTACGTCAGCGCTTCGGAGCTGTCGTTGACCACCTCGTAGGCGGCGGAGACCGAGGAGTTCGCGGAGACGACCCCGGGCGTCGAGGGGGACGGAAGGGTCAGGCCGGTGATCCGCACACCGTCCAGCCCCGGATCGGAGACCGGGGAGACCGGGGTCCGGGGCGTTGCGCCGGCTCCGCCGCCCGGGGAGCCGGCGCGTTCCGATCCGCAGCCGGCCACGAGCAGGGCGGCGGCGAGGGCCGGGAGTAAGGGGGTGGCTCTTCGCATCGGGCCACCCCACCAGCATCCGGATCGCATCACCTGTGGCGGAGGCCACAGTTCCGGCCACAGGCTCGTCACAGTCACACAGTCGCGCAGGCACGCAGGCACGCAGGCACACAGGCACGCAGGCACACAGGCACACAGGCACACAGGCACACAGCGCCCTTCGGCGCGCTACGACAGCTGCGACTGCACCTGCGAGGAGATCAGCTCCAGGTGGTCCAGGTCCGACAGGTCGAGGACCTGGAGGTAGATCCGCTCGGAGCCGATCCCGGCGTAGCGGCCGATCTTGTCGACGACCTCGGACGGGGTGCCGGCCAGGCCGTTGGCCTTCAGTTCGTCGACCTCGCGGCCGATGGCGGCGGCGCGGCGGGCGACCTCCTGGTCGTCCTTGCCGACGCAGACGACGAGGGCGTTGGAGTAGGTGATCTCGCCGGTCTTGCGGCCCGCCTCCTCGGCGGCGGCACGCACCCGGCCGAACTGGACCTCGCTGTCCTCGAACGAGCCGAACGGCATGTTGAACTCGTCGGCATACTGCGCGGCCAGCCGCGGGGTGCGGGTGGCGCCGTGGCCGCCGACGAGCACGGGAATCTTGCGCTGTGCGGGCTTGGGCAGCGCGGGCGAGTCGGTGAGGTCGTAGTACGTGCCGTGGAAGTCGAAGGTCTCGCCGGCCTCCGTCGCCCACAGCCCGGTGACGATCTCCAGCTGCTCCTCCAGGCGCGCGAACTTCTCCTTCGGGAAGGGGATGCCGTACGCCGTGTGCTCCTCCTCGAACCAGCCGGCGCCCAGGCCCAGTTCGACCCGGCCGCCGGACATCTGGTCGACCTGTGCGACCTGGATGGCGAGCACGCCGGGCAGCCGGAAGGTGCCGGCGGTCATCAGGGTGCCGAGCCGGATGCGCTTCGTCTCACGGGCCAGGCCGGCGAGGGTTATCCAGGCGTCGGTGGGACCGGGGAGGCCGTCCACGGAGCCCATCTTCAGATAGTGGTCGGAGCGGAAGAACGCGTCGAAGCCGAGGTCTTCGGTGGCCTTGGCGACAGTGAGAAGGGTGTCGTAGGTGGCGCCCTGCTGGGGCTCGGTGAAGATGCGAAGATCCATGCCTCCATCCTGCACGCTGTGAGGGCGGTCGCCCTCATCGGTCCCTCCGGTCACACCCATGCCCGGGCAGGTGAATATCCGTCAAGGCCGCGCGCGGCAGTGGCCTCTCCAGTGACCCGGTTACCCGGTGTACGGCCGTGATCGTCGGTTCGCGCGGAGCCGGCGCTCCCGGCGCCTGTTACGCGGGCAACGCCTCGTCCCTGTCCGCCAGTCTGCGCAGCATCTCCAGGACCCGGTCCCTCGACTCGTCCGCCGCGTCGATGGCTTCCATGCACTGCCAGTACCTGCCCTCGTCGTCCGCGGCGGAGGCGAGGCCCACGAGGGCGATGCCCACCTCGCCGAGGAGGCCGCCGAGGTAGAGGAGGGCCTGGCGGGCGTCGCCCAGTTCGGTGAGCTGGGCGGCGCGGAGGTGTTCGGTGTCGATGTCCGGGCGGTCGAGGACACCGCAGCCTCGGCCCGCCAGCTCGGTCAACCCCAGCGCCTCGCCCCGTAATTCGGGTGGCCCGGAGACCGCGAGGCGACTGCCTATCGCCTGGGCCAGGGCCTGCGCCTGCCACACCTCCGCCATGACGTCCGGCGCGGCACCGCCCCCCGCCAGAGCGCGTCTGCTCGTCACGATCAGCCGCACAGCGTCCATGCGCTGCCCCCGTCTGTCCCGACGCGCTCACGGCACGTCCGCCCGAACTCCCTTGTCCACTACCCAGAGTGAGGGCGGTTGAGACGAAAAGCCAGAGGAAGGCTGAAATCTGCGGACAACGAATCGATTTCGGTTCAGCTTTTGACTGCGGAGAGTGAAAGCGGACTCGACCGTTCCCGGGATTGGTCTACGACAAACCGGTCTACGGTGCCGGAAACCTCCGCTCGTTCCGGTCGATCTTCGCGTCCAGCGCCGCCAGCGGATCGATGCCGAGCACCTCGCACAACTGCAGCAGATACGCGAGGACGTCGGCGACCTCGTCCGTGACGCGGTGCGCGGTGTCGGGGTCGGCCATGACTCCGGCGGACTCCTCGGGCGTCAACCACTGGAAGATCTCGACCAGTTCGGACGCCTCCACACTGAGCGCGGCGACGAGGTTCTTGGGGGTGTGGTACGGCTGCCAGTTGCGCGCGGCGGCGAACTCGGCCAGCCTGCGCTGCAGTTTCGCCACGTCGAGAGGTTCGGTCACGGGTCCAGGTGTACCACCGTGACCCCCTCGGCTCCGGTGGCCCAGGACGCGTCGCTGACCGCGCCGACCAGGCGGATGTGGCCGCGGTCGCACATGCGGGCGGCGAGCCGCAGCAGTTCGGTCCGCTGCCGTGGGTCCAGGCCCCGGTCGAGGTTGTCGGCGAGCACGGTGAGCGTCTGCATGGCCGCCGGCACCTCGCCGACCGGGTCGACCTCCAGCACCCCGGGCCCGGTGAACAGCACCAGCGCGAGGGCGAGGTACCTCAGCTCCCCGTCGCCCAGCCGTCCGAGCCGCGTCCGGATCCCGTCGCCCCGGTCGAGCAGCGCGCGGACGGTCCCGTCGGTGAGCACTTCGGCGAACAGGTCCGTGACGGGTCCGGCGCATCCGGCGCGCACCGCCGCGACGAGTTGCGCGTGCCGTCGGGTGCATTCGGCGCGGGTGCGCCAGAGCACGTCGGCGAGGTTGCCGCAGCCGCCGAGCAGCCGCCCGGATCCGGTGGGGACGGGGGCGCGCATCCGGCCGGGGCGTGGGTCGCAGGCGAAGACGGAGCGCAGGGCCACGACCATCTGTTCGGCGGCGGCGAGCACCCTGCGCTGCCCGTCCGTCTTGCCGGCCACGCGCAGCGGGAGCAGGGCGGTGCCGAGCCGGTCGTCGGGCAGCGGGGCGCGGGTGACCCGCTCGGAGCCCGCCGTGTGCCAGGCCGCCTGCACGGTGCGACGCGAGGGGTCGCGCAGGGCGGTCTGCAGGAGGACCAGGCCGTCCGTCGACAACCGCTCGCCCACGATGCGCAGGTCGGGTTCCGCCTGGATCGCCACGTCGAGCCGGACCGGGCCCTCGGGTCCGTCGGCCGTACAGCCGATGCGGAAGCCGCGTCGGCGCTGGGCGTCGGGCCGGGCGCGGTCGGGGACGCAGGCGAGCGGGTCGGGGAACACCTCGCCGAGGGCGACCCCGCCGCCGAGCCGGGCGAGTGCCTCGTACGCCCGCAGCGCGGTCGTCTTGCCGCAGCCGCTGGGCCCCGCGAACAGGGTGAGCGGGCCGAGCGGGAACCCGGCACGCCGGTGCCCGGCGAAGGCGGACAGCCGCAGCTCCGTGACGCACGGCCGGTCCGGATGCCCTCTCCCGTCCCCCGACGGTGCCGGAGAGGGGGGTAAGGCGGACATGGGGGGCGTGCAGGACACTGTCATATGCGGACCGTAGGGCCGTGCCGGCCAGGCGAACCGTTCCGCCAGGAGTACCTTCCTACGATCGGGGGACCGGCCTCACGCGCCGGGCACGCCGACCCCGTCCATCAGTCCGGTCACCTCGGTGCCGGCCGGTGTGAGCAGGAACACGTTCCGCTCGACGCGGTGCATTCCGCTGGCCAGACCGAAGACGACCCCCGTGCTGAAGTCGAGGACCCGCTTGGCGACGTCGGTCTCCGCGCCGGTGAGGTCGAGGAGTACGGGAATGCCCGCCATCAGCGTCTCGGCGACCTCGCGGGCGTCCCCGAACACATTGACCCGCAGTACGACGAAGCGACGCCGGGCCTCGGTCTCCGCCTCGGGCAGCGACCGGTGACCGACCGAGGACGGCCAGGCGTCCCGGCCCCGCAACGGTACGACCTGGGCGAGCCCCTCCCACTGTTCGTCGGTGACATCGTGGCTGTTCACCGGCACGCTCCATCCTTGGCTCGCACTGCTGTCTGCATCGGGCAATTCTTACGCATGGTCACCCGTTCGGCCCAACACGACACGCTCCGCGACCCCCCTCACACCGACGCTGGCACGGCTGTGTGACGGGTGTAACCCCTGATGATCAAGTCATGTGACACAGGCGTAACGGGCAATTCGTACGGTTGTCGGCATGACGACGACCCCCCCGACCCAGCAGGTACGGACGGTCTGCTCGTACTGCGGTGTCGGCTGCGGCATGCTGCTCGACGTCGGCATGGGGCCGGACGGGCGGCGTACGGTCCTGAAGGCGTCCGGCGACAAGGCGCACCCGGCGAACGCGGGCCGGCTGTGCACCAAGGGTGCGACCACTGCCGACATGCTCGCCGCGCCCGGTCGGCTGACCACCGCGCTGGTGCGGGACGACCGTGGCGAGGAGCCGGTGCCGGCGCCCGTTGCCGACGCGATCGCCGAGACCGCGCGGCGGCTGCGCACGATCGTCGACGAGCACGGGCCGGACGCGGTCGCCTTCTACGTCTCCGGACAGATGAGCCTGGAGGCCCAGTACCTGGCGAACAAGCTGGCCAAGGGCTTCGTACGGACCAACCAGATCGAGTCGAACTCGCGGCTGTGCATGGCCAGCGCGGGTGCCGGATACAAGCTGTCGCTGGGCGCCGACGGGCCGCCGGGGTCGTACGAGGACTTCGACAAGGCGGACGTCTTCCTGGTCATCGGGTCGAACATGGCCGACTGCCATCCGATCCTGTTCCTGCGGATGATGGAGCGGGTCAAGGCGGGGGCCAAGCTGATCGTCGTGGACCCGCGGCGCACCGCGACCGCCGCGAAAGCCGATCTGTTCCTGCAGGTCAAGCCGGGTACGGACCTGGCTCTGCTGAACGGTCTGCTGCACCTGCTGGTGGCGAACGGGCACACCGACCCCGAGTTCGTCGCCGCGCACACCGACGGCTGGGAGGCGATGGAGGAGTTCCTGGCCGACTACACGCCCACGGCTGTCGCAGAGATCACCGGGATCGCCGAGGAGGACCTCGGGCAGGCCGCGCGGCTGATCGGCGAGGCCGGTGAGTGGATGAGCTGCTGGACCATGGGGCTCAACCAGTCCACGCACGGCACCTGGAACACGAACGCCCTGGTCAACCTGCATCTCGCGACCGGCGCCATCTGCCGTCCGGGCTGCGGGCCCTTCTCCCTCACCGGCCAGCCCAACGCGATGGGCGGCCGTGAGATGGGCTACATGGGGCCGGGTCTGCCGGGGCAGCGGTCGGTGCTCGTGCCGGACGAGCGCGCGTTCGTCGAGGAGCTGTGGGAGCTGCCGCCGGGGACCGTCCGGGCCGACGGGGTCGGCAAGGGCACCGTCGAGATGTTCCAGAAGATGGCCGACGGCGAGATCAGGGCCTGCTGGATCATCTGCACCAACCCGGTCGCCTCGGTCGCCAACCGCCGTACCGTCATCGAGGGCCTGGAGGCCGCCGAGTTCGTCGTCACCCAGGACGTCTTCGGCGACACCGAGACCAACGCGTACGCCGATGTCGTCCTGCCCGGCGCGATGTGGACCGAGGGCGAGGGTGTCTTCGTCAACAGCGAGCGCAGCCTCACGCTGACCCAGGCGGCGGCCGATCCGCCCGGGGAGGCGATGGCGGACTGGCGGCTGATCGCGGCCGTGGCGCGGGAGATGGGGTACGAGAAGGGGTTCTCGTACGACAGTGCCGAGGAGATCTTCGAGGAGATCCGGCGCTTCTGGAACCCGGTGACCGGGTGGGACCTGCGCGGGGTGACGTACGAGCGGCTGCGGTCGACGCCCGTACAGTGGCCGGCCGCCGCCGAGGACGGCCCGGAGCGCAATCCGATCAGGTACGTGGACGAGGGCGAGCTGCGGTTCCCGACCGCCAATGGGCGGGCCGTGTTTCACGCGCGGCCGCACATGCCGGCCGCCGAGATGCCGGACGACGACTACCCGTTCGTGCTGAACACCGGGCGCGTGCAGCACCAGTGGCACACGCTGACCAAGACGGGGAAGGTCGCCAAGCTCAACAAGCTGAACGCCGGGCCGTTCGTGGAGCTGCATCCCGAGGACGCGCGGGAGTTGGGGATCGCGGAGGGCGACCGGGTGGAGGTCGCGTCGCGGCGGGGGCGGGCGGTGCTGCCCGCGGTGGTGACCGACCGGGTGCTGCCGGGGGCCTGTTTCGCGCCGTTCCACTGGAACGACCTGTTCGGGGAGTACCTGAGCGTCAACGCCGTCACCAGCGACGCGGTGGATCCGGTGTCGTTCCAGCCGGAGTTCAAGGTGTGTGCGGTGTCGCTGACGCGGGTGGCCGCACCGGCGGCCGCGGCGGTCCCGGCGGCCCCTGCTGACGTCCTCGTGCCGACCGCCGTCACCCCGACCGCCGTCACCCCGACCGCCGTCACCCCGGGCGCGGACCCCTTCGGGCTCGCCCCGGCCCCGCCGCCCGTGCTCACGGCTCAGGAGCGGCTCTATCTCACCGGCTTCCTCGCGGGCATCAACTCCGGCGCCCCCGGCATCCCGGTACTTCCCCCGGACGCGCCGTTCAGCCCCGAGCACGCGCTGTGGGTGAACGGCGTCCTCGCCGGCATGTACTCGCGGACCACGGCCGAACCCCAGGTCCGGCGCGGCCGCGAGATCGTCATCCTGTGGGCCTCGCAGACCGGCAACGCCGAGGAGTTCGCCTCGGCCGTCGCCGACCGGCTGTCCGCGAGCGGGCACACGCCGACGCTCGTCGGCATGGACGACACCGACCCGGGCGCGCTGCCGTCCGGCGCCGACCTGCTGCTGATCACCAGCACCTTCGGCGACGGGGACGCACCGGACAACGGCTCCGGCTTCTGGGAGCGGCTGTCCGGGGAGCAGGCCCCGCGCCTGGAGGGGGTCCGCTACGCCGTCCTGGCCTTCGGCGACTCCTCGTACGACGACTTCTGCGGGCACGGGCGCCGGCTGGACGCACGGCTGGACGAGCTGGGCGCGGTGCGGCTGGCTCCGCGTACCGACTGCGAACCGGACTTCGAGCCGTCGGCCGACGCGTGGCTGGACGGGGTGCTGAGCGCGCTGGGCACCAGGACCGACGTCCAGGAGCCCGCGACACGCGCAGAGCCCCCGGCCGCGAAGCCCGCCCGCTCTCCCAAACCCGCCCCCACGGCCGCCCGCCTCGTCGGCAACCGGCTGCTCAGCCGGCCCGGCGCGGGCAAGGAGGTCAGGCGGTTCACCTTCGACACGAGCGGGACGCCGTTGACGTACGAGGCCGGGGACGCGCTCGGGGTGCGGCCGGTCAACTCGCCCGCCCTGGTGGAGGAATGGCTCGCTGCGACCGGGGTGGAGGGATCAACCTCCGTATCTCTGGAAGGGGTTGGGGAGGTGCCCTTCGCCGAGGCCCTGTACCGGCACCTCGACATCACGAAGATCACCCCCGACCTGCTCCGTTTCGTCGCCGAACACGTCAGTGACGACCGGGAGTTGCGCAGGCTGCTGCGCCCCGACAACAAGGACGGCCTCGCACAGTGGAGTTGGGGCCGCCAGGCGGTGGACGTGCTCTCCGAGCACCCCGTGCGGGCGGGTGCGCAGGACTGGGCGGACGTCCTCAGGAAGCTGCAGCCGCGGCTGTACTCCATATCGTCCAGCCCGCTCGTCGACCCGCACCAGGTCTCGCTCACGGTGTCCGTCGTGCGCTACGAGAACCTGCACGGCCGTCCGCGCGGCGGGGTCTGCTCGCCCTTCCTCGCCGACGCCGAGGACGACACGCAGGTGCCGGTGTTCGTGCAGCGCTCACCGCACTTCCGGCCGCCCGTCGACGCCGCGACGCCGATGGTGATGGTCGGCCCGGGCACGGGGGTCGCGCCCTTCGTCGGCTTCCTCCAGGAGCGGCGCGAGCTCGGTCACGGGGCACCCAACTGGCTGTTCTTCGGCGAGCAGCACCGCGCCACCGACTTCTACTACGAGGACGAGCTGACCGCGCTTCTCGACGAGGGCGCCCTGACCCGCCTCGACACCGCCTTCTCCCGGGACCAGCGCAACAAGGTGTACGTGCAGGACCGGATGCTCGAGCACGGCCCCGAGCTGTGGCGCTGGCTCCAGGACGGTGCCCACTTCTACGTCTGCGGCGACGCCTCCCGCATGGCGAAGGACGTGGACCGGGCCCTGCGGGACATCGCGGTCGCGCACGGCGGGCTGGACGAGGCCGAGGCGTCGGCGTGGGTGAAGCAGCTGGCGGCGGCGAAGCGGTACGTACGGGACGTCTACTGAGCCCTTCTTCGCCCGGGACGCCCGCTCCTTACCGCCCTCACACCGGACTCTTCACGCTCATCGGCACCCCGCTCACCAGGCACGATTAGCGTTCGGTGGCGTGCTCCTGGCAGATACTCAGCTGTCGGCACCCGGCCGGCGGACCCAGTCGGCGGTGTCCGCCGGCCCGGAACCACCCGCGCAGTGGCATCGCGTCCTGACGCTGCTCGCCGACATCAGCCTGCTCATCGGTACGAGGTCGGTGTGGGCGCAGGCGGCCGGGCACCGGCTCCCCGTGGCCGCCGTGATCTCCGTCTGCTACGCCTCGATCCTGGTGTGCGGTGTACTGGCGCTGGTGGTACGCCGCGAGAGGTCGTTGGCGCGGGTGGACCTGTGGGTCCTGGTGACCGCGGTGACGCTCGCCCTGTGCGCGCTCGCCCTCTTCCACCGGGGCTCGGACGAGTCGGACCTCACCGCGCAGGCCGCCCGCGAACTCGTCGCCGGACACACCGTCTACGGGCAGCCGTGGCCCTGGCTGTTCGGCCACCCCGGCATCGCGGTCACCCCGACGGTGAGCGGCGGCTACGACTTCACGTACGGCTATCCCCCGCTGGCGCCGCTGCTCACGGCGCCCCTGCTGTGGCTGGGGCGCGGCGGCACCCCGGCGGCGGTGGTGGCCAGTGGCGCGCTGATCGTCGGCACGGTCACTCTGTGGCGGCTGCTGCCCGGCCCGTGGCGGTCGGCGGCCACCATGGTGTGCCTCGGCTTCGGCATGCTGCCCGTGTACGGCCGCCTCGGCTACCCGGCGGTCCTGGCCCTGGCCCTGTTGGTGCCGGTGGTGGTGCGCTGGCCGCGGATCGGGCGGGGCGGACGGCTCGGGCCTGCCGGGACGGCGCAGGCCGCCTGCCTGGGAGCGGCGTGCGCCGCGCAGCAACTGCCGTGGTTTCTCGCACCGTTCCTGCTGGCGGGCATCTACGCCGTGCGGCGCGGCGAACTGGGCGCGCGGGCGGCGGCGCTGGTGGTGCTGCGGATCGTCGGGGTCGCCGTCACCGCATGGCTGCTGATCAACACGTACTTCATCGTGAGCGAGCCTGCCGCCTGGTTCACCGGCATCGCGCTGCCGCTGACGCAGGGCGCGGTGCTGCACGGTCAGGGTCTGGTGGACGTCTCGCTCTACTTCACGAACGGCAGCGACCGGCTCGACTGGTACGCGCATGCGAGCCTGCTGCTGGCCGCGGGCCTCCTGGCGCTGTTCGTGCTGTTCGTACGGCGGTTGGGGTCGGCGGCGACCGTCCTGCCGTGGTGCGCCTTCTATCTGGCGACCCGCTCGCAGGACGGCTACTTCCTGATGATGACGCCGCTGTGGCTGGCGGCGGCGGTGACCGCGCCCCCGTCCGAGTTCGCCGGCGCGTGGCAGCCCAGGCCGCGCCTCCTGTCCGGCCCGCACCGTCGTCCGGCGCGGGTCGCGGCGGCGGTACTGCTGCTCGCGCCGGCCCTGTTCGCATCGGCGCTGGCGGTGACGGGGACACCTCCGCTGCGGATGCGGGTCGCCTCGGTGCGGCGGGCCTCGGCGAGCGCCGTGTCCGGGCTGACCCTGAGGGTCACCAACACGGACGACAGCGCCCTGACACCCCACTTCACGCTCACCACGGGCCAGGGCATGGACCCGTACTGGTCGGTCGTGCGGGGTCCGGCAGCGCTGCCCGCGCACACGACGGCGACGTACGAACTCCGGCCGCCCGGAGGGAAGTACGGCCTCCCCCGACGCCCGGGCGTACGGATCCGGCTGCGGGCCTTCACCCCCTCGCCGCAGACGCTGTCGAGCACCTACATCAGGCTGCTGCCCGGCTGAAACGGAGCGTGGTCGTGACCGTGGTCAGGCCGCGGATCATGCCCATCTGGTTCCAGCCCAGGCCGAACTCGGCGCGGTCCACGGTGAATTCGGCATCCAGCGTGAGCGCGTCGGCGTCCGCTCCGGCGAGGCTCGCGGTGAAGGTCAGGGGCCTGCTGATGCCGCGCGCGGTCAGCTGACCGACGACGTGGACGGTCTTGCCGTCGCGGAGTTCGGCGCTGCGGACGGTGAGGGTGATCTCGGGGTGGTTGTCGACGTCGAAGAAGTCGGCGGACCGCAGGTGGGTGTCGCGCTTGGCGTTCTTGGTGTCCAGGGAGGCGGCGTCCAGGGTGAGGGTGCCGACGGCCGACCCGTCGGGGCGCACCTCGCCCTGGCCCGTGACGCCGGAGAAGGTGCCCTTCACCGTGACCAGGCCCCACATCGTCTTGTGCCGGAGCGCGACGGTCGACGCGGTCGGGTCGAGCTGCCAGAGGCCGGTTTCCACAGCGACGGTCATGATCTTTCCCTCGATCTCAGTGGTTCAAATTTGGAGGACCCTCACGCTAGCCCATTATCCAAATCTGAACAACCACCTAATTCAAAATTGGACAACAGGTACACTCAAGAACATGGCCGACCCCGACGAGCGCCCCGCCGACCTGCCCGAATGCCCCTCCGCGCAGGGCGGTGGGCTGCTGCCGGACGAGCTCCGCGCCTGGATGGTCGTACTGGCCTCCACCGGGGCCGTGGAACAGCGGCTGCGCTCCGTCGTCAAGGAGCGGCTCGACGTCTCCCACGACGAGTTCCTGGTCCTGTGCCTGCTGGCCGAGCAGCCCGCGGGCCTGCGCATGACGCAGATCGCGGAGCTCCTGGGCCGCCCCAAGACCCGGCTCACCTACCAGATCGCCTGCCTCCAGCACGCCGGCCTCGTCAACCGCAAGTCGGTCTGCGGCGACAAGCGGGGCGTCGAGGTCGCCCTCACGGAGAAGGCGCGACGCCTGCTGACGGAGTCCTCCGGGCTGCTGGCCGAGACGGTGGTCCAGGCGCTGGACCAGTTCATGGGACCCGCCCAGCGCGAGGCGATGTACGCACTGCTGCCGGGCCTGGCCTCGGAGGCACGCGCCGAGTAGGGGGGCCGCGTGGGCCCGCATGGTCGGCGCGGCAGCGCCGACGAAGGTCCATGGGCGGGCCCACCTGGATCTCGACGGGGCAACCGGGCATTGCCGAGCGGGCGTTGCCCCGTACTGTGCGTCATCTCGCCGACCACGAGGCGGTGCACCCGATCACCCCGGAGGCCCGGAGGCCCGGAGGCCCGGCCGTCCGGCCGTCCGGCCAGGGACTCGTCCTGGCCGGGACCGGTCCGGCCACGCTCGGCACGGTGGCCGATCCGATCCGGTCCGGGCCGATCCGGTCCGGGCCGATCCGGTCCGGGCCGATCCGGTCCGGGCCGATCCGGTCCGGGCCGATCCGGTCCGGGCCGATCCGGTCCGGGCCGATCCGGGCCGGGCCGATCCGGGCCGATCCGGGCCGGGCCGATCCGGGCCGGGCCGATCCGGGCCGGGCCGATCCGGAGGCTGCGCCGCCGGGTCAGGCCGCCAGGACGGCCGGCCGCGGGCGCTGCTCGTCCGCCGCGGTCAGCAGGTCGATGAGGGTGGCGCGGGCCCGGGCCACCCGGGAGCGGACCGTGCCGACCGGACAGGCGGTCAGCGCGGCCGCCTCCACATAGGGCAGCCCCAGCAGCTGGGTGAGGACGAACGCCTCCCGGCGCTCCTCGGGCAGCGCCGCCAGCAGGTCGGCCAGGGCGATGCCGTCGTCGAAGCCGGGCAGACCGCACGGCTGGGCCCGCTCGACGGCGAGCTGCCAGTCCGTCGCGTCGTGCAGCCGGGGCCGCGCCGCCGAGTACCGGTAACTGTCGATCACCGCGCGGCGCGCGATGGACAGCAGCCATACACGGGCGGAGGAACGGCCCTCGAACCGGTGCAGACTGCCGAGCGCCCGCAGGAACGTGTCCTGGGCCAGGTCGTCCACGGCCTGCGGATCGGCGCAGAGGTGGGCGACGTACCGCACGACGTCCCGGTGCAGGGCGCGGACGAAGTGCTCGACGGCCTCGGCGTCACCGGCACGGGCGGCGAGCGCCCAGGCGGTGGTCGACTCGTCTATGGAGTCCCATGAACCCCTTGAGTTCAACGAATCCAATGAGTCCCTTTTGTCCCGGCCGTGGGTGGCGGCGGGCAGGGCAGGAGTGATCACCTGGTGTCCTTCTCGGGTCATCCGTGATGGCGAGGGGGAATGCGACCGTGCGACACCTGCGTGGGCGTACGACCGCTGCCCGAGGCGCCGTACGGCGCCTCGGGTTACCAGAGCTGTCTTCAGACGACAGCCGTCCCCAGGGGCGGACCCCGAGAAGTGATCGCGTGGACGAGAAGGAGCAGGCGCGGCGCCCGGTCCGGATGGAGGCGGCGTCCCCGCAGACGCGGGCGGTCAGGGGCGGCGGGCAGCGCCAGCAGCAGCCGCAGTGGAGCCGCCAGCCATCCGGCGACGGCGCGCAGGATGCGGAAGGCGGCCCGTTCGCCGTGCGCCAGCCACAGGCCGCACAGCAGCGCGGCCAGGAGGTGGGCGGCGAGCATGCCGAACTCGGACGTACCGCCGCCGGCGGAGTGCCCCATGTGACTCATATCCATGGAGCCCATGCCGTCCATGTGCATCGAACCCGTGTGGGCGGAGCCCACGTCCCCGGAGCCCATGTGCGGGAAGCCCGTGTCCGACGCCGTCGAACCGCCCGCCGGCGCCCCGCTCGCCGACTGCGCGAGCGAGAACGCCGAGTGCAGGAGGGTCTGGACGGCGACCACGACGACCACGATCAGCGGCAGCCCGCGCTCCCGACCGGCCAGGCGCCAGCCGACCGAGACGGTCGCGGCGAATCCGACGGCCAACACCCAGGCGGATACGTGGCTGCCGGACATCATGACGTGGCCCAGGGCGGCGAGCAGCACACAGACGGCCGCGAACACCGCGGCTCGTACTGTGCGAGAACCCCACCCGGCTGTCATGGCGCCTCATCCTCGCATCCACACGCAGATCGTCACGGTGGGGTACGGAAATCCCCCCGGCCTCGGACTCATCCCCACCCGTGTGATCCACGACACGTCAACGTCGGTGCGGGCGCCGCGTGTTACTCGGCACGGGTCCCGGTCCCACGGCTTCGTACGACGGCGAACGCCCCTGCCGCCAGCCCCAGCAGGCCCACGACCAGACCGGCGATGCCGAGCCCGCGCGCGGTGGAGTCGCTCGCCGAAGCCGTCGACTCCGAGCTCTCGGGTGCCGCCTCCGACGTGCCGTCGCCCGCCGTGAGCTTGAGTACCGGCGCCGGGTTCTCCGGTTCCTCAGCGCCCTGCTCGGCCTCCTCTATCCAGCGGACGACCTTTCCGTCGGAGTGCGTCTGGAGCGTCTTGAACGTCAACTGTGCGGTGTCGTCGGGCAACTGGCCGAAGGCGACGTCGAAGTCCTCGTAGTGGCCGGGTCCGATCCTGCCGCCGGTCCAGGTGATCTCGGAGACGGCGTCGGTGATGGTGCCGTCGTCCGTCTTGACCGGGGTCTTCAGCTTCGTGTCGGTCACCTTGGCGCTCCACCCGTCGTGCGGGGAGACGAGTACTCCGAGGACCGGATGGTCGGTGGGCAGGAAGAGCCGCACCTCGGTGGTGCTCACGGAGTCGGACTCGTCGGGTACGCGGAAGCTCAGGACGCCGTCGGTGGCTCCCTTGGCGTAGCTCTCGGGGTGGACGGTGACGTGCGCGGAGGCGACGCCCGCGGCGGCCAGCACTCCGGCGGCGGCGAGGGCGGCGACGACGCCGGTGCGGCGCAGGGCGATGGGTGCCCAGGACATGGGTCGGTACGACATGAGCCGGTAGGACATGGGTCGGTAGGACATGGGTCGGTAGGACATGGGTCGGTAGGACATGGGTGGGTGGATCTCCGTACTGAGGAAGGGTGTCGGGGGTCAGATCGCGTACGGAGTCCCCGCGGGCGGCCCGCGCCGCTGCACCTCGTGCCGCAGCAGGACACGGCGCAACGCTCGCGCTCCCTCGCCTGCTCGCCGTACGCCCCCGGGAGGGCCCGGTACGGTCCACCCGCCCCTCAGCACCTGCCACCAGGCGGCGAGCCCCGGCACGAGCGCGACGGCCCGGCGCAACAGCGTCCACAGCGCGGCCTCACCGCACCGCAGCCACCAGGTCATCAGGAGGGCGGCCGAGACATGGGCGAGGGTGGCATGTGGAGTCAGGGCGTGTGGTGTCAGGGCATGGGCCGTCAGGCCATGGGCCGTCAGGCCATGTGGTGTGGCCATATGCATGCCGCGCATGGCCGTGACCGCAGGCGGCAGCGCGGCACCGAACGCGACATGCAGCCCGCCCTGCGCCGCGAGCGTCCCGCCGCCGATGGCCACCAGCGACCGCTCCCGCCCGCCCAGCAGGAATCCGCCCGCGAACACCGGCAGGAATCCGGCGACTTGTTCCCACACCGGCGGCGCCATCCCGGTCGCGAGCGCGTGTCCCCCGACGCCCAGCAGCACGCACAGTGCCGCGAACACCGCCGCGCGCAGCCCTCGTACCGCAGGGGAGGCCCTCATGCCGCCCGATCCTGCCACGCGCCCCCGGGGCACCCCGTTCGCGCCCGGGAATTCCGGCACCGATTTTGCACAGGCACGGCCGTACGGCTCCCGACCGGCGAAACCGGACCGCAACGAGGAAGGCGTGAGCTGCGCCCGTGAATTGATACGGCGTTACCTCGGCATGGCAACGGCGAAGGCGCCCACACAACGTCAGGAAACGATGCACGGCATGTGAAGAATCCCGGTGGCTCGGGCCGCTTGTCGCGCCGTTCTGCCATCAGCGCGTACGAGGCGACTCCTGGCCGGTGCGGCGGGGCGCGTACGGCATCGCGTGGTGCGTTCCGTAGCATGAGCGCCGTGACAGCCCGCGCACAGCGATACGGCGCGCCACCGGCCCTCGGGCGGTGGCGGGCGTTGCTCGTGCTCGGGTTGCTGGCCGGGCTGTTGGGCATGCACGCGCTGGCCCCCGGCGGTGCCGTCCACGAACACGACGGGCCGCAGCGCATGACGGCGACCGCGGTCGCCGCCCACGACGACTGCCCCGGAGACAGCGGCTGCGGCGGGGGTCACCTTCAGCACGCCGACCCGACCTGCTCGGCGGCCGCGGTGAGCGGCGCGCCGACGCTTCCGGCGCTCGTCCCAGACCCGGTGGCCGTACCGGAGCGCGCGTACGCCGTGTGCCCGTACGCGGCCGGGGCTCCGGACGGCGCACGCGCCCCGCCCGACCTGGCGGAACTCCAACTCCTGCGGATCTAGACACCGCGCTGCACCGCGCCCGAGGCCGGGCGATCCGGTGCGCTCCGGCACGTCCAGATCCCTTTCACCCAGCAGGAGTTCCAGCATGCGCAACACCCGCACCCTGACGCGCCGCGCCGCCGTGGTGGCCGCGTCCGTCACCGCCGCCCTCGTCCTCGCGGCCTGCGGCAACACCGAAGAGAGCGCCGGCGGCCACGGAGGCGGTCACGGCTCCGCGTCGCCGTCGGCCACCGCCGGGCACAACGCCCAGGACGTGTCCTTCGCCCAGGGCATGATCCCGCACCACCGCCAGGCACTGGAGATGGCCGGACTCGCCGCCGACCGGGCCTCATCCGCCAAGGTCAAGGACCTCGCCTCGCGCATCGAGAAGGCTCAGGACCCGGAGATCAGGACCATGACCGGCTGGCTGACCTCCTGGGGAGAGGACGCCGCCCCCTCCGGTCACTCGGGCCACTCCGGCATGGCCGGAATGATGGACGGCGAGGACATGGACGAGCTGGAGAAGGCGTCCGGCACGGACTTCGACACCATGTTCCTGACCATGATGATCGAACACCACGAGGGCGCCGTCGAGATGGCCACGACCGAGAAGAGCAAGGGCGGGTACGGACCCGCCACGGCCATGGCCGACGACATCGTCACCGCGCAGACCGCCGAGATCGCCGAGATGAACAAGCTCCTCGGCAAGAACTGACGCATCCAGGGCACCGAGACACCCGGGCGCGTGCCGCGCGTACGAACGCCCGGGTGTCTCGGGTCGGCCCAGGGTCCGCACGGTGCAGCGGGCTCGCCCGGGCCGGGACAGCCGCCAAGTCCGGAGGACAGGCCGAGGCCCCCGCGGAGATCGTCGCCCCCGGTATCGACTCACACGGAGAGGAATACCCCTGGGGGGTATATGGTTGACGGCGTACGGAACCACGGGAAAGAGCCACAGCGGACTGGAACGGGGATGAGGTCATGGACCACGGCGCCGACCACACGATGTCTCACGACGGACCCGCGGGAACCTCCTGGGCGACCGCGGCGAAGGCCACGCTGCACTGCCTGACCGGGTGCGCCATCGGCGAGATCCTCGGCATGGCCATCGGAACCGCCCTGCTCTGGGGCAACGTGCCGACCATGGTCCTCGCGATCGCCCTCGCGTTCCTGTTCGGCTACTCGTTCACCCTGTTCGCGGTGCGCCGGGCCGGCCTGGACCTCGGGTCCGCGATCAAGGTGGCGCTGGCCGCCGACACCGTTTCGATCGCCGTGATGGAGCTGGTGGACAACGCCGTCATCGCCCTCACCCCGGGCGCGATGGAGGCCGAACTGTCGGACGGGCTGTTCTGGTGGGCGCTCCTGGGCGGGTTCGTGATCGCCTTCGTGATCACCGTCCCCGTGAACAAGTGGATGATCGGACGCGGCAAGGGGCACGCGGTCGTCCACGCCCATCACTGACGAGCGTGCCGGCGACGGCCGCCGGGCATCGGCCCGGCGGCCGTCCAGGGACGTTCACATCCCGGCGGCGTCGACCACCGCACCGAGGTCGACGAACTTGAAGCCGGTCGCCGTGCGCGTGCCGCCCTCCCCGTCCGGCACCGCGGGGGTCTCCTGGCCGTCCTGGACGACGAGCAGGCCGCGCGGGTAACGGTCGCCGAGCGGGGCGTTCAGGACGGCGGCGCCGTCGCACTCCTCCACGCTGTCGAGCGTGTCCGTAGCGGCGCCGATCCGGAAACCGCCCTCGTACTCGTTGCCCTCGCTCACCTCGCGGTCGTACAGGGCGAAGGTGTCGTCACCCTGGCTGGAGGCGAGCAGATATCCGTCGCCGTCCCGCTCCTGGAAGAGCGTCAGGCCCTCGACGTCGGCCGACAGGCGCTTGCCGCCGTAGCCGGGGTCGGCCCCCGGGGCACACTCCTCGGTCTCCTCGTCGTAGGTCCCGGGGACGCCGTACTCCTTCACCTTGTCCACCAGCACCGGCTTGCCGGTGAGGTCGGCGCGCAGCCGCCAGATGCCGACGTCCTCCTGACCTGCGTAGAGCGTGCCGGTGGCCGGGTCGACGACCATGCCCTCGACCTGCGGGAGTTCGCCGGGCTCCAGACAGGGGCTCCACGTGGTGCCGTCGGGCAGGCGGAAGGAGGAGGGGAGGTCGAGGGTGCGGACCTTGCGGTAGCCGACCGTGCCGTTCGCGGCCGGTACGAGTTCGAGCAGGGCCAGGCGGGTGCGTTCACGTCGGCTCACCAGCGCGTAGGTGCGGCCGGTGGACCTGTCCTTCCAGGCGGCCAGGCCGTACGCCGTGCGCTGGTCGTTGATCTCGGTCTGGCCGGCGGAGAAGACCGGTGCGGCGGCCGGGTCGGTGACGTCGGTCAGCGGACCGCCCGGCTGCGAGGGGTCGATGCGGTAGATCCGCAGCCGGTCGCTGCCACGGTCGCTCACCACCGCCACGTCGGCCCGGCCGGTCGCGGTACGCAGGCCGGACACGAGATCGACGTTGTTGAAGCGGCCCGGGGCGTCGTCCTCGCCGGGCGCCTGCGGTGCGGGCAGCGACTGCACCGGGCGGGCGTCCAGGTCGTAGACCCGCAGGCCGCCTTCCTTGGCGGTGGCCACGACGAGGCTGCGCCCCGGGTCGGCGGGGTTGCGCCAGATCGCCGGGTCGTCGGCGTCGGAGTTGCCGCCGGCCTCGTCGTCGTAGAGAGCGGCGGTCTCGGCGGCGGCGGTCACCACCGGGAGACCGGCCGCCTCTGCCGGGAACGCTGCGAGGAGGGTCGTCAGCACGGTGCCCGAGGCGAGAAGTGCGGCTCCTCGCGCGGTGCGGGGCGTTCTCACAGGCGCTTCCTTACCGTCGTGGGTGTCAAGGACATGCCGATGCTGCGGGAGAGAGCTTGCCTCCAGGAGGCGGCGATGTGTCGAGCCTCCATGGGGGGTACGGCAGTACGTCAGCCGGAGTTCGCCCGGATGTCAACCAGCCGCTGGTATCGAGGAGTTGGCGGATACCGTCGGCGACGCGGCCGACGGCCCGGCTGACGCGGGGCGGCGCGGCCGGACCCGCGCCGCACGTCCGGCCTCACAGCCTTGAAGGGGCGGCGCCCCCACCCCCGGGTTACGTCCCGGTGCCGGAACGCCACCCGGCAGGACATCAGACTTGTACTGTTCCTTTTCTTGAACCGTTCGTGTTTATGAGGGTAGGTTGGCGTCATGACTTCACCGCAGCCCCCGACCACTGCCGAGGAACTCCGCGGTGCCGGCCTGCGGGTGACGGCCGCCCGTGCCGCACTGCTCGAGACCGTCCGGGACGGTGATCACCTCGGCGTCGAGGCGATCGCCTCCGGGGTGCGCGACCGCGTGGGCCACATATCTCTTCAAGCCGTGTACGAGGCCCTCCACGCGCTCACCGCCGCGGGACTCGTACGCCGCATCGAGCCACCGGGCAGCCCCGCCCGGTTCGAGGGACGTGTCGGCGACAACCACCACCACCTCGTGTGCCGGTCGTGCGGCGTCGTCGCCGACGTCGACTGCGCGGTCGGCCACGCCCCCTGCCTGACCGCGGCCGAAGACCACGGCTTCTCTGTCGACGAGGCCGAGGTCATCTACTGGGGCCTGTGCCCCACCTGCTCCACAGCTTCCACCGCTCTCAGTTCCTGAGCATGTGATCCACCCCGTTCGGAAGGATTCCCCCATGACCGAGAACCATGACGCGATCGTCACGGACCCGAAGCCGGAGGAGGCCGGAGGCTGCCCGGTCGCGCACACGCGCGCCCCGCACCCCACCCAGGGCGGTGGAAACCGCCAGTGGTGGCCGGAGCGGCTCAACCTGAAGATCCTTGCCAAGAACCCCGCCGTGGCCAACCCCCTCGGTGAGGAGTTCGACTACGCCGAGGCGTTCAAGGCCCTCGACCTCGCGGCGGTGAAACAGGACATCGCCGAGGTACTGACCACTTCGCAGGACTGGTGGCCCGCCGACTTCGGTCACTACGGCCCGCTCATGATCCGCATGGCCTGGCACAGCGCCGGCACCTACCGGATCAGTGACGGCCGCGGCGGCGGCGGTGCCGGTCAGCAGCGCTTCGCCCCCCTGAACAGCTGGCCGGACAACGCCAACCTCGACAAGGCCCGCCGTCTGCTGTGGCCGGTCAAGAAGAAGTACGGCCAGAGCCTGTCCTGGGCCGACCTCATGATCCTCACCGGCAACGTCGCCCTGGAGACGATGGGCTTCGAGACCTTCGGCTTCGGCGGCGGCCGCGCGGACGTCTGGGAGCCCGACGAGGACGTGTACTGGGGTCCCGAGACCACCTGGCTCGACGACCAGCGCTACACCGGCGACCGCGAGCTGGAGAACCCCCTCGGCGCCGTCCAGATGGGCCTCATCTACGTCAACCCCGAGGGCCCGAACGGCAACCCGGACCCGCTGGCCGCGGCCCGCGACATCCGTGAGACGTTCCGCCGGATGGCGATGAACGACGAGGAGACGGTCGCCCTGATCGCGGGCGGTCACACCTTCGGCAAGACCCACGGCGCGGGCCCGGCGGACCACGTCGGCGACGACCCCGAGGCCGCCACGCTCGAGCAGCAGGGCCTCGGCTGGAAGAGCACCTACGGCACCGGCAAGGGCGGCGACTCGATCACCAGTGGCCTCGAGGTCACCTGGACCAGCACGCCCACCCAGTGGAGCAACGGCTTCTTCAAGAACCTGTTCGAGTACGAGTGGGAGCTGACCCAGAGCCCCGCCGGTGCGAACCAGTGGGTTGCGAAGGACGGCGCCGGCGCGGGCACCGTCCCCGATGCCCACGACTCGACCAAGAGCCACGCACCGACGATGCTGACGACCGACCTCGCGCTCCGGTTCGACCCGGCCTACGAGCCGATCTCGCGCCGCTTCTACGAGAACCCCGACCAGTTCGCGGACGCCTTCGCCCGCGCCTGGTACAAGCTGACCCACCGCGACCTGGGCCCGAAGTCGCTGTACCTCGGCCCGGAGGTCCCGTCCGAGACGCTGCTGTGGCAGGACCCGCTGCCGCAGGCCGAGGGCGAGGTCATCGACGCCGGTGACATCGCGGCCCTCAAGGCCAAGCTCCTCGACTCGGGCCTGTCCGTCTCGCAGCTGGTGTCCACCACGTGGGCAGCGGCCTCGTCCTTCCGCGGCAGCGACAAGCGCGGCGGCGCCAACGGTGCCCGCATCCGCCTGGAGCCGCAGCGCGGCTGGGAGGCGAACGACCCCGACCAGCTCGCGACGGTGCTGCGCACGCTCGAGGGCATCCAGCAGGAGTTCAACTCCGGCGCCAAGAAGGTCTCCCTGGCCGACCTGATCGTGCTCGGCGGTGCCGCCGCCGTGGAGAAGGCCGCCAAGGACGCCGGCTTCGACGTGGCGGTTCCCTTCACGCCGGGCCGCGTCGACGCCACCGAGGAGCACACGGACGTCGAGTCGTTCGCCGCGCTCGAGCCGACCGCCGACGGGTTCCGCAACTACCTCGGCAAGGGCAACCGCCTGCCGGCCGAGTACCTGCTGCTCGACAAGGCGAACCTGCTCACCCTGAGCGCCCCCGAGCTGACCGTCCTCGTCGGCGGCCTGCGCGTCCTGGGCGCCAACCACGGTCAGTCGTCGCACGGCGTGTTCACCGACACCCCCGGCATCCTGACGAACGACTTCTTCGTCAACCTGCTCGACCTGGGCACGACGTGGAGCTCGACCTCGGAGGACCAGACCGCCTTCGAGGGTCGCGACGCCGCCACCGGCGAGGTCAAGTGGACCGGCACCCGTGCCGACCTCGTCTTCGGCTCGAACTCCGAGCTGCGCGCCCTCGCCGAGGTCTACGCGAGCGACGACGCGAAGGAGAAGTTCGTGAACGACTTCGTCGCGGCGTGGGTCAAGGTCTCGAACCTGGACCGCTTCGACCTCGTCTGATCTCACGGATGATGCCCGGGTCGGCCCGCAGAGGGCCGGCCCGGGCATTGCCATGTGCGCTGCCCGCAGCCGCCGTCAGTTGCGGCGGGCGACCTGCCGCGGGGTCAGTCGAGGCGGGCGACTGCCACGGGCGGGCGCCGCGCGGAGTCGGCCGGGCAGCGTGCCGTCGTCGGACCATCCCGGCCCGCGGCGGTCGCCGACCGCTTCGCCGTCGGCCGCGGTGACGGGCGGGCCCGGCCGCACCGCGGCCCCGGCGGGATCACTCAGGCCCGCGCAGCCGCCTTGAGTCGCCGCCCCAACTCTCAGCAAAGGATGAACAGCTGCAGGGGTGGCAATTTGACACCCGCGCCCCCTCCTCCCCAATCTATGATCATGACATCCATTTCCAATAAGTCCGGCGGTTAGCCATGCGCGTTGCCTTCGTCGGCAAGGGCGGCAGCGGCAAGACCACCCTGTCCGCCCTCTTCTCCCGTCACCTGGCACGCTCGGGCGCGCCGGTCGTCGCCATCGACGGCGACATCAACCAGCACCTGGCGTACGCGCTCGGTCTCGACGAGGACGAGCCCTTCGCCGCGCCGCCGCTCAGTGCGCGGACCGGTGAGATCAAGGACCACCTGCGGGGCACGAACCCTCGGATCGCGTCCCGCGACTCCATGGTCAAGACGACTCCGCCCGGTCGCGGCTCCCGGCTGCTGCGACTGCTCGGCGACGACGAGATCCACGCCCACCACGTCCAGGAGGTCGGCGGGGTGGCCCTGATGGTCACCGGCGCCTTCGGCGAGAGCGACCTCGGCGTGGCCTGCTACCACTCCAAGCTCGGCGCGGTCGAGCTGTACCTCAACCACCTCGTGGACGGGCCCGGCGAGTACGTCGTCGTCGACATGACGGCCGGCGCCGACGCCTTCGCGTCGGGCCTGTTCACCCGCTTCGACATGACCTTCCTCGTCGTCGAGCCGACCCGCAAGAGCGTGTCGGTCTACCGCCAGTACCGGGACCACGCCGCCGAGTTCGGCGTCCCGGTCGCCGTGGTCGGCAACAAGGTCACCGGCGAGGACGACCTCGCCTTCCTCCGCGAGCACGTCGGCGAGGACCTGGTCGCCCACTGCGAGCAGTCCTCGTTCGTACGCGCCCACGAACAGGGCCGGTACGCAGGGGAGTTGGAGTCGCACAACACGCGCACGCTGGACCGGCTGCGCGCAACCGTGGACGCCCGCCCCAAGGACTGGACCGCGTTCCAGCGGCACGCCGTCGAGTTCCATCTGCGCAACGCCACCGCCTGGGCCAACAAGGCCACCGGTCAGGACCTCGCCGCCCAGGTCGACCCCGACTTCCGGCACGGCCCGGCGGCACTGGCCGCCTTCGCCTGAGTCCGCAGCGCCGGCCGTCCCCCCACCCCACCCCCCACCACCACACACAGCACCGCAAGAACAACGAACAGACAGGAAACACCCTCATGTCACTCGACGTCTCCCCGAAGCTGCTCACCGAAGCCGAGAACGGCGAGGTCAGGGAGGAGGACTTCGTGGAAACGGTCCGCACGTCCCTGCCGTACGCCTACGACCTCGTCGCCCGCCTGGTCGGCGAGCTGCGCAACGGCGACGCCGCCTTCGCCGACAACCAGACTCCGCCGCCCTCCGAGAAGGAACGGGGCCAGCTGCTGCGGGCACTGTCCAGCGACGCGATCCGAGGCAGCCTGGAGCGGCACTTCGGCATCGCCCTCGCCTTCCAGAACTGCCACCGTGTCGCCGCGTTCCGCCCCGAGGACCGCGGCGGTGAGACGTACACGCGCTTCACCTCCCTGCGGGCCCAGATCCTGAACCAGTCCCCCGAGTTCCGCGACTGCTGACCTCCCAGGGACGCGACACGCCCCCTTGCGTCAGCCCCACCGTCACAGGCAGCACGGTGGGGCTGACGGGACGCGTCAAGTCTTGGCAATGGTTTTCATATAGATCGGAATCGGCCATGTTCTTGACATTCATTTCCATCTAGCGTGGCGCCTGCCCGGTTCGCTCCGGGCTCCCAGCTCCCCCGAACATCCCTGTTCCGACCTGTCGTGGAGGACCCATGTCCCCGTCCCCGTCCCGGCGTCTGGCCGCCCTGCTCACCGGCGCCGCGCTGGCCCTCCTGGCAGGCTGCGACAGCTCGTCGGACTCCGGCAGCGATGGGAGCAGCGCACAGGAACCGGCCGCCTCGTCCAAGGTCACCGTGGTCGCCTCGACCAATGTCTACGGCGACATGGCCCGGCAGATAGGCGGCGCCGAGGTCGACGTCACCTCGATCATCAGCGACCCCGACCAGGACCCGCACTCCTACGAGGCCGACACCCAGAACCAGCTGGCCCTGTCCAAGGCGAAGGTCGTCATCGAGAACGGCGGCGGCTACGACGATTTCGTCGACCGGATGCTCAAGAGCAGCAACTCCTCCGCCGACGTGATCAACGCGGTCAAGGTCTCCGGCAGGACCGCCCCGAAGGGCGGCGAGCTCAACGAACACGTCTGGTACGACTTCCCCGGCGTGAGCAGGATCGCCGACAGCGTGGCCGCCGCCCTGGGCCGGGCCGACCCCGACGACGCTGCCGCCTTCGCCAAGAACGCCGCGACCTTCAAGGCCGAACTCCAGCCGCTGGAGGCGAAGGAAGCCGAGATCAAGAAGGAGCACGGAGGCGAGGGCGTGGCCATCACCGAGCCCGTGCCGCTGTACATGCTCGACGCGGCCGGCCTGGTGAACAGGACGCCCGAGGAGTTCAGCGAGGCCATCGAGGAGGGCGACGACGTGTCCCCCAAGATCCTTCAGGCCACGCTTGCGGTGTTCAGCGGCAGGGAGGTCAAGGCGCTGGTCTACAACGAGCAGACCGCCGGACCGCAGACCGACAAGGCGAAGGCCGCGGCGAAGGCGGCCGGCATCCCCGTCGTGCCGGTGACCGAGACCCTGCCCAAGGGCAAGGACTACCTCGGCTGGATGACCGCCAACGTCGACGCGCTCGCGAGCGCGCTGGCCAAGTGAGGCGGCCGGGGGCGGCCCCGGTGCCCCGGCCCCGTCAGGGCGGACCCGGTGCCGGCGCGGTGATCAGCCTGCGCGAGGCCGCCGTGTCCTACGGCGAGCGCGTGGTGTGGCAGGGCCTCGACCTGGACGTGCGGCCCGGGGAGTTCGTCGCCGTGCTCGGGCCGAACGGATCGGGCAAGACCAGCTTCGTACGGGCCCTGCTGGGCCGGCAGCCGCTGTCCGCCGGCACGCTGACCGTCCTCGGCCGCGGCCCCCGCGACGCCGCCCGGCACCTCGGCTACGTCCCCCAGCAGGCGGAACTGTCCGCGCAGGCGATGCTGCGCGCCCGCGACCTCGTCCGCTTCGGGATCGACGGGCACCGCTTCGGACCGCGACTGCGCACAGCCGCCGTACGCCGCCGGGTGGACGAAGTCCTGGAGTCGGTCGGGGCGTCCGCGTACGCCGACGTCCCCCTCGGCCTGCTCTCCGGAGGCGAACGGCAGCGCGTCCGTATCGGACAGGCCCTGGCGACCGACCCGCGGATCCTCCTGTGCGACGAGCCGCTGCTCTCCCTCGACCTGAATCACCAGCGGGCCGTCACCGAACTCGTCGACGCCCGCCGCCGCTCGCACGGCACGGCCGTGGTCTTCGTGACCCACGAGATCAACCCGGTGCTCGGCCTGGTGGACCGGGTGCTGTACCTGGCACGCGGCAGTCACCGGGTCGGCACACCGGAGGAGGTTCTCACCTCCGAGTCCCTGTCACGGCTGTACGGGACCCGGGTCGATGTCGTCCGCGTCCAGGGACGCGTCGTGGTCGTCGGAACGCCCGACGACCCGGCCACGCCACCACACCACGCCCATGAGACCGAGGAACTGCGCACATGACGCTCGCCGACGGGGTCTGGCACCAGATCTTCAGCTTCGACAACTACGGCGAACTCCTGGCGCTGGTCCGCAACTCCCTCCTCGCCGGTGCCGCGCTGGGCCTCGTCGGCGGCCTGGCCGGGGTCTTCGTCACGATGCGCGACCTGCCCTTCGCGGTGCACGGCATCAGCGAGCTGTCCTTCGCCGGAGCTTCAGCGGCCCTGCTCCTTGGCGTGAACATCGTGGCGGGCTCGATCGTCGGCTCGCTCCTCGCGGCCGGCGTGATCGGCGTCCTGGGCGCAAGGGCCCGCGACCGCAACTCGGTGATCGGCATCATCATGCCGTTCGGCCTCGGACTCGGCGTGCTCTTCCTCGCCCTGTACAAGGGCCGGGCGGCCAACAAGTTCGGCCTCCTCACCGGCCAGATCGTCGCCGTCGACACCCCTCAGATGAACTGGCTGCTGGGCACGTCCGCCCTGGTCCTTCTCGCCCTGGCCGTCATGTGGCGGCCGCTGACCTTCGCCAGCGCCGACCCGGACGTCGCCGAGGCCCGCGGCGTACCGGTGCGCGCCCTGTCCTTCGCCTTCATGATCGTGCTCGGACTCGCCGTCGCCCTGTCGGTGCAGATCGTCGGCGCACTGCTGGTCCTCAGCCTCCTTGTCACCCCCGCCGCGGCCGCCGCCCGCATCACCGCGTCGCCGGTACTGCTGCCGGTGCTCAGCGTGCTCTTCGCCGTGTCCTCCATCGAGGGCGGCATCCTGCTCGCCCTGGGCAGCAGCATCCCCATCAGCCCCTACGTCACGACCATCTCGTTCACGATCTACGCCGTCTGTCGCCTCGCGGGTACCTACCGCACCCGGCGGTGGGGAGCCGGAAGGACGGCGGCGCAGCCCGCCTGACGCCCCACCGGAACGAGCGTCACCGCCGATCGCGCAGGCGCCGTTCCGGCACGGGCCCCGGGGTGAGCGCGACACCGGGCACTGTCCGGGCTCGCGTCCGTCAGCCCAGGCGCCTCGCTGCCCGCTGCAGCAGCGTCCGCAACAGGGCCGTCTCCTCGGCGCCGAGGGCGGTCACGATGTTTCTGCAGGGCGGTCCGAGCATCGCCGACGCCATCTCCATGATCCCCGCCACCACGGCAGGATCGGGGTTCGCGGTGGCGGCCGTACTGCTCAACCGGGAGACGGGCACGATGTTCGATACCGGGGAGTTCGCCCGCACCCTGGCGCTGGGCGTGGTGATCTTCTTCGTCAACGGCACCCTGCCGACGACCGTTCGGCTGAAGCCGTTCGCTGTCATCCCGGCGAGGTTCTTCGGGTTCGCGTCCGCCTTCGCCACGTACTTCGGTGGCCGGCGACCGGACCGCCCCTCCGACGCGAGGCTTCAGCCCGAGGAACTACAGGTCAGGACCCCTCCGACACGACACCACGAGAGCCAGAACCAAGAGGGCCGCCCAGCCATTGCTGCGCGGCCCTGATCCTGTGCACGACAGGCCCGGTCGACGCCCGGCACGAGAGCGGTTCCCCTTGTCCGGCTGAAAGCACAGCCCGCACGGGCTGCGGCCCTAACCGGACGCGGAGTGCACCATCTCTCGGGCGAGGCTGCGAGGTCAGGCCGGGGTGATGTTCTCGGCCTGCGGGCCCTTTTGGCCCTGGGTGACGTCGAACGTCACGATCTGGCCCTCCTGGAGCTCACGAAAGCCTGAGGAGTTGATTGCGGAATAGTGCGCGAAGACATCCGGGCCGCCCCCGTCCTGGGCGATGAAGCCGAAGCCCTTCTCCGCGTTGAACCACTTCACAGTTCCCGTAGCCATAGTCAAATGCCTTCCAGCCGATGAACGCCTCCCACTCCATGTGGAAGGCAGAGGTGATCGCCCTGGTTCCTGCGGCACAGCACAGCAAAAAGCCCACACCAAGGCGTGGGCAAAGGGGAACTCCGAACCACGACAGCTGACGCAGACGTTACACGCCCGCACCCCACGTCACCACAGGAACGATCACGCCGCACACGGGGACTGTGCGGCGGTGCCCGTCGATACCGGCGGGCGCGCTCATCTCATGCCACGGCCGGGGGGTTGGGTGATCCGGCGGCGCGACGGTGTTCGGCATTGAGGCGCTGGGCTTCTTCGAGCTGGTCTTCGAGGATGACGATGCGGCAGGCGGCCTCGATGGGGGTGCCCTGGTCGACGAGTTCCCGGGCGCGGGCCGCGATGCGCAGCTGGTAACGGGAGTAGCGGCGGTGTCCGCCCTGAGAGCGGAGCGGGGTGATCAGCCGGGCCTCACCGATGGCGCGGAGGAAGTTGGGGGTGGTGCCGAGCATCTCGGCAGCTCGGCCCATGGTGTAGGCGGGGTAATCGTCGTCGTCGAGCCGGCCGAAGGAATCGTCTGCTGTCACTTGCACCTCTCCGTGGAACGCGTTGAGGGGCCCTGGTGCCTATGGCACCAGGGCCCCGAAGGAACTACTACACCATCTGCCGGCCCTGGTACTGCGCCGGCCTTCTGTTTCCGCAGACCCGACCGAGATGCTGTCGGGGGTGCTGGGATCGCGGTTGCTCGACCGGAGACCACCTCACTATCGATGTCCTGCGGTACCCGGGTTCAAGGCTCCGCCCGGGCGATCCTGATGGCGCTCGGCCCCTCCGTTCTTCCCTCGGTGATCAACTGCTTGCCAAACGGGGTACTGCGTACTACTGGGTAACGCGAACTGCACTTACAGGTACTGCCACCGCGTCGACCGCGGCCCTGCTCACGGCGGCCCCTGATCACTGCGGGCCACCCGGTCCGGTCGTCAGCCCCGTCGCCGTCCTGCAACAACCCTGGCTTCGGAACTCCACCACCGCACCGTCCTGCACACTGCAACTTCCTGTACTGCTGCCCGGCAGTTCGTGTCTGCCGGGCCTTGCTGATCTCGACTACGAGAGAAACCATAACCACACTGCCACCCAATGTCTACTCTGGCTGGCACAGATTTCTGCTCGATCGAAGATGAGGTAACCCACCTCAACTGGTCCATGGATGGTCGACTGTGCCCGTCAGTTTTTCCGGCAGGACTGCGGCTCCGCCGGGTTGGCGGGTGGAGGGCGGGGGCACCGAGGCCGGGTAGCAAGGCCAGGCATGACGATCCGGAGACCAGGGTGCCCCTGATGGGCATTCACAAGCGCTGAGCAATCACTGCGACGGGAACCCGCGGAACGGCGTGTGGGCTCGTGCCTGCCCTGTCGGTCAGACGGATTCGGATTCAGGCCGCGTCGAAGACGGACTGGCGTACGGGCGCGCGCGGGGTCGCCGAATTGGGGCGGCGTCGGCCTCGGGAGGAGGCGCTGCGCTTGGAACGTTCGACACCGGTGCGGTGATGACGACCGGGATGCCGGACGGGGCCTGGGCGCCGGTGATCCGGCTCAGGGCGTCGTCGCCCGAGCGGATCTGGGTGGTCTGCGGCCGGATCCCGGCGTCCGACATGAGGCGGACCATGCCGCGGCGCTGACTCGGCGTGACGAGCGTGACGACGCTGCCGGACTCGCAAACTGCGCCAGCGTGCGGGTGCGCTGCGGGTACGACTTGCCGCCGTGCAGCGCGGTGACCTGCGGCATGAACCCCATGTCAGCCATCTGGTCGGCCTCGTCCAGCACCGTGATGCCCACCTGGTTCAGCCGGCAGTCGCCACGGTCGATGAGGTCCTTGAGCCTGCCCGGGGTCGCGACGACGACCTCGGCCCCGCCTCGCGGCGCACCGGCCTGCCTGCCGATCGGCATCCCGCCCACCACCGTGGCCGGCCGAAGCCTGACGGAGCGGGCGTACGCACAGATATCGATTCACTCGGAGCTCAACGGCCAGGCTTGGGCTGCTGCATGAGGCCGGTCAGGACGAGGCGGGCCGCTGTCGCTCGGCCTGCGTTTCCTGGCGCTCAGCGGACTCGCGCGCAGTCATGTCGAGCAGGAGCATGGCGTCATGATCGGGGGTGCCCGGCTCGGCGGTGTAGGCGCCGAGGCGCTGGCCGGGGGTGCCTTCGAGGTGCATGCTCTGGCCGCTCAGGGTGAGGACGCCGACCTGGGGATGGTGGAAGGTCTTCTGGACCTTCTTGCGTCCGATGACCTCGTAACGTTCCCACAGCTTGGCGAAGTCGGGACTCTTGAGCAGGAGCTCCCCGACGAGGCTGGTGAGGTCGGGTGCGTCCGGGTTGGTGCCGGCTTCGGCGCGCAGGCGGGCGACGCAGCCGCGGACCTGGGTGTCCCAGTCGGGGAACAGCTCGCGGGCGGTGGGGTGGAGGAAGAGGTAGCGGGCGAGGTTGCGCTGCTTGGCGGGCCAGTCGGCGATGCCGGCATACAGGGCCAGGCCCGCGGGATTCCATGCGAGCAGGTCCATGCTGCGGCTGACGATGTAGGCGGGGTTCGGGCGCATCGCCTCCAGCAGCAGCTTCAGGTGCGGACGGACGGTCCGGCTGGGCGGGGGAGGCGGTTCGGGGGCGTAGTGGGCGGCCCGGGCGGCCAGCTCGCGCAGGTGGCGGTGTTCGTCGTCGTCGAGGTGCAGGGCACGGGCGAGAGCGTCGATGACACCGGGGCTGGGCCGGGTCTCCTTGCCGCGCTCCAGGCGGGTGTAGTAGTCGATGCTGACCCCGGCGAGCGTGGCCAGTTCCTCGCGGCGCAGGCCGGGAGTGCGGCGTACGCCGGGCCCGGGGGTGAGGCCGGCGCTTTCGGGGCTGGTCTGGGTGCGGCGGGCGCGCAGGAAGCGCGCCAGTTCGTCACCGCTGGTGTGCTGCTCGGGTGCCATGGAGCCAGTGTCGCAACGCTGCCGACAGGACGGTATCCGCGAGGGGGGCCCTGTCATACCCATCGCTGACCACCCCCGGCAGAACCCGGCCTGCCTATGTGGTGCGTCGAGCGGCACGGTGGATGACGTCACCACTTCATCCCCGTCAAGCAGGAGCACCGCCTCGTGTCCCCCTCCTCACCGGGACCGCCGCGCGGATGCTCGAACGCCGACCCGGCTCCACCGGCCCGTCGGGCGGTACCGGGCCGCGCTTCCCACCCGAGAACCCACAGCCGCCGCAACAACCGGCGGACGCTTTTCAGAGCAGGAGCACCTTCCATGCGCGCAGCAGTGATGTACGGCGCCGGCGACGTCCGGATCGAGAACCGTCCCGACCCGAAGATCCAGCAGCGCACCGATGCCGTCGTCCGCGTCGTGCTGTCGTGCGTGTGCGGCAGCGATCTGTGGCCCTACAAGTCCATGCCCGCCACCGACAGCGGCCGGCCGATGGGACACGAGTTCCTCGGCGTGGTGGAGGAGACCGGCGCCGACGTCACCGGCATCAAGGCCGGTGACCTGGTCGTCGCCCCGTTCACCTACTGCGACAACACCTGCGACTACTGCGCCCGCGGCCTGCACATCTCGTGCCGGCACGGAGGCCGGTACGGCCTCGACGGCGTGGACGGCGGCCAGGGCGAGGCGGTGCGCGTTCCCCAGGCCGACGGCACCCTGGTCAAGCTGCCCGTCGGCGCGGACTCCGCGCTGCTGCCCTCGCTGCTGACCCTGTCGGACGTGATGGGCACCGGCCACCACGGAGCCGTCACCGCCCGCGTCAGTCGCGGCGACTGCGTGCTGGTCATCGGGGACGGTGCGGTCGGCCTGTGCGCGGTGATCGCCGCCAAGCGGCTGGGCGCCGAGCAGGTCGTCCTGATGGGCCGCCACACCGACCGCACCGACCTGGGCCGCGAGTTCGGCGCCACCGACGTGGTCGCCGAGCGCGGCGAGGAAGGCGTCACCCGGGTACGCGAGCTGGCCGGTGGCGACGGCGTGGACAAGGTGATCGAGGCCGTCGGCACCCGTCAGACGCTGGAGACCGCACTGGCAGCGGTCGTCGACGGCGGCACCATCAGCCGTCTGGGCGTCCCGCAGTACGAGGAAGGTCCCGTCGGCCCGTCCATGATCATGCGGAACATCACCCTCACCGGCGGTGCCAGCCCGGCCCGCGCCTACATCGAGGAACTGATGCCGGACGTCCTGGACGGCACCATCGAACCTGGCCGCGTCTTCGACCGGATCTTCTCCCTCGACCAGGTCCCCGACGCCTACCAGGCCATGGCCGACCGCCGCGTCCTCAAGGCCCTCATCGCCCTCTGACCCTTCACCGGCAGGACAAGGAAGACCCCCATGCAGACCGTCACCCTCAACAACGGCGTCGAGATGCCGATCCTCGGCTTCGGCGTCTACCAGATCCCGCCGGAGCAGACGGAGCAGGCCGTCACGGACGCCCTGGCCGCCGGCTACCGGCTGCTCGACACGGCCGCCGCCTATGACAACGAGGAGGCCGTCGGCCGCGCCATCAAGAGCAGCGGCATCCCCCGCGAGGAGCTGTTCGTCACCACCAAGCTCTGGGTCCAGGACGCGCCCGCCGAGGAGAACACCAAGCACGCCTTCGAGACCTCGCTGAACAAGCTCGGCCTGGAATACCTCGATCTGTACTTGATGCATCAGCCCTACGGCGACGTTTACGGCCAATGGCGCGCCATGGAGAGCCTGCACCGCGACGGCCGTACCAAGGCGATCGGCGTCGCCAACTTCTACCCCGACCGGCTCGTCGACCTCGTCCTCAACAACGAGATCACGCCCGCGGTCAACCAGATCGAGACCCACCCGTTCTTCCAGCGCGTCGCCGACCAGGAGCTGTTGCGCGAGCACGGGGTCCAGATCCAGTCCTGGGGCGGGTTCGCCGAAGGCAAGAACAACCTCTTCGCCCTCCCGCTCCTGAGCGAGATCGGCAAGCAGCACGGCAAGTCCGTGGCGCAGGTCGTGCTGCGCTGGCTGATCCAGCGCGGCATCGTCACCATCCCGAAGTCGGTCCGCCCCGAGCGCATGGCGGAGAACATCGACGTCTTCGACTTCGAGCTGACCGACGAGCAGATGGCGTCCATCGCCACCCTGGACACCGGCGCCTCCCTGTTCTTCGACCACCGTGACCCCGAGATGGTCGGCCGGCTCAGCAAGTGGCGCCTGACCGACTGACAGTGAGGACTTCTCAAAGTTCCTCGGCTCTTCCGAGTCGGCCAGAGCGTCATATGAGCGTCACGGTCGTCCGACTCCCACGCCGAACCACCGACGACCTGGGCCGGCAGGGGTCGAGCGCCTCCCTGTGGGCGCTCAGCGAGGCCGTTCCTCCGGAGGGGCGGTGCGCACGGACGGGAAGGCGGTTGGCTGCCGACCGGCTCGTGCCTCCGTCCGCTCCAGAGGAGCCGACACTCCCCTATCGCGGGGGCCACGCACGGCCCGTCGTGGTACGACGGGCCGTGCGAGTGTGCATGACCGCGACGGCGAGGGTCACACCGACGACCGCGGCGGGAGCGACGGCGGCCATGAGCCAGTCCGCGCCGTCTTCGGGTCCGGCGGCCACCAGGAGGGTCGCCGTGGCCGCGGCGGCGGCCAGTCCGGAGACGAGGAGGGCGGCAAAGGCGTGCGGGGAGCGGCCGTGTTCGGGCGGGCCGGCGTCCAGCGCCGCCCAGTGACGGGCGATCTCCCGCACCTCCTGGCGGTGCTGCGCGGCGGCACGAATCCGCAGCGTGGCCGCGACGGTCGCGCCCGCCACCGCCATGACGCAGGCCGCCTGCCACTCCACGCCGGCGAAGAGCACCGCGGCGACGACCGCGGCCGTGCCCCAGCCGGTCAGACAGGCCGCCGCCGCGGTACGGCGGGAGACCGGCCGGTCGGCCCCCGCGCGCAGGTCGGCGAGGGCGGGGACGTACCAGACGCAGCCCGCGGCGGTCACCAGCGCGACGCCCAGCGCCAGGGCGGCGTGGGACACCTCAGCTCACCGCCTCGGCCGCGACGATCTCGGGGTGGTGGAGGTCGAAGGCCGGAGACTCGGACCGGATCCGCGGCAGCTCGGTGAAGTTGTGCCTCGGGGGCGGGCAGGAGGTCGCCCACTCCAGCGAACGGCCGTAGCCCCAGGGGTCGTCGACCTCGACGGCCGTGCCGTACTTGGCGGTCTTCCAGACGTTGTAGAAGAACGGCAGGATCGACAGACCCAGCAGGAACGACCCGATCGTGGACAGGGTGTTGAGGGCGGTGAAACCGTCGGCGGCCAGGTAGTCGGCGTACCGGCGGGGCATGCCCTCGGCACCCAGCCAGTGCTGGACGAGGAAGGTCAGGTGGAAGCCCGCCGTGAGCGTCCAGAACGTGAGCTTGCCGAGGCGCTCGTCGAGCATCTTGCCGGTGAACTTGGGCCACCAGAAGTGGAAGCCGGCGAACATCGCGTACACGACCGTGCCGAAGACCGTGTAGTGGAAGTGCGCGACGACGAAGTACGAGTCGGAGATGTGGAAGTCCATCGGCGGCGAGGCCAGGATCACGCCCGTGAGGCCGCCGAAGACGAAGGTGATCAGGAAGCCCGTGGTCCACAGCATCGGCGTCTCGAAGCTGAGCGAGCCCTTCCACATGGTGCCGATCCAGTTGAAGAACTTCACGCCTGTCGGCACCGCGATCAGGAACGTCATGAAGGAGAAGAACGGCAGGAGGACACCGCCGGTGACGTACATGTGGTGCGCCCATACGGTCACCGACAGGCCCGCGATCGCGATGGTCGCGCCGATCAGGCCCATGTAGCCGAACATCGGCTTCCGGGAGAAGACAGGGATCACCTCGGAGACGATCCCGAAGAACGGCAGCGCCAGGATGTACACCTCCGGATGGCCGAAGAACCAGAACAGGTGCTGCCACAGCAGCGCGCCTCCGTTGGCCGGGTCGAAGACATGGCTGCCGAACTTGCGGTCGCATTCCAGGGCGAACAGGGCCGCCGCCAGGACCGGGAACACGATCAGGATCAGCACCGCGGTCAGCAGCACGTTCCACACGAAGATCGGCATCCGGAACATGGTCATGCCGGGTGCGCGCATGCAGATGATCGTGGTGATGAAGTTGACCGCACCCGCGATCGAGCCGAAGCCCGACAGCGCCACGCCCATGATCCACAGGTCGGCGCCGAGGCCCGGCGAGTGGACGGCGTCGGACAACGGGGCATACAGGAACCAGCCGAAGTCGGCGGCGCCGCCCGGGGTGAGGAAGCCGAACGCGGCGATCGACGAGCCGAACAGGAAGAGCCAGTAGGCGAGCATGTTCAGCCGCGGGAAGGCCACGTCCGGGGCGCCGATCTGCAGCGGCATGATCCAGTTGGCGAAGCCGGTGAACAGCGGCATCGCGAACATCAGCAGCATGATCGAGCCGTGCATGGTGAACGCCTGGTTGAACTGCTCGTTCGACAGGACCTGCAGACCGGGCCGGGCGAGTTCCGCGCGCATCAGCAGGGCCATCACACCGCCGACGATGAAGAACACGAACGCGGTGACCAGGTACATCGTCCCGATCTTCTTGTGGTCGGTGGTCGTCAGCCAGTCCGTCCACGACGATTCACCCGCCGTGTGCTCCGCCGGTCCCGAATCCTCGTGCGCCACGGCGACCGCGGCGCGCGGCCGCCCGGTCCCCCTCTGCTGTATCTGTGCCTCGTCCACCGGACGGCTTCCTCCCGATCTGCTCATGTACTCGACGAGCCGGGAAGTGCCGTGGTGCGGGATGTGGACCTGGCCCTTCCCGGCCGCCGTCACATGATCAGCGGTGGGGTACCGGGTCCGGATAGGGCCGAAGGGCCCCTCCCGAGACCCGGGGACAGGGTCCAACGTCCCCTCTTCGTCCTTTCTTGGCGCCGCTGAGCGGCCAGGCACGCATCGCCCCGTACCGCGGTCGTACGCTGCTGAGCACCGACCGGTCCAGGAGCGCCAGGAATGCCCGAACCACCACGCCCGGCAGCGGCGTCGTCACGGCTTCGGCTCGACGTGCCGGACCGGATGCACAGCCTCCTCGACGCCGTCACGAACCTGGGCCGGGGCCTCGAACTCCCCCAGGTGCTGCGCGGAATCGTGGAGGCGGCGGTCACCCTCACCGACGCCGAATACGGCGCTCTCGGCGTGATCGGCGACGGGCAGCGGCTGTCGCAGTTCCTGCCGGTGGGCATCGCCGACGAGCTCGCGGCCCGGATCGGCCGGGCCCCCTGTGGGCACGGCCTCCTGGGCGAGCTGATCCGCAACCCGGTCCCCCTGTGCCTCACGGACCTGACGCGGCACCCGAACAGCTACGGCTTTCCCGAGCACCATCCGCCGATGCGTACGTTCCTGGGGGTGCCCGTCCGCGTACGGGACGAGGTGTTCGGCAACCTGTACCTGACCGAGAAGCGGGGAGGGGCGGGATTCGACGCCGACGACAAGGCCGTCCTGACCACCCTGGCCAACGCGGCCGGAGTCGCCATCGACAACGCCCACATGTACCAGGACAGCCGCCGCCGGGAACGCTGGCTCGAAGCGCTCAGCGAGATCACCCGCAGCCTGTTCGCCGGAACCGAGGCACGTGAGGTGCTGCGGCTGATCGCCCGGCGCGCGAGCGAGGTGGCCGACGCCGAGCTGGCCGCCGTACTGCTCCCGGCCGGCGGCGGTGCCCGGCTCGCTGTGGAGGTGGCGTACGGCCACGACGCCGAGCACGTCGAGGGAGCGGTCCTCCCCACCCAGGGGTCACTGGCCGGCCTTGCCGCCCGCACGGCCGAACCCGCGACCACAGCGGACATCGCCGGCGACCCTCGCGCGTATCCGCTCGGCGGCAAGGGCGACGCGGACGCGTACGGTCCCACCGTGGCCGTTCCGCTGCCGCTGGACACCTCGGCCCGCGGTGCCCTGCGCCTGAGCCGGCACACGGGCCGCCCGGCCTTCGACGACACCGAGGTGGCCCTCGTCTCCCGGTTCGCCGACCAGGCCGCGATCGCCTTCGAACTGGCCCGGCGCCGCGTCGAATCCGAGGAACTGGCCCTCCTGCACGAACGCGACCGCATCGCCCGCGACCTGCACGACCTGGCGATCCAGCGGCTCTTCGCCACCGGCATGACCCTGCAGAGCGCCACCCGCATGATCGAGCACCCCGATGCGGCCGAGCGGGTCTTGCGGGCGGTGCAGGACCTGGACACCACCGTCCAGATCATCCGCTCCACCATCTTCGAGCTGCGCTCGGCCGGGGACGACCGCGGCGGGGCGGGGCTGCGCCGCCGCCTGCCCGAGACCGCCCGGCTGGCCGCCCGGTCGCTCGGCTTCGGCCCGGTCCTCCGGATCGACGGACCGGTGGACTCCGCCGTCCCCGCCGACGTGGCCGAACACGTCCTGGCGGTGACCGCCGAAGCCCTCAGCAATACCGCCCGGCACGCCCGTGCCCGCCGGGCGGAGGTCGTCCTGACCGTGCCGACGGCCGGGGACGTCCTCACCCTCACGGTGACGGACGACGGGGCGGGCATGGGCGACGCCCGGCCCACCGGCGGACTGGCCGACCTGCGCTCCCGCGCCGAGCAGTACGACGGGACCCTGACCGTCGAGTCCCCGGCAGCGGGCGGCACCCGGCTCGTGTGGCGGGTGCCGCTGCCCGCCGACTGACCGGGCGTCGGTCTACCGCCCGGAGCCCTGCTGTTCCCGCAGCCGCTCGGCGAGCATCGCCGCTTGGAGGCGGCGACCCACCCCCAGCTTGGCCAGGATGGACGAAACCCGGTTCTTGATCGTCTTCTCCGCGAGGAACAGCCGCTCGGCGATCTGACGGTTCGTCAGTCCCTCGCCGATCAGCTCCAGGATTTCCTGCTCGCGCGGCGACAGCCGCTCCAGCTCCGGTGAGACGGACGGGGCTTCGGGCTCCGGCCGGGGGTCGCGCAACCGCGCCATCACCCGCGCGGCCGCCCGGGGATCCAGCATGGACTCGCCGCCCGCCACCGTACGGACGGCGGCCACCAGGTCGGAGCCGTCGATCCGCTTGAGCACATAGCCGGCGGCGCCCGCCATGATGGCGTCGAACAGCGCCTCGTCATCGTCGAACGACGTCAGCATCAGACAGGCCAGCCCGGGCATCCGGGCCCGCAGTTCCCGGCACACCTCGACCCCCGCGTGGTCCCCGCTCTCGCCCTCGCCGAGGCGCACATCCAGCACCGCGACATGCGGGCGGACCGCGGGCACCCGGGCGAGCGCCTCCCGGGCACTCGCCGCTTCCCCGGCCACCACGATGTCCGGCTCGGCTCCCAGCAGGTCGGCCACCCCCCGGCGTACCACCTCGTGGTCATCCAGGATGAACACCCGCAGAGGGGAGGCGGGCGAGGGGACGAGGCCGCTGCGCTTACGTGCTTCCACGGAAGCCAGCCTACGAGCCGCGCGGCCCGGGCTGCGCCGCCTACTCGGTGCCGGCGTCTTGCGGGTGGTGACGTTCGTCCGGTTCCAGACCCTGACCGTGAACACCGGCGCGACGAGCTGCGTGGGCTCCCGCTTCTCGAACTGGCGGGCCGCCTCGTCGAACACGACGCCGGGAACCCTCTCGGGCAGGCGGGTGACCGCCTCGGTCGGCGCGAGCTCGGCACCGCTCCCTCGTGGTGCAGAGGCTGCTCCTGCCAGGCGCTGAGCTGGTGGATCCGCTCCGCGCGCTCGCCCTCCTCGCGGGCGTCGGAGGTGTGGTGGTCGATGCGGTACGGAGCATCGGTCGACCACCGGCTGTCCCCGCCCGGTGGTGCAACTCACAGCCTCAATGGCGGGTCGATCGGGGGCCGCGCCCCGCCGCGAGAGCATGCGTCGGAGAGCTGCGGCCCGGGCGATCCCGTCGGCCGCGCGCTGCCCGCGCGCCACGCAGTCGGTGACGCCCACGTCGTCGCACGCCGCGCCGTCAGACCCGTACGCCGGGCAGCTTCGCGAGCTCTTCCAAGCAGTGGGTGCGGCTTGTGCCGGACAGACCTGAACGCGCCTTCCCCATCGGCCACGCGCAGGCCGGACGATGACGCACGGCGGACACGGACGGCAGGGCGGACGGCCACGGCGACAGCGACAGCGACAGCGACAGCGACAGCACCGAAGGCGCAACCGGAAGGTGCGTCAGTTTCGCACCGCCGCCCCACCGCCGTCCGGCCCCCGCCGACCGGGACGTTCGACCTGTCGAGCCCGCCCACCTGGTGGTTTCCTGGCGCGGCGACCGGGTGCATCCGTGCATCCGCCCTCTGCGGACTCCCGATCCCCCCGGACGGGATCGAGGCCGGAGCACTCGATGCGCGCCGACGTCGCGTCCGTACGCGCCAGTAGGGCCGAACGGCCCCTGCGGAGCCACCACGCGGCCTCATAACTTACGGAACCGTAGGTTCAGTCCCCGCAGCGAAAGGCCGGTTTCCCGTGGCCACCATCCCCCCGTCCCGTTCCACCCGACGCACGACATGGACGGACGCACAGCTCCTCCACGCGCTGGAGGAGGTGGTCGAGCGCGAACTCAACCGCCACCTGAGCGTGTTCAAGGACTGGATGCCCCACGAGTACGTCCCGTGGAGCCGGGGACGGGACTTCGACGGGGTCCTGGGCGGTGAGCCCTGGACGCCGGAGCAGTCGCCGCTGACCGGAGTGGGCAAGGTCGCGATGGTGGTGAACCTGCTCACCGAGGACAACCTTCCGAGCTACCACCACGAGATCGCCACCCTGTTCGGCCGCGACGGCGCGTGGGGCACCTGGGTGCACCGCTGGACCGCGGAGGAGGCCCGGCACTCCATGGTCATGCGGGACTACCTGGTGGCGTCCCGTGCGGTGGACCCGGAGGCACTGGAGCGGGCCCGCATGACCCACATGTCCGCCGGATTCGTCTCCGACAACCGGCACTCGCCACTGCACACCGTGGCGTACGTCGCCTTCCAGGAGCTGGCCACCCGCATCTCGCACCGCAACACCGGGCGCAGCTCGGGCGATCCGGTCTGCGACCGTCTGCTGGCGCGCATCGCCACCGACGAGAACCTGCACATGGTCTTCTACCGCAACCTGCTCAAGGCCGCCCTGGAGATCGCCCCCGACCAGGCGTTGCGCGCCGTCGCCGACGTGGTGAGCGGCTTCAGGATGCCCGGCCACGGCCTGCCGGGCTTCGAGCGCGCCGCCGTCGAGATCGCTCTCGGAGGCGTCTACAACCTGCGCGTCCACCACGACGACGTCCTCCAGCCGGTGCTGCGCCACCTCAAGGTCCTGCACCTGACCGGCCTCGGGCCCGAGGGACTCAAGGCCCAGCAGGAGCTGGGCGAGTTCCTCGGCTCGCTGGACACGCAGGCAACCCGGTTCGACGAGCGCAGGACCGCCATCCTGGCGCGGCGCGCGGCCACGAAGGGCTGAGCGGCGGCCGGGCGGCGCGTCCGTCACCGGCCAGGCGGTGCAGCGGCACGGGCCGGAACACGGCAGGTAACCCGGGCCGGCAAGTGATGCCACCGCTCACACGTTCCCGCGACGGCGTCATCACCCGGCCTGGGGCGTCGGGGGCGCCCCAGGCCCGCGACCGGGTGGCGTGCTCCCGGTCGCGGGCCTACGAGCCTCCGCGCCCGCCCACCCGCCGAGCGCGGCCGTGCGGGGAACCGCCGGCTCAGAGCAGGGTCTGCCAGTAGTCCCGGAAAGGGTGGCGATCAGCATCACGATGCTCGGGTACCAGGTGACCGGCGCCGCCCAGTGGAACTCCAGCACCCCGGCCACCAGGGCGCGGGGCGCACGGATGATCCCGTGCCGCAGGTTGTGCACGGGTGACCTACCAGAAACATCGCGACGGTGGCCGCCCATGCCAGGCAGCACCAGAGACACAGCGCGCCGATCTCGTACAGCGCCTGCGTCATCAGCCACATACAGAACCCCGCGCCGAACAGCGTGCCGGCGTTCAGCCCGAGCCAGAACCAGCGGCGGAAGCGGGCCCGGCCAGCAGTGCGGGCTGAGGTCGCACGAGGGCGAGGAGTCTGGGTCCTCAAGGAGCTGGAACTCGTCGATGGTGATGCCGAAGGAGGCAAGGATGCCGAGGGCGCCGGACACGATCAGCAGCCAGGCGAAAGCCCGCCCGGCGCCGGTCGCGCCCACCGACGCGGTCTCCCGCTCACCTCAGTCCCTCTGAGTCCCGGTGGTGAGATGGTGCACGGTCGTGCTGGTCATCGGGGTTGTTCCGCCTTGCCCGTGTTCGGGGTGGGACACGGGCCCACAGCGGTCGATACGTCGCTGCTGCCGCGCGGCGCACGGCCGATGTCCGGCTCCGGTACGCCGGGTACGGCCTCGCGGGCGGCCCCCTGCGGCCACACGACCTCGACCGGAACGCCGTGGGCGCGGGCGTATGCCACCAGATGCGCTGTGACATCACGGCCGTTGGACGGCGAGCCGTCCCACACGGCCAGCAGCTGCCGACATCCCGCGATCAACCGCTCGTCCTCGCCGACACACGCGTCCCGGTCCGCCGGGTCGTACGCCAGCAGACGCACCTGCTGGGCGAGGACCAGCACCTCACCGGTCGCCACCCGGTCACGCTGCGGCAGCAACGCCGGCACCATCCCCTGCGTGGGGATCACCACGACGAGTTCCCGACCCGCCGCCCGCACCGCCCGGCCGAACACCACCGGCACCCCGGCCCCCACGCGCACCACCCCCGGCGCCCGATCGGGGATGCGCTCCAGCACCGCCCGCAACTCGGCCTCCACCAGCTTCAGCGTCTGCGAAGTGAGGTCGGCGTGCCCGACCGCCACGATCATCTCTCCGCTCACCTCCCGGTCCTACGGTGCTCTCGCTCTGCCGTTCGTCCTCGCACTGGACGGCCCCGCCCGTCTCGCCCATGAGCGGTCCGCAAGACCACGTCCACAGGCGGGATCCAAAGCGCCACGGCACGGGCGGGACCGCGGGATCAGTGAAGTCAGTACGTGCAACCGGCAACAAGGGCCGAACGGCCCTGCCTGAGAATGTCGACGCGCTTTCCATGGAGCTTGTCGGACCTGCCGGCGGCCCCGCGCGTCGGACAGGTACCGCCGTGCCCGCGACGGGCACCCATCGATGACCCACCGGCCACACCACTCCACCGGCCCGGGACGGCTACCGCGACACCCCCGCACACCTGACAGTCGCGGTGAAGGACGAACCCGCCCGGCGCCCGATTCGGCGCCGGAACCCCAAGTGGCCCGTGGACCCTCCGAAGACCTGCTCGCCGACACCGCGGAGCCACCGGCCGGCCGCCATTCTGTGGCGTCTGCCCCCGCGGCAGACCGGGCCTGCCTGACACGCGTATATCTGACACGCCTACCTGACACGCCCATCTGGCAGTCGGATCCAACGGTCGTTGACGTGCTGCCCCGGCACGGCGACCGTGCCGAGGGTCGCGGCAGGTGTGGCGTTCGTGCGATGGCCCGCCCAGGTCCACCAGCGCAGGTGGCCGCCCGTGTCCTGAATGATCAGGGTGCCTCCGGGGTGTACCCGCTCCAGGTACTCCTCGCCTGCCTGGCGCAGGGCGGCAGCCGCCCGCCCCGTCATCCGCACGGGCGGGTCCTCGCCCAGCAGTACCCGGCGTTCGGCGCGCGTCAGCTCATGGGAACCCGCCGGGCCGAACCCGGCGCTGCTCCACTTGGCCTTGCCTCCCCCGTCGACGGGCTCGACGAAGCAGCGTCCTCGGACAAGGAGAGCCGGGTGAAATTCAGGCGTTTCCGTCCCACTCCCCGAGTGCCGCAGTCTCCCGCAACGGCCACCCTCCGCGTCCTGCGCTCCCCAGTCGGCAAAGGCGTCCAGTGGACCTCAATTGCCATGCCGTGCACAGGGATTGACGTAGAAACCGCTTACCACCTACGGTCCTCCCGGTATTACGGACATCTTTCGGTATCTCGAACGTCTGGGCGTCGGTACGCACCACGAGAAGAAGGAGTCGAAGCGGTATGGGCACACAGCGAAGACTCGGTTGGCTGTCGCTTGCCGCGGCAACCGCGATGGCACTCGCGGCCGGAGTGGTCACCGCGCCGGCCGCCCACACCGCGGACGACCCCGTGGAGGTCGTGGTCAACGGGGACGACGTTCGCGCCGACAACGTGAACGGTTTGACGTACAAGGGCCTCGGCGTGCTCAGCTGCAACAGCACGAGCAACCTGCTGATGGACTACAAGGCGGAGCATCCCGCCCGGTACTGGCAGCTCGTCCGAGTGCTGTTCGGTGGAAAGAACCCCCTGATCAACCATGTCAAGGTCGAGATGGGTTCGGACACCAACACGTCGACCGGTTCCGATCCGGCGACCATGCGCACAGCGGACGAACTCGCGGACGCGTCGCGTTCCCCGGGCTTCCAACTGGCAGCGGACGCCAAGACGGTCAACCCGAAGCTCAAGGTCTCGATTCTCCGCTGGGTCATGCCCCAATGGGTGCAGAACCAATGGAACAAGGGCACCGGCGCGGACGAGATGTACAAGTGGTACAAGGAGACGATCCTCGACGCCTACGAGAAATACGGGTACATGGTCGACTACGTCGACCCCGACACGAACGAGACGCGGGATCCGAACGAGGCCTTCATCAAGTGGTACAAGAACGCGATTCTGACCGACACGGACTTCACTGACTCCCGCTACGGCATCCCGGCAGAAAAGCGGGAGCAGGCCGAGAAGGCCTACCACAGCATCAAGATCATCGCCTCCGACGAGAACGACACCCTCAACATGGGGCCGTCAGTTCTCAGCGACGCGGAGCTCTTCGGCATCGTCGACGCGGTCGGCTACCACTACACCACCGAGGACCGGCACGACGGGGCCGCCGGCAGCGACACCTACCTGCCGTACACCAGGCTGGCGACCGGTGAGAACAAGTACGACGAGGACAAGGAAGTCTGGTACAGCGAGGGAACCGCCTCCTTCGGCTACACCGACTACCGCGTCAACAACACCGAGGGCCCGAACGGAACGAGCACCGGCATCGGCGGCGTCCAAAGCGCCCTCGATCTCGCGAATCGTCAGGTCAAGAGCTACGCCAACTCCAAGCGCACGCACTACATCTTCCAGCCGGCGATCGGCTCCTTCTACGAAGGCGCGCAGTACAGCCACAAGGAACTCGTCAGCGCGCGTGACCCGTGGTCGGGCTACCTCCACTACGACGCGGCCCTCTATGTGATGCAGCACTTCACCCAGTTCGCGAAGACCGGCTGGGAGGACGACACGAACACGGCGGGCATCTGGCGCACCGTGCCGGAGGCCAGTTACAGCGGGGTGAGCGGCACCGTCAACCTCGACGGCTCCAACGGGGCCCCCAGCTACATGACGCTCGCGGATCCCCGTAAGAAGGACTTCTCGACGATCGTCGTCAACGACAGCGACCAGCCCAAGACCTACCGGATCAAGGCCGAGAACATGCGACTCGGTTCCGACCCGACCATGGAGATCTGGGAAACGCGCGGACCGGACGCGGGCCGGCCCTACGACGCGAACTTCAAGCGCCTCGTCGACGAGATCCAGCCCGTCGGCGACGGTTACTACACCTACACGGTCAGGCCGAGGTCGATCGTGACCTTGACGACCCTCGACAAGAGCCACGACAAGGCGACGAAGCAACGCCTGCCCGAGTCGGGGGACCGCACGGTGCTGGACACCGACGCGACCGGCAAGAAGCACAACACCCGTGACAACGTCCTGTACGCCGACGACTTCGGGTACGAGGAGGAGGGAAGGGTCCGGGTCGGCACCGGCAACGGCGCGCACAAGGCGTCCCAGTCCTACCTGAGGTCGCGCGGCGACCAGCCTCGCTACATGGTCGACCAGACCGGCGCCTGGGAGGTCGGTGAGGACGCGAGCGGCAACAACGTCCTGTACCAGTACATGGACCAGTCCATGAAGGACACCGGCGCCTGGAACCGCAACACCCCGAACACGACGGTCGGCGACTTCCGCTGGGAGAACTACCGGGCCACGGTCGACGTCTCGTTCCCGGACCCGGACGGCGGACTCGCCGCCCTGGGTGTCCGTCAGCAGAAGGGCATGGCGATCAGCGACGCCGCCTACAACGTGCGCATCGCGCCGACCGGCGCCTGGACGTTCTACGAATACGGGAAGGCCGTCACGTCGGGAACGGTCGCCGCATCCGACAGCTACCGCCTCGCCGTCGAGGCGAAGGGCTCGACGATCACGACCTACATCGACGGCAAGGCCGTCTTCACGTACCAGGACCCGACTCCGCAGACCGAAGGCCGCGTCAAGCTCGGAACGGACTTCCACAAGACGGCGTTCGACAACCTGAAGGTCGAGAAGATCGACGGGTACACGCCCTATGCCCGCGCGCAGCTCGACAACATGGACGGCTCGGTCACCTACGACGGCACGTGGAACAGGAACGCCGCCCTCGGCGACGCGATGGACTGGTACCGGTCGACATCGACCAGCACGACCGCCGGCGCGTCGTTCACCGTCCCGTTCAGGGGCACGGGCATCGACGTCATCGGCGGCAACAACGGCACCGCCGTCCTCGACGTCCACGTCGACGGAAAGCTGATCGCACGGGACGTGAAGACGGCCGCGACCGACAAGCGCCTCGCGACGTACGCGCTGCGCGGTCTGCCCGACGGCCCGCACACGGCGAGGTTCGTCCTCAAGTCCGGAAAGATCGTTCTCGACGCGTTCAACGCCCTCTCCGGTGACGTCGACAGAGTGGCCGACACGGTGGACACGACACCGATCCGGGACGGCCTGGAGAAGGTCGGAAGTCCGGCACAGGCGGACTACACGGCCGACTCCTGGGCCCTGTTCGACTCTGCGTCGTCGGCGGCGAAGGCCGCCGTGGCGGGGCAGAAGGGCCTTGACTCCATCGGCGTCGAGCAGATCGCGGCCAGGCTCGAAGAGGCCTACGACCGGCTGGTCCGCAAGGACGGCACCGCCGCCCAGTAGGTGCCCTGGGCCCCGGGCCCCGTGCGCCCGCCGTAAATGGCCAAGGGGCCGTATCGGATTCCTCCGGTACGGCCCCTTGCGTGGGCGAGTTGCCGTCCGCGGGGCTCGGCGCCCGCATCACCCGGAGCGCATCCCCCCACGCGTTCGAAGGCGTGCGTCATCCCCGGTTCGGGCGGCCGTGAGCCGACACGCCTCTATCGGGGCGGCCAGGTGCGGGACGACGTGGTGCGACGGGCCGTATGTGCGTGCGTGACCTCGATGGCGAGGGTCAGGCCGACGACCGCGGCGGGAGCGGTGACGCGGCACCCGCCCCTGCGCCCTCTCGCACCGCGCGCGGCGGCGGGGCACAGTGCGCGACGTCACCTGCTTCAGTTCGACAGGGGCACCCACCGCCGCCCGCGCGGACCGCGGGCGCCCGTGGGTCGCGACGGACAGAACAAGCCCGCAGGACATAGGTGTTCGGGGCCACGACGTTCACCTCGGCGGCACCGAACAGGCCGTTGCCAGCCGACTGCATGGCCGGCAGCCCGGGCTCGGCGGCCGCGGCGGAGGCACCGTTTCCGGCGGCGAGCGGCGCCCGCCGGGTGTCCGCCTCCGCCCCTGACGCCCTGCCGGCTGCCTCCGCGCCGGCCCCTCCTGCCGAGCAGATGGTTGAGGCAGAAGAGTGACGGCCCGAAGAGCCAGGAGCCGGGCGCGTGCCGGGCGTCGGCCTGGCCTTCCGGTAGTGCGCGGAAGCTACGGAAGGGTCGGGACCGTCGGCGGCTTCGCCGTGCCCGGGACGTAGTCGAAGTTGGGCGTGAGCGTGCCGAAGAGGCTGCCGGCGCGCGGGGCTGTGGCTCCGGTGGCGGCCGCGAAGAGGTTTGCGGCTTGCTGGGTGACGTAGAACGGGGCCTTCTTGATGCGGAAGCCTGTGGCGCTCGGGCGGGCGCCGGCCATGACCTCGCCGTAGGTGGACTCGGCGATCACTACTTCTTCAAGGAGCGCCTTGCCGTCGATCGACACGCCTGCGGAGTAGGCGGGCGTCGGCATGACGCGAATGAACGTGGACTTCAGGGTGATCGTCTTGCCGGATCCTTGGTGCTGGATCTTGAGGCCGCCGGGGTAGAAGATACGGCCCTTGGAGTCGAGGCCGTCACCGGCCGTTGAACCGATCGGCATGCTGAAGCCCCGGCCGTCGGCGTCCATGACGAACGGGCTGATGGCCTCCATAGTGATGCCCTCGCGCTCCATCCAGGCGAGAGTCTCGTCACCAATCTCCACCTGCGCATCGCCCCACGGGGAGATGTAGGCGCCCGGCAGCGGCTCGGCGGCGGCTGCCGTCCTGGTGGCGCTGGTCGGCTGCTGGGCGGCCGCTCCGGGCGAGGCCAGGCCGAGCGGTAGGGAGAGCGCGGCCACGGCGGCGAGGACGGTGAGACGGCGGAGCGCGTGCATGCGCATAAGCGTTTCCAGTCTGTGAGGGGAGTGAAGGCGTCGGAACCCTTCCTGGATAGGCCCAACAGTGGGGTGGAGAGGCCCAGTTCGACGTCGGGGCAACGACGCGGACGAAGATCGACGCAGCGGCGAGTATGCCCATCGATGCATGGCTTTGCGACCGTGAGGGCGGCTTGTTAGCCCGTCCGGGCGAAAAGAGTCACGCGACGAGTGGTCTGCGATGAGTAACGGTCGCGCCAAGATCACATGCGCTGTTGGCTGGAGCGACCCCCACCCACAGCCCTGGAGACACGCGTGCCGGGAACCCCCAAAACGTCTGGAATCAACCCACTGTCCCGTCGGCGGCTCGCTGTCCTGGCCGTCACCACTGCCGCATTCACCGCCGCTGCCCTGTCCGGGCAGTTCACGGGCACCAGCGAGGCGGGCGGGCACATCGATGCCCCGTCGACCGTGCTCGACTCCCCGGCGGACCTGACCGACGTGTACGCCTTCACCAGCCCGGACAACGCGGACATGGTCACGCTCATCGCGAACGTCCGCCCCTTCCAAGTGCCCGGTACCGCGGCCAACGCGCTGGTGGACTTCCCGTTCGCGACCGGTGCCCGGTACGAGATCCACGCGGACGCCGATGGTGACGGGGCGCCCGACACCACCTACCGCTGGACCTTCAGGGACGAGGACCGCAGGCCGTTCGGGACAGGGCCGAAGGTCGGGCCCCTGCCGGTGAACTCGCTCGACGACCGGTCGCTCGGGGTACGCCAGAAGTACACCCTGGAGAAGGTCAAGGCGGGCGGCGTCAGCCAGACGCTGCTGAAGGACGCGATTGCCTCCCCCACCAACACCGGCCGGGCTCTGATGCCCGACTACGGCAAGTTGCGGACACAGGCGATCCGCCAACTCCCTGGCGGCGGCCGGACCGTGGCCACGCAGGCGGCGGAGTCGTTCAAAGCCGACACCCAGGTCTTCGGCCTGTACACGGTCGGCACCCGCGGCCCGGTACCGGGATGGCTGCCCGATGCCCAGCCTCTGTCGGCGCTGAACGTGAACAGCCTGGTCCTGCAAGTGCCCAAGAGCGAAATCGCCCTGAACGGCGACCCGAAGCGCAACCCGGTCGTCGGCGTGTGGGCGTCCGTCTCCCGGCAGGGCGCGAACCTGGAGCGCAGTCTCTCGGCGCAGGCCCCCACCTTCCGGCAGGTCTCCCGGCACGGCATGCCGCACGTCGCGTTCGCGCTGTTCGGCTCCACCATCGGGCTGGCCAGGCCCGGGGGGCCCGAGGACCGGCTCCAGGCCCGCGCACCGAAGGACGACCACCTGGAGAGTGACTTCCTGGCCGCCACCCTCGACCCCGTACCGCCGCACCGGATCGAGAGGGCACAGGGCCGCAAAGCACCGGCGACCCCGCGCCACGACATCCAGGCCCTGTTCATGAAGGGCATCGGTAAGGACAACGGAGCCGCGTTCGGCTTCGACCTCAACACCCACACGATGAACGCCGACGCCGACCCGAGCCGCATCGTGCTCGCCGAGCAACTGCGCCTGAACCTCAGCACCCCCGTCACCGCCAGCCCGAAAGCGCACGGTGTCCTCGACGGGGACCTCCAGGGCTTCCCGAACGGGCGGCGGCTCAACGACAACATCGACGGGCCGCTGATCCGGATGCTGGAGGGCGAGCCCGCCGGGCCGTCCGCCGCGGGGCTGCTCCCGCAGCCGGTCGTCGGTCTGGAGCCCGCCGACGCCCAGGCCGTCTTCCCGTACCTCAATCTCCCGCACGCAGGCCCGTGAGGCGTCTGATCACCGCCGGGGGCGCGGCGGTGGCCGTGGCCGGGTGTGTGGCAGGACTTCTGTATCTCGGTCCTGACACCTCCCGGCCCCAGGCCACCGCCGCCCCCGCGGGCGCCCACAGCGCCGGCGTCAGCCCTGTCGTAGCCGCCCGCAAGGCGACGGAGGCATACCCCGACGACCCGGCCGCCTGGTCCGGCCTGGCCCGCGCCGAAATCGAACAGGCCCGCACCTCCCTCGACGCGGGCCGGCTCGACGCCGCCGAGAGGGCCCTGCGCCGCTCCCTCGCCCTCGACGCCACGGACAACTACGGGGCCGTGGCTGGGCGGGGGTTGCTCGCCAACGCCCGGCACGAGTTCGCGAAGGGGCGCGAGTACGGGCTGCGCGCCACCCGGATGGCACCCGACCGGCCGGACGGGTACGCCGTGCTGGCGGACGCCGAGATCCAGCTCGGGAACTATCCACAGGCGCGGGCAGCCGTACAGCGGATGCTCGACATCGCTCCGGCCACGGCCGCCTACAGCAGAGCCGCCTACGACCTGGAGACCGGCGGAAGGCCCGAGGACGCCGCCATCGCGCTCCAGCGAGCCGTGGACAGCGCGGTCACCCAGGACGAACGGGGCTTCGCCGAGGCCCGCCTGGGCGACCTGGCCTGGTCCCGGGGCAAGGTGGACCAGGCGGAACGGCACTACCGGCGCGCCCTGGCCGCCGCAGCGGACCATCCGTACGGGCAGGCCGGAATCGCCCGGGTGGCCGCCGCACGGGGGCAGACCGGCAGGGCACTCGGCCTGTACACGCGGCTCGTCGAGCGGACGCCGTTGCCGCAGTTCCTGCTGGAGACGCTGGAGCTTCGACGTGCGACCGGGGACGCCCGCCAGGGGAGCGAACGGGCCGCCTTGTCGGCACAGGTACGGATGGTCCGTGCGGACGGCGGTCCCGTCGACCCGTATCTCATCCTCTATGCGGCTGATCACGACGACCCGAAGGTCGCGGTGGAACTCGGGCGCAGGGAGTGGAAGCACGCTCGGGGCGTCATCGTCGCCGATGCGCTCGGGTGGGCGCTGCACCGCGCGGGGCAGGACACCGAGGCCCTCGCCTACGCACGCCGGGCAGCCGCAACCGGCTGGAAGAACGCGCTGTTCCGCTACCACCGGGGCACTGTCGAGCGGGCTCTGGCGATGCCCGAGGGATCCCGTCATCTGAGCGAGGCCGTCGCCCTGAACCCACACCTCTTCCTGCACCGACCCGACGGAGACGGGTAGTCGATGAAGCTTCCATGCCGCGCGGCCGTCGTCGCGGCACCCCTGCTCGTGCTGTTCGGCCTGAGCGCCGCACCGACGGCTCAAGCCCACCCGCTGGGCAACTTCAGCGTCAACCACCACGACGGACTGCGCTTGTCGCACGACCGGATCGAGGACACCGCCGTCGTCGACAGCGCGGAGATCCCCACCGCGCAGGACGAAGAGGCGACGGACACCGACCGCGACGCAGCGATCTCACCAGCCGAAGCGGCGCACCGGGCAGCCGAGCGATGTGCGCAACTCGCCGACCGCACCCACATTTCGGTGGGCGGCGAGCGCCTCGCCTGGCAGGTGGGCCACTCCACGCTGACGTACGGGAAAGGGGCCGCGGGAGTCCCCGTCGCCCGGCTGGCCTGCACCCTGCGGGCCGACGCCGATCTCTCCCGGCCCGCCGACGTCGCCTTCGTCTCGGGGGCGGATGTGACACGGACCGGCTGGAAGGAGATCACCGCTGTCCCGGGCGACCGCTTACGGCTGGCCGGTTCGTCGGTTCCCTCGAAGAGTCCGAGCGATGTGCTGCGCCACTACCCGCGAGACGGGGACGAGCAGCCGCTCGATGTGGTCAAGGCCGAACTGCGCACGCAGCCGGGGCCGGGCGGGGCCGCTCCGGGTGCCCCCCGGCCGGTGAAACCGGACGAGACACCAGTAGTTCAGGCTGTGGACCGGGGCACCGTGCTCTTTCCGGCGCTGGAGCGCCGGCTCACCGATTTGACCGCGGGCCGGGACCTCACTCCGCCGGTAGGTCTCCTCGCCGTCCTGCTGACCCTGCTCCTGGGCGCGGGCCACGCGGCACTGCCCGGGCACGCCAAACTCGTCGTCGCCGCCTGCCTGGCCCGCCGGCAAGGCGGCGTCCGCGCCGCTCTCGCGGTCGGGACGACGGTCACGGCCACCCACACCGCCGGGGTCCTGGCCATGGGCCTGATCCTTACCGCGGGCGGCGGATTCGTCGGGGAGCGACTGCTGGGATGGCTGGGGGCAGTCAGCGGTGCGGTGATCGCGGTGCTGGGGATGGTGCTGACGGTGACGGCGGTACGGGCCCTGCGGACGGGGCGGCCCCCGGCACACTGGCACCACGGACACAGCCATGGGCACACAGACAGCGAGACACGGGAGCCCACTGACGTGCACGGTCACCCTCATGACCACCCCCACGGTCATGAGAACCGGCGCGCGACCGAACCCTCACACAGCCACGAAGACCACGCGCACGAGACCGACTCCCGTGAGGCGGGGACGCCGCGCCGGACCGGCCTCTCCGCGCTCCTCGGCGTAGGACTCGCGGCCGGTCTGGTGCCCAGCCCCTCGGCCCTGGTCGTCCTGCTGGGCGCCATCGCACTGAGCCGGACATCCTTCGGCGTCCTGCTCGTCGTCGGCTACGGCGTCGGCATGGCCCTCACCCTGACCGCCGCCGGCCTGCTGCTCTCCGGCGGCGGAAGCCGACTCGCCGCTTTGAGTGAACGCCGCCTGCCCTCCCTGCGCCGATACACCCGCTACGCGACGGTCCTCACCGCTCTCGCCGTCCTCACCGTAGGCATCAGTCTCACGTTGCGAAGCCTGCTCACACTCTGAACCCGAGAAGTGCAAGCAGACATGGGAGACCAGGGAACCACAGGTCAGGGTGGACGGCTTCGAACTCACCCGCGCCGCCGTCGGCAAAGACAGGCGCGAAGCCAGCACGTCAAGGGGTTCCGGATCTCCTTCGACCTGCGCACCACAGATCGTGCCTCTGTGCCGGGCTTCCCATCTGAGCGTCACTCGAGCGTCAAGAAGTACGAACAGCATCCGGCACCGGCGGTCGGCAGACCGCCGCCGCACTCTGAAACCGCAGGTCAGCGACTTGTACTGGTGAGGCTGTCTGCTTGACCCGCTTCGCGGAGGGAAACAGGTCGAGCGAACCACTCGGAACATAAAACCGCAGGTCAGGCGGCCTTGTTCGCAGGCTCCAGAATCGCCACGCACTCCATGTGATGCGTCATCGGAAACAGATCGAACACCCGCAACGTCCGCACCCGGTACCCCCCGTCCCGGAAGTACCCCAGGTCCCGCGCCAGCGCCGCCGGATCGCAGGCGACGTAGGCGATCCTGCGCGCGTCGAGCGACGCGATGTGCTCGACGGTCTTCCGGCCGGCGCCCGCCCGGGGCGGGTCCAGGACGATCAGGTCGACCTCGGTGATCCCCGTGCGGGGCAGGACCGACTCCACCTTGCCCTGCTCGATGCGGACGCGGTCGAAGTCGGCGAGGTTGTGCCGGGCGTCCTCGACCGCGCGCTTGCCGGACTCGATTCCGAGGACCGCGCCCTGGTCGCCGAGCCGGTCGGCCAATGCCCCCGCGAACAAGCCCACACCGCAGTACAGGTCCAGCGCCATCTCGCCCTTGCGGGGCAGCAGGCCCTGCATGACGGCCGTGACGAGGGTGTCCGCGGCCTTCGGGTGGACCTGCCAGAAGCCTCCGCTGCCGACGCGGTGGGTACGGCCGTCCGCGCGCTCGCGGACGAAGGGGCGGCCGTGGACGCGGTGGACGCCGCCGTCCTTCTCCTCGACCCGCATCACCGAGACCGGCTTGTCCAGCTCGACCAGCGGCAGGCGGGCGCCCGGTCGCGGCGTCAGGATCACCTGACGATCCTGGGAACCCGTCGCGCCGATGGCCTCGACGGACTCCATGCCCGTCCAGTCGCGCTTCTCGATGCCCAGCTCGCTGACGCTCTCGGCGGCGATCATGCAGTGGTCGATCGGCTCGACCTCGTGCGAGCGGTGCCGCCGCAGCCCCGCCTGACCGTCAGGGGTCACCGCGTACTGCACGCGCGTCCGCCACTGCGGAACCTGGCCCGCCGGAAGCTTGTCGCCCTCGGCCGGCAACACCGTGCCGTCCCAGCCGGCCTCCTCGGGCGTGAGCCCGGCGAGCCGCTGCAGCTGCTCGGCGACGACCTCGCCCTTGAGGCGGCGCTGAGCGCCCGGCTTGGCGTGCTGCCAGTCGCAGCCGCCGCAGCGGCCGGGACCGGCGTACGGGCAGGGCGCCTCGATGCGGTCCTTGGACGCGGACAGGACCGAAACCGCGTCCGCACGAAGGAACCTGGCCCCCTCCTCGCCGTCGGTCACCCGCGCCACGACCCGCTCGCCGGGCAGCGTGTGCCGGACGAACAGCACCTGACCCTCGTCGGTACGGGCGATGCAGTGCCCGCCGTGGGCGACGGGGCCGACCTCGACCTCGTACTCCTCCCCCACGAGCGACGCCGCCTGCGTTTTCTTCGGTTCTGCCTGCATGGCGGGGTGACTCCAGATGCGAAAGGGGGTGGAAAGAAGGTGGGGCGGCCGGACAACAGCCCACCAGTCTACGTCGGTGTCGACGACTCCTTCGTCCGCTCCTCCGCCGGCCCGCGCCGCACCGCACCCGGCGCGCTCCATTCCTGCCGCTTGCGTGCCCGGATCTTCGCCGCCTCGGAGGACTGGAGCTGGTAGGGCACCGAGGTCACCATCACGCCGGGCGTGAACAGCAGCCGGCCCTTGAGCCTGAGCGCGCTCTGGTTGTGCAGCAGGTGCTCGTACCAGTGGCCGACCACGTACTCGGGGATGATCACGGACACCGCGTCGCGCGGCGACTCCTTGCGCAGGCTCTTCACGTACTCGATGACCGGCCGCGTGACCTCGCGGTACGGCGAGTCGAGGACCTTCAGCGGTACGTCGATCCCGCGCCGCTCCCACTCCTCGCGCAATGCCTTGGTCTCGGCCGGGTCCACGTTGACGCTGAGCGCCTCCAGGGTGTCCGAGCGCAGCAGCTTGGCGTACGCCAGTGCCCGCAGCGTCGGCCGGTGGATCTTGGAGATCAGCACGACCGAGTGCACGCGGGACGGCCGTACGCTGTCGTCGCTCGGGCCCTCGGGAGCGGCGATCTCCTCGGCGACCCGGTCGTAGTGCTTACGGATGGCCGTCATCGTCGCGTAGAAGATCACCATGCCGAGCAGCGCGACCCAGGCGCCGTGCGTGAACTTGGTGCCCAGGACGACGACCAGCACCAGGCCCGTGAAGAAGGCGCCGAAGGTGTTGATCGCGCGGGAGCGGACCATGTGGCGGCGCTTGGCCTGGTCCTTCTCCGCGGCCAGGTGGCGGTTCCAGTGGCGGACCATGCCGGTCTGGCTGAGCGTGAAGGACACGAACACGCCGACGATGTAGAGCTGGATCAGCCGCGTCGAGTCGGCGCCGTAGATCCACACCAGCAGTACGGCCGCACCGGCGAGGAGCACGATGCCGTTGGAGAAGGCGAGCCGGTCGCCGCGGGTGTGCAGCTGGCGGGGCAGATAGCGGTCCTGGGCGAGGATCGAGCCGAGCAGCGGGAAGCCGTTGTACGCGGTGTTCGCGGCCAGGAACAGCACCAGCGCGGTGGCCGCGGCGAGCACGATGAACAGGAAGCTGCCCTCGCCGAAGACGGCCGCGGCGACCTGCGAGATCACCGGGTTCTGCACGTAGTCGGAGCCGAGCGCGACGCCGTTGTGGACGAGATCGACCGCCGGGTTCTCGGCCATGCGGACCTTGGTCGTCATGGCCAGCGCGATGATCCCGCAGAACATGGTGACGGCGAGCAGGCCCATGGCCGCGAGCGTGGTCGCCGCGTTCTTCGACTTCGGCTTGCGGAAGGCCGGGACGCCGTTGGAGATCGCCTCGACACCGGTCAGCGCGGCACAGCCGGAGGAGAAGGCGCGCAGCAGCAGGAAGACCAGGGCGAAGCCGGCCAGGCCCTGGTGTTCGGGCTTGATCTCGTAGTCCGCCGTCGGCGCCCGCATGGTGTCGTCGAGGACCAGCCCGCGGAACGCACCCCACACGATCATGATGAAGACGCCCGCGACGAAGACGTACGTCGGAATCGCGAACAGGGAGCCCGACTCCTTGACCCCGCGCAGGTTCATCAGCGTCAGCAGCACGATCACGGCGATCGCGCACAGCACCTTGTGTTCGACCACGAAGGGGACCGCGGAGCCGAGGTTCTCGATACCGGAGGCGATCGACACGGCGACGGTGAGGACGTAGTCGACGAGCAGGGCGCTGGCGACCGTGAGGCCCGCCTTGGGCCCGAGGTTGGTGTTGGCGACCTCGTAGTCGCCGCCGCCGCTCGGGTACGCGTGCACGTTCTGCCGGTAGGAGGCGACCACCGTGAACATCAGCACGACGACCGCGACGGCGATCCAGGGGCTGAAGTGGTACGCCGACACACCCGCGATGGAGAGGACCAGCAGCACCTCTCCCGGCGCGTACGCCACGGAGGACAGCGGGTCGGAGGCGAAGACGGGCAGTGCGATGCGCTTCGGCAGGAGCGTTTCGCCGAGCCGATCACTGCGCAGTGCGCGCCCGATCAGGATCCGTTTGGGCACGTCGGTCAGTTTGGACACAACAGAGGATCGTAGGCGTTCGAACGCAAGGCCGCCCACCCGCCACCCCACTTCTGCGACCTGTCTGCTCTCCGGGTGAAATCGGGCGACGGTCCGGCTACGGATTCCGCAGCCTTCAGGTCCTCGTGCCTATATGACTAATCCCCGCCCGTTTCCTCGGCCACTGCCGCCCGCTGGAGGTTCCATGCACACGACCGCAGAACTGATCGGCGCTGCCGGCACCCTCGTCGGCCTCGGCATCCTCACCCTCATCAGCGCCAGGCGCATCAGCCGCCGTTGATCGCATCAGATCTCCTTGGCGACACCGATAGGGGTGGCGAGTACCGTTGCATCGAGCACGCCGGTCCTCCGGTAGCTAAGCCGACAGCCGTCGCACTCGAAGGAGCCCTTTTCATGGCCTCTGTGCCGCCGACCCCTTCCGCCGACAGCCGGGCCCGTGTGTCCGCACTCCGAGACGCGCTCTCCTCCCGTGTGGTGGTC
>NZ_LGDG01000220.1 GCF_001279775.1 Streptomyces sp. MMG1533 | reverse complement strand
CCCACGTTGGAGGACTTCGAGAATCTCGAGGGCTGCAACGAGATCCTGAACCTGACCCGCCCGGACATCGTCCGCTCCGTCCACGAGGCGTACTTCGCCGTGGGCGTCGACTGCGTCGAGACGAACACCTTCGGCGCGAACCACGCCGCACTCGGCGAGTACGACATCGCCGACCGCGTCGTCGAGCTGTCCGAGGCGGGTGCCCGGATCGCCCGCGAGGTCGCCGACGAGTTCACCGCCTCGACCGGGCAGCAGCGCTGGGTGCTGGGCTCCATGGGCCCCGGTACCAAGCTCCCCACGCTGGGCCACGCCCCCTACACCACCCTGCGCGACGCCTACCAGCAGAACGCCGAGGGCATGATCGCGGGCGGCGCCGACGCGCTTCTCGTCGAGACCACGCAGGACCTGCTGCAGACCAAGGCCGCCGTCCTGGGCGCCCGCCGCGCCCTCGACACCCTCGGCGAGGACCGCCCGCTGATCGTCTCGGTGACCGTCGAGACGACCGGCACGATGCTGCTGGGTTCGGAGATCGGCGCCGCGCTGACCGCGCTGGAGCCGCTCGGCATCGACATGATCGGCCTCAACTGCGCCACCGGTCCCGCCGAGATGAGTGAGCACCTCCGCTACCTGGCCCGCCACTCCCGTGTCCCCCTGTCCTGCATGCCGAACGCGGGCCTGCCGGTCCTCGGCAAGGACGGCGCCCACTACCCGCTGACGGCCCCCGAACTGGCGGATGCGCAGGAGACGTTTGTCCGTGAGTACGGTCTGTCGTTGATCGGTGGTTGTTGCGGGACGACGCCGGAGCATTTGCGGCAGGTGGTGGAGCGGGTGCGTGGTGTGGCGCCGGGG